>JAHQWL010000033.1 GCA_029856155.1 Promethearchaeia archaeon
GAGTTAGAGATATTATATTGGGCATTATTAGCTAGCTCTCAATATCCGTCTATCTAAAATTAGTGAATTATTTTAACTAGTATTAGGTTTCAACTCAATAAAAACAGGATTTGAAAAACTTAGTCAAAATTAAAATTATTATTATTTCTCAGTTAATTCGAAAATAGTGAGAAGAAACTTTTTCACAGTAGGTATCACTTTCCCTTTTTTAACCGATTCATTCCATTTTATTATTACCTCATGATTATTTTTCAGATCATTCAAAGTGTTTTTACCTAACTGAATCCAATATTTTGTATCAATTAGAGGTGCTTCATTATTAATTCCGGGACAATATTGTTTTCCCTTTTCAGTGTAAAATATATTTATTAAATTATTAGTTTCGCCTTTCTTCTCCTCTAAAACTTTAAATGAAAATGGGAACGTTCGACAAAACATCGGCCTTAAGTTATAAATTAAACATTTCTTTTTTTCTGAACTATAAAAATAACAACCCCCCAGACTGTTTTTGAGAAGGCCAACAAAAGCTAAACCTTGTTCTGTTTCTATAGGAGTAATAATCATTCTTTTTTTATCTTCATTAGTTAATGATTTTTCAAAAATAAAAAATCCTAATATATCAACTACTTCATCAATATCTAGATCTAAACCTTTCTTAATTCTTAAAATATCTAAATATGTTAAAGTTACTAAAGTATTTTTATCAGTACAGCAGTTACCACATCTAATGCAAGCAAATCTTAATTTTTTCATGTCATTTACAGAAAAAATAAGTGAAAAATAATAACAATTGAATTTTTATTAAGTAATTTAATTACTTAATGGTATAATTAATTTTTGTTTGAGTAATGATTCAATTGCTTCGATAATTAAATCCTTATTTTCTTCGCTAACTAATTCGACTATATTATTTAGATCAGCAATTTTATTATCTTCTGACATTGATTGAATAACATTTATTACTCGCATTTCCATCTTAGTTAATTTTCTTTCTTTTTTCATAGTAATGAGGTTGATATCCTCCGATAATATAAATGAATCCTTGTAATATAGCTCAAAATATTCATTCAATATTTCTGGAACTAATATTTGAAAATCATCTAAAGATCCATCCCAATCTTCTAATTTATTAGAAAGTTTTAGATTTAATGCTAAAATGAGATGAGAAATTTGACTTTTCAATCTTTCAGAGGAACGTTCTTTCAAAATAAAAACAGTTCGAATTTCTTCAATATCGGCAATTAAACAATAGAATTGCTTAAAATCTAATTCAATCATTTTTTCAATACCATACCCTTTATCAAGTTCAGTAGATTCTAGCTCATTAATCTCTTTATCAATAAATTCTTCACCAATTGTAGTAATTGCTTGAATAAATCCTGAAAAAAGTTCTTTTTTATGTTTCTCAAGAATTGAATAACTTTTCGAGTAAATTGGGATCCCACTTAACTTATGAACTACTACAATAGCTTGAATATTTTTGAGATCTTTAAATCTTTGAGTTTTCGAGAGTAACTCAGCTTCTTTTCTACGTCTTCTTGGTAAGAATACATAGGATCTTAAACTTAAAGCTCCGAGAGCACTAGCAACAATTAATAATACACCTATGATAATCCATAGTAAATAATTAGGGAGTCCTGATCCATTCACAGTAGGTTCTGCAATAACAACGATAAAAGAATATTGTAGAGTCTTATATATTGAATTTTCAGGAGTAATTATAAGATTAAATTTAAAATTACCTTGTAAATTGTCGGGCAAATCAATAAGGACTTGATATAATTCAGATGTTGTTTCATTTAATGTACCTATTCCATATTCCCATGAATAACTTATATAAGCATGTTCTATAGAAATATTTGTTTTTGGGTCCAATAATTGTATCTGAATATTAATAGTTTCTCCGATTTCTGTTTCAATTGAATCCTCAAAACCAATAGGATTCAAGCGAAGTCCGATTTGAGTGATTAGTATTTGAAATGAAAAAACCGTCGTTGAGTAATTCTCCTTTTGAAATCTCAAATAAACATAATTAACTCCTAATGAAAAAATAGTAGGTGAACAAGAAATTGAAGTGTTATACCAATAATTTGCATAACCAGTACAGTTTTTTTCGTAATCACTGGCAACAAAAGTCATTAAACCATCTGCTAAATAAACCATTTCTGAGGTTGCCAAACTTTGGGCTGAAATTGAAAAATCATCATTAAAGTCTAATTCTAATAGATAATTTTCAGTTACCTTCTCTGAATCTATCAGTACAGTCAAATTTATTTTTTGAGCACTAATTAAAAATTGAAACGAAAATATATCAGTAGTATAATTTTCTAATTCAAATTTTAAATAAACGTAATTAATACCCGGATTAAAATATGAACCAGAAATCTCAATTGAAGTATTATACCATAAAACTGTTGTTTCTTTTAACTCCTTATTAAAATTATCCTTAATAAATGTAACATTTGCTCCTGATAAATAGACTTTTTCACCGTTAGCATATACTCTAGCAGAAATATTTACCTCTTCCTTGAAAGTTAATTCTTTAATAGAATACTCAGCAATCTCTTTACCATTAACTAATGTTGATATATTAACAGTTTGCGCACTGATTAACAACTGAAATCCAAAGTTCTTTATCTGATAATTCTCTTGTTCAAATCTGATATATACAAAATTTAATCCTGCAGTAAAATTTGTACTAGTTATCGGAATTGTATCATTAAACCAAGCATTTCCCCCTTCGATAATAATCTTGTAATAATAATTAGAATTCCAAGTAATATTTCCACCTGTAAGATATTTGCTATCAGTCTGACCGAAAATTCTAACAGATACATCGATATCTTCTTTGAACATAACTTCAATTAAAGAGTTTTCTTGGATTTTTTGAGAATTAATATAAACTGAGATATTGACATTTTGTTCACTAATGAGTACCTGGAATCCAAAATTCGTAATTTGATAATTTTCTTGCTCAAACTTGATATATACAAAATTTAATCCTGCAGTAAAATTTGTACTAGTTATCGGAATTGTATCATTAAACCAAGCATTTCCCCCTTCGATAATATTTTTGCGATAATAATTAGAATTCCAAGTAACATTCCCACCTGTGAGATAAGAATTATCAATATTACCAAAGATCCTTATGGAGATATTTACATCTTCTTTAAAGACAGCCTCAATTAGTGAGTTCTCTTGGATCTTTTGAGAATTAATATAAACAGAGATATTTACAGATTGTTCAATTATCTCAAATTGAAAGATTGCGTTCTGAATTTCAAAAGCTAGAGCCGAGAAATTCAATTTTATTTGATATGTTCCCAAATCATTAATATATGAAGTATCAAATTCGATTGTATAATTTCCATCAAAATGGTCGATTATATTATAATATTTAGTGTCAATGTTTACATTTACTTTCGCTCCTAAAATACCATCCCCTATAGAATCTGTATAGCTATACTTAATCGTACCGTTATCATTTAATTCAATATAATATTCTGAATCTAAACGTAATAAGTTAGTTTCTTCTAATAATATGATTTTTAATGTCATATTATAGGTTTTAAATCCAATCTTAGAACAACTAATTAATATCTCATAAAAACCATTTTGTCCTAATTGAGAAGAATTCAAAATTGTATCATAGATTCCTAAAGATACTTCTTCAAACCTTATTAATTCAGTCGATAAATTGTAAGTAATAAGCGCATTGGAGATTTGTTTATTATTTTCAAAATCCATTAATTGAATCCTTAATGGAATAAGATCGCCAAAAAATGCTTCTGTAATTAAATCTGAAATAGCATCTTTAGGTTGTAATAATATTAGTGAACTTTGATGATTAACAATGAAACTTGATTTTAAACCTCCTAATGCTGTACCATTACTCCAAAATAGAGTGTATTCATAAAGACCTCCAGTTGTATTAATTGCACCAAAAGTAATTTCTGAAAAAGTAACATTTCCATTCACAGGAGATTTACTCTCTGTAAAGAAAATTGTTCCATTAGGATGATAAATTGTGAGATGTATTTCTCCAATATCATTTGGTATTCTAGTCTTATAATTTAGCAAAGTTGTTATTTGAGTAGACTCTCCCGTACTGAAGTTAGCAGTTTCAATCCATTGATTTTCTTTAAATAATTTTGTATTAGAAGAATTTAAATAATTTGGTGAAGAAGCTTTAAAATACCACCATCCTGGAAAAATAGCATAAGTTTTATTAATCTTTAAGTAGGAATCTCCTACTTTTCCTTTCTCAAATGGAATGTTTTGTAAGGTTGAATCTTTTACATTTAAAAATTCCCATTCCAATGGTTTTTCAATTATAAAATTGTTATCAGAATATTCAACTGGTACATATAAATTGTGATAAAATTCCCAATATATAGTACCATTATTTAGTATTTTATAATTTACACCTTCTATGCCTTGTTGATTTACCGCTGAAATTGTTTTGTGATTTCCATAAATTGTAGTATTCATGTCAAATATTAAATAAGGTGAAGAACAATTTAGAGTAAGGATTATTGGATTAGAATCCCACGTGTGTTTTAGAGTTTTATTCGAATATCCCCAAACTTCTTGATCACCAAAATTATTACCATTTATTTTTAAATCGATACCACTCTGGGATGAATTTGCCATTGTAGTTACTGTGAGAGAAATATTATCGAAATAAATTATATTCATTAGTCCTTCATTAGTTACTCCTGTATATGTATAACCTGCTCCGATCATAAATCCTAATGAAATATTAAATTCTTGTTGGTAAATATTTTTATTAAATATTTTAGTAAGATTATCCCATGAGTCTGTAAAACGTCTACCTGAAGTGAGCCATTTTCTTTTTCCTAATTCCGTAACGTCTAACATTCCTTTAGAAAATATTTTTTGATCATTTAATTTAACGTAAAAGTAATGATCATTGGTAGGTAGAGCATATTGGCAATAATAATCGAAACTTAAATAAGCTTCAACAACAGGTCCACTTGGAATTGTAAAGTTTTGATAAACTTCTGAGAAAGCACCTGTATCATAACTAAATACGTCTGGTGTGTCAGGATCATGTGCTCCCATTAATGCTACAAACATTGCAGTTGTGTTCTTTACTTCAGCTGTTCCATGATAATTAAAGCCATCTGATTCTCCCACACCTCCACTAACAGATTGATATTTGAATCCCCACTCATTAGAATTAATGTCCCAATTTGACGTAGAATTCACATATTCATAATAATCTATTTCATATCCAAAATATTCGATTGACCCATCTGATTCATATAAAAATGCAATCGTATCTCCGTGAATCCATGGAGAATAAAAATCATTATCTCCACTTGAATTTATATAATAAATATAATATGAACCATTACAAATATATAAGAAATCAAAATCGGGTTCAAATGCTACTTTTCGAAAATGAACTCGGATAAAATTGGCTCCAGGAACAGTTATTTCATTATCAACATCAGGACCAGGGTTATTCCAATTTACACTATGACTCGTGTCATAATGGGGATACGTGCTATAATTTTCATATACTCTATATATTATAGGTGAGAAAAATCCCGAATTATTTATCCAATTTCGTTTGTCTTGAATATTTTTTATCGATGTTTCTATTTTTGATGCTTCCCAATCATGAACGTCATCTAAATTATACGTAACATTCAGCTTTTCTTGATTTTCTAAAGAGATGTGATGATTTTTATTATAGAGATTACCATAATCAGTTATATTTAGAGGAGGTTCAGTTCCTTGAAAAAAATATGATTCTTCATTAGCATTTTTCAATGTTGGATTATAAAATTCAAAAGTATCTAAAGAGTTATTGATACAATTATGAGTTAGTCTTGGAATGAAAATTGAACAGATATTAAATAATAAAGTCAAAAAGAAAATGCAAGCTATTAATTTTAACTTATTAGCCTTCTTTTTAAAAATACCGTTTAAAATACCTCTGTACAAAAAAATCCCCTTATAAAAAGATATTAATAAATCCGATTATGTAATAAAAATAAAGTTTCATAAATTTAAATGATTGTTTTAAATTTTTTAAAATAGATTTTTGAAGAATTAGGTCAAAAATTGTTATTTAATTCGGCAAGAATTCTTCTTTTAAATCTTCAATAATAGATCTTTTATCTCTTTCTGAGATTCGATTTATGTTGACACCACGATTATTGTAAGTATCAGGAGGGATATCCTTAAATAGAGATAATAATAAAATGAGGGCATTTGTTACTAAAGTCCGATTATGAGTACGTTCAAGATATTTCATAAGCTCTATTATAGACTTACTTTTCCAAATTTCTGTCTCCTCTTGGCTAATTTTCTCTTTTTGGAAAAAATCAATAATTTTCAAATAACACTCTATTTCCAAATCATCGCTATTAATGTTGATCTTCATCTTTCCCTAGGTTTTTTTTTATTCTAATTATTTAAACTTAAAACTTATTTTTAAGCTCACTTATTTAATTGATTTTTTGTTCTGATATTTCGCACAAATTTATTATATATTATATTTATTCAACCCAAAGTACATACAAATCTTAATTCTCGAATGAAAATATTTTGTGTGTAAAAAAATTTATAGTATCTTAATATTAAATCTTCCAGCTATTTTATCTTCCAGTATAATATATGGATATCATTTCAATTCAAAAAAACAAGAATTTATTAAAAAATGACGACAAAAAAGATTTTAATTAAACCTTCTGTGAGAAATTTACAAAAAGAGATTATCAATCAAATTTACTAGAAACGATTATAAAACTAGATATATCAGAATGCTTTTAGTATTGAATATAGCTAAAAAAAGAGAAAAGGTTTTAGATTTTCCACTTTCCTTCTTCATAGATAACTTTATCATCAGCTAATATTTTTGAACCTTTTAGTTTCATATCTTTCAAAATATCCCAATGTATCCCACATTTATTTTTTGAACCTGCTTCCTCAATTCCAGATCCAAGGGCACAATGAATTGGCCCTCCCAATTTTTCATCGAAAAGCATATTTTTCGTAAATTGAGTTATACCATAATTAGTTCCAATAGCAAATTCACCCAATATATCAGCATTTTCAATTTTTAATAATTCAATTAATAATTCTTCGCCCTTATCTGCTGTGGATTCTATTACTTTTCCATCCTTGAACTCTAAATATATATTCTGGATTTCTTTACCCTGATATATGCCAGGATATGTAAACCGAATATGACCACTTACAGAATTCTCAATCGGTGCAGTATATATCTCACCAGCAGGTAAATTAATATGACCACAATCATTTAGCCAAAGTCTCCCTTTAACAGACATTGTTAAATCAGTATCTTCACCAATTATTTGAATTTTCTCAGTATCTTTTAAGTGTTTACAGATTTCATCCTGTTTTTTCTCCATCGCTAGCCATTCTTTAACGGGGTCTTCTTGATCTAGGAATAATGCTTTCTTTATAAACTCAAAATAAGAGAATAAATCCATATTAGCTTCTTGGGCAAATGAATTGCATGGAAATGGTAATAGAAGATATTTTAATTCTTTTTTACCCATTCTTTCCATCAAGATGCCCCAAAGCTCTCTATTAGCGGGTGATCCTTGAACTTTTGTTATTAATTTTGGATCAACTAAACTCATTTTACGGGTATTATAATCTCCAGATATTACAATATATGAATCAAATTCTTTCATAATCGATTTTTGAATAGGATCTATATAAAGTAATTGTTCTTCAGATGAGTATTTCAATCTTAATTCTTGAATTCCTTCAATTTGAACATTAAGAAGAGGATGACCTCCAGCTTTGATAATTTCGATATACATAGCTTGAAAAAGCTCTTCTGCTAAAGCAGGACCTGTAATGAAGATTCTCTCTCCCTTCTTTACGTTAACAGCATGATTAATTGCTATTTTTGCTAATTTTTTATAAAAAGTATTAATCATAATTAACCTAATTTTTCATCTTATTTTTATATTTATAAAAATTATATCCTTAAATAATTTAAACGAGTATTAGAATTGTCATATTATAATTTTAAAAATAGGTGAAATTTTATGTCGAAATCAAAAAAACTAGTGGCTATGGCTTTTGATACAGGAGGAACAATGTCAGATACTTTTATAATTGATGAGGGAGGAGATTTTATCGTAGGAAAAGCTCAAACAACACCAGATAACGAATCTGAGGGTATCTTAAATTCTGTTGGAGATGCATTGCAACAATGGAATACTTCTATAGGAGTATCTGGTCATTCTATAGAGGCATTAGTGTATTCTGGTACTGCTATGGTAAATAGACTTTTAGAGCGACAAGGTAATAGTAACATAGGGGTAATTGTTAATGCGGGATTTGAGGATTTGCATAGACTTGGTCGAGCTTTACAATGTTGGATCTATTTAGACTATGGAGGGCGTTTACATGCTAGAGAACACGAACATCCAGAACCATTAATACCAAGAAAACAAATTAAAGGTGTTCGTGGGAGAATAAATTTCTGGGGAGATGAATTGATACCTCTTTACAAAGAGGAAGCTAAGAAAGCTGTTGAAGAATTACTTGATATGAATGTAGACAGTATTTGTGTATGTTTGCTTTGTTCATACATGAATTCTAGCCATGAATTACAAGTAAAAATGATAGCTGAAAAGATAATGAAGGAAAAAGGAAAAGAGATTCCTATTATTTTATCATGTGAACACAACCCTGTGAGAGGTGAAACTCCAAGATTAAATGCTCTTATTATTGAACAATATGCTGCTGAACCTTCAAGAAAACAATTAATAAAAATTGCTAAAACAATGAAACAGAAGGGCATTTCTGCTCCCTTAAGAATCCTTACAACATATGGGGGAACAATATCTCCTTATCATAAAACTCTTATACCAACTATGGTTTCAGGTCCAATTGGTGGAATGATTGGAACTCAATTTATTGCTAGGGAATATGGAATAAAAAATTTAGTTTCCTCTGATGTTGGTGGCACTAGTTTTGATGTAGGTTTAGTGATGGAAAGATATGTACCAACTAAATGGGAGAGTTCTATGGGGAGATTTATTTTAAATATCCCTATGATCGCTTTAGATTCAATAGGCGCTGGGACAGGTATGTACGTAAAATACAACGAAATTTCAGGGCGGTTGGAATTTGGTCCTGAAAGTGCTGGTTATAAAATAGGTGTTTGTAATGAAGAATCTGATGTAGAAACCGTTACAATGACAGATTGTAGTTTAATATTGGGATATCTTAATCCAGAGTATTTTCTAGGTGGTAAAATTTTATTGAATAAGGATCGAGCTTTTAAATTTATTAGAGAACAACTGGCAGAACCTTTTAAAGCAGATCCTTATGACACAGCTCGAGGTGCTTTAGATCTCATTGAGATTAATATGAAAAACCATCTCAATGGAATGATCCAAGGATTAGGATTTAGACCCGAAAATTACACATTAATATCATTTGGTGGGGGAGGTCCTTTACACGTAGCGGGATATTCAAGAGGTTTAAACTTTCAGAATATATTGATACCAGAATGGGCTCCTGCATTCTCCGCTTTTGGATGTGCCTGTGCAGACCATTCATATAGACATGAAAAATCGGTAGATTTAGTTATACCACCAGATGGAAGTATGATAGGTTTTGTTGCTTCTATACTTAGCTCAACTTGGAATGAATTAAAAAATAGTATAATCAAAGAATTTGAGGCTGAAGGAAGAGATCCTAGTGAAATGATTTTCAAACCATCTCTACGTCTACAATATTTCGGAATGTTAGATGATCTAGAAGTCCAATCTCCAGTAGAAGAATTAACTATTGATTATTCATCTGAACTTCAAAGATATGATTCAACTGAGCTAGAGGATATTACTCATCGTTATGATGATCTTTTTGAACAAATTTTTAAAAGGGGAACTAAAAGCCCGGAGTTAGGTTATCATGTAACTAAATGTATCGGTACAGGAATAGTACCAGTACCTAAACCCAAGTTACCTGAACATAAAATGGGTAAAGAAGAACCAAATATCATCGCATCTAAAGGAACAAGGGATATTTATTGGGAAAATAATTGGCATGGAGCTTCAATATGGGAGATGGCTTTACTTAATTCAGGGAATGTTATACAAGGGCCTGCGATTGTTGAAGCACCAGCTACAACTCTAGTCGTCCCTCCAGGTTATAAAGTTAAAATTGATAATCATAGAATATTCCATATGGAGGTAAAATCATAATGGACAAAAAACTTGGGTGGAATGGTAAGACATTAAAAACTATGTTAGAAGAAAGTGAAAATTTGTTTGAAAAATCGGGGCGATATTATGCTCTTGAAAAATTATCATTAAAAGAAGAGGATCCTTTTAGATTTGAACGTAATTATGCTGCATTGAGGGGAGCACTCGTATCTGCAAGAGAAACGGCATTACATGTAGCTGCTTCTCCAATCGTTACCGAGATTGGAGAATTATGTTTTGCGTTATATACTCCTGAGGGCGATTCTATAGTTGTTTCAACTGGAATTTTAGTCCATGTCCATACTATGAGTGAGGCTATCAAATTTATGATTCGAGAAGAATATGAAGATGATCCAGGTATCAATCCAGGAGATATTTTTCTCAATAATGATCCTGCATGCGGAAATGTTCATACTACTGATGTTCAAACATTATTACCTATTTTTTGGGAAAATAATTTGGTGGGGTGGGCAGGTGGAGTAACTCATCAAATTGATTGTGGAGGAATAACACCTGGACATGATTTAGTTCCTGCCATGCAAAGATTTGATGATGGAGTATATTATACTTGTAGAAAAATTGGTTCAAATGATAAAATTTGGAAGGATCATATGATTAGTGCAAAAAGATCTGTTAGAACTCCTATGTACTGGGAGTTGGATGAAAAATGTAGACTTGCTGGAAATTTAATGATTCGTGATGCATTATTGGAATTCATTGAACGAGAAGGATTAGACTACTACAAGCAATTTATTCGAGAAGCAATCGAAGAAGGTCGCCTAGTTTTTCAAGAAAGAGTAAAAGAACGGTTGATCCCTGGCAGATATAGAGCTGCTGCTTTTATGGATATGCCACAGAAAGAAGAAGCATGGCAACCAAGAGCTAGAATGAATAAAATTTCAAACCAACCAATGGAGATCATTATTAAACAAGATGGTAAAATGTCTCTTTCTTTTGATGGAGCAAGTGGTCCTGGTCCTAATTGTATGAATGCAGATAAAGGCGCTATGGAGGGAGGTCAATGGGTTCTTTTAACGCAAATACTAATTTATGCAGATAAAGTAAATGATGGTGCATACTTTGCTGTAGAGAAAGAATATCCTCTAGGGTCATGGTGCAATCCAGGTGATATCTACTTATCATACCAAGCTCCATGGGGTAATTTAATTCCTGCTTATACTGGAATGATGAAGTGTATCTCTTATGGGTTATTTTCTCGGGGATATAGAGAGGAGGTCGTTTCAGGATATCCTTTTACTGGAGATGCTATTCAAGGTGGCGGAATATATTCGGATGGACCATTAATGGGACAACGATGGTCCTTGTCGACTTTTGAAATTAGTGGTCAAGGTTTTGGTGCAAGTGCTGTTCGAGATGGTTTAAATTGGGGATATGCAATGTGGAATCCTGAATCAGACCTTGGTGATGTCGAAACATGGGAATTATTTCAAGGTGGTGTACCTTATCTATCAAGACGAGTTAAACCCAATTTATCTGGGCATGGTAAATACAGAGGAGGAGCAAATTATGAAGGTGTAGGGATGGTAGCTTATTCGAAAGATGTGGACTTTTTTGGAGCTAGAGAAGGATTGGTATTCCATGGAGCTGGAGGAATGCATGGAGGATATCCTAATGCAACTGGATATCGATTATATGCAAAAAATACGAATATGGAAGAGATCATTAAAAATCAAAGTAAATATCCACTTGGAGACCCTGATCCTACTAATGGTGAATTTGAACGACTAATAAAGGGGGATATAACACGAAAACCTTATTGTAGTATTTATCCAATTACTTTAGAGAACTATGATATTTTCTATTATTTCTTGAGTGGTGGTCCTGGATATGGAGATCCTCTAGAGCGAGATATCGAGCATGTAAAAGAAGACCTTGACAATGGTTTTTATACAAAGGATATTGTTAAAAATGTCTATGGAGTAATTGCTAATTATAGTGAGATAAAGAAAGAATGGGAGATTGATGAAATAGCTACTAAGAAATATAAAGAAAATTTAAAAAAAGAGAGAAAAGAAAAGTCAATGACTTTTGAAGAATATTGGGAAAAAGAGAAAAAAAAAATAACTGAAAATAAATTAAGTGAACCTGTTAAATTAATGGTTACAGAAAGTCTCAAATTGTCAAATAATTGGGCTAAGGAATTTAAAAAATTCTGGAAATTACCTGAAGGTTTTAAAATGGAGGTGAAATAAATGGTATCTTATGATAGAAAAACATTGGAAAGAATGATTGATGGAAAATTACTATGGGATGAACTGAAACCAATAATTAGCGGAAGAAAAGATTCCAATAGATTCGATTTGATTATAGAAATATTACAAAAACGTATGCCATGGAAAGAAAAGATAATATTACCCCTACATGAACACCTTCAAATCGTCTCGAAAGAAGGAGAGAGAATTGTAAAATGTGATTGTGGACATGAATTTGGAGATTATAGAGAGAATTGGAAAACTAAATGTCGCATTAGAGTAAGAGAAACGTTTGAAGAAATTGAGGAGCTTTATCCTAGAGATATGGGTAGTGACCCAGAATGGATAGAATTAAGAGAATATTTATGTCCAGGATGTTTTACACTCTTGGATGTTGAAGCTGTACCTCCTGGTTATCCAACAATATTTAACTTTCTACCTGATATTGATACTTTCTATGAAAAATGGTTAGGTAGAAAAGCACCAGATAGGTAATATTATTATATTATAGGTGGTTTTAATTCTTTTTTTGGCTTTTTTATATCATAATTTTTGTTCATTTTCCATGTATAAATCCCTAAACCTATTAAAAAAAAAGAAAACAATAAATAAGCCGTCCAAAATGTAATACTAACTGCGAACCATCCCATACTAAAAATCCTATTCGAAATCGCAGCAACAGCTAATCCCGTTAATGCTAAAACTGATGATAGAAGACCACAAATTATATCAAAATAAATTGCTATTCTTTCATCTTTTATTTCTCGTTCTGATTTCATTTAATTAATCATCTTAAATATAATATTTTAGTATTACAAGTAATATTAATGAGTTTTAGTTAAAAAAACTTTCAAGTAAATCATAATATACCTTTAAAATCTCCTTTTTCGTCAAAAATATAAATCGAAAATAATATTTTCCAAAATCTACAAATCCAAAACTATAAACACCACAAATTCCTGTAGTTTTAAAAAGATCCATTCTAAACTCTTAGTTATCTTTTTAATCTTTAAATTCGTTTAAATCTAATTTTTGAAATAAATACAAGGCTCCATAAGGTTTAACACAAGTTATACCCTCAACTTTCATTAAACGAGTATATGAGTAATCTCTTCTTTATATTTGATAAAATAAGTTCTAGATAAAAAATTTATTTAGAGCTATAAATAGCTATAGAAGAGATTCTATAGGCTCATACGGATAATTGAAAGTCTCAGCAATTTCCTTTATTGTTATAGCTCCTTTTAGAAGATTTACACCTCTTCTTAATGGGGGATTTTTTTTTAGTACTTCTATAATATCATCATCAGATATTAAATTTAATAGATATGGAAACAAACTTTCAGAAAGTGCTTCAGTAGCGGTCCTTGGATACGCTCCAGGCATATTTGATACACAATAATGAATTATATCCTCAACAATGTAAGTTGGATCTTCATGAGTTGTAGCTCTACTAGTTTCAATACAACCACCTTGGTCTATTGAAACATCTACAATTACAGCCCCCGGTTTCATGGATCTAACCATTTCTCTTGTAACTATCCTAGGTGCTTTTGCGTTTGGAATTAAAACTGTTCCTATCAGAATATCTGATTCTTTAACATTATTTCTTATATTTCTTATATTTGACACAAAGATATTAATTCCTTTAGGTAAAATGTCTTTTAAATATCTAATTCGTGTTATACTTTTTTCTAGAATTGTTACATTAGCTCCTAAACCATAACCTGCCAATGCAGCACTTAAACCTGCAGTGCCTCCACCTAATATAGTAACTCTACCCCTATAAACTCCAGCAACTCCTCCTAATAAAACACCTTTACCTTTATTATGTATTGTAAGCAAATTAGCTCCCTTAATTAATGCCATTCTTCCCGCAACTTCAGACATAGGTATTAAAATTGGTAAATGACCATTATCCAATTCAACTGATTCAAATGCAATTGCAGTTGATTTACCTCTCATAAAAACATCTGTTAATTCTTTAATTGCAGATAAGTGGAGGAAAGAAAATAATATTGGTCCAGGATTAAAATAATTTAATTCTTCTAAAATAGGTTCTTTTACTTTAACAAGTATGTCTGAGTTTGAATAGATCTGCTTTTTATTTTCATAAATTTTAGCACCTGCTTTTATGTATTCTTCATCATTAAATCCTGCGTTTTTTCCTGCATTGCGTTCCGTAATAATATTATGGCCTAAATGTATAAGTTCTTCAACATTATATGGAGTAAGGCTTACTCTTCCTTCTCCAAGCTTTATTTCTTTAGGAATTCCTATTATCATTTTTCTCTCAAAACTAAATAGTATAAATTAAATCTTTATAATTTGATTATAAAAAATATTTCAAATAAATTTAAATTCACTAATTAGAATCAATTTGCTAAAAGTTTTTTCCATCAAAAGAAGCATCTGTTAATGGTTTGGAAATTTATCATGGTGTTTGAAAATCATTTATAACAAGGTCTCTAATATTTGGATAATAAATTATTTTCCCACTCTTAGTAACTTCAGATGCTAAAGCAGCGATTTCACGGTTCGCATAAGAAATATCTCTAACTCTTTGCCAAATTATATTTATTCCCGTATGCTAAATCAATTTAATATATATCGTTTGCATGAAATATATTGAAAAATATACAATGAAAAAATTTATAATAATAGATCTATAATAATAGATCCCAATTCATATCTTTTTCCATTAATTCTAAAACTTTTTCTATTTCATCTTCCTGTATACCTGGTTTTAACCGCTCTAAATTTCTCATAGTAGTATATGTGTCAGAAGGGCTTAAGATAATTGGTATCCCTTTAGCATTAGCTGCTGTAATTACCCCTATATCAGGTTGAATGAAACCTGTTAGTATCAATACTGAAACATCTTGCGCTAATGCTGCCATGGCTAAATCCGTTCTGTCGCCCCCTGTAATAAATGCTGCTCGTTTAATTTGCCTTAAATACTTTAACGCTGACTGTGCATTCATAGCACCAATAAGGAAAGTTTCCACTAAATTATTTAATCCAGAAGAAGCTTGTTCATTTATTAATTCTCCACCAATTTGGGCTACGATTTCATTTACGCGAGGTGAAAATAACTCTATACTTTTTTCTATTATTCCTAATACAGGTATATCATATCTATTTATATGGTCTTCTGTAAGCTCTTTAATTCTTGCAACGTATTCATAATCTATTTTATTAAATAAAATACCTTTAATACCAATATTACGGAACTCAAAGTAATTTTTCGTAAAAAATATATTATCTATGCAATGATCTGACGATTCTGTAGAAACATATATCAACTCATTTATACCAAGAGTCTTTGCAATACTCACATCATCAAGTCCCACTCTAATGAATTTCCTAAGACTTGGATTACCTTCAATAATAACATAATCTACTTCCTTAGTAATTTTATCATAAGTATTTTTTATTTTTTGCATAAATTCTTCTTTTTTATCGGCATTAATCAAATCAACGTAATAGGAATCTGGAATAGAAACAGGTGAGATATAGTCATATGGAAAATCTGTTTGGTAAATAGTATTTAAAATAAATCCAACATCTGGATCTGCTTTATTTGTAAAGGCACTTTTAGGAATACCAATAGGTTTGAAATAAACAAACTTTTTCCTTTCCTTTTTTAATTTTTGAATGAATCCTATAGAAAGAAAGCTTTTTCCAGCATGTTCTCGTAAAGAGCTTAAATAAAATATTTCTACCATTTTCTTCCCTTTTTTTTTTCCTTCCTTATTATTATTATTATTATTTTAATTTTTACTTAATTATTTTTTATCTTCTTATGGTAATTTTTATATCCACAGCACTATATCCTCTCACAAAAGCAAGAAGAGGATTAATATCTAATTCAACTATCTCCGGAAAATCATTTACAAGTTGAGAAAGTCTAAGCATTACATCTATGATTGCCACAATATCTGAGGCAGGTTCACCTCTTACTCCCTGTAAAAGGCTGAATATTTTAGTATTTTCAATTTGTAGCTTAGCATCTTCTCTTGTATATTTATATGCTAATGCAAATGATACATCTTTCATAAAATTAGCATATATTCCTCCCGTTCCGAACATAAGGATAGGTCCAAAACCAGGATCTTGAGACATACCAATGATTATCTCATTTATCTTTTCTTGCGATTTAAAATCAATCATCTCTTGGACTTCTACCCCGTAAATTTTAGCATTCTGTGGACCAAATTTTTTAGCGTTATTCACTATTTGTATATAAGCTTCAAAGGCATCTTGTTCGGTTTCAATATTTAATAGAATTCCCCCAACATCCGTTTTATGTATAATATGTGGACTTACTATTTTCATTACAGATTTACCAATTTCAGATTGTAATTTCATAGCTTGTTGGGGGGTTTGAGCTAATCGGGATTTGGGGGATTTTATTCCATAACAATCAAAAACCTCACTTGTTTCATAACTTAATAAAACCATTCTGTCATCTTTTCGAACATTAGAGAAGATTTCTTTTACTCGTTTTTTGTTTACTTTAAATGAAGGAATTTCTAATTGATTTAATGGAGTAGTTGTTAAATAATTACTTCGCTTTGTTAAGGTTTTTAATGAATGAGCAGCTCTATCTGGAAAATGATAACATGGAATATGATTTTGTTTTAAATATTCTCTCCCCTCAAAAATATTTTTTCCTCCAATAAACGAACATACGATTGGTTTGGTTTCTAAATATTTTGATGAAATATTATGAATTAGTTTTGCAACTTCAGTAGGTTTAGTTTGAGCCTGGGGAGTTAAAATTATTAAGGCTCCTTCTGTTGTTATATCGTTAAAATTTTGTCCAGAATTTAGGCCAAAAACAGTTTTAATTGTAAATTCATATCTATTTGGTGTAGCATCTCCTACAATATCAATTGGGTTAAAGATTGCTGCTTCTAAAGGCAAATTTTCTCTTAAAGAATGAAGAATTGGTTCTGAAAAACTTGAAAATTTCAAACCTTCACGTTCAAAAGCGTCTGTAGCTATGATCCCTGGTCCTCCGGCATTTGTAATAATCGCAAAAGAATTTGTTTTAGGAATTGGCTGATAAAGAAAAGCTTCACCATAATCAAATAAATCTTCAATCGTTTTTGCTCTGATTACTCCACATTTCTCAAAAGCTAAATCATAAGCAATGTCTGCTCCTGCTAAAGCACCAGTGTGACTTGAAGCAGCTCTGGCACCAGCTTCACTTATTCCAGATTTTAACATTATAATTGGTTTTTTTCTTGTTGCTTTTGGTAAAACTTCAAGGAATCTATCACCATCCTTAATACTTTCTAAATAACATAAAATAACTTTTGTATTTTGATCATTAGCTAGATAATCTATAAAATCTACAGCCCCTAAATCTGCTTTATTACCCAAACTTATATTACAGGAGAATCCATATGATTCATTCATACTGAGATCCATCATCGCAGTAAGCATAGCTCCTGACTGTGATATCATAGCTATACCTCCTTTTTTTGGAGTTTCTGCAGCGAATGAGCCATTATAGTTAAGACCGATAAAACCTAAACAGTTTGGACCTAAAATTCTTATATTATACTTTTTACCTATTCTAATTAGTTCGTCTTCTCTTTCATGTCCTTCTCCTCCAATTTCTTTAAATCCCGCTGAAATGATGATTAATCCTTTGATTCCTTTTTTACCACATTCCTCTGCTGTTTTATTAACAAATTTTCCTGGGATAACAAAAATAGCTATATCAATATCTTCAGGTACATCTAAAACGCTTTTATAGCAACGTAAATTACAAATCTCGTGAGCTTTTGGATTTATGGGGTATACTTTGCCGTTATAACCCGAATTTATTATATTATTTAAAACGGTGTTGCCAACCTTCCCCTCTGTTTCACTAGCTCCAATTACAGCTATACTTTTAGGATTAAAGAAAAATGAGATATCGCTATTAGCCATTTTTTTATCTAAAGAATTAATGTATTCTAAAACTTGTATAAAATTCTATTATTGTGATTATTTTTAAATTTTTCATTGATTAAAAATACATCATAAAGAATAATTTTGAAACCATAATTATTAATAAATTTTCATCTTTCCTTTCTGTATGACTAAGATTAATATTATAACAAATAAAGGTGAAATAAATCTTAATTTATTTGATGAAAACGCCCCTCTCACAGTTGCTAGCTTTCTACACTTAATTCGTCAAAATTTCTATAATAATATTGTTTTTCACCGTGTAATCCCTGATTTTATGATCCAAGTCGGGTGTCCTTTAGGTCGTGGAACAGGTGGACCGAGAGATAAAGGTATTAATTCGTTTCCCTATAAAAATAAACAAATTAGTTATCCATTTGCAGATGAATTTCAAAGTGGAAGAAAATTTGATAAACCAGGAATCTTAGCGATGGCCAATGCAGGACCTAATACTAATGGATCCCAAATTTTCATAACGCATGTACCTACATTACACCTTAACAACAAACATACAATATTTGGGGAAGTCATCGGCGCTTCAGACCAAGATGTCGTTAATTCGATAGTTCAAGGTGATAAAATCATAGAAATTAGAGTATTATAATTATAAGATTAAAGGATTTTTTTTAATTCTCTTTTACATATTTTTTTTAATCTCGTTTAATATACTAAAAATTTATAGATATTATCTATTATTAATATTATTGAATTACCTATTTTTCTTATATAATAAAATCAATTGGATTAATTGATCATGAGTAGAGATTTGAAAGATTTAATTGATACAGTTGAAAAGGAGACCCGCTCCCACGCAGAATTAGAACAGATAATATCATCCTTAAAAGAAGAAATAAATAAATTCAAGTTTACAGTAAAAGAACAGAAATTTTTAATTGAAAGTCTTAAAACTCAATTGGGGGACGAACAAATTGAAAGAGTTGTTCTTCCTAGTGAAATTGATATTTTAAAAGATATAATTTCTTCTCAACGACAAGAATTGAATGAAAAACAGAGTGATATTGAAAAACTTTACGATAGGATTGATAATTTAGCAACAAGCATGGAGAGTAATGAGGATATAAGTGATCTAGAAATAAGGAATAAAGATCTACTCGAAAATCAGATGCAAATTGTCCAATTAAGTAATGAGAATCAAGAATACAGACACCAAATTAAATTTTTAAAAGACCAAATCGAGGAGTTACGCTTAGAAAAGAGCGAAGTCAAGGAACTTATCGAAGAAATTGATGAAGAACCCGAAGTAAATGAAGAATTAATAAATGTTAAAAGATTAAACTTTCAATTGATGGAGGAAAATGGATTATTACGTTTGGAAGTGGAATCACTAAAAACAAAATTTCAAGAAAACTTAGAAAGGGCAATTTCAGAAGAACTAAAGTCTGCTCAAGAGAGAAATGCTGTATTATCATCCAAATTTGAGTCGCTTAAGAACAAATTACATGAACATATCGAAACAAGTTCAGAAGAATTAGAGTCTGCTCAAGAGAGAAATGCTATTCTTTCAGCTGAATTGGAATCCTTAAAAGCTAAATTACAAGAACGTGAAGACTCAAGTTCAGAAGAATTAGAGTCTGCTCAAGAGAAAAATGCTATTCTATTAGCTGAATTGGAATTCTTAAAAGCTAAATTACAAGAACGTGAAGACTCAAGTTCAGAAGAATTAGAATCTGCTCAAGAGAAAAATGCTATTCTATTAGCCGAAATGGAATCTTTAAAAGCTAAATTACAAGAACGTGGAGACATAGGTAAAGAAGAATTAAAATTAGCTAATGATAAAATTAGTATTTTAACTGTCGAGTTAGCAGATTATAAAGCTCAAGTAGATTATTTAAAGGTTCAATTAGAAGATATTCATGAACCAATAATAGTTACAACGGAAGATGCATTAGAATTTGCTGAAATGAGGGAAAAATTTGAAAATTTAAAGATAGAGTTATCCAACTATCAGATAGAAAACCAGAATCTTAACAAGATGTTAAAACAATCAAAAGAGAAAGAAGTAGATATAAAGAATGAACAAATTTATGAACCAGAAATTTTAAAAAATATACCAAAACAATTACAACTCCCTCTTTTTAATAGAATATATCATTTGCTTGATAAAAATAACAAGGAAATAGTAATAAATTTACTGATACAGGATCTAAAGAGTAATAATAGTGAGATAAAAAGAAATGCTATAAAAATTTTAAGTCATATTAGATATAAAAAAGTTTATGATGCTTTGCTTGAATTGATTAATGATAAAGATTGGATTGTTAGATATAATATCATTAAAGCATTAAGTAAGTTTGAGAAAAAAAATGAAGAGTTTACATCTTTTTTAAAAAAGCTTACTAAAGATGTTGATGTCGATGTTAGAGAGCTTGCAACAAAAATTTTAAGCGACATCACCTAATTATTCCATATTTTGACAAATTTGTATCTATTTTTAGACGTGTTCATAAGTTATTATTCAATAAAATTATATAGGTCTCCTTTTAACAGGGTATTAAATGATGGGTAGAAGATTATTTACACCGAATAGATGGAACTGGAGCCAAAAAGCGGAAAAATGGGTATATATTAAAATAAATAAAGATGGAAAAAAGCTATACCAATACCAAATAGATCCACCACAAGAATTTATCAACTTAACAATAAGAATGAAAGAGCTTAATAAAAAATTATTAAAAACAACAGATCCAGATGAAAATGCAAAAATATTCAATGAATTAATGAAAGTATCTAAAAAAATGCAAGATATGGGCAAACCAAGTTAACAATAATTATTTAATTCTTTTCTAGAAAGATAATCTGCCAAATAAAGTGGTTCTGGTTGTCTATGTCCTTTAGTTATAGCTAAACACATTCTTAAAGCATCATTAAGTCTTATTTTATAGCCTTCACTTATAAATACTGGTTTTAAACCATCATTTAAACAGACAGCATATCCTAATATTTCATTTAATGATTTTTTAGATTGTAATTTCGGATTTTTCGCCCATATTGATGTTTTATTGCCTCTTTTTCTCTCAATTTTTTGCCAATCTGAATATCCAATGAAAGGATTTTTAGCAATACCTATACTAGAAATATCTAAAGCTAACCCAAGTTGGGTAGCCTCTCCGAATCTTCTTGGGTGAACTTTACCATGACCATCACACATTATAAGATCTGGCATAACTGGG
This sequence comes from Promethearchaeia archaeon, assembly GCA_029856155.1. GTDB lineage: Archaea > Asgardarchaeota > Lokiarchaeia > Sigyniarchaeales > SOKP01 > Loki-b32. Next base: position 21,604 of record JAHQWL010000033.1, read on the forward strand.
AGTTTTGAAATTACTTTTGCTAAAATTTTGCATTCTCTAAATCCAAGGAACCCTGGTCTATATGGAAATTTAATAAGCTCTTTAGTAAAAAAATGTTTTTCTTTTCTATTTTGATTTAAATCCCAAATTACCGCACAAGCAATTCCATATTCATAATTATCTTTATTAAAGTATGAGACGTCTACACCAACAATAGTTTTTATGTGTTCAATCTTTATTTTCTCTTTAGTTTTTGGAGATTCATCAATTAATTTTTGATATTTAATTTGGATAGCTTCTGCTTGTTCAAATGAATAATTATCTCTCAATAACTCCTCAATAAATTGCATTCTCATATTATAATTTTATAAAACTTATGTAATATTTAATTCAGATATCTTTATATTATCCTAGTTTTGTAATTTTTCCCAAATTATTTAGACTTATAAATAAAAAATTTAATTGATTTCAAATTATTATTAAATTAACAATGAAGATTGCAATATCAGGCAAAGGAGGAGTTGGGAAAACCTTAGTAGCTGGAATTTTAGCAAGAATGTTTGCAAGAGATGGGTTTAAAGTTCTTGCAATCGATAACGATTCAGCAATGAATCTTAGCTACACATTAGGTATTGATGAGAAGACTAAAGCTCAAATAGTCCCAATTAAAGAGATGAAATCAATGATCGAAGAAAGAACATTAGTAAAAGGTGCAGGATCGGGAGTTTATAATATTAATCCAACCGTCTCTGATATTCCAGATAAATATAAAGTTTCTGGTCCAGACGGTTTACAACTTTTGGTTTTAGGCGGAATTGAGGAACCCGCTACTGGATGTTTATGCCCAGAAAATGCGATAATAAGAACTCTATTATATAATTTATTTATTAAAAGAGACGAAGTAGTAATTGTCGATTTTGAAGCGGGAATCGAACATTTAGGTCGCGGTACAGCAAAAGGAATTGATTTAATGCTGGTTATTACTGAACCCTCTCAAAAATCTTTAGATCTATGCCATAAAATAATTGAACTGTCTAAAAAATTAGGTGTTATTAACATTTATTTAATTGCAAATAAAATAACTGATGAATCACAACAAGAAATTATCAATAAAAAAACACAAAATTGGAAAGTCCCACTTTATCATATTATTCCATTTGATCCTGATATTGGAAAAGCTGATTTAGAAGGTAGCTCACCAATTGATTATAATTCAAATTCAGAAGGAATTTTGTCAATAAAATCTCTTTATGAAAAATTAAAGTTATTAAAACAGGAGTTATTTGACTTATAGACTATTTCTTTTTAAATAATATCTGTTAGATTTAAATCTTGATCTTCAGCAATCTCTCTCCATTGCTCTATGGCTTCCATAGCTTCCTTTTCATTCATCATTTCTATGGCATAACCGGCATGAACGATTATATACTTGCCAATCTCGGGATTTTGAATCAATGCGATAATTACATTTTGTTTTATCCCATCAAAATCTACTAATGCAGAATTACCATCGATTTTTAAAATTTTTCCCGGTATTGCTAAACACATGACAAATATCTGGTTTATAAAATAGTAAATAATTCTAATAATAATGTTGGTAAAATAAAATTATCTTTTTTATGATATAAAAGGCGAATATTGTTAAATGTTCAAAAAAATTATTGCTTACCTGAATAGAAATTAATTAAATCATCCAGCCAATTAAATATTTCCTCTTTTGTAAGATTGTCAATATTGAACTTCAACCGTTCTAATTCCCTTAGAATATTCTTTGTGTCTAATGATACAGAAGTCTGACATAACTCAAATAAATACTCATTACTTTTTGTAACTAAATTTTTTATTTCCGAATCCATTCCATAAAAAAGAGGGGTATTATCTAATTCATCTACAGTTTTATCTAGATCTACAAGTAGATTTATTAAATCAAATAATCTCCCTGTTTCGTTTCCTTTAAATGAACTATTAAAGTGAAAGTAATAGCCCTTAAAATCATCTATAGGGATTAATTCTGAATATTTATTGTCTATTTTAATAACAGATTTTAAATGTTTATATAGATTTGATGGCGCCCACGCATGCAACTCGAAGCTAGATTCTAGATCATCACTTCGTATATTCAAATTAAATTTATGCTCATCTTTAAAATAACCAAAAGGAATTATAACAAAGTCTAATGAATTTGATGTGCCATTGTTCAATGCAAAATTTAGATTAGAAATTTCATAGGATTGATTAAGGGAATGTCTATGTAAGTCAAATTTTATTTTTTTAACATCTGGCATATACATATAGAATAATAATCCTTCAAATCCCTGAAGTGATAAGTCAATTGAAAAATTAACTACTTTTTTTATATTAGTTCCATTATTGAATCTTACATTAAGAAAAACATGATAATAATATTCAAGATATTGGAAAAACCAAGGAACGTCACGCTTTAAATTAAACATAATTATCTTAACTAAATCATATTATTTATTTCTTATCATGTAATAAACCCTAGGATAAATACAATGGAATTCTATTGTTATACAAATTTCTAAAATTCCAATTTATAAAATAATTCTTTATTATTTAAACTTTACAATCGTAATAACAAAATACAATATATATTATAGAATAACGAATATTTTTCTTATATTCAATAATACATTATATTTCAATCTGGTTATAAGGATATCTTTTTACCCTATATAATTCAAAATTCAGCAATTTCGCTAGCTGAATGCATCTTTTATTTTCAATATAAATTTCAAATCTAAGTTCTTCAAAATTCATATTCTTTAAAAAGTTCCATGCTTTTAAACAAATAATCAGTCCTACTTTTCTTCCCTGAAGTTCTGGTAAAATTCCCATTCCAGCAATTACACCAAATTGTTTTCTTGGACCATCACAATCAAGAATAATATATCCTATATTGATTCCATTTAAACGCGCTAGTAGTAATAGTGTTTCAGGATAATCAAATAATATTTCAAATATTTCTTTGCTTGTAGGAAAAAATAAAATATGGGAATCCTCCCAAGCTCTCTTATGAATGGAAAAAATTGAATCTAAATCTTTCTTGGATGCTTCATTTATCTCAATATTTAAGTCAATAGATCCTATATGGTTTTTAATATTGGAAATATAATCCTGAGTAATTTTAGCTATTGGAAGTCTCATTTGAAGATAATATAATCCGTCTTCTATTAAAGCTGAATGAATTTTATCTAAATTATATTCATTTAACTTATTTTTATCCAAATTTATAAATAAATTCTTTATTATACTATTTTTTAATGAGATTTTTGATGCTACCATAATAAGTTTTATGAATAATTATTCGTTTTACAATAGTAAAATTATATTAAATAATTTAAATCTATCGAATAAACTTCGAGAGAAACTATACATTGCTGTATATTATTCAATAAAATTGAATTTTATTACTGTTTATTAGTGAGGATTATTATGAATAATTATTCTTTTCATAATAATGAATTAAATTTAAGCAAGAATAATTTTCAAATGCATAGATATTAAACTAAATGAATTATGTGAACTAATCAAAGAGGTATTTAAAAAATTATTAAATAATAAAGATGAACTATACTTGATATAAAAAAGAGTTAAATGTAAAAAAAAAAAAAAAAATATAGAATTTATTTAATTAGGCCTCTCATTTCAATTCCTACATTTTCTAAGGCAAATTTCAATCGAATTCTGTGAAACATAAGTCCAATTTCACTCGCATCAAGATCCATTGCTAATGCTAATAATTCAGTTAAATACATCACTGGTATATTATAGTCTTCTTCAAACATTTTTGAGAGATTTCTCTGTTGTGTATCAAATTGCTGAAAACATGAAGGACAATTTACGCAGATTACATCTGCCCCAGATTTTCTAATACTATCCATTTTCTTTTTTAAAGTTGCCAATCCATATTCCTCATAAGCATTTGTTACTGCAGAACCACAACATAAAGCTTCTTCATCGTGATCTACAACAGTTGCTCCTAAAGCAGAAACGATTTCTTTTAAATTAGTTGGGTGTAATGGGTCATCAGATTCCATCCATTCAGCAGGTCTCATATAATGACAACCAGGGTGACATGCAACTTTTAGATTCTTTAAATCTTTCACTACTGAAGATTTTATTTTATCTAAATTATTTTTCAAAACATCAACAAAGTGTTTAACATCGATAGATCCCCTGTATTCTTTACCTATTTTAGCTAATTCTGCATTAATTTTTTCTTTTTTTAGCGAATCGTGCATTAATTGATGTTTCACTCCTCTTAATGTATTAGCACACCCATTACATAATGAAATGATATCCTTACCTTCTGCTTCAGCTAAACAAAGGTTTCTTGCACCCATTGCTAACCAAGTATCGTTATCAAAGCATTTAACACCTGTTGGATCTGGACAACAAGAAAATGGTGCTTGAGATGTTTCAATTCCTAACTTTTCAAAAACCTTTCTTGAAGCCGCTTCTACAAAAGGAATTCGATTTCCTATAACGCAACCTTCAAACATTTTATATTCTGTCATTTTTTTACCCTCGAATTATTTTAGTTTTTTTGTTATCCCTATATTTTTCAATAATGTTTGTACCTCATTTATATCTGGTGTTACTATAGATGGTAAACCTAATTGTTCTCTTCGCCTCTCAATTGCAGGTTGTGAAGGAATTGCTTTTGCGTTTTCGAAAACTGTCTTTGCTTGAGAATAAAGGTAATCTGGTCCCTTCCCTAAAGCAATGCTTTGGTTTTTTAGAAAAGTAAAAATTTCTGTGAGCTCAATATTCTGAGGACATACTTCATCACAAGTATCACAAACAGTACAACCCCAAATTGTTAGGTCATCAGCTTCAAGTAGTAAATCTTTATACCCTAAAAGAGCCAGTAAGATATTTTTTCTAGGATTATAACCCTTATCTGGGTCATAAAAATCCATAGATACTTCAGTTACCGGACAATTATCAGCACATCTACTACATTGATAACAGTATTTAATTACATCAGGCCCAATATGATAATCCATTATTTGTTTTCTAAATTCAAAATTTGTTTCCATTTTTTTTCCACTTTTTTCCTAATTTTTTGAATGAATTTTTTTATAATAGGCTTTAACCCCACGCAAGGGGCAGTCATATCCAATTTCTATTATTTTTATTGAACATTCATCCTAAGCCTACGTTTAAATTTCGAGAGTAAATCTCAGTGCCCTCTTCATCAACAACTGTGATGTGAGCTGCACACGATAGTCAACAGTCAAAGCAGCGAACTATCATCTCTAAGAGATTTACCACGCCTTCTGGTACATCACTCATCTTTTTTGTTCACTTTTTTATTTAATTCTCAATATATTTAATTTATTTAATCCATGGGTCTGGTAATTTTAAACTGTCAAGTGCCTTGTCCTCGAAAACTTGTTTAGCTACATGCATAAGTGTCTTTTCGATCCCTGCAATATTATGGTTTGTTGCCACTAAGAGATTTGCTTTTTTACATATTCCATCAGCATCAGACCATATGTTATATAAGAGTAATCCTCGAGGAGCTTCAGTTATGCCAACACCATTTCCTTCTCTAGGTTGAACATCCAAAGTTTTACAATCTGGATTAACAACATCATCATCTTGAAGAAGTGTTGCTATTACTTCAATAGATTCGACTAATTCAATTAATCGAGCCCAATGATAAGCAAATGTATGATGAATAACATTAGTACCGACTTTCGCTCTCATTGCCTGTAATGCTTCGTCAGCTAAGGGAGTAGCCATTTTATCAGCACAATTAATCATCGCCAATGTATTTGCTCGATATATCCCTTCAGGATATCCGGCAGGTTTATAATACATGTGAGTTGCATATGAGTGCTCTGGAATATGTTCACCTAAAACGTCTAGATATTTTTGAGGTGGATAATCGAATTTTTGCCCATCAGGAGAAACAATACGAATATTTCCATCATAAATATCGTGAACACCATTTTTAGTCATCCCAACATAGTAAGTAGGAACTACTCCTACATTAGCTACTACATCCCAATAATCTTCGACTACTTTTAAGCCAATTTCAACAGTCTTTTTTGACCATTCTACTTGATCTTCAATTTGTTTTAAGAATAAATCTCGGACATCTTCATCTAAAGGCTTTTTCATACCTCCTACAATTGCTGATATTGGATGTACTGATTTACCACCAACAGCCTGGCATAGTTTTTGACCAAAATCCATCATTTTTAATGCCATCTTACCCACATCTGGCATTTGATTAATTATATGCACTACGTTCCTTAACGCAGGGTCTGCAAAAGGTCCTAATAAGAAATCAGGCGCGGCGAGTGCATAGAAATGCAACGCATGTGATGAATATTGCTTTGCATTTTGCAGCAATTGACGTAATTTATATGCAGCAGGAGGAATTTGTACGCCCCATGCATCTTCTACCGCTTTTGTAGGCGTTAAATGATGAGGAATTGGACATATACCACAAATTCTAGGAGTAATCCTTGGAATATGCTCACAATAACGTCCTTCAAGAAATTTTTCAAAAAATCTTGTTGAGGTAATGTTAAATTGAACATCTTGTACTTTTCCATCATCACCTAGAACTACTCTCAAACCACCATGCCCTTCTAATCGAGTTACAGGTTCTACAACTATTTCTTTTACCATTTTTTATTCGCCTCCTTTAAAATTTCTATTTGCTGCTAGTGTAAATTTCTCAAAAGTACCGATGTGGTCTTTTACTTGACTAAGCAATTCGTCTTTTGATAGACTCACATTAAATCCTTTAAGTACAGTATCTGCAAATCTCTCCGCTTGATTAACTCCCCATTCAGTTTGGCCAAAACAGCCAGTACAGGGTGAATTAACCTTTATACACATTCCACCGCAACCAGCTTTAGTAATAGGGCCTGCACATATGTAGCCTTGTTCAATAAAACAATCCTCCATATTAGGAAGACCCTCGTAATCTCTTTTTACTCTAGTCATTGTTGATTTACTTCCGATAATTCTTGGACAGGTATCACAAACAGTTGAAATTTCAGTGAAATCACGATTATCTCTTAAGAATCCCATTAACTTTCCTGCTATTTCTTCTGTTGTAGGAGGAAGATTCGCTAGAGGTGTTTCAGGAGAACCACGTTTCTTTATTTGTTTTAAAATATCTCCTGCTAGATCAAATCCCGCCATGAGAGGAATATTTAAAAATAATGGTAAAAATTCATAGAGACTCTTTTTATCACCCGAACTGAGAGCACCAAGATTATTTGCCATATTATTTAATTTGTCGGCTCTGGAATCAACAGTCTTAGCAGGTCCAAAGCAGCCAACACAAGGTTTGCCGTCACTAGTACATTTTAAACTACAACCGATACTAGTGATTGGACCAAAGCATAGTGTGCCTTTATCCAATAAACAATTATCTTTGATACTACAATCATTACAAAATGCTATATCATTCATCGGAAATGGTTTTTGACCTAATAAGAAGACAATTGCGCTTGCAATCGCTTCTGGTTTTGGAGGACAACCAGACATATACGCATCAACTTTAATAATATCATCAACAGGTACTATTTTATCTGCAAACCCTGGTGTATTCACCATTGGTTCTCCACCACTACCATCAGCTATACTTTCAACTTCAGAAAACTTGCGTTTTACTAGGTTATCTTTACTCCATTGGTTAGCTAATCCATGCACGTTACCATAACATGAGCAGCTACCAAAAGCCACGATTAAAGCACACTTTTGACGTAGTAATTTAGTTTGTGCTAAATCATGTTTAGTACGTAAACTTCCCTCAACGAATCCTACAAGAATTTCTCCGTCTTCTCTCGCTTTCAATGAATCATATTTGAAATCTACTACAGCCGGCCAATAGACAATCTCTAATGCTGGGAGAATATTAAGTAAACCTAAATGCAAATTAAGTAGACTTTGATGACAACCCCAGCAATCAGAATTTTGTAAGAATGCTACTTTTACAGCCATATTTTTCACCTAAAAATATAATCATATTTCTTTATTTTTCTCATATTTTTTTTTAAAAAAATGAATTTTTAATTATATTCAGAAAATTACTTAATTATTTAATTCTTATTGATTATCTAATATAAGTTTTATAAATAACTGATATGAATAATTATTCAAAAATAAAAACAGTTAAATCTATGAATAATTATTCAAAAATAAATTTAAATGAACCTAGGAATTTGAGATTTTGGAATAATATAATAATGTATTTTGTAAAATGAAGTATTGCATAAAATGAATTAAGTTAGCAGAATTAATTAAATTGGATTTAACCTGGAATAAGTTAACAAGATTACCCTATACAATAACACATTTAAAATCTTTGGAAACATTAATTATATATGATAATGAATTGATTTATATCCCCGAATCAATAAGCAATCTTCAATCACTAACACATTTAAATTTATGCGGTAATAATTTATATAAAATCTCTGCTTCTGTTCAAAATATTGTTAACCTAGAAAAACTCATAATTTAGTATAATTATATAACACACGCTTCTTAAGACGTATAAATAATATTATAATTACTTATCATTCAATTATAGTTCTTTTAGAATGTTTTCATAAAATCAGATAAGCTTATTCTTTTCAACCCTGGAATAGAATTAAACTCGTCATCTTCAGATATGATTGAATTATCTAAGTTAATAGCAATCCCCGCATGTAGGCAATTATAAAAACTCATATTATGTGTTCTATATAAATTTAAAGCTGTTAAAAAATTTTTTATATTTAAAGGTGCCCAATCAATATTTTTTATACCTTGTAAATTTCCAACATCATTTTCAAACTCACTTTCAATATCATGCTTCTTATAAATATAGTTTAATTCTAACAGAGAAATTATAGAAAGTTTAGCAGTAAAAATCCCTTCATGAATCTTTTTAAATAGAAAACTAGCACATTCATGGTTTTTATCGTTTTTATTCAAAAATGCATATATAGTATCTGTCTCAACTAAAGGCATATGATTACACAATATTAAAGTCATCTAAAGCTAATTTTTCTAAATTCTTTTTTAGGATTTTTAATGGTCTCTCCCAATTATATTTACCATTTAAACATTCAAATGGATTCCTGCTCAATGGAATAATTGCTATATGATCACCAGCATCAAATTGAAGTACTTCTTGGCCTGGGTCTATATTATATTTTTTTCTTAATTTATTTTTAATAACTATTTCCCCATGTTTACCTATTTTTGCATTAGGCATATGTATTCTCCGATTTTATTCACTTTATTATTAATACTAAAAGTTAAAAACATAAAAATATTGTTTTTTAATTATTAGATACACAGTATACAACAATAATATTTTTAAAAATGGTAAAGCGTATTATCAATAATATCTATTTTTGTTAAAATTTTACAAAATTATGTTTTAGATTATAAATACTTCCTTCAATAATTGTCTTTTTAAAAACTTTTAGGAACATCTATCATTATTAATATCAAATAATCTAAAATAATTCGAACTTTTTTCAAGTAAGAAGTTCGAAAATAGAAAAAAGATTTGAGAATAATAATGAATAATGAATAAAAAGATTAATAATGTATAATAAAAGAATTTTTTTAAAGAATAAGCTAAAATTTTAATGATAACTTATTTAAAATTACATAATTTTGTTCAGAACAAAAAGTTAGAGTACGGAGGCATATTTCTCCTTTAAAAATATTTAAATAGATAAGTTTATTCCATTAATTACATGAACACTAAATTAGATAAGACAGATCGTGAAATTCTTGACATTTTAACTCAAGATGGCAGGGAAGCTTTTACGAAAATCTCAGAGAAATTATCCTTTAGTGATACGGGAGTTAAGAAGAGATTATCTAAACTAAATAAAGATGGAATATTAAAGGTACAAGGGAATCTTAGTCTTGATGCATTACATTTCAAAGCGTGCTTAATACTTCTCGAGATTAGAACAAATGAAGATTTGAATAATATAATCAAAGCTTATGAATCTTGCCCTTATTTATTTTTAACATTAGAATTATTAGGGAGTTTTAACCTTCTGATAGGGTTCTATGGGCATAATATAGAAGACCTAGATAAAAAAATAAAATATTGTGGCCCCAGGCGTATGCAAGGTGTTTTACATTCAAAATTAATATTAATTTCAAGTTTTAAAATACCTCAATTTTTACCGCTTAAAATAATTAGTGAAAATAACTTTCAAAAAGAAAGCCTCCATATCTGTGAAAAATGTCAGAGATACAAATTAGAAAGGTAATCAACATCTGATTATATTGTCTATTTATATCTATTTATTAGTATAGTTTCTAAACTAGTCAATAGATGTTATGTAAATAAAAAAGAAAAAAAAAGAAAATTAGTATAATTAAATCTTTTCAATTTTTGCTGCGCATACTTTATATTCTGGGATTTTCGCTATGGGATCGACAGCATTTATCGTAAGAACATTAGCTGGAGCTTCTTCAAAGTGGAATGGAATAAATATTAAACCTTTTTTAACCCGATCTGTTACTTTCGTTTTAATTGTAATTTCTCCACGGCGAGTCTTAACTTTAACTTTCTGTCCATCTACGATATTCATATCAACCGCATCTTGAGGAGAAACTTCAACATATCCTTCAGGAACTCTTGCATTTAAAGTTGCGGATCTTCTACTCATTGTTCCCGTATGATAATGCCAGAGCATCCTTCCCGTCGACAAGATTAGAGGATAATCATTATCAGGTAATTCTGCTGGTTCTTTAAATGAGATTGCATGAAAATGCCCTTTGCCTCTCGAGAATTTGCCGTCTTTATGTAAATAAATAGTTCCAGGGTGATTTTCATCAGGACAAGGCCATTGAAAACCTTCATCTGTAGCATTTAACCTTTCCCATGTAATTCCACAATATATAGGGGTCACTCTATTTATTTCTGAAAGAATTTCTTTTGGATGGGAATATGATAGTCCATCATAACCCATAGCTTTCGCAATTAAGCCAATAATTTCCCAATCATGTTTAGAATTTCCTACAGGAGGAATTACTTGTCTTATCAATTGAATTCTTCTTTCAGTACTGGTGAAAGTTCCATCGGTTTCAGCAAAAGAAGCAGCAGGTAAGACTACATCAGCTAATTCTGTTGTAGGGGTTGGAAAAATATCTTGCACAACGAGGAATACCTTTTTTAAGCCTTTTCTTACATGATTAATGTCGGGATCGCTCATCATGGGATTTTCTCCCATTACGTACAATCCTTTTAAATTACCATCACAGGCTTCATTTATCATCTCAGTAACGGTGAGACCAACTTTATCATCCATTTCATTTACATCAATCCCCCATTCTTTTGCCATCTTTTCACGTTTATCAGCTTCAACAACCTTTTGATAACCAGAAAATACATTCGATAATGCTCCAAGATCACACGCACCTTGAACATTTTGTTGTCCCCGTAAAGGATTGACACCCGTACCCCATTTTCCCATATTTCCGCATAACATTTGAAGATTTGCAGTGCTTTTAACATTGTCTACACCTGTAGTGTGCTGTGTTATTCCCATCGAATATATCAAGGATACTGCTTTTCCGTTTCCAATAATTCTTGCTGCATCAATAATCTTTTCTTTTTTAACACCAGTTATTTCAGCTGCTTTCTCTGGAGTCATTTTCATGACTTCTTCTTTAAATTCTTCAAAATTCTCACAGTAATTGTCAATAAATTCTTTATCATAAAGATTTTCTTTTATAATAACATTCATCATGCCATTCATAAGTGCTACATCCGTTCCAGGTCTCTGGTTCATCTCAATACCATCATGATCTGTTGCCAATTCAGATAAAGGAATGGTACGAGGATCTGCGACAATGATTTTTGCGCCTTTAGATAAAGCGGTTAATACTCTTTTTCCTATGAGGGGATGTTGTTCATTAGTATTAGATCCAGTAATGAAAATAACATCAGCATCTGCAATTTCATCAATGGAATTAGTCATGGCACCAGATCCAAAAGCAGCAGCTAATCCAGCAACTGTGGAAGAGTGACATAGCCTTGCACAGTGATCTATATTATTAGTTTTGAATACGGTTCTAGCAAATTTTTGCATAACATAATTTTCTTCATTTGTGCATTTTGCAGAACTTAAAAATCCGAGTACCCTCTTATTTCCGGGATTTTCCTCCATTATCTTTTTAAAGTTCTCAGCAATGTAGCTTATCGCCTCATCCCAACTTACTTCTACTAACGTTCCATTTTTTCTGATCATGGGTTCAATAAGCCTATCCGGATGATGGATGAATTCATGGACATTCCACCCTTTGATACACAATTTTCCTAGTCCCGGATTAAATCCATCTCGGACTGGTTTGGTATCAACAATTTTTCCATCCTGAACTTTTAAATATATTTGGCAACCTGTACCACAATACACACAAGTCGTTTTTACTTTCTCCACTTTACATTACCTCCCATACTTTTATTTCTGGTTTAATTCTATGTGTTTTATATCCAATTTCATCCAAACTCTTACCCATGGCTAATCCTATCAATTCAACCGCGTACATTACAGGAATTTTAGAATCTTTGAGTTCAGGATAATCCCTCGATGCCATAATCTGTCCCATATCAAATTGTATAAAGCAAAAAGGACATCCAGTACTTAAAATGTGTGCTCCAGTATGATTTTTTATATCGAGTAGTTTATTTGCAATACATTTATTATTAGCTTCTTTATCACCAACTAAATTTAATGCAACACCACAGCAATCCACCTTAGTTATATAATCGACTGCGGTGGCTCCCAACGCTGAAACAAATTTATCGTATTCTTGTGGATCAGTGGGGTCATCATATTTAAGAATCTCATCTGGCATCAGTAAATGGCACCCAGGATGACTCGCAACTTTTAAACCATGTAAAGGCTTTTTAACTTTACTCTTTAAATTCTCATATCCTAGATCTTCCTTAATTACCTGCATTAGATGTTTAACCTTAACGGTACCTTTATACTCTTTACCGATTTCCTTTAATACATTATTTACAGCAGCTTTTAATTCTGCACTCTTTTGTAATTTTGCGTTAGTTATTGCTAAGGTATTTAAACAACCGTTACAAAGCGTCATAATGTCCATTCCTTTCTCTTCAGCAATTGCTAAATTTCTTGCAGCAACAGCTAACCAGAAATAATGATTTGCCCCTTCAAGCTGAACTGGATCTGGACAACAAGAAAACTGTTCTTCTTCCTGCAGCTCGATCCCTATTTCAGGAAGAATATCTAAAGCAAGTTTTTCCACATTTGGTAACTTAGCTGGTATAGTACACCCTTTAAAAAATAGATATTTAGGCATAATTTAAGCAACCTCCGTTTTAAAAGCAGTTCTTTCTGCAATTATTCTTAATTCTTTAATTACATTCTCATTTGCAGATAATTCTTTTAAGCCTATTTTTTTCCTGTCAGCATTAACTTTAGCACCAGTTTCATACGCAATGCCCGTATTTAAGACTTGTTTTGCTAAAGCATAAACAGAACTTGGAGCTAAACCTCTCTGATAAGATAACTGTTTCAAGTTCGTAAATACTTCAGCGGGTTCCGCATCTTGAGGGCATACCATGATGCATTTTTCACAATTACTACACATCCACACATCTTTCAATGTTGTAGATTCTTCTGCTCCATAGAGCTGTGAAATGAAAGCATCTTCAATATTATATCTACTGACATTCATAGTGACGGGACAAAATAAAGCACAGGCCGAACATTTAAAACAGACAGCAACTTCAGGGTTTTTTTCTATTATTTCATCCTTATCGTATTTTATTCTAATTACTTCCATAAAATTTCTACACTTCTTTAATGTGATTTTTTGTTAAAATATTTAATATGTATTCTAATAAGTAATCCAATTTAAGCTATTAGATTAGACCATTCAGTTAGACAAGTTTATAGGATACTGATAACTTCTAAATTTGAACCAAAAATTTTTTACTGCTAGAATTTTCTATCCTTTCTCTTCATGAGAGTTCGGATTTCGAACTATTGAATAATTATCGGTTCGATAATTTTGAATTTTCTAAGAGCCGTTATCAAAATTCTGGTAAAAAAATTTAAAAATAAACCATAATTCCTTTTTGCATTCTTTAATAAAAGAATAATTAAAAAAAAAAAAATAAAAAGAGGATAAATTATGTCTTGTATAGATCCTACAATTAATGCTATTTCGAATGCGGGATCTGGTAAAACCAAACAATCATTTGCAGTTAACTTACTTACGGGTTGGAATGCAGGAGCGTTCATTGCTATAGGTGCCACACTAGCAACTATTTCGGCCATAAAAGTAAGTGCGGCTTGGAGTAATTTTATCTTTGCGGCAGTGTTCCCCATTGGTCTTATCGGTATTATCTTTATGGGAGGAGCCGATCTCTTTACTGGAGATTGCATGATTACCCCTTTAGCATGTTACACGCGAAAGTCAAAAATGAATGAAGTATTTAGAAATTGGTTTTTAGCTCTTGGAGGAAATCTGATAGGATCCATTTGTTGGGCTTGGATTGTTGCCTTTTCTTTAATATATGGAGGGAGTATAACGGCAGGTGCTGCTACTAAAGCGATCGCTGTGGCAAATGGAAAAGTTGCATTAGTGGGGCAAGATTTCATTGGTGGATTTTCCGTGATGGTATTTAAAGGTATAATCTGTAATTTATTGGTTAATTTTGCGATATATCAAGCCACTAAATCTAATGAAAATCTAATGGCAAAAGTGTTCAACATATGGTTTCCTATAATGGCATTCGTCATGGTTGGATCCGAGCACCTTATAGCGAATATGTTCTTCATACCTGTTGGAATCTTCTCAGGAGCTCCGATAACGTGGACTCAGACCTTCATTTCCAATTTTCTACCAGTCTTATTAGGAAACATGATTGGGGGATATGTATTCATGGGATTGAATTATTGGTTTACAACTGGAAGCCATGATGTCAACGATCCCGAAGGAACCGTACATTCTGATGCAAAACGTATAGGGAGAGCTATTAAAATGTTAGTTCCCTTAATAATCGGTTTTGTAATTTTAGCTTTAGCCTATATCATTGTACCCGCAGGAATCTCCATGATTATGGAAATAGGTATTACACCAACTGATGGCTATGCACGTATAGACTTAATGCAACCTGCAAATCTAATGCTAGGTAATGTGATGACAACTGTCATAATTCCGGTTGTAATTATTGTATATACGATTCTAATAAGTATAGTATTAAGAATAGTGTTCAGAAAAGCCGTAAAACTTAGAAAATAGAAAAGAAATACTACAACATTTTTTTTTATTATTATCTTAAAAATTAAATATAGGATGCATTATGTCGCAAGAAACAAAAGATAGGAAACAAGCTTTTAAAAAGATATCTATGATTTTAATAATTTTACTTGCAATCTTTATTATTCTCTCCGTTATCCTAGGTCTGATTTTTCCATTAGAAAAGGTCACCGCATTAATTATAACTTGCACAATAATTATTGGGGTTATAGTTATTGGATACTTGTATTACGGTCTTTTTAGGTTTGAGATTGTAAAGGCAACATCTGTAAACAAAATTATTGAAAAAAATTATAGAATTATCTTTATTTTGATAACAATTTTGACGTTAGTCGGTACAGGTTGTTTTTTTCTGGACTTATATCTAGTCGCAGGTGATATGACCCTACTTACTTGGGGAAGTTTTATATTAGGATTCATGGCTTTAATAATTTTAGGAATAGTAGCTGTTATCGGATTCTTTAAAATAGCGGAGGAAATAAAAGCGCAATTGTAATTTTTTTTTTTTAACATTATCTTTTTAAATATTTTTTATTTTATCTATCTAAAATTATTGTTTTTAATACAACCACTGGGATTAATTAAGAGTTATTTATTTATTTAAACAACATAAATGATTATAATGATGGAAAATATTAAAACTCGAAATGCCATTGTTCAACAATCGATAAAAGAATATCAGGTTCTTTTTAGATATCGCCCTGAGGATTATGGTTATTGGAATGAAAAAAGTGAAAAAGGTTTAACTCACTGTTATATTAAAGACGATGGGGAATTAATACCTTGGGTGGGGGAAAATATTTTAAAATCCTTTAATGAGGTCACATTAAACATTAAAGATGATACTTTTGACTCAAAATTTAAGAAAATGAGAGTTGCAAAGCGCGCTCCAAATTATTGGAGATTTTATTATACCACTGAACGAATAGTTGCAACCATTCCTTATGGAAAAACCTTAAAGATAGGAGATGCCGCCGAATTGTTTAAAAACACGTTAAAGCGACAACTTCACAAAAATCAGTATATTGTCACTCACTTACCTCATTCCATGCTCGCTGGGATTGTATTAAGGTTACAAGTGGGAAAATCGAAATGCAAACATATCGCTTTCGTGTATAAAAATAAATTAGTATCTCAAGATAGAATAGTCAATTATACATTGTATTTTTTTGAATATGGGGACTCAATTCAATCAGAAAAATTTTGTTTAAAAGTTAAAAATTTAGCATGTAATCTCCAACTAAAATTACTTCCAATAGCTAAAGAAAATAAGTTAATTTCTAACACTGATATGGAACTTATTCGATCCGAGGTATCTAAAAACTTAAAAAACAATAAGTTTGAAATAAGCTCAAGTAGAGAAAAATTTAGAGATTTTACGATAAAAACATTGTATGTTGGGGGAATCCCAAATCCAATTTTTCCTAGATCAAGCAGTAATATACCCTCCTTTCAAAGTGTTTATCGAGATAAATATCATCGTTATTCTTAAACCATTATTGTTAAATCATATTATTTGATTCACCTGAACTATAGGTTTGTTCATTGCTTCTAATAACTAATAAATTATAACTCAAATTTATTTAATTAGATTAACTCATTAAGCAAAATGTGAAAAAATCTTTATTTATTATTCTCTCTAATTAAATGTGGAGATCTTATCAATTATCCTGTAAAGTTATAGGAAAAAGTTGCTAGCTGGAATTTAATTGCAACAAAAGAAAGGATAAAATCTTCCTATTTTTTCATTTTTTATTAATATTTCAATTATAGAATTTAATTTTAATCATTAATCTTGAAAACAATGCATAATGTTTGAAATTAAAACAAAAACATAAATTCTTATAATATTTGAATCCTATTTCTCCTTATGAGTATGAAGAAAGTGAGTTCGAGTGTTATTCGATTAGCACATGGAGCTGGAGGGGTATTACAAGAAGAACTGATTAATTTCATTACGCGTAACATTACTTATAAGAAGATAGGTAAAGGAATCGGAGTAGAAGAATTGGATGATGGTGCTACCATTCCTTTAGAAGATTATGATCAAGAAATTGTAGTTACTGCTGATGGGCATACTATTTATCCTCTATTTTTTCCCGGAGGAGACTTAGGAACATTAAGTGTTTGTGGAACTGTTAATGATCTGATAATGATGGGTGCTGAACCCTTAGCTTTGACATCGATGGTAATCATAGAAGAAGGATTCAAATTTAGTCAATTGGAAAGAATAGTTAATTCAATGAATTTAATGGCAAAAGAGGCTAATATTGCGATAATTGCGGGGGATACTAAAGTAATGCCGAGGGGAACATTAAATGAGTTAATTATTGCGACAACTGGCATTGGAATTAAGGATAAAAACATAAAAGTTTTAGACAACAACATTAGAACTGGAGATCATATCATCCTAACTGGAAGTATTGGAGATCATGGGACAGCATTAATCGCTTCACGAGAAGGATTGAATATATCTACTGATTTGAAATCAGATGTCTCACTACTACTCGAAATCTATAATGTATTGAAGTCTGATATTAGTAATAATTATATCCATGCAATGAAGGATCCCACACGCGGAGGAATAGCTGCTGCTTTGAATAATTGGGCAGTAAAATCAAATATTAGTATTTGGATTGATGAAGAAAAAATCCCGATTAAAAAACAAGTTGAAGCAATATGCGATATGTTAGGTTTAGATCCTTACAACATTGCAAGTGAAGGAAGAGCTCTCTTGGCAGTAGATCCAAATCATTCTGAAAGTATCTTAGAGAAAATAAAGGCAACCCAGATTGGCAAAGAAGCGGAAATAATTGGTGAAGTAAGAGCTGAAAATCCTAAACGAGTGTTCTTAAAAACAATTGTTGGTGGTACTCGATTTGTAGATATGCCACTAGGAGAACCAATCCCCAGAATTTGTTAATAGGTGAAAATATGGATATTCCCGGTTTGGATGTTTTAAGAAACAAAGAATTTACCAATAAAATTATTAAGTCAATTATTAAAACTTTTAAAGAAATAGGTAAACCAGTTAAATTGATGCATGTTTGTGGAACTCATGAACATACAATTTCTAAATATGGATTAAGAACTCTATTACCTAAAGAAATTGAAATATTATCGGGTCCAGGATGCCCAGTATGTGTATGTCCTGCTGCTGATATTGATAAAGCGATTGAGCTTGGAAAACGAAATGATACGATAATAACAACTTTTGGAGATATGATCAGAGTTCCTGCTACAAATATCTCTCTTGCTGAACTTAAAGCAAGAGGTTCTGATGTACGTATTATATATGGGCCAAATGATGCTGTTAAAATAGCTAAGGAAAATCCAGATAAAGAGGTGATATTTTTTGCAATAGGATTTGAAACAACAGTCCCATTAATAGGATACGAATTACAATCTGGGCCGCCTTCAAATTTTTCAGTAATATGTGCTCATAAGTTAATACCGGCGGCTTTAGAACTTTTAATGAGTCAATCTCAATTAAAAATTGATGGTTTTATTTCCCCTGGGCACGTATCAACCATAATAGGTTTAAAACCATATGAAATATTTTCTCAGGGCTATCACATTCCTAATGTCATTACGGGATTTGAGCCAAATGATGTATTACTCTCAATCCTAATGCTTTTGAAGCAGGTGAGAGATAAAAAATATGATACTTTAAATGAATACTCTAGAGTTGTGAAACCCGAAGGGAATATAATCGCTCAAAAGATAATAGAAGATGTGTTTGAACCTGTCTCATCTCCATGGAGAGGTATCGGGAGAGTTAATGATGGTGGATTGATTATTAGAGAGGAATACAGCCAATTTGACGCTGACCAAAAGTATAATATAAAAATCTCAAAATCTCAAGATATTCCTCCTGGCTGTTCTTGTCATCTTGTTATGGTTGGAAAATTATATCCTTATGAGTGTAAATTGTTTAGGAAAGAATGCACTCCAATTAATCCGATTGGACCATGTATGGTTTCAATGGAAGGAACTTGTAGTATTTATTACAAATTTCATGAAAGATAATAATAGTCTTGTAGAAGAATGTCAAAAACAACAAAACTATATTTTAAATTAGAGATGAAAAATCTTAAACTGAACATGGAAAACATGATTAATATTTGTCAGTTCCCCACGAATCTATAGCAGGAAAATTACATCGATATCCTTTTCTATAATTTTTATTAAAATATGTTTTTACATACATTCCTCATATTTTTTTATCGAGATCTACCCGAGTTAGTCCTTGGGATTTAGAATTTGAAGAAAAATTTTCAGTGTTATAATCGAGACTACATTTCCAAAAATAAGGTTTTTTTTTAAGGTATAAAGATCTATCTTCTACATACTCTTGCATCCAAGGTACAAGATAAATATCATCTTTCCCTTCAAAATAATTAATCAGATATTTTAGTCCAGATTCAAAAATTCCTTCACTTGCTGCCCAATATCCCCCCAATAACTTACGAGCACAATTAAAATACACCCTTTTAAATCTCTTACTGTTGGCTATTTATAGTCATTTCTAAAACAAAAGCATAATTTAATAATATTTAACATAATAAAATATTAGTTTTTTTAGTGATTATTTAATTAATTAAATTTGAAAAAGAAATAGAAAACTTGAAGGCAATTATTTGAAAAGTTTTAAAACTATAGAAATTAGGATTACTGGAATTGTTCAAGGAGTAGGTTTTAGGCCATTTTTATATAATCTAGCACATAATCTAAATCTTAAAGGCTATATATTAAATCAAGGAAATGCTGGAGTAAGATTGATTTTACAAGGGAATTCTCAAAATATTAAAAAATTTTTAAAAAATATTGATATAGAGAAACCAAAAATTTCTTTCATTGAAGAGATTAAGACTAATTATTTAGATTTTCAAAAAGAATTTAATAAATTAGAGATAAGGAAAAGTGAAAAAGGACGCGGAGTTAGTCTAACTCTTCCACCAGATATAGCAATCTGTAATGAATGCCTAAAAGATATGAATGATCCTCAAAAAAGGAAATATTATCAATATCCTTTTACCGCATGTGCCGTATGTGGTCCTAGATATACTACTGTAACTGAATTACCTTATGATAGAGAAAGAAGTACAATGATTAAATTTCCTTTCTGCAAGAAAGCTGACCCTGAATCCTGTATTCAAGAATATTCAGATTTTAAGAATCGAAGGTTTCATGCTCAAACATTTGCGTGCTCAGTTTGTGGACCTAATTATACATTATATAACAAACAAGGAGAAATAGTTAATGATGAGTCTTTAGATTCAATTTTAAAAGAAACAGCCAAGATGATTAATGAAGGAGAAATAATTGCTGTAAAAGGTATTGGAGGTACTCATCTCGTTTGTTTAGCAAATGATAACACCATCCTAAAACTTCGTGAAAGAAAAGGAGAAAGAAAATATAAGCCTTTTGCTATAATGATTCCTAATTTAAAAATGATTGAAAATGATATAATAATTTCAACTAAGGAAAAGGAATTAATAACTTCGTTTCGAAGGCCTATAGTTCTTTTAGAAAGAAAAGAATTAATTGATAAATCATTAATTAGTGAAAAAGTAGCTCCTGGGTTAAATAATGTAGGAATATTACTTCCATATTCGGGTATCCATCATTTGCTATTCCAATATATTGGTGAAAAACCTTTAATATATACAAGTGGGAATAAATCCTATATGCCTATGTCTATTGATAATAAAGACATATTCAGCCAACTTAAAGATTTAGCAGAATTATTTCTTCTTCATAATAGACCAATTTATCAAAGAGCTGATGATAGTGTTTTAAGAATTCATAACAATAAAGTGAAATTAATTAGAAGATCGAGAGGATATGTTCCAGAATATTTACCATTACCATTTGAAGTAGAAATACCTAGTGCTTTAGCTATGGGCCCCGAATTATCAGTCACAGGAGCAGTTTTAAGGAGAAATCGAATATTTCCTACTCAACATATCGGAAATGTTACTCATTTAGAAACGTACAATTTTCTTAAGGATGCTCTTTTTCATATGAAAAATCTTTTGCAAGTGAAAGATTCTGAATTAAAATTTATTGTTTGTGATGCCCATCCAGCTTTTATAACAACAAAATTAGGGAATGAAATAGCGAATCAATTTAATATTCCTCTATATTCAGTGCAACATCACTACGCTCATATTTTAGGTCTTATGGCAGAGAATAAAATCGGACCGGATGAAAAAATAATGGGTATAAGTACTGATGGTGTTGGTTATGGAGATGATGGTAATATTTGGGGTGGAGAAATTTTGCTAAGTTCTTATAATGATTATGAGCGGCTTGGTTTTTTAGAATATCAACCAATGATTGGAGGAGATCGTTGTACAAAATATCCTGCTCGGATGGTTGCTTCTATTATCCTTAATACTTTAGGTATAGATGATTCTGTAAAAATTTTCAAACATATTGGTTTAGAAAATGATTTAGAATATAAAGAGAATGAATTGAAAACATTAATTTCTCAATTTAGCAATGCAAATCAAAATTTTCCATCCGAGAATATACCTTTATCCAGTTCAACTGGTAGAATATTTGATGCCGTTTCTTATCTTTTAGGAGCCGCAAATATTAAAACATATAGAGGAGAACCTGCTATGAGACTTGAAGGTTTAGCCTCAAAAGGCAATCCTAATAATATAGATTTAGAAATCAAATATTCTAGAAAAAATGGAATACGTGTAATAGATACTTCAAAGATAATAACTGATATTTTAAAATTATCAGAAAAACCGACTTCGATAAAAGAAGATATAGCTGCTGCTTTTCAAGTTGAATTTGGAAAGTCTTTTGCTAATGTAGCTATTGAATGCGCTAGAGAATATAATATAGAGAAGATAGGATTATCTGGAGGTGTTGCTTACAATTACTCATTTTCGAAAGCTTTAAAGGATGAAATTATTAAAAATGGTTTCATTTTTTTAGAAAATAATCACATTGCTCCAGGAGATGCAGGAATTAGCACGGGGCAGTTAGTTGGAGGAATTTTCAAACATGGATTTTAAGATATACCTTTATAATTCTTTATCTCATAATATTTAGTAAAAAAAAAGGTAATCTTAATGAAATGTAAAATACTTGAAACTCCAATTAGAACTAAAAAAGCAGAACCAATAATTAATGAACGTTTAGCAGGGAATAGTCATCTAAATATTAAATTTATTCAAGAACTAGTAGTAGGAAATATGTTAAGAATAAGATACTACTATAAAGATTAGTGAAGATAGCAAAGAAATCTAACTCAAATCAATCTTATTTTTTTTATAATTAAAAAGTGTAGTTTTTTTGACTTTTTATTCAAATCATAATAGATTAACAATTTGATTTAATAATATTTTTCCATTTAAATTAATTGTGAAGGTATAATGGGTGGTCTTTTTGGAGTTTTTTCAAATTCAGATTGTTTAGAAGATCTTTTCTTTGGGACAGATTATCATTCTCATTTAGGAACTAGAAGAGGAGGATTGGCAGTAAAAAACTCGGGTGGGTTTCAACGGTTTATTAAAAACATAACAACAACTCAATTTAGGTCTAAATTCGAGAAAGATATAAAGAAAATGCATGGAAATAAAGGTATAGGTGTAATCAGTGATTATGATGACCAACCATTAATAATCAATTCTCATTTAGGCGTTTTTGCTATTGTTACTGTGGGAAAAATTAATAATTTAGAAGATTTAGCAAATGACGCATTAAAGAATGGCTCTCATTTCTCAGAGATGCATGGGGGAGAAATTAATCCTACTGAAATGGTAGCAACAATTATTAGTCAGGGTGCTACATTTGAAGAAGGAATTCAGAAAGTTCAAGATATGGTTGATGGATCATGTACAATGCTTATATTAACAAATGAAGGAATCTACGCTGTTCGAGATAAATTAGGGAGAACTCCGCTCATTATAGGGGAGAAATCAGGGGCTTATGCCATAACGATGGAAACTTGTGCATTTCCTAATTTACGTTATAAAACAACAAAATACCTTGGACCGGGTGAAGTCATTTTTATAAGTAAAAATGGTCTCGAACAAAAAATCAGACCAAGAGACCGACTGCAAATTTGCGCGTTTCTATGGGTGTATTATGGATATCCCGCATCTAGTTATGAGGGTATTAACGTAGAATCGGTTCGATATAAGTGTGGATCTTATTTGGCAAAAAATGATAATATTGAAATTGATCTGGTAGCAGGTATCCCTGACTCAGGAACAGCACATGGTTTAGGGTATGCTAATGAAGCTAAAATTCCTTTTTCACGACCATATGTAAAATACACCCCAACATGGCCTAGAAGCTTCATGCCACAAGTTCAATCCATTAGAGACCAAGTTGCGAAAATGAAATTAATACCTATTAAAGATCTTATTGATAACAAACGTTTATTATTTTGTGAAGATTCAATTGTGAGGGGTACTCAACTGCGAAAAACAATTCAACGATTATATGAATATGGGGCTAAGGAAGTGCATATGCGACCAGCATGTCCTCCACTTGTTTATAGTTGTAAATTTCTAAATTTTTCTCGATCTCGTTCTGAATTGGATTTAGCTGGACGATGGGCTATAAAAGAACTACTTGGAAAGAATATCGAGGATCCTGCAGAATATACCGATCCAGAATCGGATAACTATAAAGCTATGGTTGAAGTCATTCGCAAAAAATTACAATTGACAACTTTGCAATATCAGAGACTTGAAAACTTAATTAAAGCTATTGGGTTACCAAAAGAAAGGTTATGTACATATTGTTGGGATGGTGTAGAATAGAAAGAAACTAAAAATCAAATTCTACTCTTAACAATAGATTCTTCTAATTCTGCTAACTTTTGTACAGATTTTAATTGGTATTCACCTGTTAAACAAGCTAAACATAATTCATTTCTACTCTTTCCTATAGCTTGAGTTAGATTATTTATTGTTTGATATAACAATGTATCCGGTCCTATTGTTCTTTGAATTTCATCTATATACCTCTTACCATACTGGCTTTGAAATCTTCCTGCGATTAATTCGCCTTTAGTAGGAAAATCAATTCCCATATAGCATGGACTAACTATTGGAGGACAACTTACTCTTAAATGAACCCGTTTAGCTCCTCCTTTTTCTTTTAATAATGATACTATTTGTTGGGTTGTTGTACCTCTTACAATTGAATCATCTAAAAGAATAACGTCTTTATCCTTTACAATGCTTTTTATAGGATTTAATTTCTCTTTTACAGCAATTTTGCGTTTTGCTTGACCAGGCATAATAAATGTCCTATGTACATACCGATTTTTCATTAAACCCTCTACATAAGGAAGTTTAGCTTCTTTTGCGTACCCTACTGCGACACTTCGGCCTGAATCGGGAACAGGGACTACAATTGCATTTTCCCTTATCTCAGAGTTTTTTAAAATAGGATCATTCTTAGCTAAATGCATACCTAATTGTAATCTTGCTTCAGCGACTGAAACTCCATCAATAATAGAGTCTGGTCGTGCGAAATATACATATTCAAATTGACAAATGGCTGTTCGGTCTGCTTTAATTACCAATTCTGAATGAATATCTTTTTGATGACTCAGATGTACAATTTCTCCCGGTTTTACATCTCTTAAAAAGTCCCCTCCAACAGCATCAATAGCACATGATTCAGAAGCAACAAAATACAGATTTCGTTGTTCCGTTTTCAATTCCCCGATACATAAAGGTTTAAATCCTAATGGATCTCTTATAGCATAAATATCTCCTTCAGAGGTCATTAATATTAAAGAATAAGAGCCATCTAATAATCTGCTAGTTAACTTAAGGATTTCAGGCCAATCCTCAGTTCCTAAGGCAATTGATCCGATTAGTTGCGCTAAAACCTCTGTATCTGTATCAGTGATAAAAATTCGTCCCATTTCGTCCATTCTTTTTTTGATTTCATCAAAATTAGCTATGGTTCCATTGAAAGCCATAGAAAATTCAATTTCATTGTTTTTGAAATGAAATGGTTGCATATAAAGAGAGGATTTAAATCCAACAGCACCAGTTGTTGCATATCTGTTGTGTCCAATACCTACATTTCCCCAATATTGTGAAATAATTCTTTCCTTTAAAACTTTTGAAACTAATCCATTTTTTTTATATGTAAAAATTTTGCCCCCTGTTTTCAAAATAGATATTCCTGTAGATTCTTGTCCTCGATGTTGTAGTGCAATTAATCCTTTATATAAAATATTTGAGACAGAGTACCCAAGATCATCACAAGTTACACCAAAAATAGCACAATGCTCTCTTGGTTTTTCTCTCATTTGTTTTATTTTTTTTTTAAGAAGCATGATATTAGATAGATTGAGAGAATCCGTTTTATTAACTTCAATTAATTTAAATCATATATGATTTTTAATTATTAGTTTAATAGAATATTAAATATTCCAACGATAAAATTGTTAAAAATAAGAAAAAAATCTAAATTTATAGCAATTGCGGTTTTAATTGGAGGTAAAAGCAGTCGATTTGGAAGTGATAAAGGACTTTTCGAAGTTTCAGGAAAACCTCTTATATCTTATTTAATTGATACTTTAAGTGATCTTAAATATGATATATTTTTAGTGACTAATTCCATTGAACAAATGCAAGATTATATCAAAAAAGTTGATATTGAAAATCTTACCGCTTTTATCATCGATGAAAAAGATATCATCCCTGATAAAACTCTACAAACACCTATGATTGGTTTATATTCTGCATTTAACGAATTAAAGGGATTATGCTACAGAAAAGTGTTGATTTTATCATGTGATTCTCCTTTAATTAAAAAAGAAGTATTGGAATATTTAATTGAAAAATGTGAAAATTCAGATTGTTGCATCCCTAAATGGGAAAATGGTTTTTTAGAACCATTAATAGCAATTTATCCTATTAAAAAGGCACTAAAGACAATAAAAAGGAATTTTAAAAATAAATTATACAAACTAACAAATATATTAAGTACACATTGGAAAATAAATTTTATTTCCATTGAAAAAGAGATAAAACAAATAGATAGTGAACTTTCTACTTTTATTAATATAAATGAACTAAAAGATATTGAAGAACTAAAAAAAAAATACAAAAAAAAAAAGGATTAGCTTTTTAAATTTAAAAGTCGTCTGGTCCCATTATTCCACCGATTAAGCCTAAGACTCCACCACCAAGAAAAATAAAAGTTCCGAGTGAAGCAATACCAAGAGAAATGTCTAAGGGAATGATTCCTTCAACTAGCGCATCGTTAAAGAAGAAAATAATGTATACAGCAACATCAGGTGGCAAGACTTGATAAAATGCTAATAAGAAGAATCCACCAAGTAAGATTGCAAGTATAGCACCTATTATTGCGAGTGCCCGACTTTTTACCCCGATTAATATAAAAATACCAGAAAGCATGCATACCAAAAACACAATTCCAACGATTATTATTACCATATCACC
>JAHQWL010000034.1 GCA_029856155.1 Promethearchaeia archaeon
CAGATAACACCCCAACAAGAGAAATACCTATCCAAGGAACGCAAAAATACTCCAACACACACCCAATCGCATTCACCGCAAATAACACTGACCCACACAACAGCGATATGCCACCAAACAAATTACCCCCTAGCCTCGCCATAACATCATTTGATCACTCTGTCTTTTAAACTTATTTGTCAAAAAGAAAAAGAAAAAATAAAATCCTTGCTCGAGAACATACTCCATCAACTCTTCTCATCTCAAATCAACCATCAACTTACCTTACCGCTCCTTTCCACATCCTATTCCCCTACACGCTAAGCCTGAACCTTGTGGTTCCTCTTTCAACACCACACACTCGTGCTATTGAGAGTGGCGGGCTGAACAGGTCGCCCGAAAGCTCCCTGCGTACACCCCCACCTCACTAACCCCGTCTTTTACGGGTGCACTCGTCTCGCATACTCAGTTCGCGTCATCAAGCTGACATTGCTATTATATTTTAAAATTCAAAGTCATATTACACTCTTCACATGTATCTAACTCTTTGGATTGCACGTGATTACAATTCGAACAAACTGTTTCTGGAAATGTTGAAAAAAAGTCTCGAATTTTAGATATTATCTCCCCTTGTCTATGAGTAAATTCTTTATTTGATTCTTTTTGATATTTATCAATCACTAACTCAATAACTAACTTGTATGTTTTATTTCCTGTTTGAATCTTCCAAGCTTCATATTTATAATCAAAATTCATTGTAAATTCTAGATTTCCTGTTTTATTTACCTTAATATTGTAAGGTTTATTTATTAAATACATATCAGGATATTGAGCTAAAATTTTAAGATATTCTTCTCTCGCATTGACTATATGCTTATTAATTGCGGAAACTATAAGCCCAGTCACAGTTCTGCCAAAAGGAATAACATCTGGTACAATAGTTTGTTTAGTCTTTGGCATACTCGGCCCATATAATCTATAATTTGTCATCCATATATGACCAGGGTATTTAAAATGTGCTTTTGGTAGCTTTACAGTTCCTTTAAAATGAGCAATTATATGCTCGTCTGCTTGAAAAGAGTAAATGAAAACAGTTTTTTCAAGCAAGTTACTCTCTAATTCAAAAAGATCTCGTTCTTTTTCCGGAAATAATTTTACTATATTCATTTTAATTTTTAAATCCCATATCTTAAAAAAACTCGGATTTATTTTAACCAAATTGATTAAGAGATCTGCTGAATCTTCTAGTGAATTTTGCATAAAGTAATTAGTAAATACGATCACTAATTCTTCTTCTTTTTTCTTTGTTGCATATTCTCCAGCCCTAAATTCAAAATTTGTAAGATCAGCAATTATTTTTTCTTTGGTATAACATGCATCATTAGAAACAGGTTCTATTTTTTCTGGATATTGAAAATTTCTTTCTTTTAGTAATTCATTAAGTAGTTTGGATCTTAGATTACTATATACAATTTCCAGCATGCAAATGTCTGATGGATTTTTTTTTGGAATTTTCCCTTTAGGATATGTTCTTAAGATTGGTGCTAAACGATCATAAATTTCTGATTTACTTTTTTTTATTAGGATTGCAGCTCTTCTTATTAATTCAACATTTCGTTGTTTAAATGGTTTTTTAGCATCTAAATCCTTATCTTTAATGACACTGAGATGACAATAAGGGAATCTATGATCCCCCAGTATTAATTCAGACCTAGAAAAATCATACTGCATAACATGCCAAGGGATATAAATGAAATCTCTATTCCTAATAACACAGAATTTTTGAATATTGATAGAAAAGAGATTTGTAAATGCCACCCCATTATCTGTTAATATTACATGGGAAATCCATTTATCATTTTTAGCTTGAACGTTGATTTTTACTACTTTCAATTTTCCACTATAAAAAATGTGATCTTCAGAGGGTATTATTTTACTTAACTTTGAATTCTCTAGTGGTTCATCAAGCTCAACTTCATTTAAAAAATCTAGATTCTCCATATTAAATCACTTAAAAATACTTTTTTGTCTTAAATATCAATATTAATACCTAATTTATATTTATTAGGTTTTAATGGATAGAATATAAATTCTCTGTTCATAAAAAGAAATAATAAATCTTTGCTCTAGAACATACTCCATCTTTTCTTACTATCTCAAACCATTCAATCATTATAATCTCCGTCCACGCTATATTCCCTCATAACCTAAGCATAATAAACAATTACCTGTATCAACACGCCTACAAAATAGATTACGCTCTCCACCACACCCAAAATACACCCAACCTTCCCAAATAGCCCATCCTTATCATATCTCATCCCAATTAGCCCAGATAACACCCCAACAAGAGAAATACCTATCCAAGGAACGCAAAAATACTCCAACACACACCCAATCGCATTCACCGCAAATAACACTGACCCACACAACAGCGATATGCCACCAAACAAATTACCGCCCAACCGCTCCATAACTCGCTACCGTATCAAATTCGGTCCTCATTATCAGATTCTTCAAGATATTTCTTGTATTCTTCTTCTTTTTGAGCCATTAGTCCATTTGTTCTCATTTCATCCCTTCTTCTTCTTTTTTCTCTAATCTCAAAAACATCAATTAGAAAACTAATATTCTTGATAATACATTCGAATTCTTCTTTACGTTGATTATCCTCTTGATAAATGGAAATAAATTGCGCCCCACACTCAAAGCATCTTTTCCGTAAAAAAGTTATCATTCCCATAGCATTATATTTAAATTTCTTTTTGATATTTCCTTCATACATTATTTGCAAGTGAGGTAATAACTCAGTTTCATATTCCAGGAACTTTAGAGTCTTGCTACTATCAATTAATCTGCATATTTCAAAACCTGGTTCTTCTTTATGAAGTGTATTGTATAATTGTTTAAAAAACTCATAAATTTCCAATACTTCGTGAGTGTTCAATAGGGGTTTTTGGGTCTCTGGGATTCTATGTGGAATAAGTTCTTTTATAAATTCTTGCTTTTTCTTATTGTTTTTCTTTCTTTTTACAGTTATTGCTGCGATTATTGCTATGATTAAACCTATAATTCCAACAACAATCAATGGAATTGTAATAAAAACAACAGAAGTATTAATCGTTATAGAAGTTGTGGAAATCCCAATATTAATAAAAAGAATATGCCATGTATCAATACTTGGTGGATGCCAAGTACCACTATCGCTAAAGAAACTATGTTTATTCAGCCATGCAGTATAGTCAGATAAAATTAAGTTATAAAACGCATCATATTGCTGTTGGGTTAAAGCAATAACCATGATAGCTGAGCTAGTTGAAGAAAAAGACCATTTGTATGGATCAAGATTACCCATAAAATTAGAATCAGGAATATAAGTATAAGGGGATAAGCTATAGGTTCCCCGAAGTGCTTGTACTGGATATACATAATTTAATCCGCTGAAAATTATCAAAAAAATAAATATTAAATAATTTTTATTCATTTTTTTTAATCGTGGATTTCTGTTTATTAATAATAAAATTGTACATTTTTATCTATTTATATTTTATACTAGAATTATAAATCGGCACTAAATTATTGGATTATATTAGGAATATGCAATTCCAAAATATTTAACTCTTATGTTAAGAAATTTTGAATAAAAATAAAAAAATTAAAATCTAGCTCTAGAACATACTCCTTCCCTTCTCATCTCAAATCATTCATCAACCATCACTTATCGCTCCTTCTACGCTACAATCCCCTACACGCTAAGCCTGAACCTTGTGGTTCCTCTTTCAACACCACACACTCGTGCTATTGAGAGTGGCGGGCTGAACAGGTCGCCCGAAAGCTCCCTGCGTACACCCCCACCTCACTAACCCCGTCTTTTACGGGTGCACTCGTCTCGCATACTCAGTTCGCGTCACCGCGCCCTGATCTCGTTACAAAGCATCCCATACATTCAAATTATAATGCTTCTCGCTTCATGCTTACGTCCACGCTCATGCTTCCGCTTTCGCTTCCACGCGCGCGCAAACACTCGCATTTACACTCCGATTGGCTTCCGGCTTTCACAGGAGAACCTTACCAATCACACCAACTTAAATACATAACACACCTCGCAACACTCACTATACGAGATTGGCTGACTATTTTCGGGTTTGGCTTCGTGCTTAGATGCTTTCAGCACTTATCCATTGGCGCGTGGCTGCTCGGCACTACCTTGTCAGATAACCGATACACTAGAGGCGCCGGCAAAATGTTCCTCTCGTACTGATTTTCCCTTACCCTCAGTCAACCCACAAACCCAGTAGATAGAATCCGACCTGTCTCACGACGGTCTAAACCCAGCTCACGTTCCCTTTTAATGGGCGTACAGCCCCACCCTTGGAGGTTATGCGCCTGTGCTCCTTTGCGGAAACACATATGTGCGCCTCCAGGATAGGAAGAGCCGACATCGAGGAAGCAAGCCACGAGGTCGATAGGGACTCTTACTCGTGACAACTCTGTTACCCCCGGGGTAATTTTTCTA
Organism: Promethearchaeia archaeon; assembly: GCA_029856155.1. Lineage (GTDB taxonomy): Archaea > Asgardarchaeota > Lokiarchaeia > Sigyniarchaeales > SOKP01 > Loki-b32. The sequence goes on from JAHQWL010000034.1 coordinate 4,496, forward strand.
TCACCTCAACCATCCACACGAGAAATGTTGAGGATCGCTAGACCAGGCGTTAGCCTCAGGATTCCTTGGTGATCAGAATCCAGTCAGACCAGCTTTTGCTCTTAAACTCTTCAGCGGATTCCTGACCCGCTTGAGCTGATCATTGGTTACTCTAGATATTGTTTCTAGAGTGAGCCGCCCCAGCCAAACTGCCCACCTGCGGGTGTCCGACGCGGTATGGGCGCCGTTAGCGATTTCAAAGGGGAAAGCCGGTGTTCCAATTGTGCTCCGCCGTAACCGAGATCACGGCATCGACGCTCCCGACTACACTCTGTATCCAATTCAAAACCGCAGCAACAAGCTGCAGTAAAACTCCACGGGGTCTTCTCGTCCCACTGGGTTTCTCCGGACCGTTCGCCGGAGTGTAATTTCAATCGTCAGAAGGCTGGGACAATGGGGAGAACGTTGGACCATTCATGCACGTCTGAACTTACCAGACAAGGCATTTGGCTACCTTAAGAGAGTTATAGTTACTCCCGGCGTTTAGCAGGACTTACTCGGGTTGTAACCCGGATTTATCAGACTGCCACTGGCCAGGTTTCAGCCACTGTAAACAAGCTTTCGCTCTATCAGTGACCTATGTTTTTATTAAACAGTCGTCCCCCCCTAGTTATTGCAACTTGTGAGCCCCTGCACACTGCCGAAGCTGCGTGTAGAAGTTCGCAAGCAAGCCTTATCCCAAAGTTACGGCTCTATTTTGTCGATTTCCCTAGCCTCCTTTACACGAATACGCCTTAGGCTACTCACCTAGGGGCACCTGTGTCGGTTCTGGGTACGATCACGGCATTTCTTACTTTTGCTTTTTTAGTAGGTCCTGGGATTGGCGGAACCTTCCACAATTGGATGGCTATTCATGCTTTAAGCTGGGTCTAAGTATTACACTATTCACCAGCCTTATGCATTTAAATAGGGAAATATTCGACAGCCCTATTCCACCTACCCTGAACCGTCGGCACAAAGTCATGCGTTACCGCTATTTGTAGTGCCGTGGTACAGGAATATAAACCTGTTTCCCTTTCGCGTATACCAGTTAAGGGTACGCTTAGGATCGACTAACTCTTCGCTGACGACGCATTGCAAAGAAACCCTTGCCCTTTCGGCGGATGGGATTCTAACCCATCTATGCTTTTACTATTACCAGGATTTTCACTACGGGCAGATCCACAGGAACTCACGCCCCTGCTTCTGCTCTACCCGCACGCTCCCCTACCAGATCATGGGGTTCTTCCGCCCATGCTCTTGGGTCTCGGTGGCAGATTTGAGCCCCGTCCATTTTCGGGGCTATATTTCTCGGCAAATGAGTTGTTACACACTCGTTAGGGAATGGCTACTTCTATACCTATCCTTTTGCTGTTTTAGAAATATAACGCCCTTTAGTGTAACACTTAACCTGCACTTAGGGACCTTAACCCAAGTCTAGGTTGTTCCCTTCTCGGCGATGGACTTTACGCCCACCAACCCGTTTCCCAGAGTCTACGGTGCCAGCAGATTCGGAGTTTAAGAGCGGGGAGAGGAATTTCTTCCCCGTACCACGCAATTAGTGCTCTACCCCACTGGCTCCCTCGTCTGAGACTTGGCTGACACCAACTTCGGGGAGAACCAGCTATCACCGATCTAGATTAGCCTTTTGCTCCTATTCCCAGTTCATCCAAGTGAATTGCACGTCAACACTGGTGCAGACCTCCATCGCCCTTTCGAGCGACTTCATCTTGACCAGGAATAGATCGACCGGCTTCGGGTATTATAGCAGAGACTTTTGGCCCTTTAAGACCATTCTTCTGGCTTAATTCCTTAGAAGGATTCACTAAACGTTTTCAGAATGGCAGAACCACTCTTAAACGAGTAGGTCTTCCTAATGTGATAATTAAGTTGCAAGAATATTGGTTTCCCTATGCCTACGCGCCGTAAGACGCTTAAGCTTGCCACTACTATAAACTCCCTGGCCAATGATTCCAGACTGATGATGCGACCCTAGTCCTCTGTATTTTGATATTCTGTCACCAGAACTCATTCATGCAGAATCTGTCCTTTCAGGCTGCATCCTTAATAAACTATTTGGTTTCAAGCACTTTTCAACGCCCTTCCGGGTTACTTTTCATCTTTCGCTCACGCTACTATTTCGCTATCGGTCTTGGGACATATTTAGATTTACCAGCGTGTATCTGGCACGTTCATACGAGAAAACCATCCCGCATTACTCGGGGACTCTCGCAGCAACCTTCTAGATTATGATTACGCGGCTGTCACGCTCTATGGCTCAACATTCAAGAGGTATTCATCTTCTCTAGGGAGGTCGTACAAGGCCCACACACCACATTTCCCATAGGTTTCCCTAGGGATTCGGTTTGATCTAATCCGCTTTCGCTCGCCGTTACTCACGGAATCACTATTGTTTTCTTTTCCTCCTGGTACTAAAATGTTTTACTTCCCAGGGTTCCCCTTCCCATGAGGGAATCTTGCGGATTATTAGGCCGCAAGCGGATGTCCTATTCGAGAATCTCGGGGTCAACGTCTTCATGCGACTAACCCGAGCTTATCGCAGCTTGTCACGCTCTTCATCGGTGCCCAAGCCAAGATATCCACCAAATAGTGGAGGCGTATTGGCGTCTAGTTGAGGAAAGATTCAGATTGCTTGTATAAGGGTATGCGTATTCGGAGACAATAAGTCTATTGAGTATCTATTAATATCACTCAATATCATTAATGACGATTTGAAACGATAATAAGAAGACATAAATTAATATTAATTAGGGAGTATGTTCTTATGAGCATGATTTTTCATGCTTGGCTCCGGTTTCCTCAAACCAACAAAAGTACTTGTTGGTTTAAGCTCTCACTTCCTGTAGTACCAATTTCAAGACGGAAGTCTTTATTGATGTACTTCAGTGAGGCCTATGCCAGCTATCGGTCATATATCATCAATAATAGATGAGATATTTTTATTACCAATAACTTGTCGATGATACATAGGGAGTTTATTATTCAACTCATTTAATGCCATCGACAAAATATTAGAATAAATCCTTGATTAAAAATTTTATGGTCTAGTTCCAAAAATTTTGAAGGAGATGACAAATGGTTTGAGGTTTATTAATTAAAGAGTTAATAAAGAGCGAAATCATAAAAAAGGTAAATTAACAGAGAGTACAAATTAGAAAATATAGTAACTTTTATAGTTTAATTATGAATACCATAAATTATTAATATTAGAAGTGTAAGATTTCGAAGGGATAATTGGATAGTCTAATACGAATAGTGAATAATGACAGATAAAAAAATCTTAGTGGGAACATCGGGTTGGGGCTATGATGAATGGGTTGGTCCTTTTTACCCAAAAAATTTAAGGAAAGAGGATTATTTGTTGTATTATTCGGAGATTTTTTACACGAATGAGATAAATACGACATTTTATAATATACCGTCTCGATGGGTTGTAGAAAACTGGGCTAATAAAACACCACAAAACTTCTTATTCTCAGCAAAAATCCCTCAGTCAGTGACACACGAGCATAAATTAGATTCAAAAAGTTGCTTAGATGATTTGGATAATTTTTTGAGGGTAATGGATCCATTAATTGAATCAAAGAAGTTGATTGCTTTCTTAATTCAATTACCTCCCTCTTTTAATAGGAAGGAACATTTCAATAGACTTAAAGAATTTATTGATAAATGGCCAGGTAACCCCAAAAGTGATGATTACCATTTAGTTATTGAGTTTAGGGATAAATCTTGGATGGATGATGAAGTATTTAGGTTTTTAGAACAGAAATCATTGACGTATTGTTCTGTGATTGAGCCCCTTTTACCTCCGAGGATGGATATTACCAATTCAGCTTTCGCATATGTGAGGTTCCACGGTTATGGTAAGGAAATTTGGTTTGATTATTATTTTAATGAAGATGAAATTAAAAAGTGGGCCCATTCAATTCAAGAGGTAATTCCTAAAGTAGATACAATAGGAATTTATTTTAACAATCATTTTTCTGGATATGCTGCTAAAAACTCGCTAATGTTGATGAAAGAATTAAATCTTCAACCAAGAAATTCACCAAAAGACATAAGTATTTTAGATATTAAGAAAAAGACAGGAGAGTATTCGAAGGGGCAAGTAGGTTTAGATAAATTTATTAAATATTATTAGTGAGATACAACAGCTTTTGAATAAAGTAAGTTTAAGAGTTGGGTTTATTGGAGCTGGTTCTATAGGAAGCCTATTTGGTGGCTATTTAGCAGATATTAAATCTGATATTTATTCAATAGAAGTAATCTTTTTTTGTATGAAAAACCATGCTAATGTGATAAAGAGGAAAGGGTTAAAAGTATATAGAGATCAAAAGGTAAACATAATTAGAAACATCAAAGCATTTGAAAACGAAAAATTTGTTGAGGGTATATTAGATAAAGATACGAGTTTTAAATTTGATTTCATTTTTCTTACAACTAAAACATATGATATTAATGCAGCTATTCTACAATACGATAAAATCATTAAAGCGAGCAAATATTTAGTGATTTTACAGAATGGAATTGGTAATGAAGATGTTGTTATTGAATATTGTAATAGGGCAAAGATTATTAGGGCAGTGACAACGAACGGGGCTTTATTGGAGAAACCAGGTCACTTAATTCATACGGGGCAAGGTATAACCAAGATTGGATTTCCATTTCTTATGGAACTTAATTTAGAAGAACGTGAATTAGATCAAGCTAAATCGTTTTTAATATTATTAAGAGATATTTTAAATTTAGCCGATTTGGAAACTATTATAGTAGAAGATATAATCAAGGAATGTTGGGAAAAAGCATTGGTGAACATTGGGATCAATGCAATTGGGGCTTTAACTCGTTTAACTAATGGAGAATTATTGAAAATTGAGGGATTAAGGTATTTCATCGAGCAAGTAATTAATGAAGCAATGAAAGTGGCGGAGATGAAAAATATTATACTTTCCAAAAAAGATTATGTATCGATAACATATGATGTTCTTAAGAAAACAGCAAATAATAAGAATTCAATGTTACAAGATATCTTAAATAGGAGAACGACAGAAATTGATTTCTTAAATGGAAGAATCTTGAGTTATGCTGAAAATTTAGGTATAAAAGTGCCTATTAATGAGCTTTTAACTTGTTTAATAAGAGGTTTGGGAGACTCAATTATTTAAAAATCTTTTGCATCTAGAGTCATAAAATACGCATTTTCACCGTCTCGATAATAGTTTTTTTTAATACTTTCAATTTTGTAATTTAATTTTTCATACAATCTAATTGCTGTATAATTTGAGACTCTAACTTCGAGAACATATTCATGAATTTTATACTTTTGAATTGCTTTCATACTATTTGACAATAATGCTTTAGCAATTCCTTTTCTTCTAAAACCTTCAGAGACAGCAATTGACACAAGATGTCCCTTATTTATATATTTTAAGCTATTAGCAGAAGGAGCTTTTTCTACTCTCCACATTATATAAGCTATTATTTTTCCATGCTGATTTTGAGCCACTAAGAAGCATTCTGGAAAATCATCAAGTATATTTTTATAGAAAAAATATGGATAATCTTCGGGTAATTCTTTTTCATTTACATCAATTACATCGTCTAAATCTTCTGACCTACACTTTCTAATCCAGAATTCTGGGTCATTTTTGATAGTATTGAAGATATTTGTCTTGGTTTCCTTATTAGTTGTCATTGTTATTAATGCTAAAGATTTTTTAAATATAAAATAGCCATAATAGTATATGGATTATAAAAATATAAGCTTTTAAGTTTTTATGAATCAGAAAATATAGATAAAATCAAAATTTTACAGCAGCAAATGCGTTTTCTTTTTGTTTTTCAATATATTCAAGAATTAGATTCAGAGTATTTTGAATATTTAGTTTATTATTAAAGTTGTTTACAATCATTTCTAATTTTGTTTTATCGAGTTTCTTTAATTTTTGTGCAGCTTTTATCATTTCTGGGATTGTTCTTACAATGTTATCAACAATTGTAATATCAGCCCATATAGCAGTTCTACTTAATGGATTTAAATCAACAGCGATAACTTTTTTGTTTAATTTTTTCAAAGCTTCAGTTCTATCTCCATCTTCTAATGGGACCATAACTAAATCAGCATTTGCTATGAATTCAACCTTTTTTCTATTGCTATCAAGACCATTCAGGTCTATCATTTTTTTTGGATCAGTTCCATAAATTACAGACGCTCCAGCCTTTTGTAAAACTTTTTTAATTGCATTTATTCTACCTTTTTTATGATAAAACAAATTGATTTCGAGCGGAGTATTTAAAATATTCGATAAAATTACGAGCTCATCGGGCACTAACGCTGCAACATTTCCATTTACACTGATGATAGGTCTATCAGCTAATAATATAGAAGCCACAGCAGCCTCAATGGCTTTTTTGGCAGTTTCAGTAGTTTTTTCACCTAAAATATAATCAAAACATTCTCCTCTTCCGTGTGCGATGAGCCCCGCTTCAGCAACCACCAAATTTTTCATACCATCGATTATTTTATGACGATATTTTATACTTTCATAGCGGGGGTGAGACTTAGGAACCATATGATCTTGATCTTCGTTTGAAGTCATGAGATTTTAAAATTATTAATATTGTTCTTTATATAGATTGATATAAAGAAAAACTATTAATCTTTTGTATAATAATATAATTTTGCAGATGATTATGAGTTCATTAGCCAAAAAAAAGCCTAATGACTTGCGGATCTATAAAACAAAAAAACTACTAAAAGATCTTAAAAGTAAAAAGGGCTTTCATACAGAATTAATTTCAGTATACATTCCTCATGATAGAAAAATTTCAGATGTAACAAATCATCTAAAAAATGAAATAAGTGAAAGTCAAAATATTAAATCAAAATTAACACGAAAAAATGTATTAGATAGTATTTCTAGTCTTTTAGGGCAATTGAAAAATATAAATGATGTTCCTGAAAATGGATTAGTCATGTTCTCTGGAGCGATTCCCCAGAGTAATACGCCCGGAACAGAAAGGAATGAAATGTATATTTTAGAACCTCCCGATAGAGTAGTAACTTTTAGATATCATTGCGCTAGCGAGTTCTTATTATGGCCTTTAGAGGAAATGTTAACTCCTAGTGATACATATGGTTTATTAGTGATAGGGAGAGCGGAATCTGCCTTAGGTTACATTAAAGGTAATAAAGTCGAAATAGTTAGAGAATTTACTTCAGGTATTCACGGAAAACACAGAGCGGGAGGACAATCTCAAAAGAGGTTTGAAAGACTAATTGAAGAAGGAGAAAAGCAATTTTATCGCAGAATTTCAGATACAGTAAATGAACTTTTCTTACCCATGGAGGATCTAAAAGGTATATTTATTGGTGGCCCAGGTCAATCAAAAGAAAAATTTGTTTCTGATGAGAGTTTAGATTACAGATTACGAGATAAAATTTTAGATACAGTTGATCTTGGTTATGGTGGTGCAGAAGGAATTCGAGCTTTAATAGAAAAAGTGAAAGACAAAATAGAAGATGTAAAATATATTCAGGAAAAGCAAATTATGCAACGATTTATGAAAGAGATTTCAGTTGATTCGGGTTTGGCATCCTACGGATTGGAAGAAATACAAAGAGCATTAAATTATGGTGCTGTTGACACATTAATGCTTTCAGAAAGATTAAATATCTATAAGGTTAAATTAGAATGTTCTAATTGTGAATTTAGTGAATATAGAAATATTAAAGAAAATGTCCTTGAAACAATTAAGGGAGATATTCAAGAAGAAATTTGTCCTAAATGCTCATCAAACACATTCAACATCACTGAAAATAAGGCAATCATAGAAGTACTCGGGGAATTAGCTGAATCAACTGGAACAGATGTAATTATCTTATCAACTGAAACTGAAGAAGGAGAAATGTTATATAGTACTTTTGGAGGAATTGCAGCAATCCTTCGTTATAAAATTGATTATTAAATGAAAAAAAGACTTCAATTTATAGAAGAGATAAAAAGAGGGTTTAGATATGGAATTGAAAGATCAATTATTATCTTTAAAAATCATAATGTTTGGGGGAAAAGGAGGCGTCGGAAAAACAAGTTGTGCTGCAAGTTCAGCAATATGGGCTGCAGAACATGGAAGAAATACATTAATTATTAGTACTGATCCAGCTCATTCTTTAGGTGATAGTTTAGGAGTTGAATTACCTCCCGGCATACCTACACTTATTGAAGAAGTAGAAAATTTAACAGCTTTAGAAATTAATCCAAAAACCAATATGGCAGAATTCAGAGGATTAACAGACATAAACCCCTTAGAGGAAATGGGAATGGGAGATATGATGGGAGGGATGCCGTTAATAGGTGATCTAGAAGATTTAACTTCAATGAATCCCCCTGGAATTGATGAGGCTTTAGCTTTTGGTAAGATCTTAGAATTCATTGAGACTGAACATGATTATGATTTAGTTATCTTTGATACGGCTCCCACAGGTCATACATTAAGATTCTTAAGTCTCCCAGACACGCTATCCGGGTGGATAGGCAAGCTCATAAAAATGAAGATGAGATTAGGGAATATGTTTGGGGCTTTAAAAAGGATGTTTACTCATGAAGAAAAGAAAAAAGATAATTCTTTGGACGTTTTAGAAAAGTTAAATCAATCAATAATAAACGCAAAAGATGATCTTACAAATCCGATAAAGAATTCTTTTGTAATAGTTATGATACCAGAGGAAATGGCTATATTAGAAACTGGACGCTTACTCAATGAATTAGTTAAATATGAGATTCCAGTTTCTAATATTGTGGTGAATCAATTATATCAAGAGTCAACTGAATTATGCGATTTTTGTAAAACCAGACGAGACATGCAACAAAAAAACCTTAATAAGATACGAGAGATATTTAAGAACAAATTAAATAAAATTTTAATTGAAGTCCCATTATTCCGGGAAGAAATAAGAGAATATGAAAAATTAAAAGAAATGGGAAAATTTTTAATAAGATAAAATTATTGATTTAATTCTTGTAAAAAGCTACAGTAATTACAAATTTTCCCTCTTCCACATGGATAACCACAAGTTTGACATGAATTATATTCTTTTTTTTCTCTATAACTATAAAGTGATTCTGATAATTCTAAAAAACTATTTAATAGATTAAACTCTATTTCCGGGCTATATTTTTTGCATTCTTGAATAAAATCTAATACTCTTTTCCTTATGATTGGGTCTTTTTCTCTATAAGGGCAATGAGAGGGGTAATAACTGAATTCTTTAATATTTGAATACAAAAAGATTTCTTCTTCGGGGATTCTTATTAAAGGTGTAATTTTCTTTATAAAAAAATGATTTATCTTCTCATTCTCTTTCTTAAATAAATATTGATTTGCGATAATATCCAAACGTTTATAGAGAATATTCATAAGATATGTTTCTGCTAAATCAGTAAGATTATGTCCCATTGCTAAGACAGTACCACCTAATTCTTTAGCACCATCATTCAATAACCTCCGTCTACCTGTTGCACAATAATTACAGGCATATTTGTAATCTGGAGATTCTTTTTTTATCTTAATGATCTCATCTAAAGTATATCCAATTTTTTCTTTAAAAGAAATAATTTTATGTTCAATATTATATTTCTTGCAAAATTCTCTTGCTTTTTCGATACTATATTCTCTATATTCTTTTATTCCTTCATCAATTGTTAAGGCTATAATTGATTTAGATTGATGAGTTCTATTCTGAATGTTATTTAAATTATATAAAAGTGAAATTGAATCTTTCCCTCCTGATAAAGCAACTACAATTCTGTCTTCGGGTTTTAGCATTTGATATTTAGATATAGTCTTATAAATTATTTTCTCAATATTTTTTTGAAAGCATTCTGGACAAAGATTTTCTCCAGAGTATTTTCTTTGTATTACAGTAGTATTAGTACAGTGTGAACATTTCCCATTTTTCAAAAAAATATTATAATTACTCATTAAAGTCTTAAAAAAAAAATAGTTAAAAATTATATCCAAAATAGAAATCCACCGAAATTTATAAAAGATAGAACAAAATTTCCCACAACTATAAACAATGTGATTAATCGTATAATATTTAAAAGTTTATTTTTTACTTTTCGTTTCTCATCATGCCAATACTCATAAGAGATCTCAATAAGTGAACCATCTTCTATTTTTGTTTGTTCAGGAAGGTTTAAAGATACAGTATCTTTAAATCCATCACCAATTTTATCGATTAGAGTATATTTTTCTTCAGCTAAAATTATTTCACTCTGTTTTCTATCACCGATTTGATTCTCTATTAAAATTTTGACAGATTCTATTTTTTCTACTCTGTATTCTGATAAACTGAGATCTTTCTCATCTTTTTTAAATTGAACTTTATCTGTTTTTTTCTTGGTAGTTTTGAAATCTTCTCCAAAACCCCAATTAATTAATTCTTTAACCATTCTATCGCCATCGAATATTGGTAAAGGAAGCATATTAAAGAGAGTTATACTGAAAGCAATAATAAATAGCCATGCTATTTCCCTATACCAAAATTCTGGCCAAAAAGGTGTAAAGAATTTTGCGAAATCGTTTTTATGCATAAAGTATGAATTACTATAAATGCCAATTTTTACCCCTATTTCTTCAACATCTAGGATATAAGGATCAGAAGCAGTACTTAGATTAATAGTATTTAGATTAAATTGCGTTAATGCTTTTTCCAATGTATCTCCGCTAATTCGATTTATTGGAACTCCGTTTATCTCGGTAATAGTTAATCCAACAGTTAAATTTTTATTATAGTTATTTCCTCCTTCACTTTCAGAATATATTCTAGTTATTTGTAATTCAGTGTCTGAGATATATTCATAAAGAATTCCTATATTATATCTTGGGCCTAACGTTATATTTTTCTCTGAATAACTATCTGCAGAAGGATTATAAATTCTGAATGTTAAATTATCCCCTATAGAACATTGTAAGCCAGTTCTATTATTTAATATATCATTTAGAGTTCTTCCCGCATAGTTATCAAGATAGATAAATTGATCGTCTTCAGCCCCTTTCTTTTTAATCGCTAAAATTACATCACCATTTGCTATATTTCCAAAATTAAATCCCCCATCTGCTTCTGTTACTACACTGTTTACTTGAGCGACTTGAGAATAAAAGGGAGCGATGATAAGTGGGAAACTTAATAATAGTAAGAATGCAACTCCGGCTGTCATTCCATTTACATATGTCCCCGCGGCTGCAATTCGTAACCTTGTATTTCTATGGAATTTTCGAGAACTTAATGCTCTCTCATCAACTTCAACAAAAGCGCCAAAACCTATAATAAAAAAAATCCCTGCTGCGAGAACACCAGTAGATTTTATATCTACTCCATCCGCGCCAGCTGAAATCCCATGAGCAAGTTCGTGTGTAGTTAAAATAAATAATAATGGAAGGATTAAATAAACCAAGACGGGTAAGTCGATATTCACACCTGGAATAAGAGGAACTATAGCTTGTTCAATCCTAGGATTAAAAATCAGATTGACAAAGTTTGTAAAGAAGAAATATAGAGCATAAATTGTAAAGCTAAATGACACAAATATGCCTATAGTCCAAAAAATTTTCCAGAATTTAGGAGCTTTTTTTGATAATTTCGTTATGAAATTATTTAATTTTCTCGTTTTAAACATTGCCAGCATTGGAAACCAGAGATAGTATGCCTCTTTCTTATTTCTTAATAAGCGAATTAAAAGTAAAACTCCAACCCAAAATATTAAAGATAAAATGAACCATGGATTTAAAATAAAATCTAATATAAAATCAAGTACAGACATAAGCTTCCATCAAACTATTTTCTTTTTATTATCTAATTTACATAAGAAATTAAAGTTATTGGTTATAAACTTGGTATTTTAACATTAGAGATATAAATACCCTTATAAAATAGAAAAAGATTAAATTATTAGTTTATAATGTTATATATATAATTATTTTATATTGCATAGGAATCAAACCCATAGATCCTTTCATAGCGGGGTGGGCTAGCCTGGTTTATGCCGCAGGGCTCATAAGTCGCAGATATTATTCCCATCTCATCGAGAAACCCTGAGATCGTTCGTTCAAATCGAACCCCCGCTACCATTTTCAATATATTTCTCTATGGTGTAAATAAGTAACCTATACAAATATTTTGAGAAAAAGTGCTCTTTAATATTTTTAGCTTAATAATTACTTCTATATTAAAAAAAGATTTACTTTTAAAATATTAAAATAGGAGAAAGGTTAGAGATGAATGAAATAAAAAGATTCAAGAGAAATCCTGCAGTTCAATGCTGGATAAAACATCTTTTTGAGGGTCAATATGATGAGAATGAGAAATTTTTCTATACAATTTTTGGGCATGTTAAGCGTATTCGTATAATTGCTACAATTATTGAAAAAAGAGAGAATTTAATAGAAGCAAATGAGGTAGACATGGGAATAGAAGAAAAAATTGATTCAAACATTAGACTTGATTTTGATTTAGATGATAGCACGGGAATGATCAGAGCGATTATTAGGAATGTAAATCCAGATAAGTTCAAAACTTTTAATAAGGGTGATATCGTAGAAATTACAGGTCGCGTAAGTAAATTTAAAGATTTCATATCTTTATGGATAGAAATTGTAAGAAAAGTGGAAGAACCTAATCTTATTTTACTAAGGAATGCTGAAATAATTAATAAAATAACGCACGGAGAAATTCAAGAGATACCAGAATTGTCTAATGTAAATAATAATATAGATGAATTTTCTGATGAAATAGATGTTACGACTTTATTTGAAAGTGAAAATGATTCTGGCAAGCACGATACAATAAAGGAAAAAATTTATTTAATTGTTGAAGAGTATTCTGCGAGAGGAAATGGAATAAATTTTGAAAAATTACGGCAAGAAGTTGGAATCCCCGATAATGATTTGAAAATATATCTGAATGACTTAATTTTAGAATCACGTATTTACGAATCTGACAATGATAATTTTGAAGCATTTTAATTTAAATTTATAGGTCTATTTTTTCACTAATAAAGGAAAATTATTTTTCTTATAGTTGATTTCATATATATATAAACTATTTGAATTAAGAATAGAATTATGGATATTAATAATTATAATGAATTATTAGATAAGGCTTATGAAAAGATACCTGAAAATGTGAAAAGATCATCAAGATTTGAAATACCTAAAGTTGAACTACGGATTGAAAGCAGAAATTCATTTATTACCAATTTTAATAAAATAATTAATACTCTCAACAGAGATAAGAAACATTTTATTGGTATATTTCTGAAAAATGCAGGGACGATGGGGGAGATTAGGGGACAACAATTATTTTTAAAAGGGCAATATAAGGAGCAGGTACTAAATAAATTGATTGAAAATTATACTAAAACATACGTTTTATGTAGCATTTGTAATAAACCAGATACTCAAATTCAAAGAGAAGGTAAAAAACTTTATCTTAAATGTACTGCTTGTGGGGCAAGAGAAGAAATTAAAGAAAAATAAGCTCAAGGTTGAAATAGCAAAATTGATGAAGGTATATCTCAAAGTTCATGTTAGGGATGATTTTGAAACAATAGCATGTTGTGATGAAGAATTGCTAAATCAAGTTTTTAAAGAAGGAAATTTAAGAATAGAAATTTCAAACCAATTTTTTGGGGGGAGCCTAATAAGTCTCGAAGATGCAATTTCTATTTTGAAAAGTGCATCATTTTTCAATATAGTTGGAGAAAAGATAATTAATAAAGCGATTGATTGTAATATTCTCCCTAAAGAAGGAGTTAGATTTATTAATGGAATACCTATGGCTTTAAAGATGATGTTTTAATGCCTAATCGATTTTGCGCGATATGTGGAAAAAAATTAGGTCGGGAGGATCCACATTTTGGAATGTGTCTCACGTGTTTTTTAAAAGAACATCCATTATTTAAATTACCAGATCGTTTATCAATTAATATCTGTCTTGATTGTGGTAGTTATTCTAAAAAAGATATATGGATTGAACCCTTAGATAACGAGTTATTTTCAATTATCGAAGAAGCGATTCAAAAATTCCTATTAAAACCGTTTGAAAAAAAAAATAATATTGATTTTACTCTCAATATAAATGAAAATAGTTTTATTTTTTCATCAAAAGATTTATTAGTTTCACTTGAAGTTGAAATTATCGGTGTGTTCAAAGAGGATTTAAATATAAAACACAAGCATATATTATCTTTAAATCTAAATCATATACTTTGCAAAAATTGTACTAATTTAAGAGGAGGAACTTACTTTATAGCAATTATTCAATTAAGAGTTAAAGATGAGGAACAATTTGATTTAATAAAGGAAGTTTTAGACGAAGTAAACGCCTATGCTGAGAACCTTTTTGAAAAAAACCATAAACATTATATCTCTAAATTAGAGAATCAAAAATTTGGGGTTGATTTATATCTTAGTACAAATGAATTAATGAATTACATTATCAAGTTCTTAAAGTCTAAATATTACTTTTTATTAAAAAGGACAAAAAAGTTGGTGGGGAGGGATTCTCAAAAAGGGAGAAACCTTTATAGATTAAAAGCATTAATAAAATTTTTACCGGTGAAGATTAAGGACGTAATTTTTATTGGAGATCAAAACTATTATGTAGAAAATATCACCAAAAATAAAATTATTCTCAGAGGTGAAAATAACACGAAGTTGATAAAAGACTATACTTACTTCTTTAATGAAAAAATAATTAAAAATAAATTATAGTGGAAAATCTTTTGGAAGAAAATAACAAGAGTGCTGACGAAGAGTCTGAAGAATTGATAGATAATGAAATAGATAGAAAGTTTGATTTGACCATAGATGAGTTACAAAAAAAAAACATCGATATTAAACGAATCAAGAAGATTGATCAATCAAAAAAAAGAGCAACAATAGAATCGGTCTTTGATGAAAGAACTATTTTTACTTTAAATAAATTATTAGTAAACGGCCCATTAGAAAGAATAGAAGGTATTATTTCAGCGGGGAAAGAAGCAAATGTGTATCTAGCATATGATTTAACTGGAAAAGAGGTCGCTATCAAAATCTATAAGATTGATAGTAATACTTCGAAATGGATGAAAAATTATATCATTGGTGATCCTAGATTCAAGAGGATTCCTCATAATATTTCAAAGATTATATATTTATGGGCGAGTAAAGAGTATAAAAATCTTAAACGAGCATATAAAGTAGGTTTAAATGTTCCAAATCCTATATTCATTAAAAATAATATCTTGATCATGGAATACATCGGATTTGAATCTATTCCTGCTCCAATTTTAAAAGATATTAAGACTCCTAAAAATTCTTTTAACCTAATGAATGAAATATTAATATTTATAAAAGAATTATATCAAAAGGCTAAATTAGTTCATGGAGATCTCAGTGAATTTAATATCTTATATCATAATCAAAAACCAGTTGTAATTGATATTTCTCAAGCTGTATCTATACACCATCCAAAAGCAGAAGTATATTTAGCAAGAGATATAAGTAATATTTTTAACTATTTTGAGAAATTAGGTACAAACACACCTAATCCTAAAGATTTTTATTATGAGGTTATCAATATAGATACATAAGAAATTGATAGAAACGAAAAATTATTATAAATAAAATAATAACATGAAAATTGGAAAAAATCGTATTGCTGTCCTGATTGGTAAAGACGGTAAAACAAAAATAGAAATTGAAGAGAAGTTAGGGGTTAAAATTAATTTAGATAGTAAATTGGGAAATTGTGAGATTTTACCTCAACCAGAGAATCCAAATTATATGCCTTTAAATGTTTTTACAGCCCAAAAAGTTGTTAATGCAATTAATAGAGGTTTTAATCCAACCAAAGCGATGAAATTATTAGAAGAGAATTTTGATCTTGAGATCTTTAATTTATTGAAAATTATCGGAAAATCTGATAAAAGAATTACGCGTGTAAAAGGAAGAGTAATAGGGAGAAATGGGGAAATGCGAATAGCACTTGAAAAGTTTGCTGAAAGTTTTATCTCTGTTTATGGAAAAACAGTTTCTATTATTGCAGATTACGATAATTTACAAATTGCTAGAAAAGCAGTAAGTATGTTAATTAATGGAATGCCTCATCATGTGGTTTTACAATTTTTGGAGGATAAATACAATATAAAGAAAAAGGAACAATTTAAACAGATGTATAAGCCTGAATTTTAAAGATTACTTTATAAGCGAATTATGATAAATTTTCGAGGCGTTTTTTACTAAATCTTTTCCATATATAACAGCATTTAATTCCTCTAACAAGGAATTTCTATTTGAAATATTATTAACAAAATATAATTCCTGATATTCTTCTTTGTTATAATTTTTAAGATGAATTTCGAAACTTTTAATTGAATATGTGTTTGTACAATATGATTTAAATAGTGTAATGCAACGAGGAAAAATATTTTTCTCTCTTAAAAAGATCGCCCAACCATCAAAATAGAATTCGATAGTTGTATCAAAATAATTTTTCCATTTCTCAATTTTAGCTATAACTTCATTTATTTCTGTTTGAATATCTGGTGAAAACTTATTATTCATAAAATAATATCTAAAAAGAATTATATAAAGGGAGATCAAAAAAAAATTAATCAAATGTAATTTCGCCTATATTAAAAATATCATCAGATAATCCTAATTTTGAAGTTTTTTTAATATTGGAATTATATGTAGAATTATTGAAAGAATACCCACTGCCGAAAATCTGAGGAGATTTAATACCAGTTATTAGAAGCATAACTCTTAAAAGTCCATCAAATTCATCTGAAACACGAGCACCCCAAATTACCATTGAATCATTTACATCCATTTTTTCTGATATCTTCTTAGCTACTGAATTAGCTTCTGCTAATGTCATATCATTTCCTCCACAAATATGAATTAAAGCACCTTTAGCACCATCAATACTTACGTCTAATAAAGGAGTATTAAGAGCATCATTAATAGCATCTTCAACACGATGATCTTTTCCACTAGATTCACCAACACCTACAATAGCAACCCCTCCAGTACTTAAAATAGTTCTTACATCGGCAAAATCCAAGTTTATTAAAGAGGGTAAAGATATTGTTTCGGTTATACCTTTAACCATAGTAGCTAAAACTTCATCTGCCACGCTGAAGGCTTCTATAATAGGTAGATTTGGTGCAATTTCTAGTAATCTATTATTATCTATTACTACTAATGTGTCGACATAACGTTTCAATAGATTCAAACCCATTTTTGCTTTATCAATCCGACCTATTTCAGTAGCAAAAGGCAATGTTACTACTCCAACAACAATTGCCCCTTCCAATTTTGCGATTTCTGCAATTATAGGAGCACTTCCAGTCCCTGTTCCTCCCCCCTCTCCACATGTAATAAAAACTAAATTTGATTCTCTTAATATTTTAGTAAGATCTTCACGAGATTCTTCAGCTGCGGCTCTACCTATCTCAGGGTTTCCCCCAGCACCAAGTCCTTTCGTCAAATTCTTTCCAATCAGAATTTTTATATGAGATTCAATACTATCTAAATGTTGGCAGTCTGTATTCACACCTACACATTTAGCACCCCTTATACCTATTTTCATCAATCTATTAATTGTATTATTACCAGCTCCACCACATCCAATGATTTTTATATTAGCATACCCGAAGTTCTCAATCTTTGGTCGAATTATTTCTCTTTCCCGAGCGTTTTTTATGAATGATTCCATATTTTATCAAATTTTAGTTTAATTTGTACAAAGAATTAAAATCAAAAAATTAGAATTAATGTGATATCGGAATATTACAGAATAAAGCTGTTTAGAATTAAATGTGATTCAATTTAATGAAAAATCTTCATCAATTTCAGGATTAAAAATTTTTTTAATGGTAGTATCATTAATAAGAAGAATTTTTGGCAACGAATATGGAAATCTATTTGAAAATGTAAGACAATAGGCACCTGTATTAGTAACAAGAACTTTATCCCCTTTTAATAAACTTTCTGTAAAAAAATAGTCTTTTGCTAATACATCTTGATCCGTGGGAATAATACCTGCAATTGAAGTTTTATATTTATGGGGTTCATTAATCTGAGAGGCATTATAAAACCTTAAAGAACATCGTGCAAATTTTGGGCAAATATGATTACCTAAATTTATAAATACCCATCTATCCTCACAAACTTTTACAATTTTTGAAATAAACAACCCAGCGTCTCCTATAAAATACCTTCCGGGTTCGAAATAAATATTTCTATAATTCACTTCAAATTCCTTTAAAGCACATTTAATCTCCTTAGCGATATGTTTCAATTGGACTTGGGGCATAACATTAGCTTCTGGAAACCCACCTCCAAGATTTATATCTTTAATATCTATACCATGATCTGATAAAAGTTTTAAGTTAGATGCTATAGCTTTAACATTTTTTCTAAATTGTTTAATATTATTCATTTGGGTACTAAAATGAGACAGAATGGAGGTAATCTTTACATTTTGATAATCTTTAATTATGTTTTTGAATAGAGCTAATTTTTGTTGATCAAATTTTACGCCTAATTTACTAGCATATTTCTGTGAATTAACTCTAATACTAATATGTTGAATAATATCAAATTTTTTAGCAATAGAGTTAACTTTTTTCAAAACGTTCAAATCATAAATTATTATTTCTTTTACGTGATTTTTGATACTTAATTCTATCAATTCTTTTGATAAATAAGGTCCACCAATAATGATCTTATTACTAGGAAATCCAAGTTTAAGAGCTAACTTCAATTCCGGTAATCCTACAATTTCTGCCCCAACTCCCTCAGATAGGACAATTTTACAAATTTCTGAAAGAAAATTAGCTTTGAATGAGTAAAAACATTGGAAATTTTCAAATTCTGAGCTAAAAACATTAATAAATGTTTTTATGTTTTCTCTAATTCTATTTTCCAAAAAGATTAGCAATGGTGTTTTAAATTGCTTTACAATTTCACTAAAGGATACTGAATCAATAAAAATACCATCACTATCACTTGTTAAATATGGATTACCGGAAATATTTTTCATAATCTGTTTATTTATCGTTGTTTATTAAATTTTTATATGTAAAATGTGTTTTATTACTAATTATATCCCATGTATATTTTTGGGATACTTTTAATTGTCCTGCTAAGCCAAATCTTTTTCTTAATCTCTTATTTTTTAGAAGATTTATAACTTTTTGGGCGATATCTTCAAGGTTATCAAATTCAACTAGTAATCCATCAACATTTTCTCTAATTACTTCTGGAGTTGCTCCGATCCTAGCTCCAATAACAGGTTTTCCAGCAGACCAAGCCTCAAGAAAAGATATCCCAAATGCGTCACTCCGACTAGGCATTAAATAGATATCAGCTTCTCTAAAAGCTGCTATTTTTTTTTTATCGAAATAACCGATTAAGTTATCTGGAGTGAAATTTAGAATTCTAGCATTTTTAAGTCTGTGTATTTTCGATAATTCTTGATTAAAAGCGATGGTTGATGGACCAATAAAAACAAAATAGACTTTTTTTACCTTGCTAATAATGTAAGGTATTGATTTCAGAATAGATAATGCTCCTTTTTCATAATTTTTATAACCACAAAATAGAATTAGTTTGTATTTTTGTTCCTTTTTAATGAAAAATTTTTGCTTAAAATAATTATATTCTAAGGATGATTTATTAACACTTTTAAACCTTTCATAATCCACACCCATTGGAATAACTTGTATTTTTTCTGGTTGAATTTTACATTTTTCGATTAAGAATTTTCTCTCTAGATTTGTGCACGCAATTAATAAATCAAATTTCTTTAA
This sequence comes from Promethearchaeia archaeon, assembly GCA_029856155.1. Taxonomy (GTDB): domain Archaea; phylum Asgardarchaeota; class Lokiarchaeia; order Sigyniarchaeales; family SOKP01; genus Loki-b32. The sequence goes on from JAHQWL010000034.1 coordinate 24,397, forward strand.
AACTTCTATTAATCTTAAGTCCAAATATCGAGGATTAGAAAAATGAAAAAATGGAGTGCATATTACTGGTTTATTAATAGAATTTCCAATGATTAAACTTATAATACAGTTAAAATATGGGAAAAAAGTAGTGTGAATTAAATCATAATTCAAATCTGGCGTTTTTAATAAATTTTCTAATAAATCTCCTAAATAAGGTCCATTTGCAATAAAGGGTTTTAATACTTCATCTCTTATTAAAAGATTATTTAGCGCAGGAATAGTTTTCAATTTATTAAGAATTTCATTTTCAGAGAGATTATAATTCACCTGGAATCGATTTATCTTCAAATTATTGACTTTATCATAATATTTATTATCTTTAACGAGCCTTTTTCCGCTAGAATCTCTTAAAGCTTTAAAATCTATAGCGTCTGAAGTATATATATCGATGTTATATTTATATTTCATAGTTAATATCTCTGCCATTCGCTGAAAATAGAATTCAGCCCCAGATATTGAAGGAAAATATCTTGTTGGAAGATATAAAATATTATTCAATGAGAGAATGAACCTTTTTATTTTTTAAATATAATAGGTATATATATACAAATGTCAAAAGATTTATTATTTCAAGTTTTTGAAGAAGCAAAGAAAAAACAGATAATTGATGAAAAATTCATATCTTTCTTAGATGAAATTTTTCCTGATAAATCTACTAATGTTATTGAGGTATTAAAAAGGGGAATTTTAAAATACACATATAAACCATCCAATAGAATCGTATGGACCGCTCAAGGAGAAAATCAAGAGCATTTAATTTACCCAAAATTGTTTTGTTCATGTCAAGATTTCTACAAGAACGTCGTTATTAAGAAAAAGCGTACATTTTGTAAGCATATATTAGCTCAAATAATTAGTGAAGCTTTAAATACATTTAAATCTGTCACTTTAGACGATCAACAATTTAAAGAATTAGTTAGAGAATTAAAGCTAAGAATCTAATAATTTTTTCAACTTATTTTACAGAAATATCTTCTCTTTCCCAATTTTGTAAATACATATTAAATTCTTCCAAACTTATCTGACGCGGTATTTTAATTTGTTTTTTTGCCTCTAATTTCCTTATTTTAAAAATTAATTTTTTATTTTTTCGGTAAAATTTCTCTGCTTTTGGATATTCTTCTTTAAAAATTTCCTTCAATTTTTCAATATCTAAATTCTCTAATTCAGAATAATATTCAATAACAAAATTACATAGAGGATCTATCGATATCTCAAAATTAAAAGCATCTATGCGTTTCAATGCTAAAGGGTATGCTTGACAAGCTAAAGGTTTAGTATCATGTACTGTACAACCATATGATTTAATATAATACGGACATCCTTTATTTTCATTATCTAATTTTATGCGATAAGTCAAAATCAATATTTTCTTATTCTTAATATCTGGAAACACTAAATCTTCGACAATTTTAAAGGCAATGTTGCGTTCCTTTGCAATCTCAATTAATTTATCTGCCTCATCTGGATATATAGGAATTCTTTTTACATAGTCACCTGGAACTTCATGACAACATGTACCGCACATTTTACATTTATAATTTAATGACATTATGCAAATTGATATTTTTTACTTAGATTTATAATGTTTTTTTCTAAAATTAATTTTCGGTAAAATGATTTAGATATATCAATTTCTTCTATTTAAACAGTAAGAATCTAAAAACTCAGGAAATTATAAGAATAAAAGTAAAAAAAATTGAAATATTCTTTATTTGATTAATAGGCTTTTTAATAGCATTAAGGTCCTCCACCATCGCCTTTCCAACCTAACACAATACTCATCATAGGCAAAATGAAAGCAATGTTGGCTAATACAAATAAAAGAATCCTATATACTTTAAATATTTTCAAATTAATTATCTTTTTATTAATTGAAATGAATTTATGTCCTTTTTTCTATATTATTCTATTTAAACCGAAATAATCTAAAGATCCAAGGAATTATAAAAATAAATTTAAAAAAATATTTGAAATATTCTTTATTTGATTAATAGGCTTTTTGTTTTATGGTCCTCCACCACTTCCATTATACCCTAATACAATGCTAACCATAGGTAAAAAGGAAGCAATGCCGATTAATACAAATAAAGCAACTCTATATAACTTTAATAATTTCAAAATTGTAACCTTTTTTGTAAATGAAATGAATTTATGCCATTTTTTCTATACTATTCTATTTAAACAGAAAGAATTTTCTATATTTACAAAATAAATAAATCAATTTTTTTTTTAAAAAGAAATATTTTATTCAATTCAAAAGGAGTTCCGATGAAAAAGTTTAAAAAGTAAATTACTGCATATTAAATTCAGGACAAAAATTAAATAACAAATTGGTAAATTTGGTTAATTCTCCTAATTTAGATAGCTTGAAAAAATCTGTTATTGATGACCCTATTAGGATAAATCAAGTATTCCTTTCTCTAATAAATGAGTTAAGAGCTTATTTAAATTTGGAAGTAATCAATAGGAAAGTAAGAATCCATATTGTCGATGAAATAATAAAAAGTATAGATTTTGATTCAAGATTATCTAGCTATGGGGTATTTAGATTTATTAAAGAGGGTGTATATCAAATTCAACTCTTTAGGGATTATAGTAAATTCTTTCCTTTCTTATTACTTCAAAGTGCGTATCTAGTTTTTATTCCTGATAATTTAAAAGAAACCAATCTCATTAATTTTGCTATTAACCAATTTGTTGAAATTGATTTACAAGAATTTACATCAATTAACGAATGGAAGTCATTTATAAGAGAAAAATATCTAAATTACAATTTTCTAGTTAATCAATCTGATAAATTTCGGTTTGACAAATTTCTTGAATTAGAAGAAAGTCAATTAATTGAAAGTCCGAAACAATACTTTTTTGAATATATTAGAAGAAATCTAAACTTAAATTATGCTGATAATTTACATTTTACCCTTGGAAAAATATACGAAGATTTTTTATTTAAATCTTCAAAAAGTTTACAGGATAATGAGATCACCGAAACTCTAAAAGTTTTAACCAAAATTTTCTATAGTGTAAAAAATTGTGATACTTTGGAAGGATTTTGTAATAATTTTAAGTCTCTTAAAAATCAGGGGGTCATCGATACCGATTTAAGTTTGCGGAGATTTAGCAAAAACTTACGTTGGATAAATAAATATAGTTTTATAACCCCAACATATTATTTTGATTGGAAAGCACTAAATATTGCTCTTTTAACATGCTATCTTAAATTTAATCCACTTTTAGAAAAAGCTCAAATTGACAAGATAATTAACCAAATGCCATTCATAATTATGCCAAAACTTTCAGTAGCTAATTTTTCTATAGAATTATCGGCATATTTTGTCATTCCAGAGAGATATATAGAAGATTTGAAATACCTGTTAGAAAAAATGGAACAAAATGGATATTTGATAAAAAAATTTTGTTCGTTAGCAAAAAAATATGTTTTTTCCTTGAATTTAAATTATTTTAGAGAATCTTATAAAAATGGTCAAATAATAAATTATAACAAGAAGAACTACTCAAATGACTATGAACTTGAATTTATACAGGAGTATAGTAAAAATTTTAATAAAGCAAATCTTAAACTCTTAGATTTTTTAATTCTGGATAGAATAAGATTCTTTTCCTATGTCGGAATAAACTTTTCAAGAAGAAGGGAAATTTCAAATATAATAAAATCCGATTATAATAACTTTTTCTCTGGTGAAAATGGTTTAACTAAAGAATTAGAAAATAGTTTAGAAGTTTTAATTAAGTCCCCTAAACTCCAAGAGGATTTCCTTAATTTTTTAGATAGAAATCAAAGCTTTGGATTTTTCTATATTAAGGATGAGTTAGAAAAATGGGTAAATTACTCACAGATAATTGAAAAAGAATCGAAAGATACTATGAATGGTTTTATTAAATTCAAAGAATTTTATGAGAAAGAGCATACCTTACAATTAATTGAAGAAGATGCTATTTTCGACATTATAGATTCAAACTGCTATTCTTTCAAAAATCTTTTCTTAAATTATTTAAATTCTAAAAAAAAGTATGCAAAAGAAGTTGAAAAAATCCGATTTTTTTTCCAATTTTTAAAATTATGCTCTAATTTAAAAATTTTTAATGTCAAATCAATTAAAAAATTAATATCTAATTTGGAATTATTAAAGGAAATTACTCAAATAAAAAAAGAACGCCTTAGAAATTTAAAAAAAAATAATAAATGTTATGAAATAACAAATAAAACTATCAATCTCAAAATCAATGAATTTATCAATGATAATCCTAAGATAATCAAACCTTATTTAATTGATAGTATTTGGACAAACACAATCTCAAGCTATTTTCCTCAATTAATTTTAAAGAATTCCCCTGAAGTTCAAGTCATATTAGATAAAATGAAAAAATGGTTTCCAAAAATTTATTTCTACGAAACTACAGATTTATTCAACAAACAAGAATATGTCTTCTTACAATTTTTTATCCCAAATTTGAAGAATAATGAAAAAATAATTTTCATATCAATATTATCTAATATTTTTAACAAAGATATTATCTCATTTAACCGGTATTCTTGGAATGGATTATTACAGACTTTTTCAAGAAAAGATTTTTACGATTTCAATCGGAAAGTCTTTTTCTATACTAAAGACCTTTTTGAGCAATACTTTCTTTACATTAAAGGAATTTTGGGTGAAGAATTAAAATCATTTAAAGAAAAAAGCGTTACTTCACCCAATCTTTGGACTATAAAAAAAAATATGAAAAATCTTCTTAATAAAATCAATAGACGAATTATAACTGAACATGTCAGTTTTAAAACAAATGATATTCAAAAATTATTAAGTTTCCATTTAAATCTTGAAAAATATTTCAGGAATAAAGAAGAATTTGAAATAACAATTAAAGAAAATTATTTCAAACAATATGTGAAATCAATAAAATTCATTCCTGCTTTCCAAAATTTTGGCTTAGGACAATATTTATTATATATTACTCCTTTTAATTTAGAAGAAATCGATTTTAAAATGCTATTTACAAATACATTTCAAAAGATTAAACACATAGCTTCAATCGATAGTTCAAATTCATTATTTATTAAATATATTTTTCCTTTTAACGAGCCTAACACTTCATATCTTAACTGGTTGAGAAGTAAGAATAAAATCAGAGAATATTGCCTACTTACAATTAAATCTATATCTCAAATTTTTCATTTCAACCATAATTTAAGTTCAAATGGCTGGTATCTAGATCCTAATAATTTCAAAACCTATATATTAAACATTCTTTTTAATCCAAATTATAGAGAGCAAACTTCAGATGTGAAGCATTTTGAAATTGATGATTTAATAATTTCAGATTATTATAAACCAAATTCTCCCTATTTTAAAGCTTTATTACATGTGTACAATTGGCATTCTATTGATATTAAGAAAAAAACCAATAACCTTAACAACTCAATTTTCGATGAGATTCAAGTTTTAATTAAAAATAAACTTATCTTTCCTTACATTACTCTAAAGAATTTGGATTTGAAGGAAACTATTCATATTATTTTATTAAATCTAAAAAAAGATACAATTGATATACTCAAATACATATTTCAGTATTTTAATTTTGGTTATATTTACGAAATTGAAGGAGAATATTATATTCACGGATTTGATGAGAAAAAAAAAATCCATAATGGGTTAATGATTAGGTTATATTTTCCGGATTGCGAACTTGCTGAATTTTTAAGACTTTTCGAATATGTGTTTCAATACTTAAAAGTTGAAAAATATTTGATAATAACTGATTTGGTTAATAGTGAGTCTCTTATCAAATCAGTTTATGGAAATAACAATTTTCTTGAAAAATACAATCCATTGCAAAATTTAATATGGAATGGAAAAACTGAAAAGTGGGAGAACCATAAATTATTTAGTAAGACTTTTGAGTATTTATACCCTGAATTATTTTACAAAGAAAAAGAAGATTTAATGCACGTATAATCTATTTTTGGCGCAGGCAATATCATATTCCTTCTAGATTCATCATTTCCAGATATAAGAAACCTTTATCCTCCTTATCTCCTTTTTTGCCGAGATTTATAATGTTTAATTCTAAAATTTATTTTCGATAATATGAAAATATCACTATTACAATAAATCTTGTGTCTACTAGGATAATACATCGTTTTTAAATTGATAAAATCACCCTATTATTAGGGATGTCTTTAATAAAAGGGAAAAAGTTATGGAAGGAATAAGAATTATAAAACATAATAATATAGCTAAGGAAGATTTTATAAGACCTCTTTGTATTTTAGGAATGCCAGGAATTGCCGATGTTGGCAAATTTGCTTTAGATTCTCTTATCGGTCAGCTTGACGCTCAAAATTTAATTGATATTATTTTTGATGACTATCCCGCTGGGGCTATTGTTGATGATAGCTTATTATCTGCTCCTAAAGCTGAAATTCTATATTGGAAAGACCCAAATGAATTAAGAGATCTTATTTTAATAACTGCTGACGCCCAAAGTCTCACCCCAAAAGGCATATACAAAATATCGAATTTTCTAAGTGAAATAATTAATCAGTATGGGATAAAATTAATAGTTACTCTAGGAGCATACCCCGTTAATAGTAGAAAAATCACGGGTAACCTACCTAGAATTTATCTTAGTTCAACAAATCAAGAGTTATTAGACCATTATTTATTGGAAAATAATTGCCAAAAGATTCAAAAAGGGGTAATAATTGGTGCGAATGGTTTGATTCCGACACTGGCAAAAGCACGATTTAATATTGATGGACTAGTTTTTCTAGCAGAAACAGATAATATTGCCATGATAAATGAAGATATTACTGATTTGAAAGCATCAATAACTCTTTTAGAAATGCTTAAAAAATCCTTCACATTACCGATTAAAAAGAAATATTCCTTGGAAAATATAGAAGAAATTACAAAGAATCTTCAAATTAAAAGAGATCAGTTAGAAAAAGATCTCGATTCACTCCAACTTGTTGATACTGAGGATAAACGAAAATCATTATACATATAAGGTCACTTTTTTTTTAATAATCTCTCCTTGATTATAAATTATTGATTCTTAAAGGAATTAAGCAAAAAGTATTTTAATCATTGAGAATTTAATATAACTATGAAATATGTGTGTGCTCGGAAAAGTTGTGGGAAGGAAGTTAGCAAAAAAGAGTTAAGTGCGCTTCCAGGTATTAAATGTTCTCACTGTGGATTTCGTATCTTGTATAAGAAGCGCCCAGATGTTATAAAACGAATTAAAGTACGTTAGGTCTAATTCTTTTTATTAAATTTATATAACTTCTCAATACTTTTTAAATTGAAAAGAAGAGAATTTTGTTAAACTTTTATTTCAAATTTCAAATGATTAACTAGCTCTTTATATCGATTTCGGATTGTAGCTTCAGTAACTCCCGCTGCGATTGAAATTTCTTTCTGAGTGCGTCTTTCTCCTTCTTGAATCGCAGCAACGTATAACGCTGCACCTGCTAAACCTGTTGGAGCTTTTCCTGCTGTGATGCGATATTTGTTTGCAAGTTTTAAGATAGAAGCAGCTCGATTTTGAGTTTTTCCTGATAATTTTAATTCGGCGCAAAACCGTGGAATAAAAAATATGGGAGAGGATACTTGTATGTTTAATCTAAGTTCATTTAAAATTAATCTATAACATCGAGCAACTTTCTTTTTATCTACTGAAGCAAATTCTATGAAATCATCTAGAGTTTTGGGTATACTATTTAATCTACAAGACAAGTAAATAGACGCAATTAACACTGCTTCAATTGATCGACCTCTAATCAAATTTTTATTTGCCATTTTCCTATAAATATGTGCAGCAGATTCTTTTAAATCTTTAGACAGATTCAATTGAGAAGAAAATCTGTCTAATTCATTCATTGCATATGCTAAATTTCTATCAATGGATTTATTAGTACGTGTTCTAACATGCCATTTCCTTAACCGATAAACTTCAGCTTTCATTTTAGGACTTAGGGTCTTTCCAAATGCATCTTTATTCTTCCACCCTATCATAGTGCTTAATCCTTTATCATGAAGAGTCAGTGTTGTAGGGGCACCTACTCTTACTTTTTTATTTGCCTCTTCTGATGTGAAAGCTCGCCATTCGGGACCTGCATCTATAATTCTTTGATTTAATACTAAACCACACACACCACAAACTATCTCACCACGAGAATCATCTGAGATTAAATTTTCATTACCACATTCTGGGCATAAATTAAAAGTTTTTTGAGGGAATGAAAGATCCAATAACGCCAACCCTTTAAAAATTCTCTTCTTTAATTTTCATAATTAATCTAGCACATTTAAATGTTTGCGTTTTGAGGATTTATCCATTAATAAGAAACTTAGTTTTTAATTTTTGATTTTCTTATTAGATCGAAAAATTTTAATAAGTTCATTGTTTCACTTAATATAATGCGACATTATTATAAAACACATGGAAAGCATTGTTATCTTCGCTCTTTTCAATCAAAATGTCCAAAGTGTAATGCTGATGTTTTATATTGGGAATGCACTCATGGAAGTAAAGTTTTCTTTGAATATCCCCCTTATGGAAAATTAGTGAGACATATTTGTCGGTATCATAAGGATTCATTTAATGTAAAGAAAAGATTTCACGTTATTGTTAAAAAACCAAAAGGACTGTTAGAAAATCAATCTCCAAGTTGTCCCATATGTGGGAAATTATTTAAAAATAGTATTAGTTTAGAAAATCATCTGGAAAATTTAAAGAAAAATGATATTAATCATAAGCTTTTTTTTGAAAATAGAATTTCCTTTGAAAATGAATATAAAACAACTATAAATAAAGATTTGGGGCACATCAAATCCAGTGATCAATCGGAATTTGGTAAAATTAATTTAAAAAAAGAGAAAAAAATTGGTTAAAATTATGTTATAGATAAATTTTTAATAAATTAGTATATAATTATTTTATAACAAAACTTAATGATTTTAGATATTATTTTATTTTAAAATTACCAAAAGAGAGAGGAAAAAAAGATGCCAGTAGATCCCGCAACCGCAGTTTATAATTTGATGCAATCCGATCCTAACATTATTGCCGCTGTAGTAATTAAAGGAAAAGATATTATTTATACAACAGATAATTGGGATATTAGCGGAGATGTTGATAGAGTAGTGTCAAGTTGGACGGGTCAAAATGCTCAATTTTTAATGGTTTCTGGAGTAAAATATTCAGTATTGCAAATGGAGACTGAACGTTTAGTTGCTATTTCTTTAAAAGGCGAAGGAAGTATATGCGCAGCAAAAGATGAGGAGCATAAACTTATATGTTATCTTCAACCAGATGGAGATGCTCGTGGAGCGATAATGGATGTTCAAAGAACAGTAGGGTTTATGAGCACACAAGGACCATACATGGATGCGGGAGTTCAAATGGGACAGCAAACGACTCAAATGGGTGGTACTGCTTCTGCGGGAGTTACAGCTCCAGCAGGGACTGTTTCCAATGTGGATCCTCAGTTGAAAGGGGAAATACAATCGTTCTTAGACTGGATTAAAGATACTGAAGGTTTAGCGGGTTATATAAATTATTATCTTCAACAAAACAATATTCAAATAATTTCTGAGTTATCAAAAATTTATAATGAGCTAAGACAGATTTTTGGTGTTTAAGTAAAACATTAATCAATAAAAGTTCTCTTAATAATTGTTATTGAACAATATATTCGATACATAGTTTATACTTAAATTTTTATCCAGATTTTTATAATGATAAATAGAAATGATATTTTCAATTTCAATAGATATAAATTTTTTAATATTAAAGGTAATCTTAATAATTAGACAACTCAAAATTTCAACAAGTGAGATTTTTGGCTAAAAAGAAAATAATTAAGGAGAATAAACCGACGATTTTAAAAAAAACTAAGAGTAAGACTACGCGGGAGGAAATGAAAAAGAAAAAACCCGCAAAAAAACCATTAAAAAATGAAGAAGAATTAAAAACTGAATATTCCTCAAAGGTAGAGCTTGAATTAGATATCCCAATTGTTCCTGAAGCCCCTAAGAAAAAAGAGAAGTTAACATTTTCTACTTCTAATTTATCTACTGATGTATTAGAAAGAATAAAAAAAATTGAATCGCCTGATATCAAAGTAGTATTAGTAAATTGTGAGAGATGTAAAGCTGTTATCCCCATTCCAATTCCAAAAAAGGCAGTATTGCAATCAGAATTACCCGTAGTTCCAATTAGTTATGTTCATAAAAATCTACAGAAAAAAGATCAACATTGTTTAACAATCCATCTTGATCATGATTTTGATATTCGAAGACAGAGAATATCTGATGTAGTTATATCTTCTGATTAAAATTTATTAAAATTTCATAAGATAAAAATAATTAAGAAAGCAATTAAAACAGGAATAAAACATAAACAGCATAAAAATCCATACCAGCTCTTTTTCCAATTAATATATGTATTAGGGTTCAAGATTACTTGACAATTAGGACAATATTTTTGTTTTTGATCAACAATTTGTACTCCACAATTATAACATATATTTATTTTGCTATTGAATTTTTTATAGCTTTTACCCTCGATTTTTAACACTTTAGACTTTCTTTAGAATTCAATTATTGAGATGATGAGATATTATTATTTGCTATCTAAATATAATTTTTAAATATAATTAAATAATATAAGCATTGTTATACTACAATATCAATTTTTAATTGTATAATTAAAATCTAAAATCACAATCATTTATAAAAATGAAGCCTTTAGCTGAAGATAATATAGAAATTGATGAAATTACAATATATTTAAACCTTTTTAAATTACATAAGAGTTTTCTATTATTAATTTCTGATCAACCAAATATGGGGATAGGGAATATAACTTTAGGAAGTCCTCCAGCAATAAAAGGATTAAAATCATTAACAGCTTCTTATAATTTATTTGGTGTGAATAAAAAGTTGATGAGTACTATTATAGCTGAGAGAGCTTCAAATATCCTTAAGACACCAGTACTTCTTCTGTTGTTTTTAAAGAGTAAAAAGAGTGATGATGAAATATTAAAACCTTTAGTGAATTTTCTGAATAAAACTTTAAAAAAAGTACTTGAAAATTTGGAATAATGCAGGGAGTGGGATTCGAACCCACGAAGAGCTATCTCACCGGATATCTCATTAGTTATTATGTTAATCAACGGATAATATAATAATCAGATCTTGAGTCCGGTTATTGAGGATTATTTTCCAAAAAAAGTCCGGCACCGTTGACCAACTTGGTTATCCCTGCTTGAAGAAATACTCATTATTTTATATATTCATTAAATAAAATTATTATTTTAATTTTTACTAAATATTATCATAATCAAAAAAAAGTAATAATAAGTGCTAAGTTCATATCTAATTTACCCAAACAAACTTGGTACTATCATTATAAGCATCATTACAACTAACATCACAATCAAAAAAACGCATTGTAGTCTTCCTTTTTTCTTCTGTTTTCTCTCTTGGTTAAGATAATTATCCTTACAAGCTTGACTACAAAATTTTTTATCAGTGGGCATTGCTTTGCCACAAATTGGACAATGACTATGAGGTCCCCATTTTTTTTTTATTTGATCTTTCCATGAAGATTGAGACATTTTTTAACTCGAGTTTAAGAGGGTTAATATAGGATAATAAAAATTAGAAGATTAAAATAATTTACCAAAGATTTTCATTCAGTTATCATAGTACAAGTTATGTCTTCTTCACCATTCCAATATTTTTCAAAATCCTTTAGATCTTTGCCAGAAATAATTCTTATATTAAGTTTACTTCTTTTTAATATTTGTAAAGAAACTGCATCAAAAATGCGATATTCCCCTGCTGCTGCTTGCTTATTTCCGGATGAATTAATTATAATTTCTTGTAAGTCAGTATAAGTCAAGTGTTTCAACAATTTAGCATCATTAAATTTCTTTGGATCTTTATCATAAATACCTTCTACATCTGTAAGAATCACTAATTCCTCAGCTTTTATAAACTCGGCAACTTCGAGAGCAACTGAGGTTGTAGATTGTCCAGGCTGCAATCCTCCCATTGCAATAATTTTTCCAAAAAGCAATGCTGTAGAAAGTTCTTCTAATGATTTTGGAACTAAAGGATAAGCTAAATCTTGAAAAACGGATAAGAGCAATTTTGCATTTATACGAGAAATATCAATTCCAAATGTATCACATAATGCTTCATTGCTTTGAAAAGATCTTACTGCATTTATATATTCCCTAGCGATTTTGCCGCCGCCGCATATAATGACATGAGTTCCCGAATATTTAATCTTTTTAAAGATTTGGCAGAAATTATGAATCTTTTCCTTATCAATTTCTTTATCTTCAGTAAATAATAATGACCCCCCGATTTTTACGACAGTATTTTTAACTTTCATAATATTTTCATTCAAATTTTCTTTGTATTAATATATAGTTGATTTGGTAATTTAAGTTACTTTAGAATGATATTTAATAAAATTAAAAAAATTGCAGTCGAAATTCCTCACAGAATATCTGGATTTTTTGAAATAGTTGATCAAATTAACGGCGTAAAAATCAAAGATCCAGTAAGGATCGGATCCCGAGGTGCTGGTTTTTGTGTCAACGCAAAAGGTAAAACAGAGATTGAAGCTCAATTTATTGATAAAAGTAATGATACCGAGACTGAGATTTATATTAATGACGAAAAATTAAATCAGAAGGCAGAAACGTCATATTTCATTGTTGATTATTTGAAAAATTATATTAAAGAATCATATAAAATAAGAATTAATCATTTTTTTGAATTACCTGTTGGATGTGGTTATGGAGCTAGTGGTTCTGGGGCACTAGGAACCATATTTGGTTTAGATTATTTGTTTAATTTAAAATTACCATATCTAGAAAAGGGAAAGATTGCACATATTGCAGAAGTTGTAAATCGAACAGGTTTAGGAACTGTGTGCGGTCAATTAAATGGAGGAATGGGAATCTTGAAAGCCCCGGGATTCCCTTGTGTATATGAGAGGATTAAAGTACCACAAAATTTAAAAATTATATGTGGGTCATTTGGAGTTATTCATACAAAATCAATATTAACCGATCCTATCTTAAGTATAAAAATTAAAGAAGCGGGTAAAAAAGCCTTGAAGAGATTAAAAATAAATCCAAATATTAAAACATTTATTGATACTTCCTTAGAGTTCGTGAAAGAAACTGAAATTCTTGATATTTTAGATTTATCAAAAACTAAAGAGTTAATTGATAACTTGAACAAATTAAGCATAATTGGTGCCAGTATGAACCAGTTAGGTCGTTCAGTTTATGCAATATGCAGAATAAAAAGAGAGAAAGAGGTTTTAAATGTTTTAGAATCCTATAAACCTGAAATTAAAGTTTTCATCACATCCATCCATGAAAATTCATCTATAAATTTGAAGAATAAATGAAATCCTTTTACTAAAATATCATAGCGCAAGATAAATTTTCCTATTTTTCATATAATTCAGTTTTTAACTCCTCAATAAGTTTTGCTTTAATTATTCCGTTATTTCTATCATAACCTTCACATACTACAGTTCTTACTCCAATTATATCTGGTGAAATATCATTTATTAACTGAATATTTTTCATCCTTAAATTCCCCGCTAGTGCTACTTCAAGATCATATTTATGTGCTTTATTTTTAAATTGAATTAATTGTTCAAAACTCAGAAAATCGAATAATCCCTTTTCATCTTTAATGAAAGTATCAAGCATAGCAATATCAGCCTTAGATTCTGACGCGATAGTAGGAATACTCATAAATTCTGGTGAGGATTCCATTCGTATGCGATCTGCGTATCCCGCAGCAACAATTTTTATATCTTCATTATATTCTCTTACTGCTTTAACAACCTTTCTCATTAAGTATATGGCATCTTTTGTGTTTTTAGGGCCTTTTAATCCAACCTTTATTATATCTGCCCCAGATACTGCTGCTCCTAAAGCGGCTAATGATGCTGAACCGGGTAGATTCGGAAAGTCTCCAATTGTAGCGCTTAATAATTGATGGCTCTTGTTGGGAATTAAAGCCTTCATTTGTTTAATAATCCAAGGAAAATTTGCTCCTAGAGACCCCTCCTCTGGATTTTTACAATCAATATATTCTACTTGATTATCAATAACAATTTTTGCTTCTTCAATCGTTTTAGGACTAATTAAAAGTTTGATATTATGGGGCATAATATATCTAATATAATGTAAAAATATTAAAAAATTTAATTAGAGTTGAAATTTATAGAAAGTTAGTCCATTTAAAATAATTAACACGTTTACTTCTATTGTTCTTAGTTATTTTTTATATTGTTTATGAAGAAAAATATTACTCAAATTTATGGTTTATAAAAGAAATAATAAAATCCAAAACATTTATTTTTGTATGATTTTATATAAAAATTTATATTAAATCATTTTTATTAAATACAAAATACGATTGCGAATTTATTATGTCACCTAAAGAAATTACCAAAGTGGATATAACGAATGAGGTTTTTAAAGAACCAATAGAAGTGGTTAAACAATTATCTTCGCACTTAGGTTTAAATTACACTAAAGTTATACAAACTTATGTTATGGAAGATCGACGACTAAACTTAACGTTAGAGGATCAAGGTAATAGTTATTTCAAAGGTAAAGTTGTATGGATTGGCAATAAGAAGGACGATACAGAAGGATCTATATTTTGTGTCGATACAAGAGAAGAATTGAAACAAATTAGTCCTACTGCAGAGAACACTGAAAATGTAACACTAGATATTAAAAAAGAATTAATAAAAGTATCTACTGCATCAAAAACCAAATGTTCTGTATGTGGAAAAAATATAGAGATTTTTGATGAGGTTACTGGCTGTCCTATTTGCGAAGCAAAAGCACATCGAGAGCATTTAACAGATTGGGTAAGAATGAAACATACATGTCCAGTTTGTAAGAAATCTTTAAACGTTTCGAGTACTGGTGTTATTTTTATCGATTGATTCAATAAAACTAATGGAAATGCCTTAATTTTTCAATATCTACTGTTCCATCATATAAAGCAGTTGCGATTAATATACCCGAGAAGTTTTGTTCTTTATAATCTAAAATATCTCTATAATTTTTGATTCCTCCACCTACGAAGATATTTCCAGTAAAATTATGTAATAGATCCAAATAGAGTGGTGGAATTCCTCCAATTTTCTGACCGACTCTAAACAAATCTAATAGAATGATATTTTTAATTCCGAGAGATTCAATTTTTTTTATGAGTTTTAACGGATTTTGATTTTTTATGTCCTTCGCACTTGATAAGATCTGTCCATTATACATATCAATACTTATTATGATTTTATTCTGATCTAAGATCTGTAGACTTTGATCAATAAGCGTAAAACTTTTAAGAGTTTCTAATCCTAATATTAGACTTTTAATATCGAATCTTGAGTAAAGATAAATATCTTCAAGATTAACAATTCCAGGGTCCAGAATTACATTCATGTCTGTGATCTCTAAAATTTGTTTTAAAATTGGGAGATTTGGGTTTTTATATATAATAGAATCTAAATCTGCGACATAAAAATCATTAAATCCAAACTTTTTTTTAAGTAGTTGAATAATCTCTACTGGGTTTGATGATTGAATTAATTTAGATTTTAAAGGTTTGTATTTAGTCCTTTCACCCTTTTTAGCATGAACTGCCTTAGAATTTAAAATATCTATAACGGGTATGATTTTAAATTTTGTCATTTACACCAATAAAACTTAATTAATAGAAATCTTAGAGAGAATAAGAGTATCAATTATCTCCTTATAATTGCCCCAATAAAATAACTTTGAAAAATTACCTTTATTTAATACTCTTTAATTTTAAAAGAATATCTTTTTTTAATTACAATTAAATAATTTTTTTTTTAAATAATCCCTACTAAAATATTTTTAAAACAAGAGTAATTTTTTGTGATTGAAATGAAAACTGAGATTTATGTAAATAAAATTATAGAGGATACAGGTTTAACAAGAAAGGAGATTCAGAGCTTAGTTGAAGATAAGAAAAATGAATTAAAGGGATTGATTTCTGATGAAGGCGCTTTATTTATCATAGCTAAAGAGTTGGGCGTTGACATTAAAAATGAAAATAAAGATCTCTTAAAAGAAATTGAAATTTACATTTCTGATATTACGCAAAATATGAAAAACATAACATTATTTGGTAGAATCAAGGATATCTATAATGTTAATAGTTTTAGTAAGAATGATGGAAACAAGGGTTTTGTAGGGTCTTTCTTATTGCATGATACTACGGGAGATGCTCGAATTGTACTCTGGGATGATCAAGTAAAAGTTTTTAACGAATCTAATTTTGAAAAGAACGAACTTGTTAAAATAGTTAATGGAAACGCAAAAAAAGGAAAATTTGGAGATATTGAAATACATGTAGGAAGTTATGGAAAAGTTATTTTATCTCCTGAAGATGTTGACTATAATAAATATCCCAAAATAACATTTAAATCTATTAATATAAAAGAAATTAATTTAAGTCTTAGATCTTTATCCATAGAAGGAAAAATAATTCAAATATCACCAATAAGAGAATTTACTCGAAAAGATGGTGAATTTGGAAGAGTAGGATCGTTAACATTATTAGATACCACGGGATCAATTAAAATTACCTTTTGGAATGATGATACAGAAAAATTAAATAAATTAGAAATTAGTGATTTTGTATCGGTGACTAATTTAAATCCTAGATTAAGTACATTGGATTCGAAAACAATTGATCTATATGCAAGTAAAAATACAAAAATTACTAAAAAAAATAAAGATCTCAATATTGAAGGAGAAGTTATTGAAAATATAAAAGCACTACAGGAGAGTAAAGGAGTTGTTACCTTTAAGGGTATTATCACTTCAGTTGATAATATTAAAACAATATCTTTAAAATCGGGAGATAGTGTCTCTCTATTAGGTTTTATTATTAGTGATAATACTGATGGTATTAGAGTTACTTTATGGCGTGAAAAAGCAGATGAATATTCAAAACTATTAGCTGCAGGACAGGGATTAGTATTGAAAAATGTTTTAGTCAAATATAGCAACTTTTCGAATAGAAATGAAATCTCTTTAATTAATGAATCAACGTTAGAGCTAAAAGATCTCGAAATAAAAAACCTTAAAAGCCTTAATTTAGAAAAAAAAGAGAAGGGAGCTAGTTTTTCTGGTGATTACGCAAAGATAGACACTATTGGAACTCCTGGTACGATCGAATTAAAAGGATTTATTGCTAAAGATCTTAATAATATTACGGTTTATGAAGCATGTAAAAATTGTTTTAAGAAGGTTGAAAATTGTACTTGTGGTAAAGGAGATGAGACTGAATTCCGGATGATAATTAATCTTATTATAGATGATGGAACAGGAACAATAAGAACTACTTTTATAGGAGATCGAGCAGAAAAGTTAATGGGTGTAGAGACAACTAAAATCGTACAACTAAAAGAAACACCCGAATTTGAGAAATTTCTAGAAAAAAAATCAGCAGAGTTTCTAGGAAAAGATATTATAATAAAAGGTAGAGCTAAATTTAGCGATTATTCTAATCAATACGAGATATCAGTTTATGATTTTAAAGATATTAATATTGATGAAGAATTAGAGCGCGTTATGAAACAGATTGAAACTTGAGTTTTATACTTTTTAATTTCCCTCTTATTTATCGACTAATATTTAAATTCCTAATGTAATTTAATAACTAGAGTATTAAAATGGGTAAAATAGATATTATTGGATTAGGAGAGGTTGTTGTTGATTGGGTAGCTGAAATTCCTCATTTTCCTAAACCAGATGAAAAAATTGATGCTATCGCCGAAAATTATTTCTCTGGTGGTGTAACGGCGAATTTTCTAGTCGCAGTGGCGCGTCTTGGGATTTCTTGTGGATTTATTGGTGCCGTTGGAGATGATTCATATGGAGATTTTTTAATTAAAGAATTTAAAAAAGAAAGAGTAGATACTACACTTACAGTAATAAAAAAAGGAAAGCAAACTCCAGTAAATTTTATTTTTGTAGTTAAAGGGGAAAAGACAATAATTCAATCTCCTCATATGTTAACTACGAAATTAGAACTTAAGGATTTGGAAGAATATTACTTGTCGGAAGCTAAAGTTTTACATACAACATTAATTCACCCAGAAATATCAGAAAAAGTGATTAATTTAGCAAAGAAATTTGATGTAAAAATTAGTATTGATTTGGAATCTCAAATAGCTCAACGAGGTTGGAAAGATTTAAAAAAATTGTTACTAATGGCAGATATTTTAATTCCTAATAAAGAAGGAGCTAAGATGATAACAAAATGTAAGACACCAGAAGATGCTGCTAAAACCTTAATTGAAAAAGGGATTCCCCTCGTAATCATAACATTAGGGAATAGGGGGGCATTGGTTTCAACTAAAGAATTTCAAAATGAAATTCCCACTTATATAATGAATAATATTGTTGATACTACTGGTGCGGGTGACGCATTTAATGGAGCATTTTCGGTTGCTTATTGGATTAAGGGATGGAGTTTAGAAAAATCAATCAAATACGCAAACGCCGCGGCATCCTTAAAAATCCAGAAGTTAGGTGCCAGAACAGGGATGCCTTATGATTTAGAGTTGAGGAAATTTTTGAAAGAAAATGAGAAAGAATTGTTTATTTAAATGTATGCTACATAATAAGTTATTGAGATATTAAACAAATACTATTATAATTATTCGGATTCTGTATTATATCATTATAGGTTTCTAATATTTCCTCTTCTGATAGATCTTTAAGATCTATATTAAAAGGCCAGATACCTAAGATGATGTCTCCTAAATTCTTCACATTTCCAATTAAATATCCTACTCTCCTCCCATTTGATTTGTAGGTATATAAAATAACAAGATAATAGTTATATGTATGATTAACTGTAGGATTCCCAATTATGAGAACTTCTTCAATATTTTGAAAATTAATTATATGTTGATTCGTTTCACTTAATTTTTTTAATTCTAAGATAAATTTAGCAGGAATAGATAGAGGCTTTTTAAATTCTAGATTTTTAAAACTTAGGGTAAGGTTTTTATGTTCAAATTGCTCGTGCGCCGTAAAGATTACTTTATATATAATAGAATCCATAGAAATTATGTTAATCCGATTTATTCAATAATTTATCTAATAGTTAAGTCTTCCAGCTTTTTATAGATTGTATTACGTGGTTATTTTTCTTTTCCGCTAATTATTCTTGAATAACAATATTTTCTTCAGGAAATCCAAGATCAATCAAGAATTTTTTCAATTTAAACCGATGATCTCCTTGAAGTTCGACTTCATTATCTCTTACAGTTCCACCAGAAGCACATTTTTTTTTTGCTTTTGTTAGGATATTCTTAAGATTTACTTCAAAATTTCCAACGAACGTGATTACAGTAACAACCCTCCCCCATTTCCTCCTAGAGTTAGAGATTATTATTTGCTGTTCATCGGCGCTTAAACTATCACATATACATAGCTCTTTTGGAAAACTACATATAGGACAAATCTCGTCGTCTTTAATGCTGTCTTATCACAACCTTTATTGTAAAAACTTTTTAAAATTTAGTTCTAAAAAATAATAGAATAAAATCTTATAAAAATCTTTTTTATTTTGGAATGAAACTTTTATAAAAACAATACTCATTCAATTTTTTAGTTTTGTTAATGCCCATTTGTGGAATTCAAATTTTGAAATTACGTCTAACAGAAATTTAATGAGATAAATGAAGTAGATTTTAATTGCTAATTTCTGTATAAGTTAATTCAGTTTTCAGACTAAATTTTCCAAAATTTAGAATCGACCTTCCTAAGCAAAAAATATTTATAGAAAAATTTTTATTATTTATCAATAAGCTTATTCTTAAACTTAGATTATAAATGTGATACGATAAAATGCAGAGCTCATGGATTTTTAAAGTAATTGTTGCAGGTGCGGGCGGTGTAGGAAAAACTGCAATGATTACTCGGTATTGTACGGGAAAATTCGAAGAAGGATATAAAATGACAATAGGAGCAGGATTTCACACGAAAGCTGAAATGCTTGACACTGGAGAAGCCGTTAAAATGCAACTATGGGATTTTGCTGGTGAAAAACGTTTCCGTGAACTCCTACCTGATTATTGCAAAGGTGCGAGTGGGGCATTTATTTGTTTTGATATTAGTGATTATGATACTTTCAGAGAAATACCTGAATGGCTAAGGATTATCCGCCCAAAAGCCGGCTTTATCCCCATAATTCTTTTAGGAATGAAATGGGATCTTCCAGGTCATGAAGTAGATTATGAAATAGCAAATGATTATGCTATTAAAGCGAAATGCAACCAATGCGTATTCTGTTCCGCAAAAGATAATATAAATATTAATGAATCTTTTCAAGCTATGGCAAAATGGCTGATCTATTACGCAGCACAAGCAGATTAATTCAAAAATGATTGGTCAATTTTTACGTTTAATTTAAATACCACTTAATTAATAGAGAAAAAGCTAAATATTATAGTTAATAAAATAATATATCAATAAAAATGTCAAAAAAGGTAGCCTCGGTAGCTCAGTTAGAAAAAACGCCGTTTTTCGGTATTTTTGGCAAAGTAGAGCAATCGGCTGTTAACCGATCGGTCGCATGTTCGATTTCATTGTTCAATCTCTGAGCAAGACGACAACCATGCCCGGGGCGCCAATCTCTCTTAATTTTACTTATTTTTTGATTGAATCTTAAGTTTATTCCGCCAATAGTTTATAGTTGTTTGAGATGTGTTAGTAATTCGTGCTATTTTTGGATCAGATAACCCCCATTCATAATAAACATGTTCAAGCCAAGCTTTATGCTTGTAGAGAGGATTAGATTGGGAGGATACTTTTGTGGGATTTAGTAATTCCCCCGTTTGGAGATTCCAATTTTGAGAAATTGCATTCCAATTAGTCGATCTAATTTCTTCTTTAATCCTTTCTTCATCATTTGTAAGTTCATAGGACTTTGGCTTCCATCCAAACTCAACTTTTTCAGTTTTGATATGTGGATATTGCTTAACAATATTCGCGGGGAATTTAAAATTTTTAATATTGTCTTTCAAATTCTTGTAAAAAGTGGCAATTTCACGAGATTATTTGGTTCCAACGATTTTTTGATGATTTTTTTCGAAGTAATAAGCCTCAGTCATTCTATGACAATTTCCGCAGATATATACTGCATCATCTTGGATGAGCTTTTTTTCAATCTTTTCAATTGTGGTATAACGTAATTTATCATATTTTGGAAATGTCTTTTTTGATATGTCACGGTGGTGAAACTGAAGAGTTGCTAAATTTTTTTCCCCGCAACCAATACACTTCCCATTATATAATCGATCGATTACTATTCTTTTACTCATCCATGATTTAATTTGGTGTCCTTCTTTATGCCCTTTATCTGGAAACCGCTTGTAAATGAGCTCATATAATTTTTTTTCAATATTTTTTATTGATGATTCAAAATCATTTTTATTTTCAATTAATACTTTGTACGTTTTATAGTACTTCGACTGTTTCTTCAAGTGACAGTTCCTACATGAAGGAATAGCTTTTTCCTTTTCAAGCTTCTTTAATGTATTTTCCCAATTACCATGAAAATTGATTCTTTTCGTCTTTAATTCTTTCATGGGATGATGAAAATCGAATGCTGGAAGTTTAGCGACAGTGGTATTACATTCTGGGCACTTTTCGGCAAATTTTCCGCCATATATATTTCGAATGATACTATTTTTGTTTTGTAAAGCTCGAATTTGTTTATGTTCTAACCTACATGGCTTACAATAACGTGCATATACAGGTTTATTGGATTTCATATAGTTTTCGAATTCAGAAAGTGATTTGATTTCGTGACATAGACCGCATTCTTTTGTTTCTCTGTGATTATGTAAGTTTTGATGAGGATTTACCTCTGGATTACCAGTAATTTCTTTATTTTCAGTCTTTTGTATTGGATCAGTTTTTTCGAGCTCTGGTTTATTTTTTGGTGTATCTTTCAATTGATTTGTTGATCTTTCAATTTTATCGTTTTTAGATGTATCTCTTTTAACAATCTCTTCTAATTTTGGCGAATAGAAAGAATAACTCTTTAGGTCTTTAAGAATAGTCGCTTGAAGCTTTGGAAGGTTTTTCATTTCCCACATATCCGAAACTAGCCTAAACACAATCTTTTTTAACCATATTATAAATGTTAGAAAATGAGTTCGATAATCCTGATTTGACTCTACTTTTTTTTGGAGTAGTTTTAATGAATCATCAAATTCTTCAATAGAGATGTTATGTAAATTCTCTAAAAAGGTTCTACTTATTCTTTTAGTTAATATAGGTTTTAACTTACTTGCTAAATAGGTGAGAATAGATTGATTTAGACTTACACGGCGCACGCTGACATTATTTTCTTGCTCCCATTCCCTAATTAAAAGGTAGATTAAGCGGGAAATCACTATGATTAAATTTTCTTTGAATATTTGAGGAAAAGCCTCGTCATCTCGAATCACATTCACAGAATACTTTCTTGATTTCGTTAACTTCCCGAGTCTTTTAATAAAAGTCTTTTTATTTTTCTTAATATCATCTTTATGATTCGAAATTTTTTTATGCGGGTCTTTAACTAATCCTTCTTGAGTGTCAAGAATGTCGATATTAATTTCGATTCCACAGAACCCACAGATTACAAGTTCTTTGTTTTCAACGATTTTTTCTATAATATCT
>JAHQWL010000035.1 GCA_029856155.1 Promethearchaeia archaeon
ATCATATATAACATGTCGTGAATTCAAAACTGGAGTGTTTAATTTTTTTACATCCAAAAATTCTCTCGTAAAATATAATGAAGAATCTATGAATTTCTCGCTCATTAAAAAGGTTAAAAATCTGATTCCTTTGAATGGATTTTTGCTGATTATTTTTATTTTTTTGATTTGTATATTAAATGTCGTAAGAGTAAGTTATTTTGCAGGTACAGATCCATGGAAACATATTTTTAATAGTAAAATAATTACGGAATTGAATTTTTTACCACTTGATAATTACAAAGGCGGAATGGGTTTAAATATAATTGGAGCTATCATTACGTTTTTTTCAGGTATAAGTCATATGCTTATCCCGCGATATTTCGTATTTTACACTTTTTTCTTATCAAGTTTAATATTTTATAATATCTCTATGAGGATTTTTAAAAATCAAAATTTGGCTTTATTTAGTGTTTTTATCTTAGAATTCTCGTCATTGGGATTTTCGATAATGATGATTCAGTATTGGCCATCTGGTTTAACGTTAATCATGTGCTTAATAATATTTTTCCTTTTATATATAAGATTACAGAAATTAATTCAATTAAATCTTCCAGACAAGAATGTAATCTTAAAAGATATTTATTTTACTTATATTCTAACTGCATTAATTTTTATAAGCGCTTTTCTTACCCATGTGATTACTGCCACAATTTTCTTATTTTCATTTATTTGGTTATACTTAATATACTTCTTAAAAGATCGTAGAAGAGGAATAGACCTCTTATTTGTTGTTGGCTTATTTGGATTTTTGTTAATCTTGAATTATTTAGGCATTGGTAGAGATTATATTGGTTTATTTATTCCAATTAATCTCCCTTGGCATTTTCTTATAGCAATTGGGATAGTAGGAATCGGAGCAGGGGCATTCGTTTTCTGGAAGATACAAAAATCTATTAATTTTACCAAGGGAAGATATAAATCAACAATAATGGGAAAAACAGACCCAATTTATAAGAGAATTGAAGATAAAGTAATAATTCCGCTTATTTGTAGTATAATAATTTTACTAACAATTGTAATGCTAATAGTAAATATGATCTGGTTTAATTTTGAAATCATAAATATTTTAAACATCTCTGAAATAATATTATTCAGTGTTTTTGCATTCTGGGGTTTAATTATATTTCAAAAAAAGCCAAAAGGTAAAGTTTTATTTATTTGGGGTGCATTTTTTGTTATATTATTAGGAGCAGGGTTTATTCTTAACATATTTCTAATCAATATAATGGTTTGGGAAAGGATTTTATATCTTATCCCTCCTATAATTGTTGCTGGATTTATCTCATATATTTACAAGCTTATAAAGTTGAAGGCAATTCAATTTTTACGGATTAAACTGGTTATTTTACTAATTATTACATTTTCACTATTTACAACATACATTAATGAATCGGTAAGTATTGAGATATTCAATATGAAACATAGAGAAGTAAGCACACTCCAATGGTATTCAAATAATACTTCTAATCAAAATGTTGTACTTTCTGAGTTTGGATGGAGGTATGTCATTGATTACTATGATTATCCATTTGATGATAAAAATAAAGCTCTTCTATATAATAGAAATATCTATATCATAGCAACTAAAGTCGACATATTTCCACCTAATAATCATATAAATGAAAGCGGGGTAAATCTTCTAAAAGAATTTAAAGAAAAATATAATTCTGATGTTTACATAATTTTTGAAAATGATTATGTAATAGATAGAGGTTTTGAATTATTTGGTCGTTTAACACCTGAGGAAACAGAAGAATACTATAATCTCAATTATTTAAACAAAATTTGTTCATCTAAAACTGAGGATGGTATCGAAATTCCTTTATTCTGGGTTATTTAAAAATTTCATAGTCGCCTGGAAATTTAACTTCTTGCTTTTCATTTAAAAGCTTATATTTATCTCCTTCAATTTTTACTAGTTGAGGGAGTTTTCCTATCTGACCAACTTTGTTTTCTCTAGATATAAATGCACCTGTGAGACCATCAATGTCGTCTACAGAATCTAATCCCATTTTTATAGATTTCTCAATATCTCTTCCTTTGACTAAATTACATATTTTTGTTGCAGCTGCGTCCGCTAAAGCTGCATTTTTTGCAAAGATTGTAACCGCATCAGCTTGTCCTAAGCTAATTGCATGACCCACTGTTGCTGAACTTGTTCCAATACCTAGAGGACAATCGTGTTCTTTTATTAAAAAGCCTAAATTAAGATTCAATTCATTTTCTCCTGCATATAATGCGATAGTTATAGGCTCTTTGGAATCCAAAGCAATTTCTCCTCCATTTTCAACTAAAGCAATTTTAGGAGGTGTAAAATCAGATTCTTTATTATAAACCCCAGTTTTCATTGTTTCAAGCATTAAGTCTGCCAGCGCTCCAGCTACTGCAGCCATAGGCCCTACATCACATATCTCTGCCACTTCAGCCATTGTTTTAATAATTTTGAAATTTGTATCTACCTTAACTGGAGTAAAAGAATTTAGAAACTGTCTATCTTTTTGAACATATTTCTCTAAATTCTTTCGGTGGAAATAGAAACTCTTTTTCGCATGTATAATAGCATTCTTTAATTCAGAGATAATTGTAATATCAGATTCTTTTTCCAAAAAACGTGTTTTGTAAGTTTTCAAATCAAATTAAAGGGCAAAATTGTTACAATTTTAGTAATATAAAGTGTCTAATAACTAAACAAATATAAATAAATAGCTTTTCATTATTTATGTAAAAACATTATCCCTTAATTATGAGTAAAGTTAAATACGAGGAAATAATCTCCCAATTAAAGTCTGACTTGAATGCTGAATGTGCTATAGCAAATAAGTATGGCATTATATTGGGATCTTTAATTAAGGAATTTGCAAAAGGAAAAGTTATTCCACATGGGATATTATCCTTGATTTCCAATTCTAAAGAAATCGCGAATGCATTAAATTTAAAAAAGATAAATTCTTTCGCGATAGAATCAGAAAAATATAATTATTTGTTTACATTTAGCGAAGAATTAATACTTATATCAAAATTAAACTTAGATGTAAATTTAGCAAAGTTTATGCCTAGTATTAGTGTCTTTTTAAAGAAGTTAAGTGTAAGCTTAACAGAAGAAGAAGTAAAGAATTTTTCTGTTTTTGATTTTTCAAAAGAAATCTCAAAAATTGAAGAAACTCTAGAAAGTGAAAAAATTAGGAAAGACAAATATTCAATTATAAAAGATTTAGTAAAGCACATTTCAAGTTAAATTGTAATAAGTATAATTTTATACATTATGGTGAACGATTATTTTAAGACAAGTATTTGTATATAGAAGCAATGAACTTTTATATTATAGACATTTTGGGAAAGCCCTAAAACAAGAGGTATTAAATCTTTTAGTTGAAGATATCATTAATGAGGCTTTGATTAGATCTGAATCTAAGATTGATTATCACGATTATTATAAATTTAGAGTATCTTACATCACGGATAAAGAGACGAATCTTATTTTTTTATTTGTGACAAGTTTAACTGATAAATTTGAGGATATAAAGAAAGAATTGGAAAAATGTAAAACTGAATTCTTAAGTCTATTTGAAGACATACTACAGCATCATTTTGATGCAAAAACATTTGAAGTATTTGATCCTACCATAGACTCGATCCATAGGAATTTACGACCTAAAATTTCTCTAATTGGTTTTTCTGGAGTAGGAAAAACAACTATCACGAAATTAATCAAAGCCGATGAAATTCCCATGCAACATATACCAACAATTACGGGAGATATTGCTACTATAAAAATTGGAAAACTACACTTTCATCTATGGGATTTTGCTGGACAAGAGCAATTTAGTTATTTATGGAACAATTTTATCAAGGGAAGTGATGCAGTTCTTTTAATTACCGACTCTTCATTAGAAAACATTGAAAAGAGCAAATATTTCTTAGAATTAATAAAAGAACAAGCACCTAACGCCCAATCTGCAGTAATATGTAATAAACAAGACTTAAAAGACGCTTTGAATGCTGTACAAATTGAAAAAATTCTTGGATTAAAAGCATACTCAATGATAGCATTAGAACCTAAAAATCGAGATAAAATGATTCAGATAATTGCTGATATTTTAGAAATGAGTGCAGAAGTTTCACCTCTCTTGAAGCCACTGCTTGAGAGAGATAAACTAACTGAAGAAGCAGTAAAAGCCCTTAAAGAAGCTGATTTTAATAAAGCAGCATTTTTATTTGACAAAATTAGTGATTTATGTATAGAATTAGGAGATGATTCGTTAGGTAGAGAATTCTTTGATAAATCACAAAAAATTAAAGATATGTTAAATAAAGTGGGAGCCCCACAACCCACACCAGCAACACCTATAGAACCTGTAGAACAAGAAGCTCCAGTAATTGACATGAGACCTAGGGAATTAGAAAAATCTGTTTCTCCTCCAACTCCAGCAATATCAGAGCCCCCATTGCCTCCAAAATTACCTCCCAAAGTCCAGCCATTAAGGACTCCTCAAAAATTATCAACTGAACAAAAGTCAATAGAACAACCTAAACCTAAAAAACCTTCAGAAATTGGAACCACATATGGAAAAGAAAAATTAACTGACGTAAGTATTCAAAAGGTTAAAGAAATTGAAGCCCCAATAGAACCCGAAAAAAAAGAAGAGAAAATTGGTTTAACACTAAATCCAGAAGATTTTATGGTGAAAACTAGACCCAAATCAGTAAGTTTTGTCCCAAAAGATGCCAAAGATAAATTGAAAATGTCACCCGGTAGTCTCATAAAAAGTATGGATGAACCAAAAGCACCGGTACCAGTATCGCCGTTAAAATTAATGGAGAAAAAGGCAAATATAAGTTCTCCTCCGCCTAAAACTCCTCCAACTCCAAAAACTACACTCGAACCCAAGGTAGTAATAACTCCTCCAACACCAAAGACTCCACTCGAACCCAAAATAGTAAAAACACATCCAATGTCTAGCCAAGTTGAACAAAAATCTACGGGTTTAGATATAAACCAGATAGATAATTTGAAAAAATCGTTATTAGAATTGAAGATTAAGAAAGCAGATATTTCTAAGATGTTATTAGATCTTGATATGAAGGAGCTCACTGGAGAAATCACATCAGAAGAACTTCAAGAAAAGAAAGAGAAAGTAGATGTATTAATGAACAAAATTGATGAACAAATCCAAGAATTACAAAATCTTTTAAATGATTAGGCTCAATAGAAATTAAATTATTTTTGTACTTAGAGCCTATTAAAATGAAAAAGAGAGATATTCTATCTTTATCACTATTCCTAAGTCTGATATTAATTATAATAATGGATAGTTATTTGGTTTTACCAAATCAAGTTTTAATTGCTGCAGATTTGGGTATTTATTTTGATACAATCGGATTAATTATTGGAACTTACATTATTGTTAATGGGCTTTCTATTATTTATTTTGGGTATCTGACAGATAAGATTGAGAGAAAGAAATTATTATTGTTTGCTGGTGTTTTATGGTCTTTTACTGCGATTATGCATATATTTATATCTAATATAATGCATTTATACATAACTAGAATCATGGCAGCAATAGCTTCAGGGGTAACAGGGCCATTAGCTATTTCTTATTTAACAGATCTTGTATCTTCTGATTCACGATCAAAATTATTTGCAGGTTGGACATTAATAACAACCTTAGGAAGTCTTTTCGCAGGTGTCATTGCCTTAATGTTTAATCAAATCCCTTATGATAGAATTGATATTGAATCAGAAAGTATTAGAGAAAACATTGACTTTATTACTACAAATTACTCAAATTTATTAAATACATGGCGTTTTCCCTTTCTAATTTTAGGTTTTATCTGTTTGATCTTTACCATCTTAAATATCTTCTTTACACAAGAACCAAAAAGAGCAGCAAAGGACAAGCTTTTAGAGGATATTTTAAGTAATGAAACACTACAATATTCCTATCGTATAAGATTTTCAGATTTAAAATCTATTTTCAAAAGAAAATCAAATATTTTCTTGACAATAAATCTGTTTGACGTAGTAGTTTCAGGATTATTAATCGCATACATATTTCCTTATTTTGAATTAGAGATGGGGATATCTTTTAGTGATCCTTTAGGTTTAGCAGCAGTAGTTGTTTTGATTATTATAATTGGCCCTTTAGGTTTAATAATTGGTCAATTTGGCTTAGCACATTGGGGTGATAAAAAAGTTCAAAATGGTGATTTATCTGGACGGGTAAAAGTGGCCACAATTTGTGGAATTCTTAATATCCCCTTCATTTTAATAGGATTTATAATGACCCCTAATGTATCAAACCAAACTTTCTTTTTAAGTAATATATCTGTAAATTTGATTGGATTTTGGTTGCTATGGATTATCTTTGGGTTCTTTATTGGGATAGGCCTTGGATTTTCATTAGGGATTGCTCCAAATTGGTTCTCTTCTCTTATCGATGGAAACTTACCAGAACATAGAGGTACAATGGTTGCAATGGGATTATTTATAGATACTTTTGGTCGTGCTTTAGGAGTAATTTTGGGAGGATTTGTTGTGAATTTAACAGATAGCTTTTCATTAACTATCATTTGGTCCACTTTAATATTTGGAATAATATCAACCTGTTTCTGGATTCCATTATTTTATACGAGCAAAAAGGATTACGAAGATATAAATGAAATAATGAGAGAAAGAACGGAGAAATTGAAAGCACTACAAGATTAAATAAATTTCTTTAAATAACTATCGGGAACATTTGCTTCTCCCATCATAATCTTTTTTTTACCACCATGATAATCTGAACCTCCTGATTTAATAAGATTAAAATCATTCGCAATTTTTCGAAAGTAATCAGGAAAGTAATTCTGAGCCCAGTCTGCTTTATCAGTTTCATAATAAGGTCTATTTTTCGCATACGTGTATTCCACTTCAATGCCTTCTATCCCTGCTTCAATGCAGAATTTTACAAATTCTTTCCAGTCTGAGATCTTATAAATACCTGGATGTGCTAAAATGGGAATTCCCCCAGCAGATTTAATTAGCTCAATAGATTCTTCAAGATTTAACTCAACTTTTCTATCAACAAATGCGGCGCCACCGATGCTTATCAGTTTGAATAATTCATTTGTAGACTTTCCTTCAACTTTTCTAGGGTTATTTTTTCTTAAAATTTCTACAATATGAGGGCGTCCAATAATCTTGCTTCCAGCAATAGCTTTTACGTCTTTAAACGAGATATCATATCCAAATTCATCTCTTAATCTTCTGCAAATTGCCTTTTTTTGCTCTAATCGTCCTTTAATCTGTTCATTAATAGAATTGATTAATTTTATAGAGCAATGATCTATATTTAACCCTATAATATGAACATCTATTAATTCCCTTATAGGATCATGTCTAATTGAAATTTCTATACCAGGAATTACAATAATCTGCTTTTGTTCTCCATATGACAAGAATTCCTCTATTCCTCCTATTGTGTCATGGTCTGTAATAGCAATCGCCTTTAACTTAAGTTTTAGTGCGTGTTCTATTAATTGTGAAGGATTATCTAAACCATCAGACGCAGAAGAGTGTAGATGAAGATCAATCATTATAATTAAAAATTTAAACGCTGACTTTTTTTTTGCTTAAAGGTGCATAGATGAATAAAATTTACTAAGTAGTTATAATTAATTATTCATATTCAGAAGAACTAATACTTTATAGGAGATGTGTAAATAAAATGCCAATTTTCGTTATGAAATTCGGTGGTTCTTGTCTAAATGATAAGGATTCGTTTAATAAAATCCTGGAGATTACAAAAATTTATGAGAACGTAAAAAAAGTATATGTTGCCTCCGCTCTGAGTGGTATAACAGATTTACTTTTAAAAACTGCTAATATATTAGAAGATGATAAAGATACAGATAATAATATAGCATTAATAGAAAAAAAGCATATTGATATAATTGAACAAATATTCACTGAAGATTCTGAGCATTATATTAAGGCAAGAGATTGGATCGATGACAAATTAAGTGAATTAGAGGATACATTTGCAGATATTAAAGAATTTGGATTAGAACCTTATTATCAAGATTTTGTATTAAGTTTTGGAGAAATTTTATCTACATACATATTAAATCAATTTCTTCTAAGTAATGGAATTGATTCTGTATATATTCCAGCAAATAAATTAATTATAACTAATGATGAGTTTAATAATGCCTACCCCTTGTATGATTTAACAAATTCCCGAACAAAAAGACTGTTGGTTCCATTATTAGAAAATCCTAATAAAAATACAATAGTGTGTTTAACTGGTTTTATTGGCAGGAATAAAATAGGTTATATCACCACTTTAGGGAGAGGGGGATCTGACTATACAGCAACTATTATAGCACGATCTCTGTATGATATCGGAAATGATAAAAATATTAAAGTCATTTTGTGGAAAGATGTTGATGGACTATTAGCGATAAATCCAAAATATGTACCTGACTCTTCCCTAATAAAAAATTTAGATTATGATGAAGCTAAACATATTGCTAGTTTTGGAGCTAAAATCCTCCATCCCAAATGTTTGGAAGCTATTGAAAAAGACAAAATACCTTTAGAAATAAGGAACTTTGAAAAACCTTTAGAAAAGAACTTTACACAAATTTCAGAGGTAACTGATAAAAAGCATATTAAAGGGATTTCTGCTGTTGAATTTGTTTCAATCATAACTATCATTTCTGGAAGTATGGTAGATGTACCAGGTGTTCTTGCTAAAATATTCAGAGTTATGAGTAAAAATAGAATCAGTGTTTCATTAGTAGCTCAAAGTTCCTCTGAAATAAGTACATCCTTTATTATAAATGAAGAAGACTTAGAGCGCGCAATTGCAGCTTTGAAAAGTTCAAAATTCTTTTCAGAATTTTTTAAAATTAAATGGGAACATGTTTCTGTAATTAATATTACTGGTCTTAAAATCCTTGAAACGAGGACAAAGGTAGAGATCTTCAACGCATTAGATAAAAAAGACATAAAAGTCAAAGCGATTTCTCAAAGTCATGACGAATTAAATTTATCAATAGTTATTGAGAGAAGTAAATTAGAGGAGGCAATAAAAATAATTCATGATGATCTTTACGAGGAGTTTAAAAACCCAAATTAAGACCCTTCAATACATTTTTAAAAAAACTTCAAGAAAAGAACTTTTATTTTTAAGAAACAGAATTTTGAATCAAATTACTAATTTAGAAGTTAGAAAAATGAATTTATTCTTAAAGCTTAAGTTCTTGAGTCAATTATTCGACGGGTTAACTCTGTAAAAGATTCGTCAACATTAATCCCAGTCTTAGCAGAAGTTTCTATATAAATACTGCCCTCATTTTCTGCGAATGAACGAGCTTCATCTCGATCAATCACTACGCCAACGTCTTCCATTAAATCTGCCTTATTCCCAATCAAAACAAATGGAATGTTCTCACCAGCGAATTGGCGAATCTCAGTAAGCCACTTCCTTGTTTCTGTGTATGTCTGCTCTCGAGTTAAGTCAAAGACTAACAATGCTCCCGCTGCCCCTTTGTAAAATGTACTACGGATAAACTCAAATCTCTGCTGTCCTCCAATATCCCATATAGAAAGTGTTGCTATTTCACCTTGTCTGAATTCTACATCTTTAGTTAATATATCTACGCCAACAGTCAATTTATAATTTGCTTGGAACCTGTTTTTGATGAATCTCTGAACAAGACTAGTCTTTCCCACAGCAGCTGCTCCAGTTAATAATACTTTTAGTTTAAAACTTGACATAAAGCTTCACTCACGTCGATTTTTACAATCTTTTAATTTTATTTTTTAATTGTGTATATAAATAAATATTATAAATGGTATTTAAGAATTTATTTAATTTATTAATATGGACTAAATTAAAGATAAAATAAATTCTGAATTTAAATATTTTTACATAAAGTCAAAATGATTTATATTCATTTCTATGCTTTTTAAATCATATAAAAAGAAAAAAAATTTAATTGGATAATTCTGATGAACAATTTTTACCTTTTGGGGATTACTTTATATTCTTTTAAGCTAGGAAAATAATCAAGATTTAAGTGAGGAAAATACATTGCCTCAGCGTATTCTTTTTGAAAGCTTTTATCTACTGCAATTTCAATATATTGAATTTTCTTTAACAGTGTTTGTGCTTTATTTCGCAAATTTTTATTCAATAAACAGTGTTGTGCCCCTATCCCTGCAGCATTTCCTATCTGAAAAATTTTATCATCATTAATATCTGGAATCATACCTATAAATTTTGCATTATTAGCATTAATATAATTCCCAAAAGCACCTGCTAAAAAGACTTGTTTAATTTTGAGATTACTCCCTAAATTATTTAAAATAATCCTTGCTCCAGCATAAAACGCTGCTTTTGCCATTTGGATTTGTCTAACATCATTTTGGCTAATTGTTATATCTTTATCTAAAGAAGTTTCCTCGTTTTTGACAATAATAAATTCTATATTTTTATCTTTTTTAATGAATCTTTCATGATCCATAATTTCTCGATTGAAATTACCACTTCTAGTAATAATTTTAGATTTTAACATCTCCGCTATTACATCAACTAATCCAGAACCGCAGATACCAATTGGTTTCTTATTTTTGATTGTTGTAAAAGAAACATTAAAATTTTTAGGATTAATTTTAATTTTATCAATCGCACCCGATGCGGCTCTCATCCCATCACCAATATGAGCTCCTTCTAGAGCAGAACCTGCCGCACACGATCCTACTGCTAAAATCTTACGATTTCCTATTATAATTTCACCATTAGTACCGATATCAATTGCTAAAGTAATCTCTTTTTCATTAAAGATACGCGACGAGAGAATTACACCGATAGTATCGGCTCCGACAAAACCCGCAATTAAAGGTGATGTATATACGTTTCCAGTTTTTAAAATATTAAGATTTAGACTTTTTGCTTTAATATTCAAATTCTTTTGAATAATGGGAATAAATGGACTTAACCCTATATTAACAGGATTTAATCCTAAAAAAATGTGATGCATAACAGAATTTCCTACAACACTAGCTTCATAGATTTGAGAAGGGTGAATCTTTGCTTTATTACATACGTTTAAAATTATTTCATTTAAATCATTTATTACAGCAGAATTTAATTTCTGAAGATTTTCTTCATTATCTTTTATAAAAGTTAATCGTGTTATTAAATCCTCTCCATAGGCAGTTTGACTATTCAATTTTGAATCAACAGCATAAATTTTACCGTTATTCAAATTCATTAGATACCCAACAATTGTGGTAGTCCCAATATCAAAAGCGATTCCAAAATTCTCTTCAAGCGTATTACCTGGCTCACAAGTGATAACATTAGTATTATTCCATAAAACTAAAGTGATCTTGTATTGATTTTCTCTTAGAAGAGTCGGTATATCATTTAGAACGTTATAATCTATCTCAATTTCATCATTTCTCTTTAAATTCAGACTTTTAGACAAAATAGCTGATTCAATTCTTTCAAAATCAGCAATCGGTTCCTCTAATGACGGTTTTTTTACTTCAATAAAAATCTTTGTGATAGCTGGTTTAATTTCAATACCTTTACTGATCCCTGACACTAAAATATTAAAATCTTCAAGTAAAAGTTCACGGGGCAAAAATACACGAAATTGCGGGGCTTGAAGTGTTTCAAGATTTTTTTTTTTTTTAATATCAATTTTTGATTGACAAGCGAGACGCCATCCATCTTCAATTTCATTATTACTCAAAAAAATTTTTTCAGAAGAAGTGGGATTATTCAAATACTCATTACCCCGTTGAATTAAGACTTTACATTTTCCACAGGTCCCTAAACCTCCACATATCGAACTTATTGGCACATTTAATTCTGAAAGAATTTCATAAAGTGAGTAATCATCTGAAAAAATCACTCTTCTTGAAATTGGTTCAAAATCAATAATAATATTTCCGTTTTTTGTTTTCATATTTTAGGTTCATTGATGCTTATAATTTTTTTTTGAAATTTTGAATTCAATATTATAGTAGATTCAAAATTATGTATCGTTTTCATTAAATTAGTTAAAATAATAATCACGATATAAAAAGTTTAATTACTTAGTGAGGATAAATTAAAGTAAGAAAAGTGTTTGCATTTTTTTTTTCAAATTACAGTTAGGTGGCTTTATTTAAATTGCAAAATCCAGAAGATTTAGCACAAGAAGCTTTAAAATTTTTAGAACTCGCTCAGAATTTTGAAGTAGAGAAAGATGTCGAAAAAGCTATTTCAAATTACCAAAAAGCAGCCGATCTTCTTAAGCAGAGTGGGTTTTTAATGCATAGAATCCAAGAGATTTATGATAGGATTGGTGAATTGAAGGATTTTATCCACAAAGAAACATTATATCAACGAGTTCAATCTCAAGCTCAAATTGAACAATTACAAGATCAAGCATTTAATTTATTAGAAGGCGCAAAGAAAATGGAATTTGACGGTTTTTTTGAAGATGCTATTCAACAATATTTATCCGCTGTCAATTTATTAGTTCAAGCTGGATGGTCTGAAACTCAACTAGAAAATATAAAATCAAAAATTACTATGCTCAAAAGAGATTTAAAGCAACAGAAAACTATTCCACAATCTCAGGAGCAGGAAGTTGAATTGGAACAAAAAATACCTACAGTATTGCCAGATGAGAGACCTCAAGTTGTTGGGATTTTTGGACAAAAAAGCAGTGTTGAAAAAGCAGAAATTATAGATAAATTTCGAGTACAGAAAAAACATGAAGAAGATATACAAAATCAAGCTTTTGCTCATATCGATGCTGCTAAAATGTTTGAAAAAGATAAGAAATTTGATAACGCGATAATGAATTATGAAAGAGCTATTGAATTACTAGAATCTATCGGTTGGGACGTTCAAACTCAAAATATTCAAATATTAATTGAAAAACTTAAAAATGATAAAGCATATTACGAGTCTCTTCAAGATCAGCAAAAGCAAGAATCATTAGTATCAGCAACTGGCATTGAGAAACAGAAATTTGTTTTAAAAAAAGAAGCAGAGATGAAAAAAGAAAAATTGATTGAATTTGAAGCGAAAAAACAACATGATGAACAAATTCAAATGAGAGCATTTAATCTAATAGATATTGGAAATAGACTTGAAAGAGAAAAAAATTATGAATCAGCAATCGAAAAATTGAATGAAGCAGTTCAACTTCTTGAATCGATAGAATGGGATTCATATGTCCAGCCAATTATGAGTTTAATTGATGGTATAAAAGGTAAACAAAAAAGAGAACTAGCTGCTGACCATTTAAAAGAAAGAAGACAAAAGGATTTAATGATTCTTCAAGATTCAATCTATAAAAAACAAAAAGAACAAGTAACCCAATCAGCAAAAGAATTAGATACAAAGAGAAAAGAGTTTGAAGTGAAAAGAAGCGACGAAGTACTGAAAGAAGAAAAGCTTTTCATATTCTTAGATAAAGCAGATGAAATTTTAAAAGCAAAAAACTTCGATGACGCCATAAAAGAATACAATAAGGCTTTAGAAATACTCACAGAATTAGGCTCCGGTTGGGAAGCTTATAAATCAATGATCAAGAACACAATTTCAAATATAGAAAATCTGAAGCATAGTCAGCTTACTAAAGAATATGAAGAACAAAAGAAAGTAGAAGAAAGGAGACGAGAAGAATTAGCATTTCAAAATCAAATTGCTAATCTTTTAAATAAAGAACGAGATCGCTTAAAAAAGAAAGAAATTGTTGTCAAAGACACTGAAAAAGAAATTAAATTTTTTGAACATCGTAAAAATATCGCATTTGAATTATTAGATTCTGCGATAGATTCCTTAAAAAAAGGGAACTATGAAGATACTATTTTAGCATATCAAAATGCAGCTAATGTTTTTGCTGAAATACAATGGACAGAGGAAATTCCATTAATTGAAAATTCGATAAGAGAAGTTGAAGATTTACAACGACAGCAAAATATAGAAAAACAAAAAAAACTAAAAGATGCGATAGAGAGAGAAAAAAATGAGGAAAAATTCCAAAAACAAATTTCAAAATATTTGCAACAAGAACGCGAAAAATTGAAGAAAAAAGAAATTGAATTAATAGAGCGTGAAAAAAGTACACGATATCGTGAGGAAAGAAGAGAAGCAGGCTTTAAATTATTAGAACAAGCACAAGAGAATGTAAAACAAAACAATTTTGATGAAGCAATTGAGATACTTCAATATACGATTAACTTTTTTGCTGATATTGAATGGCAAAATGAAATCACTCTTATTCAAAATTCTATTGTAGAAATTGAAAATAGAAAAAGAGAAGCAGAATTACAAAATCAGATCAAATTACAAGCGGAATTAGAACGTGAAAAACGAGAAAAGACATTTCAAGAACTCATCACAAAAGAAATGAAGACTCAGCGCGAAAAATTTATGGAAAGAAAAATTATTTCAAGAGAAAGAGAAAAAGAACTTTCCTATCGTGAAGAAAAGAAGAAGGAAGCATTCGATTTACTAGAAAAAGCTCAAGATTTTGTTTCTCACAGAAAATTTGATGAGGCACTTGAAATATATTATAATGTGGCAAATTTATTCGCTCAGATTCAATGGGTTGATGAAATTTCAGTAATCCAAGAAGCAATCAATAATATTGAAAATAGAAAAAGAGATAATGAATTAAATAAACAAAAGATCCTACAAAAGGCAATTAAGAAAGAAACTGAAGATAAAGCATTCATTGATCAAATAAGATACCAAAGAGAAAGAGAGAAAGCAGATTTTTTGAAAGAAAAAGAGTTAATAGAACAACAAAAGCATATATCTGCCCAGAATTTAGCAAAACAGCAAGAAGGATTTAGTTTAATTGAAGATGGAGACATAGTTTTAGAAGCAGAAAATTTTGATGAAGCAATAAATAATTATAGAAAAGCAATAGAACTTTTAAAGGATATTGGCTGGGGAGAAGGATATTTAAAATTACTACGCGATACAATTCAAACAATTACAATGAAGAAAAAGGAAAGAGAAAAAGAAAAACAATTAGAATTTGAAGCGTCATTAAAACGTCAAAAAGAGGATGATATCTTTCAGAAGAAAATCCATGAAAATATGCAGATAGAAAAAGAAAGATTAAAAGCTAAAGAAATTGAATTACAGAAAAGAGAAGATCTCGCAAAAAGTATGGAGATTCGCAAGTTAGAGGCTTTCAAAATAATGGATGAAGCTGTACTTTTATTGAATAACGGTGAATATGATAAATCAACTGAGAGATATCATCAAGCTGAATTAATATTGAATGAAATCAATTTTCCAACTATAGCTATTAGAGAAATGATTCAAAAGATTCAAGAAAAAAAAAGAGAAGAAGATTTGAATAAATTTAAGGACTTAGAGAACAAATCAAGAAGAGAACAAGAAGAATTGCTATTTCAGCAACAGGTTTTGGAGAAGATAAACCTAGAAGAACATAAAATGAGAGAGAAACAAGGTCAATTATTAAAAAAAGAACAATTAAAGATAATTCATGAACAGAAAAAGCAAGAAGCATTTAACAAATTGGAGGAAGCACAAAGACAAATAGAAAAAGGAAAGTTTAATGAGGCAATTGGTTTGTATC
The DNA here is from genome assembly GCA_029856155.1 of Promethearchaeia archaeon. Classification (GTDB taxonomy): domain Archaea; phylum Asgardarchaeota; class Lokiarchaeia; order Sigyniarchaeales; family SOKP01; genus Loki-b32. Next base: position 15,658 of record JAHQWL010000035.1, read on the forward strand.
GAGAAGCAAGAGAAATTTTTGTGGAGATTCAATGGGAGGGAGAAATAGAATTAATTCAAAATTCTATTGTAGAAATTGAAAACAAAAAGCGACAGGCAGAACTAAAAAAACAGACAGAACTAAAAGCTGCGTTAGAAAAGGAAAAAGAAGAAAACTTGTTTCAGCAAAAAATTACTGATGAAATGAAAACACAAAGAGAAGAATTACAGAAAACAGAGATTACACTTAGAGAATTAGAAAAAGAACTTGCGTATCGTGAGAAAAGGAAAGAGGATGCATTTAAATCATTAGAAAAAGCTCAAAATTATCTTACAGAGGGAAAATTTGATGATGCAATCGAAATTTACCACGATGTAGCTAATATTTTTGCGCAAATTCAATGGATTGATGAAATTCCAATAATAAACCAAGCAATTCAAGATATTGAAGACAAAAAAAGAGAAAAAGATTTCTTAAAACAGAAAACAATTCAGGAAGCTATCGAAGTAGAAAAACAAAACAATGCTTTTATGGAACAGATTAATCTTCTGAGGGAGAGTGAAGAAGTTAAATCATTGGAACAAAGAGAATTAATCCAAAAAAAAGAACTGGTTACAGAACAAAATTTATCTATACAACAAGATGCGTTTAAATTAATTAATGAGGGTTACACATTACTTAGTCAAAAAAGTTATGACAAGGCAATGCAAAATTATCAAAACGCAATAAAACTTCTAACTGAAATTGGGTGGACAAGTGATTATTTAATATTACTTCAAGATACAATTAAAACAATTGAAGTTAGAAAAAGAGAAATTGAACAACAGAAAGAATTAAAACTTGAATCACTGAAGCAGCAACAAAAAGAAGAATTACATTTTCAACAAAAAATTACTGATAGCATGCGAAGAGAACAAGAAAGATTAAAAACTAAAGAAATTGAGATTCAAAAACAGGAAAAATTATTGCAATTAAAGGAGAAACGTAAAATAGAAGCATTTGATCTAATGGATGCAGGGGAAAAATATTTTAATAAGAAGCAGTATCCTGGAGCAATTGAAAAATATCGTCAAGCAGAGTTATTTTTAAATGAAATTGGATTTCCAACTAATGCAGTAAGAGAAATGATTCACAAAATTCAAGAGAAAAACAAAGAAGAATGGATTGCTAAACAAAAGGTTTTGGAGCTTAAACTTGAAAAAGAAAAAGAAGAATCAAAATTTCAACGAAAAATAGCTGAGAGTATAAGAATAAGGGATATGAAAATGAAATCTAAGCAAGAAGAAATTAATAGACAAAGAGAAGCTCAAGCTTATATGGAAAAAAGAAAAGAGGAAGCATTTAATCTTCTTGAAGATGCCGAAATTTACATGAATCAATCGCAATATGATAAATCTCTTGAATATTATTATGCCGCTGAATTAATTTTAAATGAAATTGCTTTCCCAACAGATTCAATAAGAGAATTAATTCTTAAAGTTCAAGAGAAAAAACGCGAACATCAACTGGCAAAGCAAAAAGAATTAGAACAAAGCATGCAAAGAGAACGAGAAGAGTGGATTTTCCATCAAAAAGTGGCAGATAATTTACAGATTAAAAAAGAACGTTTGAAAACCAAAGAATTAGAAATATTGAAGAAGGAACAACTGAAAACAAAGCTAGAAGAAAGAAAAGAACAAGCTTTTAAGATTTTAGAAGAGGGAGAACGCTTTCTAAAAGAACAAAAGTATGATAATGCAATAGTTTGTTATAGAAGAGCAGGAATTATTTTGAATGAATTACAATTTCCAACTGATTCTATAAATAATACTATATTTAGGATAAAAAAAATACAAAATCAAAAGGAAGAAGACGAAAATCTAAAGTATCAAAAAGAACTGGAAAAATTAGAAGAAGAAAAAGCGTTAAAAGCTCTTATTGAAGAGAGAAAGAGGCAAGAAAAAGAAAAAAGAGAGGCACAACAATTAGCACTGAAAGAACGAGAAAAGGTTATCCAAGAACAAATGAGTGTAAGAGAATCAGCATACTCTCTATTAGAAGAAGCTGGAAAGTCTCTGAAGCATCGTATTCCTAAGTATAATGAAGCAATTTCACTTTATATTCAAGCAAGGCATATCTTAGAAGAAAATATTGGTTGGGAACCAGAAATAAAAAATTTAAATGTGTTAATAAAAGATTTACAGCAAGAACAAGCAAATTTTCTTGAAAAGAAAAAATTAGAGGAGCAAGCTCGCCTACAAAGACAAAATGAATATGCATTGTTTCAAGAAGAAGTGAAGAGAAGACGCTTAGAACAAGAAAAATCAAAACGAGAACAAGAAAAACAATATAGGAATTTAATTCTGAAACGTCAACAAGTTGATAAATTAAGAGATGATGGATTAAAACTTATTGATGAGGGTAAAAAATGGTCATCATATCATAATTTTGAAAAAGCGTATCAAAATTTCGACTCTGCGATAAGAAATTTCAAGGAAATTGGTTGGGATGAAGAAGTAAAATATATTGAAACTGAAATTAAAAATACAAAAATTTTAGAAGAAAGAGTTAAAAAGGAGGAACTTAGGATCCAATTAATTCAACAACAGTTAGAAAAACAAAGAACTTTAGAGGATAGTCGTAGAAAAGCTGAAGAAGCTAAATTAAAGCATACAATTGGAGAAGTTGGAGAATTAGCCGACGAAGTGCTAAGTTTAATTGAACAAGAAAGAAAAAGACAAAAATTAGCTGAAAAACAGCAAAAAAAGAAGATTAAAGATGAAGCAAAAGAGTTTCGTAAAGAGATGGGTGACTTAATAAAAATCAAACAAGAACTCATAGAGGAAATTGGAAAAAAAGAAAAAGAAAAAAGTAAATTCCAAGAGGAACTGCAGAAAGCCAAAGAAAGGGAAGAAGTTGATAATCTTAAAAGAATGATTAAAGAAACTGCTAAAAAAAAAAAAAGTTAAAAATCATCATCTAAAAAATAATAATAACTATTTATCCAAATTATTTTCTTATTATTTGTAATAAACGACTAAAAGAGTTTAAATTTAGATCTTGAAATATAAATATTATATTAATTAAAAATAGCGTTTTTTAAAATGATTGAAAAAACAGATGATATTGTAAAGTCTCGCATGTATGCTAGACAACAATTAATTGAAGGGTGGGATCAAGAGACAATAGATAATGGAACCATCATGATTATTGGTGTCGGTGCCCTTGGTTGCGAAATTGCTAAAGATTTCGCACTAATGGGAATTGGTAAGTTGATTCTTGTTGATTTAGATACTATTGAAACTTCTAATTTATCGCGACAAATGCTTTTTAAGCCAGGGGATGAAGGTCGTCCAAAAGCTGAGGTTGCAGCTGAAAGATTGAAGGAAATGAATCCTTATCTTAAGGTTGATTATTTTTTTGAAAAACTTCAGAAATTACCAATGTCTGTTTATGAAGAATCTGATGTAATAGTAGCAGCTTTAGATAATTTTAACGCGAGGTTAGATTTAAATAAAATATGCTTACGACTGAAGAAACCAATGGTCGAAGCTGGGACGGTAGGATTTGAAGGTCATTGCCAAATTGTAATTCCTGAAGGTTCTGGTTTACAATATAAGAATAGAGAAAAAGAAATTGACAATTTAGTTGAAGCTAAACTCTGGGAAATAACTGAATTGGATTATCCTGAATATGTTCAAGCTCAAAATAGAATTGAGGAATTAGAAGAAGAAATTGAGACGATCAAAGCAGAAAAAATAATACCCATAATCAATAAAATTCGAAAAGAAATAGAAATGGTTTTTGATTGGAAACACGCTCCCGCACTATTAGATCAAACTCCCTGTTATAGGTGTTTAGTACCAATACCTCCAGCAGATGATAAACTCGTTGCGGCATGTACACTAAAAGGATTACCACGTAATAGGAATCACTGTGTAATAAAAGCGGAGGTAGATTTTGAAAAGAAATATGGACACAAACCTGATTTAAATCTAAACGATGAAGTAATTAAGCTAAGAGAATTAGCTCAAGAAGAATTAATAAAATTAAGAGAAAGAGTATTTAACGAAAATGTTCCTCCTGAAAAGAGAGAAACCTTAACAGAAGAAGAGATTGAAGAATGGAAAAAAAATATTGAAGAAACATTTGGATCAAACTATAAGTTCGAAGAAATGGAAAATATCCTAGGTAATAAAATTGCAGCTATACAAACTGTAAGTTCTGTTATTGCTAGTATCCAATCTCAAGAAGCATTAAAATTATTGTTTAGAGTTAAAGGAAGAAATATAGGTGCTCCAATGGATCCTCCATATGTAAATTATAACGGGATATATGGACAATTTGATCATTTAGACATCGTTAAAAGAGAAGATTGTCTAGCTTGTGGGAAAATTGAAGGAGAAGAGAATGTTCAAATTGTAGTTCCATTTGATGCTGACGTAGGTTACATTTTTAAAGCCATGAAAATCACAGGATATGATTTAGATCCAGAATTATGGATGATAACAAACCCCATGACTAAAGAGATTTATTGGAATCCGTATATGCCCTCTCTAAAAGACCCTGACATTAAATTAACTACATTGAAAATAAAGAGTAATGATATAGTATCTTTAACTCCTCTAGGTAAAGCTTTAGCAGAATCAGATATTAAAAAGTTTAATGTTATAATCTCTTTTATGTGAAATCCAATTTTCTATTTTTAAATTTATATCGAAAATAAAGGTGTTGTCGATTCCAGAAAAATTAAATAAAGATGAACCAATGAGTAAATCACATTTTAAATTTATGATAAAACATTTCAATAAACGCGATAAAGATTATCCCCCTCTCAATAAAATTAGGAAAACTAAAATTAAAGAGGGAAGCATTGTACTAGATTATGGCTGTGGTCCAGGTAGTTACTCAATTGCAGCAGCACAGGTTGTCGGAGACTTAGGAAAAGTATATGCTGCTGATATTCATCCTTTAGCGATCGATGAAGTTAAAAACAGAGTAAGAGAAAAGGGAATAAAAAACATTGAGACCATTTTAACTAACCGTGATACAAATTTAGATGAAAATTCTATTGATGTTGTTTTATTATTAGATATTTACCATCATCTTTCAGATCCAAAGAGTATCTTAGAAGAATTATACCGTGTTTTAAAAAAAGAGGGGTCCCTTTCTGTAGATGACCATCATTTTAAAGATGATGAAATTATAAGCAAAATTACTAGTACAAAATTATTTAAATTTTCTGAAAAAAAAGAAGAGCTCTTTAATTTTAAAAAAGTATAGAATTATTTGAAATATTGATTTTAATTTTTTTTTATTTTGCTTTTTGGATTAATTACATATTTAATTAAATCGTCTATATAGTAGGATTTAATTTCAGCATTTTTCCCAGTTAAAATATCATTCTTTAAATCCCCAAAATATATCATTTCTTCTTTTTTTATTTTGAAATGTTTTTGAATCTTTATTAATCCATCAGGAGCAGGTTTCCATCTCCTCACATCTTCCCTACCGACAATATAATCTATTTTTTTAGTAATATTTGCGAGTTCTAAAGCCCGTATAATAGTACTTCTTGTATTGAGAGAGAGAATAGCAAACTTCGCCTCTTTTTTAACCTCAAACAACTCTTTGTTATTAATAAAAAAAATAGTTTCTCCAATAATTTGAGTATTTTTTATGTTTTTAAGCTCAAATTTTCGAATAATATCAAAAAAGTCTTGTAAGATTACTTCATCTTTCTTTTGAACAACTTCGTTAAGACAAGTAGAAATTCTTTCAACCTTACAATCTTCGTTATAATGTTCCCTATACCTCGTAATTAAAATATCTCTTAATGACATCCAATCAGCTGATAATTTTACTATTGTACCATCTAAGTCGAATATTATGATTTTTTTGTTTCTAAATGTAATATTCATGATGATTTGTTAGATGATTTGTTAACTTTATTGGACTAAAATCCTTGAAACATAAAAATTAAAAATGAAAGATAAAATATAATTAAAGAAAGGCTCGAGATTGATGATTCGGTTAATCTCTTAGTCTTTTGCATACTTATCTGTCCAAGATTTTGCTTTAGCCTCAAACTTTTTCTGTGTTCTAAAATACTGTTCTCCTGCTTCATGATTTAATGGATCTCCTGGATTAAAGAAAGGAGGCTCAACATGCATCATACCTTTTAAGGCTTCAATAATATTTGTGAGTGTTTTACTTGGAGTCCAACCAGAAGCTCCAGTACTTGCATCTACTTTTCCAACTAAATCTGGATTAATTAAATCTAAACATATATTTAATTTTCCCGGAGGAATTGAGGAATCAATATTAGGATGCCACATTAAGGTTACTGCATATGCATAAGGAGGGGCAAAAGGATAGTTTTCAGGAAATTTAATCTCAAACACAAATTTACCATCAGCATAAGGAGTACCTTTTTTCCCAATGATGGTAAGTCTTAAATGATCAATACTTCTGCCCCATGGTTCTAAAATTACGAGTGGTTCATCTTTGTATGATTCGATTGCCTCAGTATAGTCTGTTTCCTCTCTAATGATTATCACCCATCTTTTAATTTTGCATTTAAATTGTAATTGTAATATTAGTTTAATTTTATAAAATTATAGATTAATTAATATGTTAAAAATTTTTCACAACAAAAGTATTTTATGATTTTTAGTTATAGAATTTTTGGGTTAATATTCTTATAATGTAAGTAATTTTTAAGTTTTGTCAAACAAAAAATCACTATTATGTTTCACATAAATTTGTATTAATTCTAATCCTAATTCAAAAAAACGTAAAAAATATATAAATTCTATAATTACTTAATTTAAAAAATAACCCCTCCCTAACTCAGTGGTCAGAGTGCTCGGCTGTAGATAATATCGCGTACTAAAGCTTGTAGCTAATGAAGTTACGTCAGCCGAAACCGAGCGGTCCCCGGCTCGAAATATGGATTTGAATCGAATCCCACTAGATTCCGGGGGGAGGGACCATTATATTTAATATTCGTATGAAAAATACATAAATGATGAGAAAATAATTATATGAATCAGAACGATAATAATTCCGATCAGCATGAGCTTGAGAAAATTCGTATGAGAAAAATGAAGGCAATAATGGATGCCAAAAAGAGAAAAGAAGCAGCTCAAGAAAGAATTGTTTCTGTTTCTGAAAAAATAGATTTTGTTTTAAGAGTTGTTCTAGCTCCTGAAGCATATAGTTATTTAAGTAATATTAAGAAAAATGAGCCATATGTTTATCAAGCTATTTATAATGAACTAATTAGTCCAGACGTGGTACAATCTATTGATTATTTAATTGCATTAATTCAAAAGCAAGGAGGGGTTCCAAGAAAGATTCCTTTAGATGCAATTATATATTTAGAACGGAAAGTTAAAGGCATAAAATCTAAGATACAGGTGAAACGAGGGGATGATATGATGGATTTAAGCTCATTTCTTAGTAAAGATTAGATAACATTTTAATATTGTACTTTATTTTTTATTGTTCTCTCCCAGAAATTATCGCTACTACTTCCCATTCATCATTAGGGAGAGAATTTGCGGAGATATCAAAAAATTGAAACGCAAACGGCCTTCCAAATATTTGTTCGACCATAAAACTAAAAGAACTTATTGTAAATATAAAAAGCCTCTTTAAGATTGACTCCGTATTATCTTTAATATTTAACTGGTTAATTACATCCTCAATAATTTCGATTTCTTTATTGTTATAGTGATATTTAAATACCAATTTGAAATCAACTGGAGTTGGGGCTTCTGGTTCTGAGAATGATAAACCTTTCTTCCGAAAATGAAAAAATTCATTCAAATAAAAACTAAAAATTTCCTCATGATGATCCACTAAGAGATGAGAAATACGAGAACGTTCTTTATATTGAGGCCAATAATTTTGCATTAATTCTAAAAGCCGAGGGTAATTTTTATATTTATTTTCACTTTCTTTTTTTAAATAATTAAGTAATTGATTCTTGAGAGGTTTAAATTCAGATTGTTGGCCGACTCGAGTGATAAATTTTCGGAAGTTTTGGCTCATTCTCTTAAGATGAAAATTAATTTTATATGAACTATTAACAAATACATTTATTTTTTTCTATGATATTTTGATAATACAAGTTCTCATATTTATTACTACTTTTTTTTACTACTTATCAATTATCATCAAGAATAATAAAAGAGAAATGTAATTTACTCTAGTAAAATTAAAAGGAAAATTAAGTTATATAACAATTATGGTCGATAATGTCGGTTTAATTTATACTGAGGATTATCAAAAATATAATTTTGGCAAAGATCACCCTCTAAGACCTTTAAGACTTAAATTAACATATAGTTTGATGGAAAAATTGGGTCTCTTAAAGCATGAAAGGCTATCAATTATGACTCCACGATTAGCTACACAGCAAGAAATTGAAAGAGTACATTCAGCCCAATATGTATATATTGTTAAGAAATTAAGTGAAAATCCAGAAGATATAAGTACAATTCTCATGAATCCCCTTCATTATGGATTAGGTCCAGGAGATAATCCTATGTTCAAAGGAATGTATGAAGCATCTGCTTTAGTATGTGGAGCTTCAATTAAAGCAGCAGAAACAGTCTGGAGCGAGGAAGAATATAAAATAACATTTAATCCAGCAGGAGGTTTGCACCATGCAAGGAAGGATAAAGCTTCAGGATTTTGTATTTTCAACGATATTGGGGTAGCAATAAAACATCTTAAGATGTTAAAAAAAGATATTAGAATTGCTTATTTAGATATTGATTGCCATCATGGAGATGGTGTGCAATGGCTATTTTATGACGACCCTAATGTTCTAACAATATCTTATCACCAAGATGGAAGATTTCTCTTTCCAGGTACAGGAAGTGTTAGCGAGATAGGAGAAGGAAAGGGAAAGGGATTTTCGATTAACTTTCCGTTGCTTCCCGGAACATATAATAAACCATTCATAAATTTATTCAGAAAAACCGCACCAAAATTATTAGAAACATATGCCCCGGATATCTTAATAACACAACTAGGTGTTGATACTTATTATGATGACCCATTAACTCAAATGGGCTTTTCTCTAGCAGTTTATAGAGACGTTGCTCAAACACTTAAAACCTCTGCTCGTGATTATTGTGATAACAAATGGTTAGCGGTAGGTGGGGGAGGCTATTTAATGACCGTAGTTCCAAGAGCATGGAGCATATTCCTAGCAAGGATGCTTGATGTAGAGTTAAAAAATGAATTACCAGATAGTTGGATACAAGAGGTTAAAGAAAATGTCCCATTTGAAGAAACTCCCTATTTATTGTGGGATAGAGGGGATAAAGTAGAAGTTCAAATGCTTTCTCATCCAGAAATTGCAAAAAAAATTAGTGAATATACAAAAAGTCTAATAGAAATCTCTAATGAGAGATATCTACCAAATTTAGGTAAAGCATGAAATTATCAAATATATTTTTATCTTAATATTCCAAATAATACCTTTAATGAAATTTATTAATCCTTTTACCCGTTTACATTTATTTTTAGAAAAAGTTTTTTCTTAACCAAGCTAAAGATAAAATATCACATGGGTAAATGAAATGTCCAATATTTTATCCACTCTTAACGCGAAATCGGAATCTTTTTATCATAAAGCAATTAAAAGATTATGTTTCAAATTTATTTCCGAAAATAACAAGAATGTTAGAGAGAAATCACTTGAAAAATATATTAATAAGAGAAGAGCAGATGTTTATTTTGGGTTAAATTCTGGGGAGCAAATTGTCATAGAAGTCCAGAATTCAAAAATTTCAGTAAAAGAAATTATTGCTCGAACTACTCATTATAACAAAAGGGGAATATATGTTTTATGGATCCTCTATGGAAATGGTTCTTGTATCGCTTCACCGAAATATCCTGAAGATAAAAAGAATGTAAGGATTAGTCCTGTTGAAAATTATTTACATAGGATGTATGGTGGAAGGGTATATTATGTTAATTTTAATTTTTATGAAGATAAAACTACAATATCTACTCCATTCGCTTTACATTTCTCTCATTCTTCAAATAAAAAGAACCGAAAGATGTTTCGGAAAAAATATGAAAATTATTATATCAAAAATATTAATTATGTTAAAATCCCTAGCTGGAATTTATTATGCGTAGATTTTAATGGTTTTAAATTGGTTAGATTCTACGATAAAAACATAAAACGAGTAATTAAAAGTCAAATTGTCAAATATTATAAGAAAAATTCAAAAAAAAAAGGAAGTAACAAGAAATTGCTCAAATTAATTGTTAAACATTTTAAACAAAAATACGGATTATTCTTGATTTTACAAGCTCTTTTAGAATTAACTAAAGAAAAAAATATAGAATTAAATCATAGAATTATTCATAAAATTCAAAAGAAAGTGCTTTAATAGAAATAGACTTTCCAGAAACAAATTATCTATCCTAAAGAAACCCGCTTTAAACAAAAGGATGGCAATATCATGCCAATTTTAAAGTTTATTGCTAAATTGTTATTAAAATCATCAAAATAGTATTATTCTTTTAAATGTAGCTTAAATTGAGCCTTAAAATTAAAGTCAGTTTTGTCATGAGAAAAAAAGGAAATGCTTAAATACTAGTTTTTGATGAACATTAAATGTAAAACAAAAAAAGATCGGATAATCATGATACTAAAATATATTCTTATACCTAATGCCGTTGAATCGGCTAAATACCTCAACCCTTAACCCTGTTATTAGATAAATACTGTCTCCTCTTTTTGCAATTTTGATTATCATGGCTTCCGATTTTTTCTCTTTTTTCTTATAATTTTCCCAGAGTCAAATTTGAAAAATAAATAATTAGAACATTAAAAACTAGTTTTAAAAAATAACCACTCCATAATTAACTCAAAAAGCTAAAATTATAAATAATTTATATGAAGTAAAAAAAAGGTGTTATGAATTTTTATTTTTCTTGATTAAGAGTGTGGAAACTAAAGATGCGATGCCGATAAGAATAAATATATCATATCCAGTTACAACATCGCCGTCTTCTGGGTGTGCGACCGGGCATTCCCCAATTATGAATTCTACTAGGCAAACATCACTTCTGCCCGCGCCATAGCTCTGTGTATATCCCGTAACGAAAGCTGTTCCATTTGGGCCCAATACTACTCCTTGAGTAAGATCGGTTTCGCTTCCACCCCATATACAAGACCAATCTGCAACACCACTCGAATTAAACCTCACCAAGCACCAATCGTAATCTTCACCAACGGAAACTGAAGTGTATCCTGCAATGTATGCATTACCAGAAGAATCCATCACCATAGCATAAGTATAAGCGTGATTTCTTTCTTTCCAAGTATTGTTCCATTGATAAACTCCTTCAGAAGTAAATTTTATCAAACCAAGTCTCTGGGGGACAGGACCGATATCAGCAGGTATTGAGCAACTCTGAGCTTGCTCGTAATATCCAGCAACATATAAATCACCCGAAGGGCTATAAATTATTTCTGTCCCATCTTCATCATCAGCACAACCCCATGTTTTGTTCCATACCATCCCGCTCGAGTTAAACTTTACCAAGTAAAGGTCGGTTTTTCCCGCTCCAAAGCTTAAAGTATTGCCTACAACATAAGCATTTCCTAACGGATCTAAAGTCAAGCCATAAGCTCGATCACTATCAATTCCTCCGCAGGTGTAGTTCCATACCACACCACTCGAGTTGAACTTTACTAAACATACGTCATAATCACCCTCCCCAAAACTATTTGTATGTCCAGTTACATAAGCATTGTTTTGGGAATCAAGAGTAATACTCCATCCAATGTCTTCGTTCATTCCTCCCCATGTATGGTTCCATTCTACAACACCACTAGGATTGATTTTTAGCAACCATATATCAGAACCGCCGACACCATAACTCTCAGTGTATCCTGCGATGTATATATTATCAAGTGAATCTAATACGATACTCCTACCAAAATCTGCATAAATTCCACCAAACGTTTTGTTCCATTCCACTCCAGAAGAATTGAATTTTATTAAACATAGATTAAAATCACTTACTCCTAAATAACCTTTGTGTCCAACTACATAGGAATTGTTTAAAGAATCTTTAGCGATATCCCATGCTGATTCCGAACCACTTCCACCCCAAGTGTAATATGAAAGATTAGTTGATGTAATTGAATTATGAAGTTGATTAGAATCACTGTCGATTTTCGTATTAATCTCATTAAAGGCTGTCGGACCAATTAAAAGAAGCAAGCATATCCAAACAGCAAAAACAAGTGAAAACCATTTTTTGTTTATTTTCATTTTTAATACCTATCAAAAATGACTTTCAAATTATAAATTTATTAATAGATTCGCTATAATAGGAAAGATCTTTTCACTATTTATATTTATTCTGTGACAAATCAACTATAAAAAACTTATGGTTGAAATAACTACTTTAAGAAATAATGAAAAATTAATGTATAATATTTTCACCGTTTAAAAACTATGAATTAGATTAAAAGAGGATCTTTAGGGTTGTAAGTTACTTGTTCACATTTTTCTTTACCAACTATAAGATCATCTTCTAGTCTTATACCCCATTTACCAATCCAATATAAACCAGGTTCATTTGTATATACCATATTCTCTTTTAATATAGAATGTTCAGGTGCTTTCGAACTTACTCGAGGACCTACACCGTGTGCTTCGAAATCTAGTGCATGTCCTAATCCATGAAAGAACAATTTCTCATGATCATAACTTTTTTCAGCTAAATATTCGCGACATTTTATTGCAGGTAAACGACTTGGGGTGCCATCAGTATAATATTTATTAGCAATTTCTTTTGATTCATAAAGTGCGTTGTACGCATCTATGAATTCTTCTGAAGGATTACTACCCACCCAATAAGTCCAAGTAATGTCAGAACACATCTCATCAATTTGCATACCGGTATCAATTAGAAGAGGTCCCGGCTTTATTTTTTCATTTGAAGTGTTATGATGCGGGTCAGCAGAATGTTCTCCAGTGCCCACGATTGCCGGAAAAGCGGGTTTACCTACTTTTGCATATTCATATTCTAATTTTGCCATTACTTCTCGTTCAGTCATGCCGACTTTTGCGAAATCTGGAACTGTTTCTAGCAATTCAATAGTAGCTTTACATACATTTCGCAAATCTTTTAATTCTTCTGTAGATTTAACACATCTAAGTTCATATATTATAGGCGCTGCTGAAATAAACTCTGTATTTGGTGCTAACTTTTTTAGTGCTGAATAAGTACCAAATGGTATGTAATCTGCATATGAAGTTGTATTCTCCTGAAAAATATTCTCTCCAAAATCAAGAGCTATCTTTGGTTTATTAACGAAATTTTTTAATTTTTCAATAAATTCGCTTGTAGAATTAAACGGAATTACTTCTGCGGTTATCCCCTTTTTCTTAAGAGAATTTTTAACCATATTTGCTTCCATGACTACAGGAAGAACTTTATGATTCCCATCAGCATCAATAAAAATCGCATGAAGAGCATGAGAACCAACTCCTAATAAATAACGAGAATGAATATCATTATCTTCATCACAAACTATTAACCAACCATCTCCATTTATTTCTTGGAGGATTTGTTGAGCTTTTTCAAATTTATTCATAGATCAAATCATTAAATGGTTTTTAATTAATTTTATTAAAATACAGTATTTTTGATATATTTGTTTAAGAATAAAAATTTATAGATTCACAATCTAGCGAATAATTGTTATAACCTATTGATACTAAGAAAAAGAATTTTTACTAATTTTTTATTTTTTAAGAATAAAAATATTTATTATAACTTAGTCCATTAATTAATAAGGATTAACAAAAATATTCAATCAAGTTGAGGAGTGATATGACAGAAATAAAAAAACTACAATTAAGTACGGGAATAGAGGTAGATTTTGATAAAAAAGCACCAACTACTCTCTTTGAGCTGATAATTAGTGAGATATTGATTCCAAAATATAAAGAAAATGCTGATTGGAACTTAAGTTTAAATATTATCATTGAAGAAATGAATCGCCTCATAAAAAAGTATGATTTAAACCCCAAGTTAAAACTAGGATTACTGAATGATGTTGAGGAACATTTAGATAAAGACATCGAAGAACTCACGGGAGTAGATAAAATTGAAATACTATTTTTGAATATGGATGATTACGTTGAAGATATAAAAAAAATAATACTTTCAGGGAAAGATAAGGAAGAAATTCGCACAAGTATGGCTCAAGTAGTAATGCCCTTAACGCTTTATGAATTATCTGAGCTTTTTATTTATTTAGGAAAGCGAACTTTTTTAAAATAATCAATTTTTTATCTTTTTTTAAATTCTATCGGTTTTCCTTTCTCTTAAAGTCGTAATCGGTCTACTCTGTAAAATATAGAGAATATCATTTTCGATTGCCCACTCAATGTCTTGAGGATAATTGAAACTTTTTTCAAGTTTTAATCCAAGTTTATAGAGTCTAAAAAGTTGTGAATCATCAAGAGAACATACTTTTTGGAGATTTTTTTTAGTTGCTATTAAAGTTGTAGAAGATTCAGAAGGATTAGGAATAGACATTTTTTCTTTTTCTCCTATAACCTTTTTTATAATACTAAACTTATTCTTGCTTATAATTAATAGATCTGGGATTATTAAATTACTTGTTATAGTTTCGCCAAGTCCCCAAGTGGAATTAACCAACATTTCATTCTTTGAATTATTTATTATGTTTGCTGTGAATAAAACCCCTGAAACTTGAGAATTGACCATTTTTTGAATAATTACTGCCATTTCTAAGTCTTTTAACAAAATCTGCGTATTACTTTTTCTTATCTGTAGAAGATATAGTAATGCATTTGGAGTAAATAAAGAGATCCAACAATTCTTTACCGATTCTAGTATCTCATCAAAAGTGATAATATTTAAGTAACTTTCTGCTTGTCCTGCAAATGAGAATTTAATTGAATCTTCGATATTTGCTGAAGACCTAACAGAAAATGAGACTTTTTTCCCAACATTCTTACAAGTAATATCAAATGCTTTTTTAATTTCTTTAATAACCTCAGGGGGGATTTGAGATTTCAGAAATAAGTTCTTAATTTCTTTAGATATATTTAAAACATCTTTAGGTTGATAATCTAGTGAGAATCTATTGAAAATTTCTTCTTTTACAGGAGAATTTTCAAGAAATCTTTTAAAGGCAAGTGTATTTACAATAAATCCCAATGGAACATTTATTCCAAGTTTAATTAGATTTATTAAATTTGACCCTTTGCCACCAAATAAGCTCAGATTTGGGCTTACATTAGTTAAAAATTCTACATAAGTCATTTTTTAATTAAAAATGAATCGAGTGTAAAATAATTTAGTCATTAATCAAGTAAATATAAAATCCCATTATCATCTTCATCATGAACGATTTTTGCTGTTTTCCCATCTAATGATGAGATATCGTCTATTAGAAATTTAATGCCCATAATACAAGGCAAACCAAATTCTCTAGAAACTATAGCTAAATGCGAACCTGCAGAACCTTTTGTACATATAGTACCAACCAAATCGGATATAATTGGGCTAAGTGTTGTGATTCCGGCATCTTCTACAATACAAATTTTTCCAGTAGCTTCATCAAATAGATTAATGACATCTTCTATTGTTTGAATATAAGCTAATTCTCCAGTAACTTCAGATTTTGACGAACAAGATAAACCTTCACCGATTTTTTCCATAAGAGATATCCCTAAGAGATCCTATTATATTGTAGTTAAATGATTTTTTATTTTTTATATATTACTTAAATTTTTTTAAAAATATGAGATTCAATTATTAATTATAAATATTAATAAGTTGAAATTACTAATCAATAACCAAAATTTTATGAGAATAGCGATATGAATATTAAAGAAACTAATGAATTAATTGCTCATGTATCTGAAATAATTGATTACCAAGTTTCAAAGAGGGGTTTGTTAGAATCACAACTATTTCCCGTTACTGCTTATATTTGTGTCTCTTTTTATAATGCTTATGACATGCTCTATGATATTTTGAAAAAAGTATCAGAAAAAATTACTCCAGAAAAGATGGGAAAAGAAAGTCGGAAGATTTTATCAGAGATCCAAGCTCTTAGTATTTTCTATATACCATTATATTATATGGCGGGTCGAATGGGCGAGATCTATAGAAATAATGAAGATCCGAAAAGCGAAAGTGAAGAAAAAAGAAAGCAAACTATGTTCATATTAGATTTCTGGAGAAGATTAGCATCCTCTTATTTTCCAAATAATAAATTATCTGTAAATGATTCAGCAAAGAAAAATATTGCATTAAACCAATCGGATATCGATTGGACATTAAATAATATTAAAGATGTTTCTAAAGAACAAGCTATGAAAATTAAAAGAACTATGGCAAACTTAGAACTGATTTCATACATAGATGAATGTGAAGCGAGAGCAAAATTATGTGATCATGGACCCTATCGAGTAGATGAGAATGAAATTTTAGTTTTTCGAGAAATATTGCATTTGTACGATGGTGATAAACCTCATTTTCCTTGGTCTGCAACTGACGCAACGGCACCATATACGAATATTGCATTTGTTCTTCGCTTAAAAAATGTTGAAATAGAATTGGATGAATTTGCATCTCTAGAATCAAAACCTATTGATTTTACAGATAATATAACAGGTGCGGCAATGCTAACTAGAGACGCAAACGATGTGATCCCGCTCGATTTTGATGTTTTAGATGCGTTTAATGATTACGCTGTAAAGGCAAATAAGGAATTGTACTTGAAGTTTTCAAAATGGGATAGAAAACAGAGATTAATTGCTGGGGCTTACGCTTATTGCTATGGATATGCTAGATATACAAATTTTGTAGGAATAACCGATGAAATAAATTGGGATCTAACAGAAAGAACAATGAATAAATATATACCAGAATTCATGGAAAGTGATTTTGATCAAGGCATTCCAAGATTTTTCAGAAGTAGGGGAAAGAAAAAAAGGGAAGGACCATCTCTTTATTTATTGCCAGAGGATTAGCTAATATGAATACTAAGGATTCACAGTCAAGGTTAACAGAAGCAGATGAGCTTCTTCATAAACCTACTAGCGAATCAAAATGGCGAGAATCATATTATTTTAATTGGGTTGATATTCAAAATGAAATTTCTGGTTTTTCGACCATAGGTTTTGTTCCTAACGAAAAGCGGCGAGAATTTGTTTTTTTGCTCTTTTTACAAGGAAGAAATGAAGTCTATTATAAAGAACCACCACTTCTTCATTATGAAGATAATATTAATTCAATGCTCGAAGATAAAAAGCTTTCATATAAACTAATTGAACCATTTAAGGTTTGGCAAATCGATTATAACTCACGTAAATTAAAATTCAAACTTACATTTGAAACGAGATTTCCTACTTATTCTTTTGGAATTGATTCTTCTGCATCATGGCACCAACATTTTGAAGCATCAGGGAAAATTATAGGAGAATTAATATTGAAAGATAATAAAAAGATTGAAATTAATGGATATGGACAACGTGATAAGAGCTGGGGATATCGTGATTGGCATCAATTTGATAAATGGTATGCAGGTCATTTCCAATTCGAAGGATGGTCATGTACTTTCCGAAAAGATTATTTTGGCAACCAAATCGATTTATCAGGGCATACATCAAATAATGAGGGAAATATTCCATTATCTTCTCTAGAAATTGAAACATGTAATGATGACGATCAATTTAATAGTCCCCTTGCAACTACTTATTTTATTACAGATAAAAAGGATAATTCTTATACAATTAAAGCAGAGAGAATTAAAAAGAATTCATTTATAAGGTTTGCGAGGAGCTTTCAAGGTGGTTATACTGAACTTTTTGAGCAGATGGTATTCATGAAAAATTTTGATACAGGTGAAATTGGTTCGGGTATGATGGAGCATTTAAGAACGCATCATATAGAATAAAAAAAAATAAGAATTAAGATAAGAAATGAGAGAGACTTATTATTGCAGCATTTAACACAACTTCATCACCCTCTTCCGCAGCTATGCTTAGTTTTTTAGGACGATCAATTCTGAAACCGTCTAAAGAATTAATTGGAAATTCAATGCGTCCTTCTTTATCACTTTCGATAAAAAATATTTGCTGATTGATTCCACAGTGCCTGAGTCTATAAATTCTCATTTTATGCTCAGTATCATCCTTTAAGGTAATTATCAAATCCATTTCATCCAACCTTCTTAACTTTCAAACTTTTTTATTTATATTATTACTTTTTCAACTATTGGGATATATCGAATGAATTATAGTATCAATGACTATATTAAATGTTTTGAGAGAATTCCAATTGCAGTATATAACACGGTACTATCATCTTCATAAGCGGTTCTATGACTTTTTGGACGATCAATCCTAAAACCACTCAAATTTTCAATAGGAAATTCAATACGACCTTCTTTTGCGCTTTCGATAAAAAATTTTTTCTGATTAATTCCACATTCTATGAGTCTAAGGATCGTCATTTTAAACTGAGTTCCATCTTTTAAGAAAATATTCAAATCCAATTGATCCAGCCTTTTTAAATTTCAAGTTTTAATATAATATTTCCTCTGTTACTATAAAAAACTATTTTTAAATTAATATGATATTTAAATACTAAAATTAATGTGAGCCGAGCTTAAACATCAAGATACAAATTCAGTATTGAGCTGAATATGATTGAGTCTTTAATAACTTTTCAAAATAAAAAAATTAATATTTAAAATTAAAAGTTATATATAATTTAACATTTAATCTAAAAAAAAGGTTAAAAATTTTAAAGATATTAAGGGGAAAATAAAAATGTGTAAATGGTGTATGCAACATGGAATCGGAAAAAAATGGTACATGAATGCAAGAAATTATTCAGATCAGCTTGCTGATGAACACAATCTTCGAGAATATTTAACTGAGCAGTGGATGAATTTTGAAGCGGTATATATCAGAAAAATTGCGGGATTATCTTCAAAAGGTTTGGGCTACAAATTACAGATGCCGTTAATTGGAAAAATTCTTCGATGGAGTGTTGAACGAATGATACACGGAGCTGTTAAACATCCGAATCCTATTAGAGCAGATGGTCATATTGGGCAGGTTATACCTATGGAAGACGCTCAAATTATTCTCGCAAATCTAGCAGCAGAACCGATAGTTGAAACCTATTGCATGTGTCGTAAAATGCAACGAGGCGTAAATTATCAGTGTTGTATTAATTTTGGAGTGCTTTCAGAAGTTTTGGAAAAGCTTCCAAGATTTATACCTAAAGAGAGAGCACATAGGATATCTCGAGAAGAAGCAATGGAAAGAATAGAACAACATAATAAAAATGGATTAGTATCTACTGTTTGGTATCAACCTTATCCATATATAAATGCTATATGTAATTGTGAGAGCCCAGAATGTGGTGCTTTGCGCTTAAGAAATGATTTTGATCTAATGATAATGTCTAAAGCAGAATACATAATTGAATTAAATCAAGATAATTGTCAAGGGTGTAAAGCTTGTGTATCTATGTGCCAATGGAGTGCTATACGTTATATCCCATCTATTAAGAGAGTTATAATTGATTACAATAAGTGTTTTGGATGTGGAGTCTGTCGTCATGCTTGTAAACATGACGCTCTAAAGCTTATACCAAGGCAAGAATTTCATGGATTTGATGGACATTTTTAGGTGGTTTTATGGGAAAAACAAAAATAAAAATTGATTATTCAAAATGCGGCTCTGAGGGAAAGGTTGATCCGAGAGATTGTGCAAAATGCCTAAATGTATGTGACCCTTGTGTGTTTTTAAGACATGAAGATTTAAAATATAAAGAAGAAAATGTGTATGACCCAAAACATTGGAAAATTACAGCAATTTGGCCATCTGTTTGTACACGCTGTTATAAATGTATAGATGTATGCCCAGAAAATGCTATAAGTATTAAATGGTGAAAATTTTCTTTTTCATTATACAAAATCATAGAATTAGTCCATATCTGCATCTTTTGCTGATTTATAGAGATAGTCAAAGTAATATAAGGAAGCAGGTCCAAAAGCCACATGGTCTGTTAAAATTCCAAAATAAGACATTTTTTTAGGAAAAAAACTCTCAGAAAGCACAATAAACGCATCTTCTCCTTCATCAATAATGACAGCACTACCGAAAATTTGATCTCTCCATCTTATCTCGCAAAGTGAGTTATACTTTTTAATCAGAGTTCTGAACTTTTTATCTTTTAATGCTTCTGCCTCTACAAGAAGTCGCAAATCAGTTACACCTCGTGCTCTAGCTTTTTTCATATCTTCATAAAATACTTCTAAAAATTCAGATTTTGCAGAAACAAGATAAATGGATGTTCTTGCTAAATTAATTAAGGATAAAACTTTATTAATACATACATCCCTTCCACGATGAATATATAAAGCAATCTTAATAGGAGTATCATGAGATTGATAAATTGGTGTTAATGTATGAATAATTTTATTCGAATAATCATCGAAACTAGTATTATATTGCTTCTTGGCAATAATTAAAGCTTCATCTGGACTTTTAGCAAAATAGCGAGAAGGACGAGACTCTTCTTCTTTTATAATCCACAATTTTTCTTTCTCAAGTTGAGTTAGAATGTTATAGATTCTCGAATAGGGGACTCCAGACGCTTCAGAAAGTTCTCTAGCATCCATAGGACCTTTACTTATTAAAGTGAGATATATAGAAATCTCATAATCAGTAAGACCAATAGACCTCAGAGACTCTTTTACTTTTTCTGGTATTTCTTTTGACATTGTTTTACCCATTCTATCATTTTCATGATGTAATTAAAGAATTTATGTATGAATAATAATAATAATGATAATATTAATATTCTTTTTCTTAGAGGTTAAGTATTAAGGAAAAAAAGTAGATGATCTCTCCTGTTAAATTCCACTCTTTATCTCTTTTAAAAGTGGCATCCCTCTTTAAAATTTATTATTAAGTATAGTAGAGAGGGATTTCAAATGAATGCTACTGTGAATGATGCACAAATGTTAATTATACCAGTTACGAAATAAAGAGTTCTCCACGCATCTCCAATAGTGAAAAATAATGTAAATGAGATAATAAGCCAAATTAAAGAGCATATTGGGAAAACTAGTTTGCTTCGATCAGTTTCATTTTGTAATTTGGTTGATATAAATCTAATCAGAACGGGAATAAGATATGCAAGTAAAGAGCTCGAGATAAGAAAAACTAGAATAATTATTTCCCATGTCCATAATAAACCTGCAAATATAGAACTATATCCTATTATTATTATAGCAGATATTATTAAAGGTTCTTTAGTTATCTTATCCAAGAATCTCATTGATACTATGAATATAATTGAAAATAATATAAAACTTAATGCCATTAAACTCGCAATTGGAACGATGTAAACAAAAACTGACCAATGAGATTCAAGAACGTGAGGATTCAAAAACATTAAGAGATTGTAAAAAGGTCCTGAAAAGATACTAGACAAAACGGCAATTGGTATAAATAACTTTAAAATTGTTAGGTTCTCCATGTTATTCATTTTAATATGGACTCCTTAAAAAGTTTTATTTTACATAAAAAGATTTTTCATAATAAATGATTAATTAATTTTAATAAAATTAATTGAAGATTACTATAGGAGGAATAAATCAGAAATAATAAGATTCAATGGATTTTAAGTGGAAATATTTAATAATAGTATACAATTCAAAATATTTATTATGCAACATAAATCAAAATTAAACCTTTCAGTAGTTATATTAGTTATTGGACTAGGAATATTACCAACTGGATTGTTTATTAAAGGTTATCTCACTGATCAAGTTTCTTCAAAAGTTGCTCCTTTTTTATCTGTTGTTGAAGAGGAGGCTTTAATCGCTATCGAAGAAGATTATCTTAGTTTAGGCGTTTCAGAGACACTTGAGAGCCTCTCTAATGGACTAATCCCTATAACAGAAGAATGGGCATTAATAAAAGGTATTCCCACAACTCTTTTATATCTTCAAAATACTACACTTATAGAGTTGCCAAAATTTATTAATGCATCTCGAGCTGCTTTAGCTATTAGTAATGCAATAGATGATGTTATAGAGGTTAATAAGTCTACAACTACTAATGCTATGAATGCATTCTTCAACAATTATACATTTCAAGATGATTTTTCCTCTACAATACAAGGTGTTTCAGAATATATGACCACGGGGTCATATGCTCTTAATTATAGTTTGATTACTATGGCTAGACTATTAGATGGGGATTTCGGTATTCCCGGATTATTAACTGACCTAGAATTAGGAACAGGTGTTATAAATTGGCTTCAATTTTATTCTTATGCTAAGGCAAATATTTCAGATTATAGAAATTCAATAGAAAATGCTTATTATTGCAACTGGTCATCTGGTCAGCTTCAGAATCTTTCAGCATACATAACAACACACTTGTTTGATGAAATTGTGAAATCTCAGTATGCCCCTTTAAATTTAACTGCTTTTACGGAACTAATATTTTATAGTCAATGGGCTAATGCTTCAATGGTATCCTCAGGATTTAATTTGAACTTGTTTAGCGAAAATATTACGGCGAATGTAGTGGGTTTAGAAGCTGGTAGGCCAATCCCTACAAATATTACATTACAAACTACTAAGGATTTATGGGATCCTCTAAATAATTATTCCTTTACTAATGATATTGGAGTTTGGATGTGGTATCTTGCTATAGCTGGAAATTCCGTAAATTCAGGATCCTTGAGGTTGGAGTTACAAACAAATTTTGCGTTAGATGATTTGATAATGGACATTCTTTTTAATTGGTTAGTGAATATAGTTGCAAATAATTTGGTTCCATTAATATTTCCGCTTCCGCACCCGATTGGTAGTGGAATGGAGATATTAGATTATGCTGAAATTTTACTCATGGAACAATGGGCTAATGGTACGCATTATAGTGAAGGAATTAATTTAAGTGCAGGTGTTAAGGGATTTGAAGTAGGAATTCCAACAAAATCGAATATTTCATTAACTAGTGCAACTGCTCTATTTAATACATCAAATAACTCATCTTTAGTTCATATAAAAGGTATAGTAAAATGGATGAATGCATATCAAGGAGATACAACTGCTCAAAATGAGATTATTGGAACTTTTAATTTGACTACAAAACAATTAGATTTAATCACAACCTGGTTATTTACTTCATTTAGATATGATGTAACACCGGAAGTAACATATATTTATACCGCAACCACAATGTCGACTTATGCGCAATTGGGGTTCTATTATCAATGGTCTGATGGAACACTCTTTCCAAGTGGGATTGATCTAGGCCCAATATTAGGTCTAAGTTTAATTAGTGGATGGGAACTAGGACTTCCAACGAGTACAAATATCAATGAGACAATCTCAGCACAATTATGGTCAGCGGAAGAAGAATTATCCCTAATTCATTATAAGGGGATTTCGATTTGGTTTAGGGCAATGAAAGTAGGAGATTTAAATTATGATTATTTAATGAATCATTTTGGACTGACCGATAACCAAATGGATGCAATTTTAGATTGGTTAGTAAATATCAGAGAAAATTTTGCAGTTCCTATAGCTCAATTAGAAGCTAATTTTCCTGTAGACCATTATACGCTAGGGAATAATATTTACTTCGGATTCTTAATAGGTGGAAGTATTATCGCAGTTATTGGAGTCTTAGGTATTGTTTTACTATCTTTATTTAAAAAGAGATAAGAAAAAAGGAACTGAATCTAAGAGAATTTTATTTTTTTTTCTAATTTTTCTATCAAGTATGATTATGAAATTTAATGAAACATCGTTTACAATTTTCATCTTCTTCTAAGCTATAACCTTATATAAAGCTTTTAGGTGTTGTCTTATCAGTTAGCATAGTATAAGCTTATAATGATGTAAAAAGGATTTTATTATTATACAAAAAATAAGACTTGAATGATTTTATTTCAAGATTTAAAATGTCTAGTAATGATTTATTGTATGATGGAAAAAGAAAAAAATTTACTTAATATTAATAGATTAATAAAACTAAATAAGGTTTTTCATACATACTCTTATAACAATATATACAAAATTTTGCAAAAAAAGAATAAAATTATAGATTTGATAAATAAAATTTAATAAATAATTCATTATATTTATTAATTAAAAAAATTATTATTAAAAAAGAATATAAAAATAAGAATGTGATTTCATGGATATCGTAGATCTGAAAATATTGGAATTATTAAAAGAAAATAGTAGGATGTCATTTAACGACATTTCTCTAAATGTGGGTAAGACCGAAGCCACTATAAGAAGAAGAGTTAAAAAATTAACAGAAGATGGAATAATAAAAAGATTTACTATAGAATATATTGTTGATAATAAACCTCGTACAAGGGCTACGGTAAAAGTCGAGCCGGATTTCAAAGAGATTAAACGAATTTTAAAAGAATTATTAGAAATTGAAGAAATTACAGATATCTGGAGACTTTCAGGGGATTGTGGGCTATTTATGAGAGTAGAAATTCCCTCCATTGAAAATTTCAATCCCTTAATTGAAGAAAAGATTTCTCAGATTAAGGGTGTAAAAATTGTTGAAACCTGCTTTATCACAGATGTAATTAAATAGGTTTTTTTGAAATATTCCTTAATTTTTCTTTTATTAAATATTATTCAGTTGAGTGGCTGAATTAAGATGATTACTTGATATTATTTTAGCTACTTTTCTAAAAGTTTATCAATTATATCCATTCTTTTTTTCGTTTTCTTAAGGTCATGTTGGAGTTTTTTTGAACGCTTAACATACTCATCATCGTTTAATTTTCCTGATGAGTGTTTTTTATCAATAAATTTCAATAAATTTTGAACTGAACTTAATTTTGTTTTTAAACCTTCCTTTTCATCTTTTAACTCATTTTTAGATCTATCTTTTATTTTAATATTACGCTTAGGAGGAGGCTTTAATTCAGTTTCATTTTTTTTCAATCTTTCTGGTTTTGGTGGAAGGGCTGTTAAAGATGGCACTTCTTGAAGAAAAATATCTTCGATCTCTTGCTTACTTATTTCTTCAGAAATATCCGTAAGGATATCTTCAGTTTGTTCATTTAAATTAATCATTTGAGAAGATTCAGATACTTGTTTATTTTCTGAATTTTCTAGCTCAAATATTTCATCATCTGAATCTATCGCCTTTTTTATTAATTTATCAACTGTGGATTTTATAGTATTAATTTGGTTTTGAAATATTTTTAATAATTCTACCAATTCACTCTTTTTAGAAATCTTCATTGAAAAATCAATATCTATTGATCTTTGATTAGTAGGAGTATAAGTCACAGGAATTTCTTGTTCTTCTGATAATTTTTGTGTACTTACAGATGTTTGAGGAATAGGAATGGGAACATCCTCATTTGCTCTCAATTCCATTCGAAAATCAGAGACAAGCCATTTAAAAATATTTTGTGCTAATTGTGGATTATCATTACATTGAAAACCTCCGCCTATCTTATCTCTAAATAATTCATAACTTCCAATACAACAAACCCGTCCCTTTTCGGGTTCTGATACACAGATAAGAGGACATGAAAAGGGTTCAGAGGTATCATTTGAATCTGCAATTGAAAACGCACCACTTCCAATAATCGAAAGTGAAGATCCTGATCTATAACATAGGGTACCTATATCCGCAGTAATAGGATGAGGGATATTAAATACAGAAATTAAAGGTATATTTTCTATTCCTAAGTTAATCCGCTCATCTAATACTTGATCATTTTCAAAAGCAATTCCAAATTGTTCTGATATTTCAGATAAATTACTCCCCCGACCTTTGTCTCCGCCTGCGTGAGATAATAATAGTAATCCCCCTCCAGCATTTTTGACCCAATTTACGATAGCATTTATTTCAAAAGAAGAGATTCTGGCAAAATCTGGGCATACAAACACAAGAATATCATATGGTGCTAATGATTCCTCTGTGATCGGTACTTCTAAATAATTATAACAAATAAAATCATTTGAATTTAAATAATCTCTGAGTTCAGTAAGATTTTCATCAATTCTCCCTCTCGGTTTGTGAGAAATATCAAATGCAATATGATATGGCATAATTGATCATTAAAATTGTATTTTTTTTATTTTAAAGTTAATCAATTTCTTGTTATTATTATGTAGTATTTTAATATTTCTATAATTAATATTTAACTATAATATATAGAAGTTATAACTGTTACTTTTCAAGTTTTAAGGTAAAACTATTTGAATGCAATTTAATAAACACTTTTATCTCCAATTATCAAATTATTCTTACTAATATTCTCAATCTTTACATAACTCCCAATAATAGAGTTTTGTGATATAATATTATTAAGATGTGTTGTCTCTTCAATAACACTATTTTTTAAAATGCAATTTTCAATTTTTGAATTATTACCTATGGAAACATATGGACCAATAACAGAATTTATTATTTTTGTATGTTCTCCTATATAAACAGGATCTTTTATGTATGATCTCTCAATCGTGATATCCAAAGTGTGAAAATCATTGGAAATTACAGATTTTTGTTGTAATAGATATCTATTTCCCTTTAAAAGTTCAGATGGACGTCCAAAGTCCAAAATTCCTTGCTTTAATTCAACAGCAGCGATTTTATACCCTTGATCCACTAGATCCTGTAGACTTTCTGTCAAATACACTTCTTTAGAATCAGGGGTTCTCTGATCCAGATATTTTTTGATATTTCTAAAAAGTGCTAAAGTTGCACTTTTTGAAAATGAATATGGTCCCGCAATCGCTAAATCTGAGACAAAATCTTTTGGTTTTTCAACAAGTTTTTTAATTAAATTATTGTTATCTACAACTACAACACCATAAGAACTAGCTTCCTCCTTGGGTACTTTCATTACGGTTATTATTCCATCTACATCGGATTCCCAATATTTGTAAAGTAGATATGAAAATTCATCAATGGGTATCATATCACTCAGAAAAATAAGAGAGCCCTCTCTTTTATCTTGTTCTACAGTTTTCATTTTTGATTCTTTGAACCTAGTATGAGCTAAATAGACTGCTTCTCCTAAACCCCAATAATATGGTACGCCTTCTATGTATCCTCTTGGAATTTGCTCAATAAAAGTTAATTTAAATTTATCGCTATAATGATTTTTGAGATACTCAATTATTCGTTGCTTTTTATAACCCACGATTAATATTAACTCTGTATCCGAATCAAATGTATTACTAAATTTAAGAAGTATATGGTCTAAAACAGTTTTACCCGCAACAGTTAAGAACGCCTTTGGCTTACTTAAGGTAAATGGACGTAATCTTGAACCAATACCAGCAATAGGACCGATTATTTTCATTTTTATTTAAATTTTGATGAATTTAATAGAATTTAGAGTTATCAGAATCAAAAATTCTTTGTAAATATCCAAATAACAGTTCTAAACCTTTTTCTTCCTTGGTTGAGCAAGGTATTAATTCTGAAGTTGATCCTAATTGAATAAATACTTCTGAAATTAACATTGATAATTCTCTAATTAAACCTTTTTCACGTTCATTCGTAGAATCCTCTAGAGCTCGAAAATCTTGGCTCCAATTAACAATCATATCGATTTGATCTTCATCTAATAGATCTACTTTAGAGAGCACATTTATCTGAGAAATATTTTTAAATCGAAATTGAACAGAGGCAGCAAGTAATAATGTGGAAATAAATCCATTTGGTCTAAGTACAAAATTTGAATCAAAAAGAAAGGTAACTGCTCTTTGAATAGAGCCAAAACCTAAAGTACTCGCTATCAATGGTCCCGTTTCTCTAAAAGCAAAAAGTTCAAGCTGTCCCGCAGTATCTACAAATATCCAATCGGGATTATACTCATCAATTTCGTCCTTTAAATCATCAAGATAATTCACCATTAAATCAGAGGCTAAAATCATTGCTCCATTTGGTCCTAAACTATATTGGTCCATAACCTCCTCAAGTACAATATAATCTCTTATATCAATATCAGGTTGGTAAAGCAATACTCTTACACCCGGATCTAAATTTAACGTTATTGCAGAGATTTCTGGATTTCTATTCTCAACATAGTCTTTTATTTCTCCAGTAAGAGTACTTTTTCCACTTCCTGCTGTACCTATGAAGTAATTCAATAAAATTTTAATTAACCTCGATTTAATTGTGTTTTTTGATATGCCAATATTGGTATATAGTTAAAGATTTCTCATAAAGTAATAGCTTTTATCTCTTATAGATTTGATAATAAATATAGTTTTTATGACCAAATAAAATTTTATTATTGTTCTGGTGGTTTCAAATTTTCTAAATGAATTTCTTTATCCTCTTGTTTTTTAAGTCTTCTAATTTGGTTTTTAATAGCTTCTTCTTCTTTTTTCTTTAAGTCTTCATCACTAGGTCTCATTGCATTTAATTCTTCTTCAGATAATGGTTTTAGTATACCTTGAATAGTAAATTCTGAATTTTGTTCTACGTTTTCTTTAAAGATTGATTTCATCTCTTTAATAACCATTAATTTACTAGAAGATATTTGTCCTTGTATTAAAGCCGACCCTGTTGGAAGTTTAATTCTCTCAATTCCTGGTTCAGATCCTCTTCTATTTGGAACTGAAGGAATATATTGAATAGTATTATGAGATGTATTTTGAAAAGAAAACGATAAATTCTGTAAGGCTTGCTCTATTCTTTTTAATGTCTTATTGCCTTCACTTATTAATAATGCTAGAGAATCCTCTTCGGAAGATTTTTCTATTTTGCTCTTGCGATAAAGTAAAGTTCTTTTTTCTGTATTCTCATGGATACTAGTTTTTATTTCCTGGAATATTTTCTCCTGAGTGATTTTACCTTTAATTCTTCTTTTTGATTGTAAATCTTCAAATTCAAACCCATTATAACAATCATCATTAACCCAAATATCAGAGATTTTGAAACTTTCTTCAAAATAGTATTGAAATCTTTGACCAGAAAATAGAAAAATTGATAATCTTAGAATTTTAATATGTAATCCTTCAGTATTTTTCAATTCATCTAGTTCGATCGAAAATGATAAAGTTTCAGATGAGTGATATAATCTTTTAATGGCAATTAGATATGGTGGTTGATTATGATGAAGCTCTTGTTTTGAAATTTCAAATTGCATTGTTAATCGTTTTATTTTTTCAGGAAGAAATAAGAGTTGTTCTTCTTCATTTTTTTTAAATTCTAAAAATAATTTATTACGATCGTCCCAAAAAACTTGGAACAATTCCATTTTGATTTTATACCTTTAAGTGTGTGATTTGTAATTACAATTTGAAATATCTACAAATTAAATTCAATCTTTAATTTAAAATATGGCGAGTTAATCAATTTAATGATTTATCTCGACAAAGTGATAAAAAAAAGTGTACTAAATTGGATATATCGCTAAATAGATTCTTTTAATTTTGATAAATAATATATTGGCCTTTTCAATTTCCTATTAAAATAGTCTATCTCCTCTCTTGTGTGGTCTCCAATATAACCATTAACATCTAGGACCAAAATAGCTTCTTGAAATTGTAATTTAGTTAAAGCAATTTCTTGTAGGATATCCCATTCCTTTGTAGAAAACTCCTTTTTGTTTAAAAGACCATCGATAGAACAGATAGAAACTAACTTATTATATACTATTTGTAAAATTGATTCGATTTTTATGAAATAATCTTTAAATCTTGCAGATCCTATTAAATAGATTTTATTTTCTTTAATACGTGAAAAATCATATTCCTTGAACTCATCCAAGAACTTCTTATTTAATCGATCTTTTTCCATAATATATAGTAATTTCAATAGTTATTTAATTTTCACATGAAATTAAACGCAGTTTATCTAGCAGAAAATCTAGAATTTTTAAAGAATATCCCTAACGAGTTTATTGATTTAATTTATATAGATCCACCTTTTTTTAGTGGGGTGGATTATAAGGAATTTTCTGATTTATGGCATTCCCTAGATGAGTATTTAGATTTTATGATGGAAAGATTAATAGAGATCTATCGAGTTATTAAGCCCTCTGGAAGTTTTTACTGTCATTGTGACCCCAATGCAGTATTCGATTTAAAACCTTTATGTGATACTATTTTTGGGAAAAAAAGTTTTCGAAGAGAAATCATATGGAATGTAGGGAGTGTTTCTGGATTTAAAAGCCAGGTGAAAGGATGGGTACGACAACATGATACGATTCTCTATTACACGAAATCTGATGTTTTTACTTTTAATAAACAATACCTCCCATATAAAGATGAATACATCAAAAAAATGTTCCGGTACAAAGATGAAAACGGGCGTCTCTATAGAAAAAGACGAGGAGGAAAACAATATTTAGATGAAAAACCAGGTAATGCTTTAGGTGATGTCTGGAATGATATATACTCTTTTCAAACATCTACAAGATCAAAAGAATATCTTGGGTATCCTACTCAGAAACCAGAAAAATTATTAGAACGTATCATTTTAGCCTCATCCAATGAAGGAGATCTTGTAGCAGACTTTTTTTGTGGAACGGGTACAACCTTAGCAGTAGCAAATAAATTAAATAGAAATTGGATTGGAGTAGATAACAATCCAAAAGCAATAGATTTATGTAGAAAAAGGTTAAATAAAACTGATTAGAACTTTCAGGTTAATCTCTTTGGATTATTATTTTACTTAATCCAATCCACTTTCTTGCTTCCTCAAGATTGTTTACTATTTTTCTTTTTGGAGAATCTGCTCTATCCAGTAAAATTTGAGCTTCCTTATCTAAAACGGGATTCCCAGCAACGATGTAAGCAGATCTTACTAGCCTGTTATTATTCTTTTTAAGGAAATCCAAAATTATTTCAAATGATTTAAGATTAAGCATTATTAAATCTAATCCATCAACTATAAAAGAGAAATTATTTAACCCTTTTGTAATTTCATTAAATTCAGCGATAAATCGCTCAGCTACAGAGGGGGGAAAAGTGCCTAATACTTTAAGATAAAAATGGAATTCTCCAATTTTTTCGATTCGAAACATCTTAATATCTTCTGTATTCTATTTAGATTCAATATTTAATATAAATTCCATATTAACTTTTAATATTTTACTGTTTTTATTCTCGCTCTTAGGCTTATAT
>JAHQWL010000036.1 GCA_029856155.1 Promethearchaeia archaeon
GCTTTAGCTAAGTTAATTACTATTATAGAAAATGAACCAGAAAAAGCACATGAGATATTTAAGCATTTTGAAGATATAACTCATGATTCATATATAATTGGAATTACTGGGTCTCCTGGTGTTGGAAAAAGCACATTAACAGGTCAAATCTCTAAAAAATTATTAGAGGAAGGAAAGTCAGTTGGTATTATTTGCGTAGATCCAACATCTCCCTTTAGTGGGGGTGCTTTTTTAGGAGATAGAGTTCGCATGACAGATATATCCTTACATCCTAATATATTTCTGAGAAGTCTTGCCTCAAGAGGGTGTAAAGGGGGTATCTCAAGGGCAGTGTTTGATATTAGTTTATTATATGAAGCTTATGGAATGGACGTAATCATCATTGAGACGGTAGGCGTCGGACAAGCTGAATTTGATATCTATAATCTGGTATATACTGTTATAGTAGTTTTAGTTCCCGGGTATGGCGATGCGATTCAAATGCAAAAAGCAGGTATTATTGAGATAGGTGATATGTACAATATTAACAAAAAAGATTTAGGTGGAGAAGATATAGCGGTTCAAATTGAAATGATGCTTGATGATACAGTATTTCATAGTGGCTGGAGACCTCCTGTTTCTATGACTGATGCAATTTCAGGGGAAGGTGTCGAAGAACTTATTCAGAATATGTGGGATCATAAAGAACATCTGGATCTTTCAGAAGCAATAAATGAGAAAAAAAAGAACAGATTTTCCTACAAGATTAAGGAATTAATTTATTCAAAAATTGAAAAATTAATATCAGAGAGTTTTATTAATGAAAATGAGATTCAAGAAATTGTAAATCACGCGGTAGATGATGGTAAATTTAAAATCTACCGAAAAATTCATAACAAATTTGAAGAAATAAATTTTGAAATTAAAAAGAAAAATTAACTTTTTTTACCTTAATTCCAATTTTTTTTTCCAAATTCAAATATTTCTTTGTAAAAATGTAAATAATATTAATTTCAGCTACTAAAAAATTCGGATACTTTCCTATAAAACCGAATATAGATAAATATAACGGTATTTTTATTTTCTAATTTTTGATTTTTCTCCGGTATTCTTTTCTGAATGTCTTATAATCTCCTTCTGCACCATTTCCTCCCATAAATTCTGGTATATAATAATAGGCATCTAATCTCTTAGAGAACATTAAATGCATAAACAAGCCTTTAGGATCCAATTTTTTATAAAGCTGAGAAGCAAAATTAGTTGTTTCTCCTGGATTATCTACAATTAAATTTTTCCCCGCTGACTGAATTTTTTTATATAATGGTAACCATTTATTTGAGTTAGAATTTTCCTCTCCAGCTCCAGGAGCCCATTGTATTCCTGTAATTGAGGGTTGTTGTAATACATCATCTAAATGAGTTAAGAGGAGAGGTCCATCCAAATGATAAATCGCGTAATCCATATATTCAGCCTGAGTTATTAGATCTGGCAATACAAACCTCCTAAAATATTTAGGTGAAAGCATACTAGCAAAATCACATTGAACTGGATACCATCTCTTAGGGCACCACACTGGTAACCATGTATTACACCCACCACCATTTCTCTCAATAATTGTCTGAAGATCATCATAAGCTTTGAGTAATTTCTCAAGTATAATAGAACGACAAGTATCAATAATATCTGGCTTTCGTTTCATGGTTAAAATTATGTTAGTCGGACCTAGAAAGGAGGAAAGAATGTCTAATACACCTCCGAGATCTGTTAAAGCAATTGAATATTGATTATTTGATCGTTTTACAGAATATTCTGTAATTCGTAGTAATCTATCATACCAACAGTTATTCCGATTTAACTCCACTTCTTCAAGAAGAGATACAATTTCATTCACAGATGTATCTTGTTGAAACCACACTGTATTTGATTGGAATTTAGGAGTAATTCCAAAGACTGATGCCATAATTCCAGAACCGTAATTAGGAAAAAATCGTGGAATTGCTTCACCACCTAACTCTATGCATTTTAAATTTTCTTCAAAATTGTCTAAACACATTTTAAAATCATCCCAATGTTGCGCTAAAAACCAAGGATCGATATAATCAATAAAAGCCTTGAAATTAAGGCCCTGTTTGTTAGCTATGGCTATATGGTATGCAATACAAGGGCGATCAATTATTTCGTGATCCCACCATGCCTTCAACCGCTCTTTAGCTTCATATATATCCTCTTTATAAATACTCAATACATCTCTCCATTATTAATGCTGGTTATTTATAGATATTAATAGTAAAATATTAAATTTGAGAAGATAATCTTTTCAACTTGAGTTTCTAATACGATTGTAGTATTTTGTCTTCAAAAGAGCTATAAATATTAACAAACAAATTAATTGCAATTATGATATTAGAGACTTTTTAATTAATTATACCCTATTATATACAACCATAGGTGATAATAGAATATTGGTAGAATTCTGTCCTGAGTGTGGAAGTATTTTAAGGAAAAGATCTTGTAAATGTGGGTATAATAACCAAAATTCTCATACTGAGAATGTAGATGGTACCTCTTTGATTGATATATGGAAACCTCCCTCTCCAAAGGTCATCTTTTGTAAATTGACGGGAACACCACAAGATAAACTCAATACAATATTAAGTAAAGGAATTTATCCTGAAAAATTAAAGGATATAACTAAAAAGCTGAAAAATCATCTTTATTCCTGTTGTAACTGTGTTTACTATAATGAGGAGATATTTCATTGTCAAATAAAGAATAAATATTTAAAAAAGGAATCTATTTGTAGAAGTTTTGAACCTTTTGAGGAACTTTAAGTCCAGTATTAGAAAAAAGATTTGACAATAAAATCTTTATATACTTAAAAATTCAAAATATATTAACTGCAATCTCACATAATTGGTGGCAGCTATAAATCAAACCAAAACCTCAAAAAAAACTGATATAAATGTTAGAGCTGAGAATTTAATTAGAAATACAAAGATTCTCAATATTGCCAGATTAGCTAAAATGTTGGTTGATTTATATGGTCAAGACGAACCCTTTAAGAAAGTAGGAAAGTATAAAGGTAAAGAAATTGAATTGTACCTTAAAGAATTAGATGGATACATTACCTTTATTCTCACAACAGACCGGAATAATTTTAATTGTCACGCAGAGAAAGCTATAGATCCTGTCGCAAGAATTATTATAAATGTTAAAGAAGAGAAAATTATTCCTGTGATAAGTAGTATAATTCGTTCTAAGAGCAATATTTTTGGTGTAGCTAAGCTTTTAAAATACATCATTCCAGGAAAAGCTAAAATAAAAGGATCTTATATTGCCGCGATTAGATTGGTAAGGTGTTTAATGATAGGTAAGCATGAAATGTATAAAATGAGTAAATGAGGTGTTCTTTTATGAGTTTAAATAATGATCCTTTATTATCAATCTCCAATTCTATAATAAATTCTTATATTGAAGAGTGGCAAAAAGAAGGTAAAAAAGTAGTAGGATTTTATTGCACTTATATACCAGAAGAATTACTCTATGCTGCAGAGTTATTACCATTCAGAATTAGGGCAACTGGAAACAAGGACACTGATCTAGGAGACATATATATGGTTAGATTTACATGTTCATTTGTTAGAGCAACACTGGACATGGCTTTAAGAGGAGTATATGATTTTTTAGATGGATTTTTGGTTTGTAATAGCTGTGATCATAGTAGGAGAATGTTTGAACTATTTGATCTTAAAGTATTTAATCGAGAGAATTTTAAGAAGAAAGTCCATAGATTTTATTTAGCTCTACCTCACGTTATTACTGATGAGGGATTTGAATGGTATAAAAAAGAAGTAGAAGAGCTTAAAGAAGAGCTAGAATTAGCATTTAAAATAACTGAGATTACAAATGAAAAATTGAAAAGATCAATAGAAATACATAATGAAAATAGAAGTCTTCTCAGAGAAATACACAAATTAAGAATTCAAAATAACCCTAAGCTTACAGGTAGTGAAGCATTGCAGATAAATATGGCAAATTCTTCAATTCCTAAAAATATTGCTAATGAAGAATTAAAGAGAATTAAGAATCTACTTACCAAACGTGAAGATATTGATATTAGTAATAAAAAAAGAATACTTTTAGTAGGTAGTGTAGTGGATAATATTGAATTTACAGAATTAATAGAAAATTCGGGTGGATTTTTAGCATCTGATGTATTATGTTTTGGAACTCGAAATTTTATGGATGATGTTGAACTTGAAACTAATAAATCCCCATTAGAAAGAATTACCAAACGATTATATTACAGATTGTCATGTCCTAGAATGATGGATGACCATCAAAGAAGACTTGATTTTGTAAAAGAAGAGATAAAAAGGGCTAATATTGAAGGCGTTATTCTACAAAGAATAAATAATTGCGATTTGCATGGATGTGATAATATGCTCTTCACACACGAATTAAAAGATCTCGATATCCCTGTTCTCAACATGGATAGAGAATTTTATCAGACAGATACTACTCGTCTGCAAACACGCATAGAAGCATTCTTAGAAATGATTTAATATCTTTGGAATATGGTGGTATAAATAATTAACAAAAGGAAAAATCTTAATCGAATAATTCCCTATAGAATGTTATTAGATGCGACATCAGCAACAAAAGAATTAGTTGAAGGTATATTACCTGAGCAAGGCGTTCCCTCCTTGAGAATTGGTATGCAGAAGATGGAATCTGTTTTAAATTATTATGTAAACAAAGCAGAGGAAGGGCTTCCTGTTGTTGGTTATCACTTTTCCTTTCCCGCAGAATATCTTAAATGTTTTGATTGTGTACCCGTTTGTATTGAAGGAACATCATATTTTTTGGCAACATTTTTAGAAGGTGGATCAGAGAAATATTATGATATGATGCATAGTTATGGACATCCCTTTCATACTTGTACATCCCAAAAAGGCACAATGGGAATGACTCTAGACGACTTATTTAAATTTGATTCTCTAATTTCTCCTACAGCTCCATGTGATTGTACAATAGCGTCTTATCCTTTTTTTAAATATGAAAAAAAATTTCCACTTGTTTTAATTGATATGCCTTATTTACAAGAAGAGAAAAGCTATCAATACTATGCTGATCAACTTAAAGCAGGATTAATAAAACTTGGTAAAATTATTGGTCAAGATCCAGATTATAACAAATTAAAAGAAGCTATAGAAATTGAAAATCAAGTTCTTAAGTTAAAATTAGAAATTTTTGAAATGATTAAATCTAAACCAAGTCCAATATCGAATTTATATAATGCGATTTCAGCTGGTTTGACTATGTTTACTGCAGGAACTCTTGAGAATCTTAATTTTCATCAAGAAATGTTGAAAGTGGTAAAGAATAGATATAAAAATAAGAAGCACCATGGGGGAGAGGAAAAAATTAGGTCAATTTGGCCTTATATGATTACATTTTTTTCTATAGATTTAATGGAATGGTTAGATTGGGAATTGGGATTAAGTGTTTTATTTGATATTTTTAACTATAATTTTTTTGATCCTATAAATACTAAATCTGATTTAGATTCAATGTTTTATGGAATGAGTAAAAAATCTATGGGATTACCCATGGTGAGGCAATCCACAGAGTTTTTTGGACCTTTTATTGAATATTGTATAAATTTTGCAAAAGATTATTCAGCAGATTGTTTTATATATACACAAAGTATAGCATGTAAACAATTCGGTTCAGTTCCTCAGCTTTTAAGAGAAGCATTGCGCGACGAAGTGGGGATACCAATGCTATTGATTGAATTTGATGCGGGAGATGCAAGAATGACATCTTTAAAATCATTTAAAGAAAAAATTAGCATGTTTACCCAAACGTTATCTTAAAATTCAAAAGAATGATAATTAAAATTTAGGAGAAAGAATTTGCTAAACAAAACAGAATTGGAAAATAGAATTATTCCATATAAAATGCTATATGAATCAGTCACGTCTACTTATGAATTAATTGAAGGAATACTCCCAGATCATGGAATTCCTTCATTAAGAATTGGATTAAAACTTTTAAAATCAGTAATGGAAGAATATATTCAAAAAGCAAGAGAAGGTTTACCCATAATTGGCCATCATTTCTCTTTCCCTACGGAATATCTCTCATGCTTCGAATGTGTGCCTGTATGTATAGAAGCTGTTTCCTATTTATTAGCAGCATTATTGCCGCACGGCTCTGAACCATATTATGATTTAATTACTAATTGGGGTCACCCATTTCACACTTGTACCTCTCAGAAAGGTACAATGGGGATGACCTTGGATGATCTATTCAAATTCGATGCTATTATAACTCCAACAGCTCCATGCGATAATACCTATGCATCATATCCATTTTTTTCTTATTATAAAAAAATTCCAGTGATTGCACCAGATTTACCTTTTTTGAAAGAGGAAAAGAGTTATTACTACCATGGGGAGCAAATTAAAATAGGGATAGAACAGTTAGGTAAAATAATCAATCAAGAACCTGATTATGAAAAATTACGAAAAGCTATTGAATTAGAAAATCAAGTATCTAAAATGAAATTAGAAATTTTCGAATTAAAAAAAGCAAAACCTTGTCCAGTAGAGAATATGTTTAACGCAATGTCAGCAGCAGCAGCAATTTATTTTTCGGGACGTGCTGAAAATGTAAATTATTATAATGACATGCTAAAAATTGCAAAAACACGATATAAAAATAATGAACATCATGGTGGAGAGGAAAAAGTTAGGAGTATTTGGCCATATATGATTATCTTCTTTGATTTAGAACTTGGAGAATGGTTGGATCGTCATCTAGGAATGTCAATTCTATTTGATATTTTTAATTATAATTTTGCTGAACCAATTAATACTAAATCAGATTTAGATACTATGCTTTATGGAATGGCAAAAAAATCAATGGAGGCTCCCATGGTAAAACAATCTGCGGAATTTTATTACTCTTTTATTGATCAATGTGTCCAACTAGCAAAAGATTATTCAGCTGATTGCTTTATCTTTACATCACATATAGGTTGCAAACAATTTGGAAGCGTTCCTCAGATTTTAAGAGAAGCATTGCGCGACGAAGTTGGCATACCCATGCTCCTAATTGATGTGGATGTAGGTGACGCCCGATTTGCTTCTGAAAAAATTATAAGAGAGAAAATTAAGATGTTTGCTCAAACTCTGATGTGAAACTTATTATATCAATCTTAAACTTTCAACTGCTATACAAAAATGCTTTAATATCATTAATTCAATATCTTTAAATATTATAAATTTAAATTACAAGGCTTAAAAGGTCATTTATAAAATGAATAATAGCGATATTGTAGCAGAATTGGGAAATATTGTAGGAGATCGATATGTATCTGAAGAACCTGAGATACAATTTTTATATCATTATGATTTCATTACAGCAGAACCAGAGGGAAAATGTGATATTGCCATTATGCCTGAAACAGCTGA
>JAHQWL010000037.1 GCA_029856155.1 Promethearchaeia archaeon
ATCTAAATCTTTTAATTTGTCAATAGGTTTAAAAATAATATCATCTGCTCCTGTCATTGTTAAAATTTTCTCTTTTTCTTTTTCAGAAAAAACAGCGGATATTAAAATAATTGGAATTGAATCATACTGAGTGCTTGATTTTAGCATTTGACAGAATCTGTCTCCATTTATTTTGCTAGTCTTTAAATTAATATCAAGTAATATTGCTCTAGGAGTTATAGTCTTAAGAAAGTATAAAGCTTCGTCAGAAGTCTCAACTGATTTAATATCTACACTCTGTGCTTTAAAGAAATGGTCAATGGTTTTACGTTCTAATTCATTATCTTCAATATATAAAATATCAATTTTTTTTACATATCTTACTATATTTGGCTCTTCAAAATGTCGTCTCACAGCAATCTCTAATTCTTCCAGAGCACTTATTGCATTCTGAATGGCCTCTTGAAGTTTTTCTTTTTCCTCAATGCAATTATTCAACATTAAGAGTGATAACTTAAGTGGTGAAAGCTTTTGCTTTAATTCTTCATGCAAACCATTACCAATTTCATATCCATCAATTGCCTTTCTGATTAAATTATCAAGTTCGATTTCATCAAAATTTTGAAGATCCTTATGGGAGGTCTTCTTAAACATAGCTTTTAAATAATCAATGCTATAATCCACGCAATTTCTTATAATTTTCGCTTGGTTGGTTAACTTATACTCTTCCATGAAAACATTTAATTTGGAGTCAAGATAAGAATCCACATAAGTATACCATTTTATATCCTTCTTCAACTTACCTGATTTTATATTTTTATAACTACTTGTCATTAATCATCACCCTCTTTTTTTTGCTAATGGAATTAAGATTATAAAATTACTACCTTTCGTTGAATCTCCCTTTATACGATTTTCAACCCAAATGTCTCCACCGTATAATTCTATTAATTTAGCAACTAATGATAGCCCGATTCCCATACCCTTAGAATTCCTGCTTTTCAATCGAGTATCTTGGAAGATTTTCTCCTTTCTAGCATCATCGATACCTATGCCATTATCCTTGAACTCGATCTTTACATAATTCCTATAATGAACATCAATGACGGAGATTATTATTTCAATTTGAACCACTTTATTTTTACTGTAATTAATAGAATTTGTAATTATATTTTCAAATACTTCACTCAATAGCTCATTTGCCATTACGTAAAGGTTGCCATAATGAGATATAACATTAATATCAATATCCTTTTTAGGAAAACTAATATGTGTAAAATTAATCACACTCCTTAACATAGAAAACACTTCCACAGGTGCTAAGGGTATCCCATATTCTTCTAATTCTGAAAGATCTCTAACATTTCTAATTAAACTCTTACCTCTGTCTAATTGTTCTGCAATCATATGGAAAAACTCCAAAATATCTTCTATTTTTACTTTTTCTTTTAACAGTGATTCACAGAGCTCTATAGAATTACTGATTATCTGGAATAAATTTGAAATATCATGAATGAATAACCCATTGAGACTCTTCGATTTGTAAAAAGCCTCCTGATATACATTTTCTACATCTTGCATGATTTTTTATATATTTTTTTTAGTTTTTTGCTAATTTATAATGATGATGCAGTTTATTTATAGTTCACAATCTAGAACCCTCATTGGACTCTTGGACAGTAATTAGATATCTTTGTTGAATTTAATAACCAGAGTCTAGAGAAGATAAAGATTCAAAATCTTGTAAAAGAGCTAAGATTTAGGATAATTAGATTTAAAAAAAGAAATAAAAAAGAAAAGTAGATTATTTAATTAGGGTATTTACTTTACAGCCTCGAAATACATATACCATTGCTCATCGTCTTCTATGAAATCTGTTCCTAAATGTTTGTGTTTAGTTTTTGCTAAATCACGTGGAACTGATTCACTAGCGGGTTTATAATCTGTTATGACTTTTAAAACAGTGCCAGGTCTCATCTTCATGAGTTGCTTTTTAGTTTTTAAAGCAGGAACAGGACATACTAGCCCGCAGACATTTAATTCCATATCACATTTCATTTTCTTTACCTCTTGGTATTTATTAATATTTTTTTTAATCACATATAATAGAAAATATTGGCTCCTCCATATTAGGGTCAGCTTTCATTTCTAATTCCATTAACTGAACTAATCGAAGTGCTTCATATCTTGCTTTCTTAGGTTCAAGACCTGTTTGTTTTGAGATATCTGTAATGGTGCTAGGACCTTGAAGCGAAATATAGTTTAATACCTGTTGTCTTGGTGTTTTTTCAAAATTCATTAATTCACGTTTTGATTTTAGATTAATCGCAGATTTCAGTTGTTCCTCATCAACTTTTCCTTGTTCAAATAACCCCTTTTCAATCGCTTCATCTACAAGCTTCTTACCTCGTTCAGTCCATACTACCACTGTAGTATAACCCTTTTTTGAGCCTACCTCACCCGCAGTAAGATCTGAATATATTGCAGGGAAATCTTGACAATGAGAACAGAAGTGATTACAGCTTAGACATCTTCGTGCTTCTTGTAAAGCCATATCTTCATTGAAAATTTTATCAATTTCTTCAAAACTCCAGCTTATTTCTTCAGTTGCTTCTTCTAGAGTCTCTGGTTTTAAAGAATAATCTTTTGGAGGTTTCTTAGGTCCAGTGAAAAATGAATTCACAATCTTATATCTTCCTTCCATTAAGCTTTCTCCTTTTAAGTATCTATCAATTGAAATTGCTGCTTCTTTTCCATGAGCAATTGCTGCAATCGCTACAGCCTTAGAATTATTGATAATGTCTCCACCAGCGAAAACTCCAGGAATATTTGTTTCAAAAGTAACCTCATTTACTTTGATTCTATTTCGATCTTTTTCCAATTTACTATTCGTAGCAACATCGATTTGTTCGAAATCTACAGCCTGACCAACTGCTATCACAATAGAATCAACAGGAATTTCATAATCTGAACCTTCAATTTTAATTAATGGTCTTCTCCCGCTTTTATCAGGATTGCCCCATTCAATATTATAACAATTAAGACCTAATTTTTCATCATTATTCTGAGTGATTTTGGAAGTTGATGTCGTGAAATGATATTCCATAAACTCTATTTCATTTTCAGGAATATCCCTTAAA
Source organism: Promethearchaeia archaeon (assembly GCA_029856155.1). GTDB lineage: Archaea > Asgardarchaeota > Lokiarchaeia > Sigyniarchaeales > SOKP01 > Loki-b32. The sequence continues at coordinate 3,120 of JAHQWL010000037.1, forward strand.
ACTAATTCGAGTTGTTTTTCTGACATGATATCAACAAGGTGAACCCTTTCAGCACCTAACCTAAGCGCTGTTTGAGCAACATCAACAGCGACCGGTCCTCCCCCAATTATGCCTAAAGTTTTACCCTTAAATTCTTCTTTATTTTCCCAGTATCGATACTTTCTATCCATTAGGAAACTAATCGCTACATGAACGTTCGGTAAATTTTCTCCTTCTAAATGTAAGGTACGAGGTTTATACTGTCCAGTTGCGATAAATATGGCTTCAAATCCCTTATTTTTTAAATCATCTATTGACATTTCAGGTCCTAAAGGTTTATTGAGTATGATTTCGACACCAGAATCTACGATCCTACCTACATCATAATCTAATACATAATTTGGTAATCTAAATTGTGGTACGCCGAATCTTAACATTCCTCCAGTTTGATCTGTCTTTTCAAAAATGGTGGGAGCATAACCCATTCTCCTTAAGAAATATGCTGCTGTTAATCCCGCTGGTCCGGATCCAATAATTGCTACTTTTTTGGCATTTTTATTTAATTTAGATTTTGTTCTCGATGTTTTTTTAGTTCTTTCAATCTCCCATTCTGTAACAAATTTCTTTAATTCACGAATCGCGACAGGATGATCATCTCCAATTAAAGTACAACCATGTTCACATTCGTTTGTACAAATTCTTCCACAAATAGAGGGAAGTGGATTACTTTCTCTAATTAAGTCTACAGCATCTTGATATTTCCCTTGACGTATTAATGAAATATATCCTTGAGCATTAACACCAGAAGGGCACCCATTACAACATGGAGAACATACTAATCCCTTATCTGTTTGTTCAGTTCTCATTTGAGAACTACAGAATAATCCGATTTTTAAGACTTCTCGATTCATATCTTCTTCGAGTTCAGCAGCTCCACGCATTTCACATGGCACACCGACAATACCAATTGGATCAAATGTTTCACCAGTGAGTTCTACTAATCTTTTTAGGACACCAGATCTACCATAAATAACACCAGCTTTTTTAACTACTTCATTAGGATCTGAAACTATTTCAGCTGTAGGCTTCTCATCTTCCTCTTGAACCATAACAATCTCATTAAGAGACTTGTTTTCTAATAATTCTTTTGTAAAAGTAGTTACAAATCCTCCACTTGAAGCTTTATCTAAAATCTCTGGATCTTTACTTCTTAATGAATAAATCGCAAGGGGTTGCTTCTCTTTAAATTTCTTTTGGATTACTTGAGGACAATTTTGATAGCATTTTCCGCAATCTTGCCCATCTCTTTCCAATATACAATAGTCTTTTAATGTTGGACGTCTTACATCCATTTCAATATGTTTACATGAACCAGCACATAATCCACATCCTTGACATAGACCAGCATCTACTATTTCTTCTCTTAATAATTCAAAACTCATGCGTATCCCTCTTTAATTTTAATTTCTTTTACAATACCAGTTGGATCAATTGTGAATTCAACTGAACCATTCTTATATGTTCCTTCAACCACATCAAATACGTGGGTTTTATAATCTTCAAAGTTATCGTTTTCATCGATTTTTGACCTAAATCCTCCAAAAAACAAATTTGATAAATTCATGTTTCCCGCAATTTTACGAATTTCTTCCGTAATTTTCTTGTATTGATCTGGATCCTTACTTTGAATTACTTTTTGAAGTTCATTTTCTAATTTTATTAAGTCATTTCGATATTTCTTTGTTTGTTCACTTACTTCAATATTATTGGCTTCTTCATAGGTTTCAATAATTTTTAGTGTTAAAGAGATTGAATGATCTCCTCCTAATAACCCTGAAATAAGAGGTAATTCTTCAATAAGCCTTCCCGTAAAAACATCCTCTAATAAGGTACCATTTGAAGGAATTCGACCTTTTGGAAGTCCTGATGTGGGTAAAGTAAATCTAAAGAAATTCCCTACTATATCGGGTAACCTTTCAGTCACGTCATCGTCCTTGTCTGCTAATTTATCAGTTGCTCCCTTTTCAGAATGTTCAGTCGCTACTTCAAAATTTCCCATAAGAGTTCCAAACATTCCTAACATTCTGATCCCAGAACGTTCTATAATTGGTTTACAACCTCTACATGGAGCATTATAGTCAATACATCGTTCTTTGCATTCTTTTGAGACAAAACCATTACAAAGATATCCGAGATCGTTAAAACATGTCTCAGTATCTTCTAAATCAATTTGCCTTTTTACATCATCTAAGTAATCACATGTTTTTCGCCTTCCGCATACAATACAGAGATTTTTTAAGTTTGGGAGATCAATCTCTTCAATCTCTAGTTTTAGTTCCTCAATTTCCCCTAAGCAACTATTAATACTAATTGAATCTCCAATAATTTTATTTAAAGGAGATACCTCATGACCCTTTTGATTAGCAAGAGCAAAAATCCCTCCAGTCGTAGTACAGTTTCCATAAGCAATCACTTTCTCTGAATTTTTTTTAATTTTATTCAAAACATCCTTATTTTCCGGTAGTAAAAATCCGGTGATTACTGATACATCTGTCTTTTCTTCTTTCCAATTTTGAGGATCTTGTATAAATTCTACTTTATATTTTGATTCTCCCTTTAAGAGAATTGTCTCATTAAAACATTTATTACATCCATTAAATTGAAATACTCTAACATCCATCTTTAAAAGTCCCCTCCTGTCTAATTGCAGTTGCTAATCGTTCTACAATATCTTCAAAATCTCCGACTGCTGTTTCTCCTTCAGCAGCTCTAGAAGTATATTGATTAACAAACTGATCACTATAACCTAACTCTTTAAATAACTTTTTCATTAATTTTATTCTATGCATTGATAAAATATTCCCATTAAAGAAATGACATGCTCCTAAACAACAACCAACACATGCAACTGCATCAGCTCCATTGCTTAAGGCATCCATAATCTGAATAGGACCAACTTGACCAGTACATTGTACTCGAACTATTCTAATTGCAGGATTATATACCATTCGGGCTACACCAGCTGTATTTGCTGAACCTTGACCACATTCATTACACATAAAAACTACAATATTTTCCATCTTTTCAAGTACTTCTGGTTCTATATATTCACATTCACTCATTTTCGCATACAGCAGCTCCACCTGATATTGCGATTATTTCATCTAATAATTGATCATCACTAAAATTTAACAATTGTATGGCTCCCGTAGGACATACAGGCATGCACATACCACAAGATTTGCATGCAATTTCATTTACCATAGGTGTTCCATCATCATTAATTTCAATTGCAGCTGGAGCACATACGGTTTTACATAGTCCACATCTAACACATAAATCGTAATCTACTGAAGGAACTAACATTTCCTTTTCGATATAACCTTTTACTAATGGAGCAGCTGCGATTGCTGCAGCATTACCTGCTTGAGCAACTGATTCGGAAATGTCTTTAGGACCTTGAATAGCTCCCGCTAAAAAGATACCTCCTTTACTGCTTAAGGTGGGGTTCATTTTAATATGGAATTCCTTTAGAAAACCTTCCTTTGAGCGAAGTACATGTAATTTCGATCCTAAAGGTCCGATACCTTCAGGGGGAACCATCGCTGCAGAAAGTACGACCATTTCCGCCTTTAATTTTAACGGAGTTTGACTGAGAGTATCTTCAACAATAACTCTTAATTCTCCTGAAACTGGATCTCTAAGAATCTCTGATGGACGTCCTCTAATGAATCTTACTCCCACTTCTTGTGCAGACTTATATAATTCTTCAAAGTTTAAGCCGGGAGTCCTCACATCAATATAGCAAATAGTAACATCTGTATCGGGATACATTTCTTTAACAATTCGAGCATTTTTAATTGCAAACTTACAACAAACACCTGTACAATATTGATTTCCTACTTGATCATTTCTACTTCCTACACATTGTATCATTACAACACTTTTAGGAATTTTAGCATCAGTTGGTCTTAATACTTGACTGTTAGTAAGAGAACCCGGAGCTAACATCCTTTCTAATTTGAGTTGTGTAATAACATCTTCATATCCTTCTTGACCATAATGGTATGGTTCAATCTCGGAAGGATCATATTCATCATAACCAGCTGCGACAACAATAGAACCGACTTTAAAGGTTTTTGTTTCGGTTTGCATCGAAAAATCTACTGCTTGTACAGGGCAAATATTAATACAAGTATTACACTCAATACAGCTTTTTTTATCTCTCACATATGTAGCGGGAATTGCTTGTGGATAAGCTTTATAAATTGCATTTCTCACTGACATGCCACTATCCCATTCACTAGGTACTTCCACAGGACAATGTAGGG
>JAHQWL010000038.1 GCA_029856155.1 Promethearchaeia archaeon
TGTATTTTTCATAATACCAAGGTTTATTAAATTTAAAAATATATATTACATGCTTGAACAGAGATATTTCAAAGTTTCAAGTATAAAATTAAAATTTGGTGAAAGTATGTCTAATAGAAATTATGGCAATAGAACGATGCACAAAGCCACATGTGCCGACTGTGGGGCCGAGTGCGAAGTTCCATTTCAGCCTACGGAAGGCAGACCTGTTTATTGTCGAGATTGTTATAGAAAGCATAGAAAATAATTAATTCTATTATTTCTAAGTTTTGGTTACAACCAAAACCTTATTTTTAAACTTATCGAGTAATGATTTATTTTTATTTATTTTTTTTTAATGCTCTAGGTCAATAAAAATAAACCTACATAAAATAATTCAAGAACCAGTTTCAAGGCTTCATACCCTTCAAATTTAAATAATAGAATATTTTTATCAACACTCCAAATTAAAACATAACATTAATTTCCAGAGTGGGTTATTTCAAGATTTTCAGACAAAGGAAAGAAAAAAAAGAGGAAAATTTAATTTTGAATTGATTGTGAAATATATATAGTTGGATTTTTTTGTCAATAATTGGGAGTGCAAAAATATCAAATGTAAATATTTCTTTAATGTGAAGCGATGTCAAATTTTAAATTAAAAGTACTACTCACAGGTACGGAAACAGCGGATAAAACACATTTAATTCAGAAAATTACGAAAAATAAGTTTCAAGCGAATTACAAGCTCACTGTAGGGGTTGATATTCTCACGAAAGATGTTGAATTTAAACAAGGGGAAACTACCACTTTAAGTATTTGGGATATAGGAGCCCAACAACGTTTTAAATTTATTCGCAGCAAATTTTATAAAGGATCAGCTGGGGCTTTATTAATTTTTGATTTAACACGAGAACAGACATTAATTGAAATAAGAAATTGGTTTACAGAAATTAAAAAATTTGCGGGTTCTATTCCTTTTGTTTTAATCGGAAATAGTATTCATTTAAACAATTTGAAAGATAAAGAAATTATCAGGAAAGCTGCTCGAGAATTTGCTAAAAGTGAGGGAGGGATCTATATTGAAACATCTCCGACCAATATTGATGTTCTTGAAGAGGCAATTCGTAATTTTACACGTAGAATTATAGAATCAAGAGCATAAATTTTATTAAAAAAGGTAGGTTTTGATTTCTTATAACGAAAAAAATAAGTTATAAGTTTTTTAATCTTTATAATAGTTCTTTATTGCTTCCAACCCAGATTGGATGTCTTTCATGGCTTTATTCATTTTTTTATAATATATCTCAAATGGCATAACGCGTCCGAAAATATTTAATACATCAATAACTATATTTAATCGTGCGATTACCCCTTTGATTTTTCTTGAATAAACCTCAAGTGCTATTTTTTACCACCCTTTTTCTGTAATTCTATTTTATCAGTTAATATTTATATTTTTGGTAATCCAATTTTTCATTGTCATATCTCTTTAATGAATATTTTTCCACATTTTTTACAAGTGATTATAACGACGTTACTTTTTCTCCTGTAAATATAATCATAATCTTCATCTTTTTTTCCACAGAAATGTGGTTCTTCTTTATACCAATGAATACCGCAATTATTACATAAGAATATGCAATGGAAATGATCACCAACTGTTATCACATTTTTTGAATCACATTCTATACAAGTGAATTCTATTTTTTTTTTCACTCATTTCTGTTATTATAAGAATCCTATAAAAAATACAGCATACTTCTAAATCAATAAATGATTAACAAAAATTTATATTATGGGGAATTGATACTATGCTTTTTATAAAAAAATTTATCTTGATTACTTTTATGGGATTTTTCAGTCGATAGAGGAGCCCTATTACTTTTTTATTCTTTAGTATTCTATAGATGGACTTTTATCTACGTGAGTGGGAGGGGGTAAATATTCGATTATAATATTCATTGAGTTCATCGCGAAAATTTGGGTGAGCAATATTGATCAATAGATTTGCTCGTTCGCGAGTTGTCTTTCCACGTAAATCAGCAATCCCATATTCTGTCACAACATAGTGAACATCATTGCGTGAAGTAGTTACACATGCTCCTTCATTTAATACTGGCACTATCCGACTAATAGTTACTTTCTTGTTTGTGGAGGGTAAAGCAATAATAGATTTACCTCCCGGGGATAAACTTGAAGCACGAACAAAATCGACTTGACCTCCAACACCTGAATATTGCTGATTACCAAGAGTGTCTGCACAGATTTGACCAAATAGGTCGACTTGTAGGGCAGAATTAATGGAAATCAGCTTATTAACTTTTCCGGCAATCATAACATTATTAGTATAGTCTACTGTATGCATTTCGACGTTGGGGTTATCATCAACAAATTTATAAAGCTTTTTTGTTCCCATTAGGAACGTCGCGGTAAACTTATCTGGGTTTACATTATTATACTTATTTGTTATAACTCCTTTTTCATAGAGATCCACAACTCCATCAGAAAACATTTCAGTATGAATTCCTAAATCTTGTTTTTCTTGTAGAAATTTAAGAGCAGCATCTGGGATCCCTCCAATACCTAGCTGAAGATTTGCTTGATCTGGAACTAATGAAGCAATATGACTTCCTATTTTTTCTTCAATATCAGTAATTTTTGGAGGAGTTAATTCAATTAAAGGCCTATCAGTTTCAACAATATAATCTATTTCAGAAATGGGAATATGCTCGCCTTTTGTTCTTGGCATTTGTTTATTTATTTCAGCAATTACAATTTTTGCGGATAAAGCTGCTTGTACTGTATAATCTACAGATACTCCAAAACTCATATACCCATTTTCATCTGGTGGAGCAAGTTGAATTAGTGCGACATCTACAGGTAATATGTTGTCTCTAAAGAGGCGTGGAATTTCTGAAAAATATACAGGAGTAAATTCTGCTCTTCCTTCCTTAATTGCATGTCGTGTTCCTGCTCCAGCAAATAAAGAATTATGATGGAAATGTTTCTTCATTTCTGGTAAGCAATATTGACATTCTCTCAGAGGTACCATATGAACAATTTCTACATATTGAAGACGATCTTTTTGGCTTACTAATTCATCCACTAAAATGATTGGTTCTCCGGCGGCATGTCCAAAAACTACTCTATTTCCTGAATTTATATTCGAGATTGCTTTCTCTTTTGATGTGATTTTTTGCGAATATTCATTTCTCCAATTTTTCATGTATTTTCAATCTCATACTTTTGTAAATAATTAAGATTTTCTGAAATTATTCTCTTTTTAAAAATTCAATAACTCTTTGAGTCCAAAGTTTATTTTCTTGTATATTCATTCCATGTCCAGTATTTTCAAATAATACTAATTCTGCTGAAGGTATTCTTTCAGCTAAAATCTTGGCATTTTCCACAGGTAATATTATATCTTCTGTTCCATGTAGAATTATTGTTGGAATCTCTATTTCTGATAATCTTTCATAAGTATCGAAACTTTCAACATATGCTGCTTGGCCTTCAAATCCTTTAGGGGAGGGAGGGTTATTCATATAATTTTTAATCACTTTTTCGATAACAACTGGATTATTTTTTTTATAATTCTCTGGAAATAGAGCTTCAGTTAGATTTCTAGCCATTTTTTCGTTCTTTCCCTCTTTCAATAAGGGTAACATTTCCGTAAATGGATTTTCTTCGGGAATAGGTGTAATCCCGTGGGAAGGACCACACCAAGAAGACGTAAGGATTAATTTGGTTACTCTATTGGGGTAATTTAACACAAGTTCTTGAGCGATACATCCCCCCATTGAGAAACCTAATAAGTAGGTTTTTTTAATATCTAGCGCATCCATTAGACTAATAGTATCGTCTGCCATCATTTTCGCAGAATATTTTCCATCCGGTGTGTCTGATCTCCCTGCTCCTCTATTGTCAAAAAGTATAGTCTTAAAATGTTTGGAGAATTGGTCAATGCTATAAGGAGGCCAACTATCTAGTGAACTACTAAGACCACGAATTAAAATAAATGGATAACCTTCTCCATGAATTTCAAAATAGATGTTAAGATCATTAACTTTAACTCTTGGCAAATTTTTAACACCAAAAAAGTATTATGTATTTTTTATAATTATAAGGTTTTAATATAGTTTTTTTATAAAAGTTTATTAGAATTGTGAAAAGAGAATTAAAGCTTAATTTACTTGCTTAAACTTATGGAAAGATAAATATTTAGAAAATAATATAGAAGAAATATTCAATTCTTATGCAATTAGTTCATGTTAAATAATTTAATTGAGCTTTATAGATTTAAAAGAATATCTCCAGAACATTTTTCTCGAGAATTTAATATACATTTATCGATTTCAGGCTCAATTGTATGGTTAATTCCCAGAGCATCCAACCAGCAACTGACCCGATATATGACACCACATTCATATTGTTTGTTAACTCCAATCATTTTCATGCCGTTATAAGCAAAACATTGATTCATTTCCCAATGCATCCGATTTGTTTCAGGGAAAGTATACTTGAAATCCATGAAATCCCCTTTTAGTATGCTAAAAGCATCATTGATAAAATTTTTTAATTGCTCAAAAGTCTTAATTTTTACTTTTTCCCATCCCATCACTTTTTTTATTCTTTGCATTTCAATTACTGAAAGAGATTTGATAGCCGCTTTATTGAGTTTGTTAGCAGCATCAATACCTAATTCACGGGCACAGTTATAAAACCATGAGCCATCGTGAGTCATCCAACATTTCACAAGAAGTTCTTTTAATTGAGTTTTATCAAGTTGATCAAATAAGGTCATTTCCATAATAATTATTAAGTTGATTAGATTTAAAAATTATTATTTATCTAAAGCCTATTTTTTGACGTAAATGATGTTATGAAATAGAATAGTAGTTGGTCTTTAAAGACAATAACAATATTTTCCATTTTAGTCTTTCTAATAAATGCAAATTTCTTTCTCTCAGACGAAAATTTTTCCTTCAATTCATAGGACAAAAAAGAAAAAAGTCGAAATATTTCATACTTTTATAATTTTCCATTAATTTCCGAGAGAAAAAAGAAAAATGGATTAATAATTTACAAAATATTTAAATATACGACTTTTTATGGGTAGTATTGCATAAAAATTAATTAAAAAAAGCATATTAGGCGATATTATACTTTAAAGAGAAACATAACATAGTGCCTAGAAAGGACCAGATAAGATTAAAATGTATGATGCAATTTTAAAAACTGTCATTTTGGGTGATGTAGGTACGGGTAAGACAACATTATTAAAGAGATTTATCAATAATGTATTTGATTCAAATTGTATTAGTACAATCGGAGTTGACTTTCAGACTAAGGACTTTAATCTTGATGGAAAGGAATTAAAGCTAATGTTTTGGGATTTCGCGGGGCAACAAAGATTTAGTTACATGTTTCCTGAATACTTAAATGGTACTTTGGGAGGCATTTTAATGTATGATATCACAAAGTATTCTTCCTTTTATCATATTGGCAAGTGGTTATCACTAATAGAAAAAAATAATCAAAAATTTCCAATTATATTAATTGGTACTAAATTAGATTTAGATGTGTTTAGAGAAGTCCCTCATGAAGTAGGAGTGAGGGTTGCTAAATCATTGGGTTTAAATGGATTTATTGAATGTTCCAGTAAAAATGGGGAGAATATCGACCAGTTATTTGAATCATTGATGCAATTAATGCTAAATAACATATTAATCAACAGAAGAGAAATAATAGAACTTGAAGAAATATGTTGAAATTTTGAATTTCTGGGTTATTTAAACCTAACCAATATGGTTAATAATTCGAAAAAAATATCAAAAATTTTAAAATGACAGAATTTTTGCTTCTAGACTTTACGGCCAGATAGCATCTTCCCTAACATTTTGAGAGTGCCAAGGATGCCCCTTTTCTTCATCATCATTTTAACGTACATTCTCCCGGAGCTCTTAGGCGGCGTGACGCTCTTATCTTTTTTATAGAGTTTCATGGCGTTCATTCCGCAAGTTGGAACGCAATTCCCACATCCAATACATCTGTCCAAATCTACTATCGCTTTTTCATTATTTAGTGTGATAGCATCCATTTGGCATCGTTTCACGCATGTTCCACATCCATTACAGAGTTCTGGATCTGATTGAGCATAAAAGTTGTTAGAGTAATATTCAGCGGGCTTTGGATACTGTTTAGCCATTTTTAGAACACCACAGCAACAGCCACAGCAGACACACATAAAATGGGGATTTTGACTATTTTCTGGTTGGAGAACAAAACCTTCTTTTTGATATTTCTTTAGAATTTCAAAAAATTCTTCCTTAGAAACTTCTTTTCCTATTCCATCATTTATCCTTCTTTCCGCTGCATCATTGAACATAACGCAGCATCGACGAGTACTGGAAAGTTCGCAAGGTTCTTCAAGGATTTCATGTTGTTCGCGACATACGCAGTTCATTATTGCTATTTTATCTACCTTAATTGCGATTATATCTCGTATATTATCATAAGTACTGACAGTATAATCCGGAGAAAGACTTTTTTCTATAGGAATGGTACGCATTTGCCCGTGTTTGTTTTTATTGTGGAATTCTTTATAAAAAACACCTAGTGAATAATCTTCAGCAAGTTCAGCAAACTCTTTTGTTACCCTTCCTAATTGATATTCAAAGATGCCGATCGCCCACGGAAGTAATCTATAACGTCTTCTATTATGTTTTTTATCATATACCGAGCCTCCTCCCTGGATTGCTCCTTTTTCATTAAGATTATTTAATAATTCTTCCAATCTTTCTTTGGATATTGAGATACCACTTTTTGTAACTCGTTTGTAAATCTTATCTAAAGGTTCCGGTAGAGCACTTAAATGGATAGCAATCGCAGCTTCCTCTGGTGTGAAAAGAAGTTTCAATATTTTAATCTCTAAACCAGATTGATGTGCCGGAAAGTCAATGGGCATACGTTCATCAATTTCTTTATGAAGTTTCTTATAAACCTCATCTTCACTTTGCATAATACTATCCCTTTTTTATTTTCAAACCATGACTATTTCCTAGTTGAACAAATATTACACAATAAAAAAGTGATGTTAATTTATATTGTGTTCGGTGTTAATTTATCAATCAATTTTAATCGAACAGTTTTATACCATTA
>JAHQWL010000039.1 GCA_029856155.1 Promethearchaeia archaeon
TATTTAGATTAGCACTTAGATTAGCATGTGAAAGCATCGCAACTTTAGGTAGTCCAGTAGTACCTCCAGTCATGAGATATATCGCAGGATCTGTCCATGGATCAATATCAACCTTAATTTCTTCTGGTTGCGTTTCCTTTATAATTTTATCCATCCAATAAACTTTATAATTTTCAGTTTCATCGGGAATCTTATCTCGAGAATTCGGTATACCTAACTTCTCGATTGTATCCTCATCTGCAGTTAAAAAATCTACAAAATTTGAAGGTATCACGAATTTTACATCCGTTTTTGGGAGAACATCCTTAGGACCAGCTATATATAACATATCCATCATAACAAATACTTTTGCTTTTGTCATGTTTAAGGAATGTAAAAGTTCCATCGGTCTATACTGTGGATTAATACCTTGGGCAATTGCACCAATATACTGACAGCCCATATAAGCAACCACAAAATTGATAGAATTTGGAAGATCGATAGCGACAACATCACCCTTTCTTATTCCCAAATTCTTATAGAGAAAGGTTCCAAACCGTTTTGCATAATCAAATATAGTTTTTAATTTTACACGTTCTATATATGGACCATATACAAATATACAACTATCTTTATCCCATGTCCCGTATAAATCTACAGCTTTTAAAAAGTATTCCCACATTGGTAAAATTTCAACGTCTTCAACGTCTTTTAACTGTTTCGGTACACCTTCAGGCCAATAACCTCCAGTAAACCATACCTTATTCTCATCAACTAAAAATTCTGGATCATTTAAACTCTTCATCTTCATCAATTTAAGATAATTTTGTAAAATTTTTTTAAAATCTTATTTATTATAATAAGATTGATTTGTTATTATATAATAATTTAACTTGATTAAGTATTAGTTCGTATCAATATAATTTACAATTTTGAACACAAATGGGTTTTAAAGATAAACTTAAGGAACAATTAAAAAGTGAATTATCTGAAGAGGAACTTTCATTACTTCCACGAGGGTTTCAAACTTTAGGAAAAGTTGTAATTCTAAAACTCAATCCAAAACTCCTTGAAAAGAAAGAAATCATTGGAAAGACCTGTTTAGAAATGTTTCCAAAAATTAAATCTATCTATATTAACAAAGGTAAAATAGTAGGACCTTATAGAGAACCAGAAAAAATTGAATTTATTGCAGGAGAAGACAACCCTATTGTAGAACATAAAGAGCATGATGTAATTTATCGATTTAATATGACAAAAATTATGTTTAGTAAAGGAAACCTCAATGAAAGAAAATATCTCGCATCAATTGTACAAAGTGGGGAAATTGTTGTAGATATGTTTGCAGGAATAGGCTATTTTTCGTTGCCAATCGCAAAGCATTGCTCAGTGAAAAAAATCTATAGTATTGAACTTAATCCTGAATCTTATAAATTTTTCGTTGAAAATATCAAGATAAACCACTTAGAAGATAAAATTGTGCCAATTAATGGGGATTGTAAGGTTGAAGTCATAAAACTTAGTGAATCTGGGATAAAAGCCAACAGAGTAATCATGGGTGTTTTTCCAGCGCCAATAAAATACGTTTCAAAGGCTTTAACCTTAGTTAACAATAATGGAACCGTGTTTCATTATGAAGGGGTGGCTGAAAAAAATAAATATATCGATCTATTCGAAGAATTTAATGAAATCGTTCAAAGAGAAAGTTATAGTTGTAAATTAAAATCGCATAGATTTGTTAAAAGTTATGGTCCAAATTTATACCATATTGTTTTGGATATATTTGTATTTAAAATTTAGATAATTTTATTTATAGAATAGAAGAAATATATCTTATAGAGAAGTAAAAAGAGAGAACCAATTTTTTTATGGATATACAATTAATATTTTAGTAGATGATTTTTATGGAATTAGTTATTGGTTTAGATTACTCTCATAATAACATATTAACGATAGAATCATCTAGTTTTGGTGAATTTGTTCAATTTCTTTTCAATTCCGGATATAAATTAGGGAAAATTGAAACCGGGTTTAATTCTTTAGTAAATTTAGAAAAATATAAGGTAATAATCTTATCAACACCAAGGAATAAAAATTTAAATGAGAATGAAATAAAAGTTCTTGAAGATTATGTTAAAAATGGAGGTAGTCTCTTAATTAATAGCTCCAGTGGAGGAGATTATACAAACAATACCAATCTAAATGATTTAACTCGTAAATTTGGATTTGAATTTATACCAGATGAGATTTCTGATTCAGTAAATTATGTTAATCTTCAAAAAAGGCCTATTATAACAAAATTTAAACCTCATATTATAACAAACCAAATAAAAAAAATCGTATTTTCAAGTTCTTGTTCGATTAAAATTTTAGATTTCATCAATGTTGAAGAAAATATAAAAACAGACTGGATATTAAAAACTGGATTGAATAGTTGGCATAAGCGTTATGATGGAGAATATTGGATAGAAGAGGATAGCCCTAAAGTTCCATTGATGGTTTCAGTAGAATATTTTAAAGGTAAAGTGGTAGGTTTCGGTAACCTTAGTATTTTTTCATCTCTCGCACATGAGTATGGTTTCTCCGCTTTAGATAATGATATATTAATAGCCAATATTTTAACTTTTCTGATTGGTAGTCTGGAATCAGAAGGGAAGGCAGTTACGGTAGAACTGAATTTAGATTTATATTATTGGGTAGAAAATATTGTTAAGGAAGAAAAATGGGATAATGTCTCAGATCTTATTAATGTAAGTTTAAAATATTTCAAGGATAATTATGATAATATTATTCAGGAGATAAAAAAAATAAGATTGGAGCGATTAGAAAAAAGAAAAGCATATGAAAAAACTATTAAAGAATCCGAAAAAGAAGAAATTACTGAGGATAAAATATTGGAAAAAGTCCCCGTTGTGGTAAGAAAGAAAGAAGATCTTGAAGAAATAATAAGTGCTTTAGAAGATATTACTGGAGAAAAGTATGAGATTTCCATAGATTTAGATGAAGAGGAGGAAGAAGATGACGAGGATGACGAAAAAGTTCCATTAGAATATACAGATGAAGATATAATTGAATTTGAGGAAAATTATCCTAAAAAAGCCATTTGGCATGGAAAAGCTACAAAAGCATTTCGAGCTTGGTTGATGAAAAGACAATAAAAGATAATATCGTTTTAACTCAAAAAATAGAAATTGAATCTATTATTTTATCTTTTATATATCGAATTAAGTTAATTATGGAAAGATTTTTATTTATTCTTGGTTCCAACTGGCAGTTATCCCTCGCAGAATTAGACAATTATCTTAAATATTCTAAGTATAAAGGGAGAATAATTGACTATTCTGCGAACATAGCAATAGTAGAATTCAAGGATTTGCATCAAGATCCACATTATATTAATAAATTAATGGAGATTCAATTTAATTTAGGGGGATGTCAAAAAATTTCAAAGATTTTTGATTTTATCGATATCAATACAATTCAAGAAGCCTTTCCAATTCAAATGTACAAATTTAAACATGTAGAGAGGATTAGAAAGAAGATTATTGATATAATTAATAACATTATTATTGGAAAAAATGGAATATTTCCTAAAGTCTATGAAAGTATGTTTTTTGCGGTTTCAATTTATCCTAATCTTTATGACGACAAATATTATACTGATGTTTTAGTGAAACATTTTTTACCATTTCTAAATAAAGAAATTATGGAAATTCTTAAACAAAAGGGTGCGGAAAAAGCACTATATTATCAATATCCCGAAGAAAATATCAAATCAGGTAATTTGAATCCAATTTTTCCACATCATTTAATCAAATATGACCTCCTTAATGAGAATAGAGCAGAAATAATTTTTGGTTTTACAGAAAATGGTACATATCTCGCAAGGACATTTACTACAGATGACCCAAATTTTAAAAAAGAGATTGATGAAGGGAAACCTCATAAAGAATTTAAAAGTTCTATTTCCCCGAAGTTAACATTAACCTTGTTAAACTTTTTAAACATATTTGAAAATAGAAAAAATAAAAAAATTCTCGATCCATTTGTTGGAAATGGAACAATTGCATTGTTTGCACTACTACAAGATTTTCAAATTTATGGATCAGATAATGACTTTGTCAAAGTAAATAACACAATCCGTAATATACATTGGTTATTGGAGTTATTGGGAGAAGAGATTCCTCCACTGACTAATCAAAGAATATTAAATCAAGATGTTAGAACTATGTCTAATAAATTTGAAGCTTTTTTCTTTGATGGTATATGCACTGAACCTGAATTGGGACCATTTTATACAGAAAAACCTTATTATACACAAGCCAGAAATTTAATAGAGACTGAATTAACGCCCTTATATGAAGATTTCTTCAAAGAAGCCTACAAAATATTGAAACCTAATGCAAGAATTTGTTTTATATCCCCTATTATCAGTACTGTTGATGGAAATGATATTCAAGTAAATATTGAGAAAATTTCCAATAAGCATAACTTTAGAATTGTACCAATGTTAGATCTCAATAGGATTGATAACAAAGCTAATCCAAAACTTAAATTTCGCAAACAACAAGTAAGAACTTTAATAGATGCTAAAAAGGGTCAAATTGTAAAAAGAAAGATTTATGTTTTGGAAAAAAAATGAGGAAATATGAATTATAACGAGATATTTAATGAAATTGAAAAACAATTAGAAGGAGAAGCTCATTTAGACGAATTAGCTAGAAAAAAACAAGATCCTTTTAAAATATTAATCTCAACTATATTATCTGCACGGACTAAAGATGCAAATACTAGAAATGCAACTGAGAGATTATTTGCTAAATATGATACTCCAAAAAAAATCGCTGAAGCAGATATCGAAGAAATTGAGCAGCTTGTAAAATCATCGGGATTTTATAAAGTTAAAGCTGCTCGAATAAAAGAAGTATCAAAGGATTTAATTGATAAATACAACAGCACAGTTCCAGAAAATTATAAAGACTTAATGAGTTTACCCGGGGTAGGTAGTAAAACTGCGAACTGTGTATTAGTTTATGCCTTTAAAGTGCCTGCTATTCCAGTGGATACACACGTACACCGCATAAGCAACAGATTAGGGTGGGTAAAAACCAAGAAACCTCTACAAACAGAAAAAGTATTAAGAGATACAGTTCCTAAGGATTTTTGGTTAAAATTGAATAGATTATTTGTAAGATTCGGACAACAAATATGTATACCAATCAGACCAAAATGCGAAATTTGCGCTCTTACTGATGTGTGTCCAAAAGATTTTTCAATGGAGATCGCAATGAGGAGTAAAAAGAAGAAATAATTGATCCTAAGGAAGGATTTAATGAATTTAAGCAATAATTCTTACGTATAGTTTATATTATGTTCCAATTATTAAAGAAAATTTAAGAAACAAATCTAATTTTCTTCTTCCGCGTATAAAATAAGTAGCCAAATAGGATTCCTCCTGCTAAACCAAATAGATGTGCCCAATAATTAATGCCTGGAGCAAATGAATAAGCAATAAAAAATACGAGATAAAATAGAGAAAAAAACAAGAGTGGTTGATAATCTGTCGCAATCATTACAAATGCGACACCTAATAAGCCAAAAATAGCTCCTGAAGCACCTAAGCTAATTACATCTAAAGGAAGTAGTAGTAATGAAAATATATTACCAATTAATCCCGAGACAAAATAAATTAATAAATATTGAAATTTTGAGATAAGAGTATTATTTTCTACTGTTGCCCCAAAAAATAAGAGTGCAAGCATATTGGAGAATAGATGTATTGGATCTGCGTGAAAAAACATGGATGTAAACAATCTCCAGATCTCGTGGTTTTCTATTATATTTCTATTAATTTGAACAAAAATAAGGAGAATTTCCTCAGGAGCAGCTAAGTTAAATAGGAAAAAAATCAAAACATTAATAAATATGAGAGTTATTGTAATTTTAGCTTTTTTCAAGTCTTCGATATCTATAACCATCATATGAATCGAAGCGTATTGGAACAGTTAAGATTTATTATAACAAAGTATAATAATTTGTTTTTATATTATTTTTTTAATATAAATAATTGGGACAAATTTTGGACAGAACCGATAGAATTAAAGATAGACTGAAATTAAAGAAGAAACGTTTGTTAGATTCTTTAATTTTAAATGAAATCTTAAAAGATAAAAGATTAATTAAAGCTTTTATGGATGTACCTCTAGAAAAGTTTATTCCAGAAAAATTTGTCAGTATAGTTAAGCTATATGAAGATGTACCAAATTTATTCTATTATGATGAGCAAAATCCTAATAATTATAGAACAATTTCTGCTCCTCATATGATAACAATCATGCTTCAAGGCCTCTCATTAACAGAGAATGATGATTTATTAATATTGGGAGCTAAAAGTGGATATATTGCAGCTTTAGCACATAAATTAGCACCTAAGGGAGAAATTATAATTCTTGAAGCAAATTCTGAAATCGCTAAATTTACCTCTGAAAATCTAAAGAGATTAAATTTAGATGATAATATTTCAATTATAGTAAAAAATCCTCTTAATGGGATGCCAGAGTTAAGCCCGTGGCAAAAAATATTAGTAACTGGTGCAATTGAACAGTCCAAGATAAATCCTTTGTTAAATCAATTAGATGAAAAAGGAGGAGTTTTATTTGCACCTATTGGACATGATTTTATACAAATGTACACTCAAATCTTAAGACAAAATAATGAATTCTTTGGTAAAAAACAACTTCAAGTTAAGTTTTCACCTTTAATTACTCAAGTGGAATTGGATGAATTAGAATTAATAACGGATCTTGATGATTATGGGACCATAGATGAATCTACTAAAGTAAATAAAAATATAAGTCAAAATCCAAATAAAATTTACATTAAATATACTTCAAATATACTTGAGGAGTTAGGTTCTGAATCAAGTTTTAAAATTGAATCAATTGATAAGGAACAACAAAAATTAGTGATTAGTTATTTAATAAGTATTGAATTGATCATAAAAAAATTGAAGAAAGAAGACAATATTGAAGAATGTTTCAATTACGTGGAAAGTATTGAAACTAAGTTAGAAGATCTAAAAAAGTATAAGAAATTCTTTCAAATTAAGATAAAAAAAATGCAAAATATATTAAATCAGATTAGATCCTATAATATCGTAAGAAAAGAATTAGAAAAAAAAGATTTATCAGATTCAGAGATAATAGATAAGAAAATTGAAATAATTAATGACCAAATTGAACAGATAAACTACTTTTTAGAAATTCTCAAAGATGATATCCATCGGGTTAAAACTTTATATTAGATAATCCAATTACTATTTTTCATTTTCCTTAATGGTTAAGGAAATTCAAAACTGCTTTCATAAAATCAGGCAAATCACTTGGCATACGTGAAGTAATCAAATTATTATCTATCACAACTGGAGAGTCTTCGTATATAACCCCCGCATTTAACATATCATCTTTTATTGCAAAATAACTAGTTGCTTTACGGCCTCTAACTATTTTTGCTGAAATTAACACCCACCCAGCATGACAAATAGCACCTACTAATTTTCCTTGATCATTGATTTTAGAGACGAACTCAAGTATTTCTTTTTCTCTTCTAAGATAATCGGGATTTTTTGTACCTCCAGGAATTATTACGCCATTATAATCATTAGGATTTGCTTCTTTTATTAACTTATCAGGTTTGATTGGATATCCATATTTTCCTTTAATTTCTCTCTTATGAAGACTAATTAATTCGGTTTCATACCCAGCTTCCATCAATCTTATTCGTGGATAATGTAGTTCAAGATCTTCATAGCCATCAGTTGCCAAAAATGCTATTTTAATTTAAAATCACCTCTTTAATACTTTAAACAATAATAATATTTAATATTCCAATATAAGCTACTATAAGCCCCATAATTATAAATATATAATTATATGGCGGAGATATTAGCCTATATGGAGTTTTTCTTTTATATACCTCGTAATAATCTCCAAATTTTGGTGAAAGTAGATATTTTTCTTCTAGTGAGCATAATGTTTCTGTTAAAATAACTAAGATTGGAGACCAGAGTACAGCTATAAAAGAATCCAAAATAAATGTAATACCTAAATATATTAAAATCCATGATAAATATTGTGGATGTCTTACAATCTCATAAACACCCTTCTTTATTAATTTTAGGCTATCTCCCTCATTTGTTTCAGTTTTTAACGACTTTTTTGCTAATGATTGAATTTTGATTCCTAAAATAATTATGATTATACCTATTAATATAAACCATAACCAGTATTGATGAAAATAACTGATATTCTCATTAAAAAACAGTTGGAAAAAACGAGAGTTTATGATTGGAATAAGAACTATACAAATAATCCAAATAGGTGGAAAGATTTTCTTATATAATCCGCGAAGTTTATTATAAATAATTTTTTGTTTTAAAACAATTATCCAATAAGCAAAAATGTTTATAAGAAAGAGGATAATTAAAGTCAATATTATTATTAACATAGAATCTTCTAATTTAATTTATAGCTTTAAAACTTGAAATTGTATTACATAGTTCTTGATATGTAAAAAAATTTGTTTTTATCATCTGGTTGGATTAAGCAACATTATTTAGTATTTTCCATATTTATTTACTGTATTTATGAAAATCCTTACATTTTTAAGGGGTATCTTTTGAAAGATAACGGTACTTGGCCCCAAAATGACATGCCTATTTTCTTTTAAGATATTTATTAATTCTTTTACATGAAATTCAATTTGCTTTTGATCTCCAAATGGAAGGATATGACTTACGTCCCCAAATCCAATTATAACAAATTCTGGGAAATTATCATTAATATATTGTGGATCTGCCCCTCCTTCCCAACCTTGCAATCCTCTAAAACCAGCATTCTGAAATGAAGGGATTAATTCTGTAGGATTACCATCAGTATGAATAATAGGAATCAAATTTGCATCAACAATTATTGAGAGAATCTCTTTATAGTGAGGTAAAAAGTCTTGATTCCATCTTTCTTTTGATATCATGGAGCGGCCTTTATAAGCAACATCATCTAATAATGTGATTACTTTCCCTTTATCTCCAGTTGTGTTAATCAACCCTTCAATATTTATTTTAGCTAAATTAGCATAAAATTCAATTATTCTCTTATAGAGTTTTGTATTTTTTCTGAAATTTCTACTAAAAAGAGGCATTCCCATACTTCTCCAAACTCTATCAAAAATGCCATCGACGATTAATATGGGAAATATGAAAGGGGCCAATTTTTCATAAAAATTAACACATTTTGTAATATAATTACTATTATCAACTAACTTTAAATTTGCCCATAAATCTTCTAAAATTTCAATTGAGTCTATAAATCCTCCTTCATAATAATCTGACTTTCTTTTTACTGATTGTCCATCTTCTTTAATTTTAATAAAATTTCCAGATTTATCTTGAACTTTAATTGATCTAATCTTATAACTTAAAGGAAATTGAGCAAAAATTGATTCAAATCCTAAAATGTGAGGGATATCAAAATACAAATTGTTAAATAATTTTTCTTGATAATCTTTCATAACTTCATGCTTATATTTGGAAATAAATCCTTCTCTTATATATTGAACATGAGTGGGAATTTTATCTAAACTCTTACGTTTTGTATCATCAAAAACCGCAAGACAACGCTCACGAGCATTCATAAATATTCTTTTTTTAACACTTTTCTATAAATTAATTCTAATTGAAATCAATTAAATTTAATTCTTAATTTTACAATATAATATAAAACTCGAGGTAATAGTGATGGAAGAGGAAGAAGAAAATTTAAGTAAAGAGGAACAAGAATTATTCTACGAAGTGTTATTTAAAAGGATAATGGATATAATGAAAAAACCAGAAATGGAAAATGATCCCTTTGGTGAAATGATAAAAAGACTTTCAGTATTATCAGGGATTTTTAGTTTCAGAGCTATGACTTCCTTAATCCCCGAACTAATGGCAGCGGCTGTGAGGTATGGAATGATGATTGAACAAGCATACGAAGAAGAACAATTGAATTTAGAAGAAGATATACAAGGATTTGAGGAAGAAGGAGGGAAAACGAAACGTATATCACGAATTCAAGATGATGTTGATAAGCTAAATATATATTTATAAGAATTTCTTATTTGTTTTTTTTAATAAAATTATTCTATCAAAATAGCTACAAATAAAATAAAAAAAATAAGATGGTTTTTAGATATTCTTTAAAAAATTAATCGTACTTGCTTTTAAATCCTTTCAATTTTAGCATTACTTCATCATAAAGTGAACCAACAATAATTTTTTCTCCAAGATCTTTTAGTTCCTTAGCATATGCTAAAATTTGATGAAGAACTGGTCCTGGTGGTAGTACATCTCTCCTTCTTTCTAGCATATTTCCAAAAACTTCGCATGTTGGAGCTCGATCAATAGCTTTATATAAATCAATAAATAAATCATGTATTTTTCCAGCTTGGGAGTCTGCTACATGAGCTTTTGGAGTTTCTGTTCCAGCTGGAGGTGTTTCTGAGGAATTTGATGAGTCTCCTGCACCTCTTCCTTCAACAATAATAACAGGTTCTGATCGAGGGTAATCTCCCGTACCAGAGCAATTATAGTTAATACTCACTGAAGAACCCCCTTTTATCTCAATTACTTTTACATGTAATTCTGAAAGATCTCCCACTTGCACTACTGCATGAGTTGCTCCAGCTGGAGGCGTAAATTCAGTTAAACTAAAGCCGGTAGGAATAATATCTTTAACAAGAACATTTTCTAATTCTACATCTCCTTTGTTTTGGACTCTAACTCCAATGCTAAATTCTCCTTCAGCAAGTCCTGGTTTAATACTTTTAAGGGTTTTTAATTTACGTTTAACGTATCTAACTTTCAATTCTGGTTCTTCATCTGGTTCTCTTATAAAATTTTTGCCTTCTACGGGACTATTGATCTCCATTTTAATAGGAGTCATATATCTCGTTTCAGTAGGAGGTCGTGGATTTCTTGCTAAAAGAGGGTATGAAATTTCCATCTTTTTCCCCGGTAGAAATTCATTTGTTAGATTGAATAATTCTACGTAAATTTGATGCTTTTTAGAAAAATCTTGATCAGTAGGATCTATTAGTATTTTTTGGACGAATTCTTCCCTAGAACTTATATCAATATCAGCTAATAAGATTTTTATTTCTTTAACTAAAGGAGGAATAAAATCAGGAGGAAGTTCATCTGATAAGAAAAACTTATCAATTGGAGAGGAACCATCATTTACAATGGTGTTTATTATTGTCATGTTAGTATTTGCATATGCATCTACTTCAGGTGGATTAATAGCTTTATCGATAGTTGCACTTAAAACCTCATAAATAGTTGATTCTTTTATAATTTCACCAATAACTCTTGGGATCACCACAAATAACGGTGTAAATCCAATTTCAGAACTTAATTCTGGTACATCTTTAGCTTCAACTTGAAAAGCAAAATCCCAAGACTCGTCGGGATTTAAAACTCGATCGGGTGTTTGAGAAACTACGGTTTCAACTCCTGTTGTTATTGTTTGTGATACTTTTACATCTTCGAGCTTCACTTGGAATCCAGATTCATTAATAAATTCAACATTACAACCCCACATACCAGGTTGAGAGCCTTCGTCTCTATCAATTCCGCTCATTGAATCTGTTAACCCTCTAATCTCAGGGTTCATCATTGTTAATTTATAATTATTAATCAGATAATTAACAGTCAAAACCCCAAGTTCTTGGCTAGTTAATTCTTTAATGTTTGCTGTAAAGATAATCTCAAGTTCAGCTTTATTATTTGCGTCAAGAGCTGTTAATTCCCAAGCAAGTATTCGCTTTCCATCTTCTTCCTTTAAATTGGCATCACCATTACTAGGATTCCTCATTTCAATTTCTTGAATAAATGCTGGCATGTCCCTTTTAACTTTGATATCTAAGATAGGTAAGTTTAGAGGATTTGTTAATATGAGTTTTATACTAGATTTATTATCTGTTTTATAAAGAAAGGCATTATTTACTTTATCAGGATCTGATTTATCCGTATCAAATATTTCCTCAACCTTTAAAGAAGAATCTTTAAGTTCTCTAATTTCATATTCTTTCTTAAAATCTTGTGCGGGATTTAATGTTCCTACTGTAAGCTCTTTTGATTGCAATGAAGTATTTACGTTTTCTTTAACGTTACATATTAAATTCCATAATCTACTTCTTTGTGTTGGATTTTTTATAACCAGTGTTCCATTACCTGAAATTTCTTTGAGATTTTGTGAACCATCAAGAACAATATGTTCGCGGTCGGTTATGTCTATCACTACTAGGTTTTCTGACATTAGATAATCTTCTCTTGTTTGTATGATTTAAATTTAGAAAAATTTTATTCAAAATTTGTTATCAAAATTTACTAAATAATAAAATTATGCTAATTTAAAGTTATTTACATAGAAAGATATTTTATATATGAATTTTAAATGATAATAAGTCATTATGAATATAATTAATAATTAAATTAATTTTAAATACTGTGGTTAACGACAAATTTTGGCAAGTTGTTAAAAAATTTAATACTCTAATGAAATATGCAATTGAGGGGCCGAATTGCATATCTATTTGTCATGGCGATTGTTGTTCAATCAAGATCGATGTTCCCAAAATTCTAGCAAAACAATATATAAAACAAGGATATGCAGTTAAAGATGATTTTATTAGAGGTGATGTTTTTAGTTTTAAATTAAGATTTGATGATGCAAAGGGAAAATGTTTCCTATATAACAAAGAAATTAATGGATGTAGTGTTCATAATTCAGGAATGAAACCTCCACAATGTTGGATTTATCCTACTAATTTTTCTAATCCCACACATAAGGATATCAGTTGTAAAAGGATAAATGGATGGAAAATAGTAAACACTAAAAAGGCTAAAGAAGCAGAGAAGTTATTACAATATTATATCTTTTTATGCAAACTTGAAGCTAAAAAGGAAGCTAAAGCAATTATTACTAGATTAAACAATAATTCATGTGAAAATAATTTAAGAAATTTATTAAAACAAACACCTCCAAGTCGATTAGCAGGTATAAAGGATACCTGGGATTGTATTTCGGTTTTGTATGCTCAGGGAATGTCTTTACAACTGAAAAAAGTATGTCAAAAATTTAACAAAAAATGTGAGTATTTAGTAGATAACAATTTCTTAGAATGTCCTTCAATATGTGAACAAATATCAAATAAACTGATTGATTTTTTACAACAAATACTAGTTAATTATATAAAAAATAACATTGATTCTGAAGGAGAATATCCTTTTATCAAACTCAACAAAAATGAATAAAAAATATTTCAATAGATTTAAGGTATTTTTGTCGGTATTCACCTTCCCGCTCTCTTCAAATTTTCCTATATATGTTTTCTGCGTAATACATCAGCTTAAATAATATTGAAATAACATATAAATAATACATATGAATCAGTCTCAATAATAAAAGATTGTGTGTTTTCATGTCGTTAGGAGATAAAAATTTAAATGAATTAGCAAAAAATGTTTTTAGTGAGAAGTATGATTTTGTCAAAGGTCCATTAAAATACAAAGGAAAATCTGGAAAGTCTTGGACTTTTGATGCCCTTGTAAAGAATAATCTTAATACCTTTGGTATATTCATTCGAGACTGGAAAAGAGAAATTTCAATCACACAATTACGACAACTTCATAAAGCATGTATTGATACTAATATACAAGGTGGAATTATGATTTGTAATGTTGTGACAGATTTTTCTCGAGAATATAGTTCGCAATTTGGAATTCAACTTCTTTCAAGAGGACATCTCATCTCAACATTGCGAAGAAGAAGATTCCAAAACGATTTTTAGGAATTCAAATTATCTCTTATCTTGGTTAATTAATTGCTTTGTTTAAATATACTTTCTTCATGTAAAATTTGAGATTTTATTGAGGTTTTCAAATTAAAATCTCTAGATTTTTTAGAATTTATAAAAATATAGTGGTCTATATATTAAAAATTTATAAACCAACAAGATAGAATATTATTATAGTAGTATAAAGAAGAAATTCAATCGATTAAATTTTGATACATATATATCAATTTAAGGAAGAACTAGAAGATTTTGAGGAACTGGAAGTTCAGGAAAATGTTCCATTATTCGAATTATTAGAATCAGATAAAATT
Source organism: Promethearchaeia archaeon (assembly GCA_029856155.1). Lineage (GTDB taxonomy): Archaea > Asgardarchaeota > Lokiarchaeia > Sigyniarchaeales > SOKP01 > Loki-b32. Next base: position 14,187 of record JAHQWL010000039.1, read on the forward strand.
TTATTGTTTGTAGATATGCATAACCAAAAAGTTTGGATTTGGGAAGGAAAAAACACAAATACTCGTATGAAATTTATTTCAGCGCAAGCAGCTCCACATATAAGAGATAAATACGATACAACTTTTACAATTAGTTCCGTAGATGACAAAGATGAAACTGCTGCGTTTAAAATACTAGTTGGTCTTTTATAAGTTAACTATTTATTTTCAATTAATATTTGAATATTTATATTAATCGAAAGTATCAACTTTAAAGATATAATTTAATCTTTTTAATTAAAATATAATTGTATAATTATGGAGTTATTTAAGGAAATAATTGGTATTAGAAATAGAAAAGAAAGACCGCATAGTAAGATTTCTTCAAAAGGAAGATATAATGAGATGTTAGATAAAGCAAAAAAGATCGCAAATGAGCTCGCGAGAGAAGAAGGAGTAATTGGGATAACACTTTGTGGAGGTCTTAGTAGAGGATATGCTGATGAATTATCTGAAATTGATCTGAATGTTTATCTAGAAAATGAAGTTTATAATGATTGGATTATGGGTATTGGCCCTATTCCTCAGAATGATGCTTTATGGAAGGGTAATTACATAGATATTGAGTTTATTTCATTTGAAAATGAAATTAAAGAAAATTGGGATTTAACTAAGAAGTGGGATGCATCCTATAACGTAATGCTATTTGATCCAGAAAAAAAGATCGAAGTGTTATTTAAAGATAAAGATGTTTTTACTTCTATAGAAAAATTTCAGTGCCTTTCAGAATATTTTGAAAAATGTGTATATATTGGGAACTTAGTTATATTACAATGGATTAATAGAGGAGATCCTCTAGCAGCTAATCAATTGATAAGTAGTGCAATATCGGGCTTAATTGGTTTGACTTTTTTAGCTAACGATGAATATCCTCCTTATGAAAAATGGGCTTTAAATTATTCCTACTCTCTTAAATGGTTACCTAAAGATTGGGAGAGAAGGATTTCTGAAATCATTCTTACAAAAGAAATTTCATTTAAAGAAGTTGAAAGAAGACGTGATTTATTTGTTAAATTGTATAAGGATTGCTGGGAGAAAATTGTCGGTAATGAATTAAGGAATTTAGAATTTATTGATATTATAACTTTGCAGGAATTGCAATTTATCGTAGATAATTCGCCTGTTTCTATTGAAAAATTTGCAGAGAGTTTTGATATAAAACACTTATCGTATGAACCAATATATAAATTTTCAAATATTATTATACGAGATGGAAAGAAACATATTTCTTTTAATAGAGAAGAATTTATTAAAGAAAAAAAAGCAATGTTCCCCGATATATTAGAATGGAGTAAACCCTTACTTAATAAGTTAAAATTAAAATAAGAGAAGCACATAAAATTGAATCAGAAGAAAAATAAGCCCGAAGAGGAATACATATTTGAGTTTTACGACGAGGATTATGCGGAATCTTTAGAAGTAGATGTACCAGAGGTTATAGAAGAATATAATAAAATCAATTTTAAAGAAGATTTAAATGAGGAACAGCTTAATATCATCAATAATATTAAAGGACCAAATTTAGTTATAGCAGGTGCAGGAAGTGGCAAAACAAGAACAATAACATATTCAGTTGCAAAACTATTGCTATCAGGAGTAAGACCAAACCAAATCATGCTTGTAACTTTTACTAATAAAGCTGCAAATGAAATGGTCAAACGTGTGGAAACCCTTTTAGGAAAGCGTCCAAAAGGAATTTGGGGTGGAACTTTTCATTCAATAGCAAATCGGTTTATTCGAAGATATGCAAAAATGTTAGGTTTAAAAGCAAATTATATCATAATGGATGAAACTGATGCACGAGCGTTGATGAAACTCTCAATCGAGAAAGCAAATGTGCAAGAAATTGAAGAGCGATTCCCTACTTCTAGGATAACAAAAGATATCTTATCATTTTCTATTAATTGCAATAAATCAATTAGAGATGTTATTCTTTGGAAGTATTCTCAATTTGAAAGTGAAAAAGTCATTAAAAAATTAGAAGAAGTCTTTAAGATTTATCGAGAGAAGAAAGCGCAAGATAATTTAGTTGATTTCGACGATTTATTGATATATTGGAATCAATTATTGGATGAAAGAGCGGTTGCTCAACTAATTGCGAAGAATATAAAATATGTTCTTGTTGATGAATACCAAGATACTAACTACATACAAGATGAAATTATATATAAAATAGTAAAACAGAATCCAGATCAAAATATTATTGCAGTAGGAGATGATGCTCAAAGTATATATGCATTTAGAGGAGCAAATTTTCAAAATATCCTCAATTTTGAAAAAAAGTATAAGAATTGTAAAAGATATACCATCACTTATAATTACCGGAGCATTCCTGAGATATTACATTTAGCTAATAACTCAATACAACATAATGAAAAACAGTTTAAAAAATCCATGCGCTCCACACGTCTCAAAGGACTTTTGCCATACCAAGTAAATTTAGGAGATGATATAGACCAAGCAAGATTTATTACGAACCAGATTTTAAAATTACGCTCAGATGGTTATGATTTAGAAGAAATGGCAATATTGGTTAGAGCAAGCTCTCATACTCTAAGAATTGAACTTGAGTTAAAAGCAAAAAACATACCATATGAAGTTCGAGCAGGAGTGGCTTTTTTTGAAAGAGCCCATATTAAAGATTTACTAGCTCATTTAAGAATAATTGAGAACCCTAATGACGAAGTATCATGGTCTAGAATATTTTCAATCATTCATGGGATAGGAACTTCTTCTGGTTCAAAAATATTTGAAGCAATATCTAATATAGAACACCCAATCGATGCTATGATCAATAAAATGTTCTATGCTGAAAAATTAAAAGGATCTCGTATATCTAAGGAGGGAATAAAAAACCTAATCTCTTATGTAAAAAAACTGATTGATTTTTCTCCTGATGACAATCCCTCAGAGGTTATTGAAGATTTAGTAAAAGTTTTAGAGGATCACTTAAAGTCAAAATTTGATAATTGGCAAGATCGTATAGATGATTTAAAACAACTAAGTGTTTATGCACAAAGTTTTCCTACTATCCGAAAATTTTTAGAAAATTTAAGCTTAAATCTATCTAATTTAGAATCTAAAACAGTTCATGCAGGTGAACAAACAGAGGAAGAGAATCCATTAATAATATCTACGGTTCATAGAGCTAAAGGACTTGAGTGGCGAGTAGTATTTATTCCTATGTTATGTGAAGATTCATTTCCCTCAAGCAGAAGTATAGGAGATCAAGAGGCTTTTGAAGAAGAACGTAGAGTATTTTATGTTGCAATAACAAGAGCAAAGGATCAATTGTATCTTATTTCTCCTTCGATTAAAAATACATACCGAGGACCTCAAATGGTAAGAGCATCACAGTTTGTGTCTGAATTAAGTCCTAAGGTCTATAAAAAGTCTTCAGTTCAATTCAAATCTCAGAAGAAAAAAGGGAAGTTTGATAGGAAAGATTTATTCAAATCAGCAATAGATCTTATATAGACCACTAAATTAGGTATGTCCTTAGACTTTATATATTAGGACAAATAATACATTCAAAAGACTAAATAACAAATGTAAGTTTGTATTAATACAATTTTTTATTTATTTAGATTAAATAATATTATTAGTTAATAAGAGATAGAACTAAAGATAAAAATGATAATTAGAATAAATCCTCTCGAAAGTACAATTGAAATTTTCTATGAAAAATATATCCATCTTCACGGGTTTATCAAACTCGAGTCAGAAAGTGATAAAAAAAAATATTTTATCATTATCCAAATATTAAATGAGCAAACAATTTCAGATTATGTCTTAACGAGGCAGAAGTTGAAAAATGTAAGAATTACAGAGTATATAACAGCCGAACTGGAGTCTGAATTACAGTATGTTATCCAAGGACGTCCAATTATTTGTACTGAAGTTGAAAAAAATAATGACAAAAAAACAGATCATGTTGTAAACGTCTTTTTCTTCATTGAAGATATTATGGAAAAGGGTGTATTAAAACCCCATTCCATGGAAATCTCTGAAATTCAAGATGATAAAGCTGATTATTTAGAAACAATTTTTACTCCTGAAGGTATATTTATGGGAAATTTGGCCTCAGAATCAAAAGTGAACGTTTATTTCCCGTATGACTATTTAATGTATCATTTTTTCATTGCTGGAGCAACAGGAACGGGAAAATCAAATTTGAACCAAGTTTTTCTTGATGGTTTCCTTCAGCATAATGCAAAGGTTATTTTAAATGGAAAAGGAACAAAAATCTCTATGTTAGCAATAGATATGCATGATGAATATGCTCTAGGATGTAATAACTATGGATTATATGATATCTGTAAAACTACTCAATATAGTAAGGAATTATTTGGAAAATGGTTTTATCTGTATCCAAATAAAGGCATGCCTCCAGTTGAAATTAAAAATATGGCGGAACCATGTATTATTAATTATCAAGATATAAAACCTGAGGATCTTTTCGCAACTGGATCGTTTAATGATTTACAAGTGGGAGCCATTTTTTCAGCTTATAGAATGGATCCTGAAAATTATATAGAAAATTTATTAACTGATGGCTACAAACCACTTGGAGGTCATGATGACAGAACTATGGCAGCAATCAGGAGAAGGATGCATTGGTTAGAATATTCAGATATGTTTCGATCTAATGCTAGTAGTAAATTACCAAATATAGTAAAGAAATTGGAAAAGGGAGGAATCATAATTTTTAATTGCTCTATGATTTCTGATTTAGAGCAGTTCCTATTCAATGGAGTTTTAGCAAGAACATTATTTGATATTAGAAAGTCTCTTAAATCATCAACTGACTTAACAACTTTAGAGAGTAAGTTAGCTCAAACACTTCCTAAAAGTTTTTATAATAATTATAAACCTAATATTCAGAAGATATATTCAAAATCAAGCACATCATTAAAAGAACCAACTGAGATGCCTGTAATTATTTTTACAATTGAGGAAGCCCCCAGTATTCTAAGACCAGAAATGATGAAATACAGTAATGTATTCAAAGATATATCACGTCAGGGACGGAAATTCAATCTTGGTTTAGAAGTCATTTCACAACAATATTCACCAATTGATGATACAATACTATCAAATATGAATACCGTAATAAATCTGCCTTTAAGATCTGATACAGAAAAAACTGTAGCTGCCAAATCGCTAGGAGGAGGTATCCAGTATAGCGACATTGAATCATTAACAGGAACTAGGGGAATCGCATTAATTTCCGGGATATGGCTTACTAACTTTCAGAAGTTAAGAATCCCACTATATGATGACTATTTCATGAATACGTCAAAAAAGTTTTATGAAGATTTCATAAAAAAGAGGGCTTCCCAAGGTAGTAATCCTCCTCCAACAGGACTCCCTTAAGAAGTTTATATCTATACCAAAGGTGAATAATAATATCTTTCGATTTTGAATTAATTTCACTCGAAAAGTCTTTTGAAGAAAGACCTAATAGATCAATTGATGAAGAAGTCAAAAAGTTTAAGGAATATATTCAAGAAAGAAGAGTGAAATGGACAGAAGAAGAAAAAATCGAATTAGAAACAGATAAATTTGACAATGATGAAAGTCTTAAAAATACTAATTCCATATTTATTGAAATGCCTCATCATATAATTGAGGGTGAATTAACAGAATATATCGATGATGGTTATAAAGTGATAGGGTTTGATGAGAGTTCAAATACATTTAGCGGTACTTATGCTAGATTAGCATCATTTAAATTTGGAGAGTGTCAGATTATGTTCAAAAATGGTGAATATCATATAGAAAAAATCATGTACAAGCCAATTAGTACCTATATTGAAGATAATGAACACAAACTCATCATTTATCAAACTGTAATTGAAAATTTTATAAAAACTATTAAAAGAGACTTCTATATTGGCAAATTAAAAGACAAGGTAGATAAGCTAATCGTTTGGTATAATTCAACATATAAAAAAAAAATTGAAGACCATATCAATGCTCATGATTTTTATTATCCTACTTTAGGTCATGTGATTGATAGAATAAGAACTGCTGATGAAATTTTAAAAACTCTTATTCGAATTAAAGATGAAAGTAATTGGGGGAAAAAGAAAAATATTGTATTTCTTGGTGATGGAATACAAATGTTTCGCCGGCATATTTTCCCCCCAAGTGCTTTTACTGAATTTTTTTATCGATTTATTGAGACCTATGAAATCAAGTATTATAGTTTTTCAAAAACTTGTCGTTTACGGGATGCACAAGGTAATTTTATATTACCAATTTGGGCAGAGATATTAGAGAAAAGTAACTTTTTAATTGAATTACCTGATCTCTCAATTTATACTAAAAGTAAAGCATATATAACAAGATTGCAGGAAGAGAACTCTGCTCTTAGATTTGATATTTGTGATTATTTAGATACGAAGGATGCTATAAATGCTCTTAAAAATTTAATACCTTATTCTCCACGAGGATATCCTTTGTGTTTAAATGGCGCGCATGAAGCTAGTACTTTACTAGTGTCCGAATACAACAAATTAGAGGCTGCCTTTTTGGAGCTTCAGTTCAACAAAAAAACTAAAAAATACACACAAGAATGGAGGAAAAAAGTATTAGGATAGTAAAATTTTTATTAATGTTACTAAAATAAAACAGAGATGTATTTAAAATGGTTAAGATAATTCATATGGCAGATACTCATCTTGGGTATAGAGCAAGGAGAGGAACAATTAATAAGTGGGCGATTGATAATTATTCAAAACCTTATGAACAAGAAATTTATGATTGCTTTTTATCTGTCATGGAACAGATTTCTAAAATTAAAGGCATCGATTTTCTTGTTCACTGTGGCGACATTTTTCATCAACCTTCTCAATATAGTTCATATCCACCTCCTGAACCCGCAAGAAGAATTTTAATACAAGGTTTACAAATTTTTTTTGATAATACAAAAAATCAAGTTCCATTTATATATATTGAAGGAAATCATGGAGTTTTTCGGGGATATGAATATACTCCCTTAGAATCACATCTTAATAAAGATCAATATCCAAACCTATATTATTTTAAAGAGCGAGATCTAATAGAAGCCATTAAATCAAATATTCCATTATCCTTAGAATTCGCTGATAAGAAAGTAAGATTCTATTTATTTCCATATTTCGAATTTAAAAGTTTTGAAACTTATACATCTGCTTATGATAATTGGATAAAAAACCAACAACCAAAGGATAACAAATACATTAATATTGCCGTAGCTCACGGTTCTGCGAGCGATGATACATTACACAGCAAAGTTAATTCTGATGATTTTAACTATGATTATGTTGCTTTAGGGCATGAACATGGATATAAACGTTTATCAAAAAATCATTACTATTCGGGAGGGTTATTACCTCTGAATTTCAAAGAAAGGTACGAAAATCAAGGTTATCTCATTGTAGATATTAATGAGAGTACAAAAGAATTAATAGTGAAAAGAATCTCTACGGATGAATTACTAAAGAGACCATTTGGAATTATAGATATTGATGCTAAAGCTAAATATTCCATTACAGATCTAGAAAACCACATTTTAAATGAAATAAATAAGTTTATGGGAGAAGGGAATTTCAATCATCAGACATCTGCTAGGTTAAAATTAAATATTAAAGGTGAAATGACATTTGAGAAGAATTGGCAAATTAATGAGATGATGGCTAAAATTCGAAGAAATTTATTTTCTCATCCTGATGAACATAACATATTGCAATTAATCTGGAAAGTGTTGGATATTTCTGAAACTCTTGAAGATGATCTAAGTACAGGATTAATTCTCGATTATATCCTTGAAAAGCCAGATGATGAATTTAAAACTTTTGTGAGAGAAAAACTGAGTGAAGATGAAACAGAATATGATATTGAAAAGTTAACTGATTATGGGATGAACGCGATAAAGAGAGCCCTAAGACTAATGGAGAAAGAAAAAGAGGTATAGCCTATCTATGTTGCTCACTAAGCTTACTTTTAAGAATTTCATGGGTTATAAACAATTAAATTTGCCAAAAGGGGGCGAAGATTTGCCCAATGGACTGATACTTATAAGCGGAAAAAATTCTTATGGAAAATCAACAATCTTGGAGGGAATTCTTTTTGCATTTTTTGGACCGAGGATCTTTAAAGGAAGAAACGCAGAATCATTTATAACCTATGGCGCGCAAAAATCCGAGATCTATGTGTATTTCACCCTTGACAAGAAAAAATATTATATCTTTCGAAAATGGGGTAGAACAGGAAGTATTACAACAAAATTATTTGAATTACCAGAAAATAAGACAAACTATCAGGAAGTAAAACGTTTTAATGTTGAAAAATTTTTTGAAATTTCATCAGAACAAGCAATGAGTACTGTTTTCGTTCGCCAAGGAGAGGTAGAAGAATTGGCTAATAAAAAAGGAGCAGAGTTACGAGAGATGTTAATTGATTTATTTCGTTTGAATATTATTGATGTTGCTCTTTCTTTTTTAGATAATGAATCTAAAGGAAAAAAATATGAAAAAGAAAATCTTGAAAAATCAAGGGTACCCATAGAGAGGATTAAAGAAGATATCTATCATATAGAAAAAGAAAATAATCAATTCAAAGATATTATTACAGAAAAAGAGAAAAAAAAAGATATTTTTGAACAAGAAATTAGGGATTTTCCTACAAATGAATTAATCTCAGAGTTAGAAAATTTATATAATCAAAAGGAAATTGCACATGATAAATATTTATCATATGAAAATGATTTTAAAGCAAAAATCAAGAAAACAGATCTAAATCTTGATGATTTTGATTCTCAAGATACAATTTTTAATAAAATAAAATCATTAGAAGAGAATGACTTAAGATTAAAAAGAAATAAAGATAAATTAGACAAGAAAAGAGAAGCAACATTTAGAGGTTTAGGGAAAACAAAGGGAAGAATAGAAGACATAAAAAAATCTATGAATAAAATGGAGAAAAGTCTAAAATTTACGAAAAAGAAAGAGGGAAAAGAAATTGCTCAATGTCCGACTTGCCAAAATGAGTTGACAAAAGAGCATTATGATGAAATGATTATGAAATTCACTAATGATATTAAAATTAATCAAGATAGGATTGATTCCATCACTCAAATTTTGGCTAATTTTGATAAGGAGATAAAACCGCTTCAAGATAAATTAGATAAAATTAAAAAAAACATAACAATATATCAAGTTCTTAAAGATGATTTCCAGAATTATAAAAAATATGAATCTGAATCAAAAAAAATTGAAAATGAGATAAAAATTTTTCTTTCGAAAAATGGAACTAAATTTAAAGATTCGAGTATCGAAGGGATCAAAAAACTATCAATTGAAAAGGAGAAATTCTCTACAGAGCTTAAAGCTCTATTAAATGATTTAAAAGAGAAACAAACAAAACTTCAAAATAATCAAGAAAGAATAGAAAAATTACAAAATGAAATTCAAAAAATGAAAGATTTAGCAAAAAAAATCGGGGAATTTGAAGTTGATATAGATCATATTAATAAAGCAAAAGAATTTGTCCGTAGATTTGTAACTGAATATATGGTTGTAAAACGGTTAGTGAAAAACATTGCGTTAACTACTGATAAATATATAAAAGATTTTACGTCTGGACAATATAGTGATTTACTACTTGATTTAAGTGGAACAAGAAAAACAGGGTTGTCTCTTAGAATTAGAGATAATTATAATGGAGAATATGAATCCACAGAGATTCTTTCAGGAGGAGATCGCACTGCTTTAGGAATTGCGTTACGTCTCGCAATATCGGAATTAATGAGTACAATTCGTCCCACAAAAGATTCACCAAGAAAAAATCCAAAAGTTGACTTTCTTCTATTAGATGAACCATTAGCAGCTTTGGATGAAACTCGAAGAGAGCGAATTCTCAAGCATTTAATAAAATCTAAATCATTTTCTCAAATTTTTCTTATTACTCATACTACCATCCCACATGATATATCTACTTCCAAAATAGTTGTTGAAAAAGATTTGTCTACAGGAATAAGCCGAGCTAGATATGAAAAACCCTCAATGATTATTTAAAAAATTAAATTTACATGTAGAAATAGAAAATAAAAAAAAAGGTTTTTTAAGCAAGGAGATTTATAAATCTCTTGCCTTTACTGTCTTTCTATTATTAGCTTTTGCTCGTCTTATAGCATTATCAAGATGTTCCATTATGATTGCATTTAAAGTGTCCCCATCAAGAACACCACTGCTAGTGTTGCACCCTTTACCCTTAATAAATTCTCTTACTTTAGATTTAACATACAAAGGTTCTGAAGCCTTTTTCGCCATTTTTATCTTCCTCTTTTAGAATTTTTTTAGTGATTTAATTAAAATCGGATTTAAAATTGAAACAAATTATGTTTTGTTAATTATTATTTTCCTAGCTGTATTATTAAATGTTTGTGATTTTAGCAAAAAATTCATAATTTCCCTTCTATTTCAAGAAAACTGACAGAAATCATACAATTTTAGTTTACAAAGAGATTTATTAATAAGATAATATCTTTTTAAATAATAACCGTTTAATAAAAATCATTCTTCTCTTCTTTCATAAATAAAATATAATTAAAGAATTATCATAATTTTGTTTTTTAAGTAAAAAATATTTTTAAAGAAGCAATTTAGAATAAATTGAGTGTATTAAAATACTTAAAAAAAAAGTAAAAAATGTGTTATTTTGATTCAGCGAATTTAAGTCAATTCTACTGTTTATTTCGGTGGAGCAAGTACAATTTCAATGCTTGAAACATTATTATTTTGTCCATTTTCTCCTTCTAATTGTTCAGTGCTTAATTTAATGTCCTTATATTCTGTACCTTTTAAGAATCGATTTCTCAAGATTTCACATACATCAACAGCATGAGAAATAGCTCTACCTCGAGCTTTAACTGTACAGTCCTCGCCTTTATTAAGGATCATCATAGTGGCCATCACATAGTTCATGGTTGGGCGACGACCAACAAAGACAGCATTTTCTTCTTTTGCCATTTTAATTTCCTCTTTAGTTTTTAATTTTTAATTGTATTCCTTTACTTTTTTTGCTAACTTGCGTTTGCGTATTACGTTTTGTAGTTTTATTGTATTTTTGAAGTTAAATTACGTAATAACATTTTCTTGAAATTTTAGAAATGTTTTAAATTTTATTATCAGATTAATATGGATTCTATATATTTTAAAAAAATCTAAGATATAGGGGATATTTCCTAATAAAAATAGAAAAAAAAGAGATTTAAATTCAGAAATTTATATTCCTTTTAGTTTTACACCAAGATAAAACAAAAACCATGTGAGGAAAAATAGTATTAATACTATAATGCTCCATCCATGGTATCCCGCTAATTCAAAGTTTGGTAACAAACTGGGACTTAGAAAAATCATATCAATCAAGATAAATAGTCCGAATGCCATTAAGATAAACGTAAGGATTACTATAAATTTGCTTGGTGGGGTCCATCCCATTTATTTACACCTAAGTTTTTTCTTTATTATTACAATTATTTTTTAAATTTATATTAAGTAATTATTTGACATAATATTTTATAAATCGATATTAAATTTTTTAATAGATGAATAATTTATTCATAGTTATTAATTAGATTGAATTTTTTATTTTTTGGTGAAATCAATTTCAATTTCTCTGACTAAATCATTATCCTTAGCTTTTGGATTATAGATTAGGTTTTTTTCTCCCTTTTTTTTGTCTTTACTATCACCCTCCTTTTTTACTATATCCCAGATGATGCTTATGAGTAGTAAAGCTGAAACAATAACTAAAAGTGGAATTAATAATCCAGAATCCGTGAGTATAATTTTTACCCATCCGATGTAGGGGATTCTTCCTACTAAAACACCTAGAATTCTATTATCTGGAACCCAATCACCATCAGGGAATAGATTTGCATCACCTTTCGTGCGGAAAAACCAGCCATTATCATATTTTTTATCAATAACTCTATGAACGATTGGATCAGCTGGAGCATTTGGCCAACCAGGCAACCCAACAGCATTAAATACAATAACATCACCCTCCTTTCCTTCAATTGTACCATTCTTTATTAGGGAGGGGTCTTTTCCTTCCAAAAACAATAAATCCCCCTTAAGCAGAGTTGGTTCCATGGAGCCACTTACAACAACTACCATCGGCGTGTTTGTATGTAATGCTATTTGCATTATAAAATAGATTAGAAAAGATCCCGAAAACGCCAAAACAATTAATATAATTGCAGTAAAAATTTTCCTTTTTGAAGAAGCTTCCTTTTTCTTCAATCTTTTCTTGTTAAATGCTGATGGTAAATCCTTTTTCTCCATAACAAAAAAAACAGTTATCCTATGGTCAAATTAAATAAAAATATCAATATAAATTTTCTTAACATAATTGATCAAAATTGGAATAATTAAATTCACCACTTAAAAATTTAGATTTTAAATCTTATCAAAAGAGAAACATTTTAAATAAAAAAATCTAGAATAAAATTATCTAGATTGAATGAATAACTACATTCTAATTAGGGTTAAGAACAGTAAGATTATGGAAAGAAGTCAATCGTTTGAATTAAGAGACAAAAATCATAATGATATCCAAGATATAATAGAAAATGTATTAGAAAAAAACTTGTCCCTATCAACTGATTCTGAAAGATTGGGAAGTTCCTTGCTCAGAATAAATTATTTTGATAGTAAGATTGATAAAGACCAACAGAAAGATAATAGAATTACAATATTACAAGAACCAGAAAAAAGAGTCTATATTCAAATAAACGGAAAATTGACGGATTCACAGGTGAGTCAATTATGGAATGAATTCGAGAAAAAGCTGAACATCTCAACATTTAAGCCTAAAATCAAAGAAATAGAACCTTCAAAAGAGGATATCATTCAGGAGATTAAATCTTTAATTAAATTAAAAGGATATATTGTCAAAGATGAAGATGCTCACAGATTTATAGACAATTTCATAGAAGAATATGATAGATTACCACAAAAAAATGAATTTCATTCAATAGTCAAAGGTTATTTAATAATGGTTAATCAGGATTATTTGCTTGAAAAAACTGAACCATCTATCAAAAATGAATCCTTATTAGAAAGTAATAAACCTGTTCTAGATACTAATGGAAACAATACGTCTTTAAATTCTCAAAACAATAATGTTCTATTATACGAAAATTCTGGTGGTCGTAGAAAATGCCCTAAATGTGGAAATGAGGGTCTTATCCATGAAATGATTGATAAAAGCGTAATAATTTTGGACTATCCAAAAATATACGGTAAGAAAAACTGCTGCGGAAATTGCGGGTGTGAATGGAGAGTGCATTAATATTTTATTTGAGATTTCTTCCCAATATTGTATTATTATAAAATAAACTATTTATTTTTCTCTAAACTTAAAATTAAACTCTTAGATTTTAAAATTTAAATATAATTTTAAATAGTTCAGAATTTAAAATAATGATTATAAAATTTTGAAAATATTAAAAATCACTTAGATAATCAGATTTGATAAAAATGGAAGATTATGCAATTATTTATAATCCTGAATCTGGGAAAGGGAAAGGGGCAAAGAGAGATATCAATTTTATGGAAAAATGCCTTAAAGATTTAAATGTTTCATATAAGTTGTTTGAAACAGAATATATGCAACATGCTATAGAATTGGGAACGCAATTAGCAAAAGAGGGGTTTAGAGTTATTGGAGCTGGAGGAGATGGTACATGTAATGAAGTTATGAATGGAGTCATAACCTCGAATACTAATGCTTTGTGTGGGTTTATTCCTATGGGATCTGGAAATGATATTCCCGCCGCTATTGGAATCGTTCCAGATATAAAGAGAGCTTGTGAAATAATTGCCGAAGGTAATAGTAGCAAATCAGATATCGGCTTTGCAAAAACAGACTCTGGTATCCAACGTTATTTCCTGGGGATTGGAAGTCAAGGTTTTGATAGTGACGTAACCAGGAGATTTAATGAAGCAAAAAGAGGGAAAAGTTATGTTACCCAAACCCTTAAGGCTTTATTGCCTTGGAAGAATAAACAAATTAAGGTAGCTATGGATAATGATGTTTATGAGGGATATGCTAATTGCTTAGCAGTTGCAAATGGTCCTTCATACGGAGGTTTTATGTACATCTGCCAAAGAGCTCAGATAAATGATGGCCTTTTTCATGTAAATGTTGTGGATATTGGTAAATTTAAATTACTCAAACACTTTAATAGAATGTATAAAGCTACTCTTTTACCTCATCCGAATATCTACGAACATACCAGTAAAAAAGTAAGAGTTGAAATGTTGGATTCTGAAGAACCTAATCCTTATATATGCCAAGTAGATGGAGAAATTTTAGATCTATTACCTGTTAATTATGAATGTATTAAAGATGGATATGAATTTATCCGACCACAGGTAGATGAAGTAGCAGAAGCTTTTAAAAGTGAACATGGAAGATATTTCTGGGATTGTAATTATGATTGATTCTTTTTTAAGGCTTGATAGTCAATATGCCAGAATGGGACGATATTTTTTCTGAAAAGGGTAAAGTTTTCACTGAATCTCACCAAGATATGGAGAAAATTGCGAAACTCTTTAAAGAGAAGGGAGTACAAAAAATATTGGATATAGGTTCTGGAACTGGTCGTCACCTTTTATACTTCTCAAAAAAAGGATTTGAAGTATATGGGATGGATGCATCACCAAAAGGAATATCGATTGCTAAACAGTGGTTATTAGAGGAAAATCTAAATGCTGAAATAATCCTTCATAGAATAGAAGAAAAATTTCCCTTTGAAGACAATTTTTTTGATGCAATTATCTCAATCCAAGTTATCCACCATAATAAAATGAAAGAAATATTAATAACAATAAGCGAAATTGAGAGAGTTTTAAAAAAAGGAGGGATGATCTTTATAACATTCCCTAGATTAGAAAGCAGATCTGGATTAGATAAATGGGAATTAATGGAGATTGAAAAAAATACATATATCCCCCAAGCAGGACAAGAAAAGGGACTTCCGCATCATTTTTTCACTATAGAGGAAATTCACGATTTATTTAGATCATTTGACTTATTAGAAATCTATGATGATAGAAAAAGACATCGAGCAATTTTGGGTATTAAAAATTAAAATTTTTCTAATTTTTGAAGCCAAAGAATTCTAACTATAAAAATTAAATTATAGCTAAGTTAGATTTATTTTCAGATGATTTCTTTGCAAAAAAATGCATCGATACTGCAATCCCGAAAATAGCAACTAATATTATAACAATTATTATTACTTCTGTATTTGGTAGATTTATATCTTGACTCCATGGATAATTCCCATGATATAAATTATCTGGATCATTGAAATAGTTATTGTAGATAAATTGCTCTACCGTTTTTCCTGTAATTTCAAGACTAGTGCTAGAAATATGTGATAAATCATCTTCAGTAGTGTGATGATAAGGCCAATCGGGATTATTCCAAAAATTAATTATTAAATCAGCTGAAGGGATTCTCTCACCTAAAAATGCTCTATGATCATCTATTATTGAAGCACTTTCCGGATTCGAGGGAAATTGATAGGTATAACCTAAATCTCTTCCAATTGCGAATAACTCATCCAATAATGAAGATGTTGAATATTGTTCATTAATAAATTGTAAATTTTCTCCACCTACCATATCTAATAAAATCATGCATTCAAAATTTTCTTTCTCATAATTATAAAAATTATTAATATCTGAAACAAATCTCTGAGAGCCTTCGCACCAATCCCATTCATCTATACCGTATGCGTTATCTTTGCCTTGATCTTCAGCATCAAAAAATAGAAACCATATTTGACAGGATAAATTAACTCGCTCAGTATAAAGAACCTTAGCGAGTTCAATTAAAACCGCACAACCACTTGCTCCATCATTTCCTCCTGGAACTGGGTTGTTTCTGTCTGCTATTATAGGATCTTTAGTCGCTTTAGCGCGAGAATCATAATGGGCTCCCAATATTACAATATTTGAATAATTTTCATTTAATTTAAAAAGTATATTTTGACAAGCTATAATGTCAATAGTATAATTATGGAGAAGATATGTGAAATTGCTGTTAATTTCTTTAAATTTAGAAATAAAATAATTAACACAATTTACGCGTTCTGGGGTTCCTGGTATACGAAACCCTATGTCTAACTGATCCTGCACATAAGAATAAGCAAAATCACCATTAAATTCTAATTCTATATCATAATTTTGGATTGTTATATTATTTGAAGGAAAATATACATAGATAATAGAAAATATTACTATTGATGAAAATACTATTGGAATTAAGATTTTGTATAATTTTTTTATCCAAATTCACCTAATAATAAAAAATAATTTTGAATAAACCCTAATAATTATCGAAAATAAAAAAAATAAAAAATATGAATTTATTTAGGCTCAAAACCTAAATCTACTCTTGTTTCACCTTTGATATCTGTTTCAATAAAAGTTGCTTTAACAGGCATTCCAATATTAATTGTTTCAGGTTTGCTTTCGTCTACTCCTATTAATTGTCCGCTTATCATTGGTCCTTCGTCGAGCTTTATCACTGAAAAACAATAAGGTTTATTTCTACCATATCCTTTTTCAACAAAGAATGGAGTTCCTACGGTAATACTAGTAAAAGCAGCGAGTTTCCCAATCCCTGACATTTTCACCCATTCCATATTTGCTGTATTGCATTTAGGACACAATTTTCTAACTGGAACATACATAAGCCCACAATCTTTGCATTTTGAACCCATTAATTTCTTTTCAGCTAAAAAATCTAAATAGCTTTTTATCGTAAACTCTCTCTCACTTTCAGACATTTTTTCTCACCTCTATTTTTCAAATATTGTTACCACGCATGTGGCTCCTGAGCCTCCTAGATTATGAGTTAACATTCGCTCTACATCAAATTTAACTTGCCTATTTCTCTCAGCTATACCTCTCATTTGTTTAAATACTTCCACACAAAATGCAGCTCCAGTAGCGCCTACAGGGTGTCCCTTACTCTTTAATCCTCCACTTGTATTAATTGGTAACGTCCCATCTCGCTTTGTTTCTCCATTTCTAATTGCTTCAACTGCTTTACCCTTTTCATAAAAACCTAAATCTTCTAAAGCAACAATTTCTGCGATGGTGAAGCAATCATGAACTTCAGCAATCTGAATATCTTTAGGTTGTAATCCTGACATTTCATAAGCTTGTCGTGCTGCCTCTTTTGAAGCAACAAAACTAGTTAATTCATTTCTGTCATGCAAAGATAATGCTGCACTCCCTTGACCCGTACCAGTAATCCGAATTGGGGAGTCTGTAAAGTTTTTCGCTACATCTTCAGCTGCTAAAAATACACAAGCAGCTCCATCAGTAATCAGACTACAGTCAAATAAACGTAATGGGTAAGCGATTATTGGATTTGATCTACTTTTAAGGAAGTCAAACTCATCTTTCCAATCAGGAATCTCTCCTCCAGATTTCTCGATCTTTGCTATTTTACTTTTCATCATATCACTAATTGAACTTTGCATATGTGCATAGGGATTTTCATTCCCATTCTCATGATTTTTTATTCCAACTCTCATTAAATCTTCAACTGTAGTGCCATATTTATGAAAGTGTGCTGATGCTAGAGTTCCATACAATCCTGGAAATGTGGCTCCAGCAGGATATTCGAATAAACTGTCTGATGCTGTTGCTAACACATCAGTGACATTCACTGTTGGCTGTTCTGTCATGCATTCAACACCTGACACTGCAATAACATCATGAACTCCCGATGCAATTGCCAATATTGCTTGTCGAAGTGCAATTCCACTACTAGCACAAGCTCCTTCAAAACGACCCGCTGGCTTTGGAGTTAATCCTACTAAATCTGCCATCTGGGGTCCAAGATGTCCTTGATGATTAAATAGATCTGAAGAATAATTACCAACATAACAGGCATCAATATCTTTAGGATCAATCCCATTATCAACTCTACTTACTGCATCTAACCATGCATCAACCCATAAATCTGGATTCCGCTTATGAGGAAAATGTACTCCAAATTTACTCATTCCCGCTCCAATCATTGCTACTTTTCTTGCTAACTTTCCCATAATTTCATCAATTTTTATATAAAATTTAGTTTTAAGATCTTAAAGGTTTGAGTTAAGGAAAAATTATAATTCTTACCATTTCGTAGATAAAGAAATTAGACAAATCAGTTATTTTTTTCTAATGTTCCGAAAAAGTTAATAATAAAAATCAATATTAAAAACCATATTTATGAAATGAATTTCTAATTGATTATAATTCATAAAGCAACATTTTACTGGAAAAAATTAGTAAATTTATTGATTCGAAACCATGAGTAAAGAAGATTCGATAATTGGTGAAGGTTTTTCTCAAGGAGCTAATTTATTAAAAGGAATTGTAGGCTGGGGGTGTATTCCTGTTCATTGGTATTATGGACTTTTTTTTATTTCGTTTAATGTAAATGTATTACTGTTATTTTTTATAGAAATAGGAAAAGTTGGTTTTGAAGCTATGATGTTTTTAAGTGGTATGTTTTTAACTATGGGTGTTTTTAGAGCAGAAAAAAGTGAAACTCATTCTTGGAAGAGTTGGTATAAAAAAAGATTAGTAAGAATATACCCAATTCTAATTATAGCATCTTTAGCTAACTTATATTTTTTCTTCTTTTTTTTTAATGTAGAGCATGATATGAATACAATATTACTATGTCTCAGTGGATTACAATCGATTCCAATTAATCCCGATTATTGGGGTATTGTATCACATTACTGGTTTTTTACATTAATGTTAAGTTGTTATCTATTTTTTCCATTTTTTTATTATTTAATAAAAAAGCGATTTAAATTAATGGTTGTTGTAAGTATTGTTCTTTATGTGTGTTTTATTGTTTTTTTCGATACTTTTAATTCATTCTCACAATACATCATGTATGAGTGGTTTGGAAATGAATTAAATTTGTGGTGGTATAGTTTACTTACACCAAGATATTTTTCTTTCTTTTTTGGAATGCTATATGGATTTTGGATCGGACAACATGATATTAAAAAAAACAACATTTTCCAAAATAGGATTAAAATTAAACTCATTTTGCTTATCTCTTTAATTATCCTTTTTATTTTACACTTATATTTTTTATCCTTTTTACTTCCAAGAGGGACGAGAGGTTATGTCACCCAAAATATCTTTTACTCTAATTTAACAAAAACTTTTACGTTCCCTTCAATGGGAGTCTTGTTAACAATTTTAACCCTTATGATCTTTAATAAAAAGCCAAGAGTTAATAAAATCTTTGAGATTCCAGGAAAAGAAGTCTTTGAAATTATTTTATTTCATAGCATAATATTAGGTTTAAATAGTTATATTATTTTAAGTATAGCGACTATAAAAAAAGCTGATGTATGGTTTATTTCTTTTCCATTAGTGTTTATTCTCTCCTTCTTGTTGGCATTTCCTTTTTATCGTTTAGGTGAATGGATAAAAAATAAAAAGAATATTCAATCCACAATTATAATTATTGCTATAAGTCTAATAATATATGGAATAATTTCAAATCTTCTTTTTTTCTTCCATATTCCTGAATTAAATGATTTTTCTTCAATTATTTTATTTGATTCGATTCTTATATTTGTGGTTATGTCATCTATTTTATACTTAAAATTTACAATACCTAAAATATTAATATAAAATTCTACTTCTATTGTTATCTTTGAAGTAATTTTGATTTCTACACTTATAATTACCTATTTTTTAAGTCAAAAGAGCCTTATAAATACTTTATCTAAAGAATATTATTCGTTTAGCAATATAACTTGAAAAAGATTCATAAATCCTATTTAATCCTGAAGCACCTAAAAAAATCATAGGATAAAAGCCTTGATGTATATATTTGGTTTCAGCAATACCCAATAGCATTTGGGAATATATTAAGACCATAAAAAGTCCGTAGAGTTTAATCCATTTAAATAAAGTATCCTTTTTGTTGAACAAACACAGAATTAATAAAGTTATTCCCCATGAACCAAAGGTCCATTTCAATAATGCAAATTCATATAAAATTTGATTAATTCTTATCTCCAGAAACATCATTATCATCCCAATCGAACCGTATTCATTACCGTCATACGCTCGTGTATGCCATACAAAATAAGCCCTAGGGTCCGCACTAAAAGGTTGAGGAATAACTATTATTTGCATTATGAAATATGTTAATATGCCTGGAACGATGAATAGAATACTTCTTAAAAAAGTATTAAACATTGCTTTTTTGTTTTTAGTTCTATCTCTTTTCATAAATTCATATATTATGTATACTGGAATTGTAATAAGAACAATTTCTTTAGCCAGTACACCTAAAACAAGGCAAATACAATAAAATTTCTTTTTTTCAGATAGTATACAATAAAAACTACACATTATAAAAAATAAAGTTATACAATCTATATTATAAACTTCATAAAGATAGGCATGATAAAAAGCGTGTTCTGGAAATAATTCAATTCCTGCAGTAGGAATATAATTTAAATAGCAAAATACAAAAAGACCAAATATTGATATACTCTTATTAAATTCTAGCCTTAACGTAAAATAAAGGATTAAACCGGTGAAATATATTGAAAAGAAGTTAATTAATGAATAATTAGTTTCAAAATCGAATGGTAATATCCCTGCGATAAGTGGTACTAAAGGCCTATAGCAAAAAGGTGTAATAATTTGGCTTTTAAAAATTGAAAATATATCCTGTGACATTTTTACATAATAATCCCAATCTATAACCCATTCCCCAATAGGAAATAGACGCCCTTTAAAAATCGGGATTGTCATTCTCACAAGAAATAAATAGAATAAAAAAATCAAAAAAACAATTGTTTCTACTCTATATTTTTTGAATTTTTCTCTAATCATTATATGATCTTCTTTTTATTCTTTCAATAACCAATTCATAAATTCTATTTAATCCCGAAATTGATAGATATATCATTGGGAAAAATCCATAATATACTGGACGTGTCCTGGCAAATCCTAAAAATAACTGTAGGTATATTAAAATCATGAAAATAACGTATAATTTAACCCAATTAACAAATTCTTTTTTCTTATTAAAAAAAAACAATAAAAAAGTATGTATTCCCCAAATACCAATCGTGTATTCAATAAAACCGTACCCTAGAGACAATTCTTCAAATCTAAGGTTAATAAAGATTAAAATCATTTCAATTGAGAAATATTCATTACCTTGATACAAACTTGACCAATAAGGGTAATTATTAATAGAATCAGGAATAATAATAAGACGTAATAAGATGAAAACTCCGACACTTGGGATTAAATATTTTGAACTTTTTAAAATCTCTAAGATTCTTATTTTAAATTTCACACCCTCTTCTTGGTTTATATATAGGTAAATAAAATAAACTGGTATAGTAAATATAACAATTTCTTTTGTCAAGACTCCTAAAGTCAGAAATATACAATATAATTTATTATTCGATTTTAGAATACTGTAAAAACAACACATTAAGAAGAAATATGCTAAAGGATCAACCATATAATTAAGATAAAAGTATACATAAAAAAAATAATAATTTTGAAATGAAGGAATTCCTGGTACCATATGATTCAATAAACAAAAGAAAATAAGGCCAACAATTGATATTTTTTTATCAAAATATAATCTTAGAGTGAAGTAAAGCACAATTCCCGTTAAATAAATCGCAATAAAATTGATTAAAGCAAAACTAAGCTGTAAATTGAGGGGTATTACCCAAGCAAGAAAAGGTACTAACGGTCTATAACAAAAAGGAGCTATTACTTCACTTCTAAAGATAGTACTAGGATCGTTAGCCATATGAAGATAAAAATCCCAATCGAACCAAGTATAACTTAAAGGAATAGCAATGGGAATTATAATTCTTACAAAAATCAAATATATGAGAAATACTGAGAAAACAATAAATTCTAATTTGTAATTTAATGCCTTCTTTTTAATTTTCATGTTCACTATTTTTTTTTGGTTTAAAATACTATTAAAACTTTAGATTTTTTTTGAAATAAATAGAAAATAATCATTTTCAACAACTCATAAAAAGTTAACCTTATACTAAAACATTTTTAAGAATACAATGATATTATTATAATTAATTACAATTTAGTGAACTTAAAAATAGACAGATTTGTAGAGAGTGTTTATATATGAATTTTGATAAAAATGTAAGAACATATATTTTTTTTTCTTTACTCTTGATTGTTATCATATTAAATAGTACCTCACCTAATCAATTTCTTTTTCAAAATCCTCATTCGGCTGGGTCTACAGCTCCAACTTTTTCTATTTTTTTTCCTTTCGAAACAACTGATATGACACCAGATGTTTCAATACAAGTAAATGATTCTGAAAGTGGATTAAATGTCGATTCGGCATATTACGCTTATACGAATAATGGATCTGAGCCTACAGATTTTAGTAATCCATATAGAGATAATTTTAACGATAATACAATTGCAGAGTTTTGGTCATATCGGAATCAAGATAATGGTACTTTTCTTGAGAGTGAAAATAATTTAACTATAACAGATTTGAATGGTGATCATGAATGGAATGGAGATATACGTAACGCCCCTTTTATGTATCAAACTATCTCTGGTGATGTTATCACTCAAGTTAAATTATCAGTTAATTTCCAAAATAAAGGTGACGTTGGAGGAATATTAATTTGTGATGAGAATGATGATTTTATTCGCTTTCTATATAACATTGCACCAATAGGTCCTCCTACAACGTTTTTCTATTATATTGCATTAAGGCATTCTATAAACGGTATAGATTTTCGTGATGTAGGAATCAATATAGGTTTTGTAGATGCTATTTGGTTGCGATTAATTCGCTCTGGAGATGAGTTTGCTGCATTCTATTCTCTCGATGGAGTTGATTTTGAACTATTAAGTTTTGTTACAGTTCCACTAACTCAATTAACTGATGTGGGTATATATGCTGGTCACCAGACGAATGCGACTTTTGATGATTGGGAAATAACACCTTGGATTGAGTTAACAGGTATAAATGGTACAACCGATCCTGAAACCATGACTGTCCATGATGTACCGTTTAATCATTATAACGAAGATGAAAATAAAATTAAGTTTAAAATAAGCGATATGAATGATAACATAGCTATTTCGAGTACATATACAGTTAATATAACTGAAATGAAAGGTCCAGTAGATTTTAGTGATTTTCAACCTACAGAAACTAGTGAAAAGAACCCCTTAGTTCAAGTATCGGTAAAAGATACTCTTAATGGAATTAATCCATATTCTGCTTTTTATGCTTTTTCAACAAGTGGTAAAGATCCTGTTGCTTTCATGAATCCGTATAGTGACGGATTCGATGATGGAATAATACAAGATTGTTGGGAGAAAATTAATCCTTTAAATGGAAATTTGGACGAATCAATCAGTGGCCTTAATTTCACAGATATAGGTGTTCATATCTGGAATGGTACCACACATGATGCTCCTTGTTTAACGGAAAATATTGCTGGAATTTTTGAAGCTATTGTAAAAATTAACCCTCTTGACTTAACCGAAAACAAATCTGCAGGTATTATAGCCATTCTTGATAGTAGCCATGCTTTTAAAGTACTTTTAGAAAATAAAACAGGAATAGTAAATGTAACTTTTTATTTTATTAGCGATACTGCGACAACATTAATTGGTGAATTAACCCCTTCAGAGTCTAATCCGATTTGGTTAAAATTATTTAGAGATAATGATGATTGGACCGCTCAGTATTCCATTGATGCTGACGAATATGCAACCTACATTACAATTGGTTCGTATACATTTACGTCGTGGATTGGTGCTTTTTCAGGTCAATCGTACTATTATGCAATTCCTCGAGCCGCTGCGAAAGTGGGTTTAATTGTTGAGCGTGGAGCTTCGATATTGTTTGAAGATTGGGATCCTACACCTAAATTAGATGTTTCGGGAATTAATGGGTCAATATCTAAAGAAATCATTACAGTGAATCCTGTATATTTTGATCAGTTTTCTGAAACAGACAATAAAATTATGTTTCGTATTAATAATACTAACAATGAACAAAGTTCTAGTTCGATATATACGGTTAACAGTACAACAATTTACGAATTTAGAGATCACACGCTATTAAACGATGATTCAACACTTAAAATTATTGATGGCAAGGGTAATACCGTTTGGTCTTGGAATACCTCTATTAGTGCTGGAGATCTAGAAATGCTTCCTAATGGGAATATCTTAGCAGTAAAATATGGTGGTATGCAATCAGCTGACGCAGAAATTTGGGAGATTAATATAACTACTAATGAAATTGTTTGGAATCTTACAATTGTAGGTGGTCGTCCACTAAATTGGACACATGATACAGATTATTTAGGTTTTGATGAGAATGGAGATGAAACATTCTTAATAGCAGATACCTCTAGTAATCGAGTAGTGGAATGTTACAGGAATGGAACAATTAAATGGGGGTGGAACGCTACAGATCATTATACTTTTGGTTTTTCTGCTGAAAATGATACTTTACTTGAAGGTGGATGGGATTGGACTCATTTAAATGATGCGGATCGCTTACCAGATGGATCAACAATGATCAGTTTACGAAATTTTGATAAAGTAATTATCGTAAATACAACAGAAACGGGAGAAGTTCTTTGGGAGTATGGAGAGTATGGGAATTATACTTTTTGTCAGCACCAACATAATCCAGAATACACACCCCAAGGAACAATCCTTATCGCAGATTCGGAAAATCAACGTATAATCGAAGTTAATAAGACAACTAAAGAAATAATTTGGGAATATGCTCCCACTGGAGATGAAGCTTTATCATGGCCTCGTGATGCTGATATACTCCCAAACGGTAATATGCTAATTGGTGATTCAGCACGAATGGGGGGAAATAATAGAATATGGGAAATTAATAGGGAAACTAAAGAAGTTGTATGGTATTATGATACATCGGGCGCTAATTATGACGCAGACCGTTTAGATACAATTCTTCCAAGTATTAACATAAAAAGTCCCACTAATACTACTTATGAGGGATCTATCTCAATTACGATCTCTTTAGAGAACGTTGATCCATGGTATGATGAAATGTATTACCGAATT
The DNA here is from genome assembly GCA_029856155.1 of Promethearchaeia archaeon. Classification (GTDB taxonomy): domain Archaea; phylum Asgardarchaeota; class Lokiarchaeia; order Sigyniarchaeales; family SOKP01; genus Loki-b32. The sequence goes on from JAHQWL010000039.1 coordinate 39,422, forward strand.
TATGACAAAACCGATGATAGTTGGTTAACAACTGAAAATATTACATATTTGGGGCCTTCACAGATATTTCTTGAAAATTTACATTCTTACACACTCCATGCCTGGGCAAACGATATAGTGATGGAAGGGGGAGCTTATCCAACAAGCAGGGCTATTATTCAATCGGATTATAATTCAGTTGATTTTACAGTAAATTTAAGTTCTAGTTATGATCCTTCTAAACCATTTCCTGGAAATACTTTAATTTCACATTACTTAAGAGAAGTCAGTCCCGAAGGAGAAATTTTATGGTCCTATATACCTGATGGTAAAATTAGCTGGGATGCTGAACGATTACCAAATGGTAATTATCTCTTTAGTATTTGCGATGATTATAATATAGATCCCAATGTCCCATTAGTAAACAGTATTATTGAAATGACTCCTGAATATGAAGTTGTATGGAATTATACTATCTATGGACCTTTGACAAGCAACCATGAGATTCATGATGTAGATAAACTACCAAATGGAAATTATTTAATCGCAGATATGAGTCAAGATAGAGTAATTGAGGTGAATTCTACATACGATATTGTATGGGAATGGCGCTGCATTGATCATCTTCTTCTGCCCGATCCAATTCCTGAGGATTGGGTTCATTTGAATGATGTTGACCGATTACCAAATGGAAATACATTAATGACATTGCGAAATTATGATTCGGTAATTGAAGTTAATCCTGCTGGTAATATAACTTGGTATTATGGAGATTTAGTTTATGATATGACTATATTTCCAATTAACCATAGAATTCTTTGGGGGCCACATAATGCAGATAGATTATCAAATGGTCATACTATGATTGCAGATTCAAGAAACCATCGTATTTTAGAGATTGATATGCTTGGAAATGTAGTTTGGGAACTAAATGAATCCCATATAGATTTAGCGTGGCCTCGAGATTGTGATAAATTACCAAATGGAAATGTACTTATTGCTGACTCTTTAAATTCTCGGATAATTGAAGTTAATTCTACATATGATATTGTTTGGGAATATATTTCCTCTGATATAACTTACGAGGCGGATAGGATCGATTTAACACCACCTACTCTAAACATTATCTCGCCAATTCAAAATGATATTTTAAACGGAACAGTCATAGTTGATATTTCGAGCCCTGATTTAGATACTGATACTATTTGGTATGGAATTTTGAATGAGACCTCAAGTAATTGGATAGATTTAACATCTCAAGGTGGAATTCAAGGTTATCAGTTCTATGAAGGAAGTTCCGATATATGGTTACTTGAAGATGGAGATTATATATTATTTGTATGGGTAAATGATACTGGTTATCCAATGCTTGGTTCTGATCAGCATATAAATGTACGAGAGGTACAGATTAACTTTAAAGTTGGTTTTGGTCTAAATATTATAAAACCCATTTCAAATCAAATCTTTAGTACAACAGCTTTTGATTTTGAGATTATCCTCCGCATAGAAGGAACTTTAAACAAGACATGGTATACTTTAGATAATGGATTGCATAATTACTCTTTTACTGGATTAACTGGTAGTATTGCTCAATCTGCTTGGGATGCCATCCCTGATGGATATCTTACGATTCAATTCTACGCAAATAATTCTTTAGGTGCCGAAATCTTTAATGAGGTAACTATTTTTAAAGATACTATACCACCAATTACAACAATTACTTTTACACCTTATAGTGGAATCGGTAAAGTATTAAAATCAACAGATTTTACGTTGACTGGAGATGATGAATTGGGTTCTGATGTGGCAAATACTAAGTATTGTATAGATAATAATTCATGGATTGACTATACTGGTCCATTTAACCTATCGAATTACGCTTTTGGAACTCATATAATATATTATTACTCGATTGATAATGCTAACAATATTGAATCATGGAAATTCATAACAATAACTCTTGTAGATGTGGCATATGGAGGTATAGATCCTATTATTATTTTCGCAATAGTAATAAGCATCTCTTCTGTAGCAGCCGCCAGCGTAGTAATCTTTTACTTTTTAAGAAAAAGAATGATTGCTCAAAGCGAACTTAGACCTGAAGCTGATTAATAAAGCTTTTTTTTTATTTTTTATTTTAATGATTTAAGAATAATAGAATTATAATTTTAATGCTATGAAATTGCATAAACAGTTAACTGGATATTGTCTTGGTTTATTTTCAGTGTTGCTTATAATAGAAATTATGCTAATAGTAAGTTTACTTAATCCCAATTACTTAATTTTTTATCATATTGTTAGTTTATTAGGGGTATGGTCAGGAAAAGAAATTTTTAACACTTTTATAATCATTACTGGAATATTACAAATCTCTTTTTTTGAATCATTAAGAAGGAGTTTAAAAAGGGTAAAAGAAATCAAATCAGGAGTGAGAAACTCTGCGTTTATTTCTGGAATTATTTTTTGTTTATCAGAAGTTGGAGCAGGACTATTTCCAATAAGTATTAATCGTGCTACAATTCATGCAATAGTAGCATTTTTTTTCTTTCATAGCTCAGTATTCACAATTCTACTATTTTGCATTCTCATATTACATGATTCTGATAAAAAGATTCCTGCTTATGTTGGGTTTATAGTTGTTTTAATAATTGTTAATTTTCAATTATGGCGAGGGGGTTTCTTCGAATGGATTGCGATTTTATCAATTTACTTTTGGATAGCTTTAACTTCATTGTATTTTATTAAGGAAATAAATGAATTTCAATTTAAAACACCCAAAAAATAGCCAATTAGTAAATTTTTCCTATTTAACTTTTTTTATCTATTTTAGTTAACTTAACTCTTTTAGAAAATAATTGAATTTTTCTCAATAGAAGCACTATTAAACAATTTTTTTGTTAAGAAACGATTTTTCTTTAAGATATAAAAAAAGACGCCCCAAATTAAAATCAGATAATATATACGGGGTAAAAGCATAAATATTATTGAAATTAATACAATTATTAAAATCCAATTTGTCCCTTTTGATTTATTATTTGATAATCTATAACCAAAATGAAAACATATCCATAGAACAACAAGGGGCACGTAGAATGAAAAATAATATTTATAAACTCCTCTTGGAAAGAAAAGATAGCTTAAAAATGTGGTATATATAATAATATCATAAAATTTTACCCAATTCAAGACGTTTTTATTATGCCAATAAATAAGCATAAAAATTACTACTATTTCTAAGCTCACAATTCCTATGTAGGTAAAATTAAGAAATCCAAAAAACCAAAATACTAAATAAGGTGCTTTTAAACTGTATAAAAAATCATACCAAAATATGGGATAATTATAATGTGGGTAAGGAAAGCGAAAAGGTGGAAGTAAAGTTGGTAGTCTTACTACAGTTAATATTACGGATCTTACATAGTTTTGAGGAGTAATCAAAATCCAAGGTAATGAGCCTATAAATAAAATAATAATTAAGATTCCAGAATAAATAATAAGCTTTTTCAAGTATTGGTAAAAAGATGATTCATATTTATCAGAAACAGATTTTAGCACCATATAAATTATAATCGGTGGAATAAAAAAGATAATTATTTGTTTAAAGAGAATAGTAATAGCCAAAAATATAATTGATAAACTAAAGCGATTAGTTGAGATAAAGTAAAGGCTTAAAACAAAAAAAAATGTTATTAAAGAGGTATTTAAAGCTAAACCCCCACTATAGAAAATATATAATGGATTCAAAGCAGTGGCAATAAAACCCCATTCTGCTACTTTTTGACTAAAAATATTGCTTAAAAATTTATATATTACTATTGGCAATAAAACGTTAGTTAAAATTAACGGAAGAAAAACTAATTCAATATTAATAAATGATGGAAGAATTAAAATGTAAAAGAGAAAAGGAGGATATATGAAATTTAAGAATAAGTCCTCATTCTCAATGAACCAAAAATGATACCATTCTGCCTCTGGAACGTTAATTCTTAAAATGTCCAGGTATGGTAGCCAATCTTCGTATAAAGCTTGTCTAACAAACGTTTGGTACCATATTTTATAATCTGAATATGGTTCTATCGTTTGTGTTAAAAATGTAAACCAAGGTTCATCAATTGGTTTTTGGGATATCCAATTCGAAAGTTGGATTATTATAAAAATAGTAATCTGAATACAAATTGAGATTATTAAGACAAAAATCAGTTTTTTCTTGGATTTTAAATCTCTCCACATTAATTTCATGAGTAATTTGTTGTCTCTTTTTTAAAAATTCAATTATAATTATCAATAGTTTATAATTAAATTAAATTTTTAAACTATCATTTAATAGACTTAATTCTAATTAAGAAAATATGAATTGCTGTTATTCCGCATAAAAAGAACTAGGGTGACAATTAACAAATAAGTAAATAAAGAGAATGGGATAATATATTGTAAATAATGAATAGTACCACGGGAAAAACGTCACACTATAATAAAAATGGAACACATTTAGCCAACTTATTCCAAAAGTAATATAGTACATTACTTTTAATTTAAATTTATCCTCAGGAGATTTTGTTTTCATAACTATAAATAGAATTAGAGGAAGTAGGTAAAGAATAGAGTGATTCCATATATCGATATAACCAATCAAAGATATTAAAACTGAAAGTGCTAAATAATAAATTAAATCATTTCTTTTGGTTAAAAAATGATAGTAAAGAATTGAAAATAAAATTCCAATTATTAATAAAAATAAAATTGTTGGATGAATATTGAAAATTCTTGAGAGAAAGGTGGTTAAACTATCTGATAAAACATTGAATATGTATATATGATGAAAATTATTTTGAATAAATCCAAAAAGTAAGGATGGATATATAACAAACAATATTACATTTAGAAAAAACATTACAAAACTAGGGAGAATTCTGAGAAATGAAGATGTTTTAATTTGTATTTGAGATTTATTAATTCTTACATCAATTAGAAAAGGTAACACAATTAAAACTGTTGGTTTTAGCATTATTGCCATAACAATAAAAGCCCCACCAATAAGATTGTTACGAAATTCATTTTCTTTCTTTTTAAAATAATAATATCCTAACAAAACGGTTAACATAACAGTAATTGACGTTTGAATTTGAAGGTATAATATAATGTTGTAAGGTACTAATATTATAAACCCAATACAATAAAACAGCCATATATATTCCTTATCATTATGATTGAAATAATC
>JAHQWL010000041.1 GCA_029856155.1 Promethearchaeia archaeon
TTGTTATGTTCTTCAGCATCAGGTGAATCTATACTCAAGAATAACGAATAGAGCCCCGCATCAGCCAGTTTGCCAACGTTTTCTTCTGTAAGAAATTGACCATTTGTAAACATAACAGGCATTGCTTTTCTCTTATCTACATGAGAAATAAGCTCAAAAAGATCTTTTCGTAGTAAGGGTTCCCCTCCAGTGAAGGCAATAATAGTTACTCCCAATTTTTGAGCATCGTCAATCATCTTTTTTGCCTCTTCTGTAGATAATTCTTTTTTATCTTTTCTAAGATGCCTCCCTGCACTGCAATGAACACATTTGCATTGACATTCATAAGTTATTGCAAAAGTCATCGCAATTGGAAATGGATACGGCATTAATTGGGACTTTATTAGACCTTTTAGTGCACGAAACATAGGTCTACTTCCGACTGGTGGAGCAAAAGTATTTGAAACCGCCTTTCCTTTCCATCTTCCAACTTCCATATTTTTGTAAAAATTAGCTTGTAGGAGAATCATGAAAATTAGTCGGTAAATACTTAACCTATCAAGAATTGGATTGAGAATCCCTGAACCTACAACTTGACCATTTTCAAGCTTTTTATAACTTATGAGATTTCTTCCAAAGAGTTTTAAAAAAACTTGTTCAATTTCCATTGATATTTCGTTCCTTAAAGTTATTTTTTTTAAAAATTAAAAATTTTTATGAAAGGTTTTAAACAATGACTTTCTTGATTTTATTTTGTTTAAAAACCTATTTATTTAATTAAATACATTCATGTCTAGTTTAAGCTTAAGAATATTTAAAAATTTTGTAAAAAAAATTTATTTTTTTTATTTAGTTGATAAAAAATGGGTATTATCAAATCTCTCACTCTGATAAAAATTTAATAAAATATAATTAGGATTGTTAACTAATTCTTAAAAATAGATTATTTAAAAAACAGAAAATTAATTTTTGTGATTAATATGGATTTTTCCTTAACTGAAAAACAAAAAATGTTAAAAAAAATAACGAGAGATTTTGCTGAGGAATATATTGTACCTATAGCAAAAGAAAGCGATGAGAAACAAGAATTAGATCAAACCGCTTTCAAAAAAATGCAAGAAATGAATTATTTTGGTATTTGTCTTCCAGAGGAATTTGGAGGAGCCGGTCTTCACAATGATACTATAGGCTTTAGTATTGTCATTGAAGAAATTGCCCGTGCAGATGCAGCTTGTGGAATTGTCATCGCTGTACATAATGGTGTTGTCGCTTACCCTATTTATAAATATGGAACTGAAGACCAAAAACAAAGATTTCTAGAAGATCTGGCGAAAGGTAACAAAGTGGGAGCTTTTTGTTTAACTGAGGCAAATGCAGGTTCAGATGCGGGAGGTGTTCAATTAACAGCAGTTAAAGATGGTGATGAATATCTATTAAATGGGACTAAGATATTCGCTACCTCTGGAGGCATTGCTAAAACATTATTAGTAGCAGCGAAAACAGGTGAAAAAGATAGTAGAAAACAAATGACAGTATTTATTATGGATGCTGATACCCCAGGTTATTCTGTTGGAGTAAAAGAAGACAAATTAGGAGTTAGGGCATCAAATACTTCAGAGCTTGTGTTCGAAGATGTTCGAGTACCCCAAGAAAATATTTTAGGAAACTTTGGAGAAGGTTTTAAAATGTCAATGAAAATCTTAGATTTCGGTAGAATAGGTATTGCTGCTCAATGTGTGGGTTTAGGACAAGCAGCGCTAGAAGCTTCAGTCAAATATTCAAATGAAAGAGTCCAGTTCGGAAAACCTATAGGAAGATTCCAGGGAATACAATGGAAATTAGCAGATATGGCATGTGCTGTGGAATCCGCTCGTTTATTCACATATAAAGCGGCTTATTTACATGATAATGGAGAAGATTTTATAATGGCTAGTTCAATGGCAAAATTAGTAGCTTCTGAAGCAGCAATGCAAGCTGCTCATGGAGCTGTTCAAATCCATGGAGGATATGGTCTAATGAAGGCGTACCCCGTAGAGAGATATTTCCGAGATGCCAAGATGGGTGATTATACAGCTATCTCAGCTGTGTAGCCAAAAATTTATGAAGGCACCTCTGAAATTCAAAGACTAGTAATTGCGGGAAATTTGTTAAGAAAAGGATTCTAATATTAAACATTTTTTTTTCTTATTTATTAATTTGTATTTAAAGTTCAGTTATAATGGTTTATAGCTTTCAATTTAATTTTTTCTTTTACCATTATTCATTTACCACTCAATTTTTGAAAATATTTTGATCAATATTTTATATTTTTTATTTAAATAGTCTTGAAAATAAGGTATATGGATCACAATGAATAGAATGAAATTCAGAGTAAAAGATGTATTTAAAGATGATTTTGGAAAAGGGATTGCCCGAATTGATCCAGATGTAGTTTTAGAGAATAATCTCAACGCAGGTGATACTATATGTATTTATAATGATTCCACGAAAAATCAACAGCGGCTATAGCATTTCCAAGTGATAACAGAGACAAAAGTACAAAAATTATTCGGATTGATGCAATTTTAAGAAGAAATCTTAATGCTTCAATAGATGATATTGTTAGAATTAGAAGAGCAAAAAGCTATTTAGCCCAACAAGTTTCATTTGCAGGATTTAAACAAGCTATAATCATGAAAAATCCAGATATTTTAGCAGAGAAACTAAAAAATAGTTTAGTATCGAAAGGAGACATTTTTTCATTTCGTTCGGGAAAAAAAAAAGTAGAGCTAATAGTCGTAAATCATACTCCTCAAACTGAAGTTGTGAAGATACATGAAAATACAGCGATATTTTTCCAAAAAAAAACATATCAGGGGGGATTATAACTTGAGTATAGCTACAAATGAATTCAAAATCAATCAATATCTTACTGTTAAATTAGAAAATTACAAAACTAATATCTATGTAGATGGACAAAAATTTATCCATTGCAAATATTTATCACTTGAGATTCCAACAAATGAATTAAATCTAGCTGATCAAATTGACTCTATTGATGAAGCGTCAGAAAAATTAAAAAAATCATTGGAATATCATACTAACGAATATTTTATATCTCCAGAAGTAGAATTTTGGGAGCACTGTTCGAATCTGCAGGTATGGGCTGAAAATGACTACGATACACGATTATTACACAGAAATATTGCTTTTTACTTATTGAAACGGCTAATGGAAGTTGGAGATCCTAAAGCCAGAAGGGTCTTCAAAAAAGAGATTATTGAAAAAATTAAAGAATTTCGTAAATTTAGAGAAATTGCTAGAAGAATACATCAGTTATTTGGAAAAGAAATTTTATCGGAAAAAGAATTACAGGAAATAGCAAATTTGATTAAAGAAATCGACAGACTAAAGAATGATCTCTTTGAAAATTTATATGCTTTTAAAAGATTCTATAATCAAAATATTGATTGGTTTGAATACCAAATACAAAAACAGCGAGATAAATTTGTCAAACATCTTGCTCAAAAAATAAAATATCTCAAAAAACTTGAAAAGATTACTTCAGAAAAGATTTCTGAAGAACAAATAACAGAAAATTGGAAGGACGTTTTAAAGGAGAATTTATATAACAATACAATGTTGAGCTTAAATGAAAAATCAATAATAATTAAAATTATTAAAAAAAATAAGCTTGATGAGGATGATAAGAAGCAAATTATATCTATATTAAGCAAACTTCCAACAGAAGATTTGATTTCTTTGTTAGGAAATGATTTTAAACATCACACCCAAAATTATGTGAAATGGGGTTGGGATTTTGATTCAGCAGTTAAGAAACTTATGATACAAAATTTTTTAAATACTAATGATTTAATTACAAATTTAGGCGAAGATGATTTAACTTCAGAATTGATAGGAATTCTGCTAGGAGATGGTAATTTGTTTTCTAAAAATTATCAAAATCAATTAGATATATCATTAAATCGCATAGATGACCCCAAATACGTATCTTATGTAAAAAATTTAATGGAAACGCTACTTAATACAGAAATTAAGATAAGCGAACAAAAAGGGAAAGGTGTTAGTCTAAGAGTATATAGTAAATTAATTATTAAAACTCTTGTAAATTTAGGATTAAAAGTTGGAAATAAGGTAAAAAATCAAGTAGGAACTCCTGATTTTATATTTAAAAATATATCTTTCATTATTAAGTGTTTAAAAGGCCTATTTGATACTGATGGCAGCATAAATGTAGATAATAAAAGAGATATACGATTATCATTTCAAAATTGCTCTAAACCATTAGTAGAGGATTTCTATAGAATGTGTCTAGCATTAGATATAATTCCATCACCAACAATACGATATGATGAAAAGAGAGTTGCATGGAGGGTTGATGTAGCAAAAAAAGATTCTATTTTAAAGTTTTTCCAAATCATCAAACATGAGAAATTAAAAGAACCCTTTAGGCGAATTTGGATCGCTTCAAAATTAATTTACTTAAATTCTTCTGAAGCTGAACAACAAACAATACATAATAAAATAAAATTATGGTTAAAGCAAAATAACAAAAAAATATTTGAATATTCAAAGAAAAATGCTTTTTTTTTAAAAGATATATGCGAAAAGACATTAGGTATTACAATAGATAATGATTTAATCAATAAAACCATTTCAAAAGTCTTAGATCTCGAGAAATATATGTATGATAAATCAAGGGCTGAACATTTAACGGTTTTATATGAAAAACTTAGGTCTACACTTAGAATTATTGAATATTTGATAGATCAAGGAGAGGTCAACATACCTCATAGACAGACAATTATATCACATCTAAAAAAATATTTTAAAGAAAAAAATCTTGATTATCAGAAATGGTTGAATGAGAATCCAAAAATGAGAATTGGAATAAATGATAATAATCAGATCCGTGTCTTTCCTACTGAGTTGCGTAATATGCTTAATGAAATAATTTGTAAAATCTTAATCGAATATAAAAATAAAATTTCTGAAACTAAAATTATTAAGTTGTTAAAAGAAGAATTTGAAAATCAAGATTTAATAATAATGAATTGGTTACTTAACAGTCCTAAATATAATCAGCCAACTTATCAATATTTAAATGATTTAATCTTCTTAAATAAGAAATTGATTGAAAATTATATTAATAAAGAAAAGACAAATATTACCTTATTATCAAAAGATCCTTTTGTCCCATTTGATAGAAGAACGATCACATTAATGGTTGATCATTTAGTTAAAATGGGAATTTTAAAACATGATGAATAACAATATTCTAATTTTTTTCTTAATTTTTTATTTTGTTATCGGAAAATTTATTTTTCTAGAATTTTTTATTAGTTTTAAAGAAGTAATTTGATTTTTGAGTTAAGCTAATGAGGTAGTGATTTCGAATTGAAAATTTTTGTGTGTATTAAACAAGTACCAGGAGTTTCAGAGGTAAAAATTGACCCAAATACAAATACGCTTGTAAGAGAAGGTGTCTTATCAATAGTTAATCCGAATGATCGAAATGCTATTGAGTTAGCTTTGATACTTAAGGAAAAACACGGAGCAGAAGTTATAGCTTTAAGTATGGGTCCCCCTCAAGCAGAAGAAGTAATACGGGAAGCTTTAGCAATGGGAGTAGATAGAGGTTTTTTATTAAGTGATAAAGCTTTTGCTGGAGCAGATACTTTAGCTACATCACACACTCTTGCTTTAGCAATCAAAAAAATATTAAAAGAATCTAATTCTGATGAAAAATACCTTATAATCTGTGGCGCCCAAGCTGTAGATGGAGATACAGGACAAGTACCTCCAGAATTAGCAGAAGAATTAGCAATTCCGCAAATAACTTATGTTCAGAATGTTGAATTAAGCGAAGATAAAATTATTGCAGAGAGAAAATTTAGAGCTACAGAGATAGTCATTATCGAAACAAAATTGCCTGCATTAATTTCAGTATTAACTGATATAAATAAGCCTCGATATCCAAGTATGGCGGGAATTTTGAAAGCTTATGAAAAAGCAGATGTGACACATTTAGATTCTAGCACTTTAAATGCTGATAAATCTAAAATTGGTTTAAATGGTTCCATGACTGAAGTTAAGAAAATCTTTTTTCCCGAAAGAAAGGTAAACCCTATCATGTTAGAAGGTTCCACTGAAGAAGTAGTGCAAAAGTTATGTCAATATTTAAAAGAGGATAAGATTTTCTAAGAGGTCTATTAATGTGAGCATTATAATTGATGAAGAATTATGTACTGGTTGCGCTAGTTGTGTGGAAAGCTGCATGTATGATGCTATTGAGATAGATAGCAATATTGCAAAAATTCTGTCAAATTGTACTCTATGTAGAGCATGTATAGAAGCCTGTCCTGAAGAAGCGATTTCATTAGAACGTGATGAGGTTAAAACTCAAAAAATAGATATTTCCCAATTCAAAGGAGTATGGGTTATTGCAGAACATTACAAGAAGAAAATTCAGAACGTATCGTTTCAATTACTTAGTAAAGGACGAGAATTGGCAGATCTATTACAAGTAAATTTATCTTTTATTATATTGGGAACGGATTTCGATGATAAATTAGAAGAGCTTAGCCTATATGGAATGGATGAGATCATATATATTAAATCACCGATTTTGAAGGATTACTATTCAGATTTATATACAAAAGTAATTACAGAATTAGTATTAGAAAACAAACCTGAAATTATATTAATTGGAGCCACCCCTACCGGAAGAGATTTTGCTCCCAGAGTAGCAAAAAGACTCAATGCGGGGTTAACCGCAGACTGTACGGGATTAGAGATAGATCTTGAAACAGGAAATCTACTTCAAACTCGTCCAACATATGGTGGAGCGATTATGGCAACTATTAGAACACCTTCTAGTAGACCACAAATGGCAACTGTAAGAGCTGGTATTTTTAAAATGCCAGAGAAGACTAAAAAAAAAGCAACTATTAGTAAAATTGATTATCAATTCGAAGAAAAAGATTCTGTCTCAAAAATTGTAAAAGTAATTAGTAA
>JAHQWL010000042.1 GCA_029856155.1 Promethearchaeia archaeon
ACTTTATTAATAATAAGTTAAATCTCTATAATGTTTCAGACTATTAAAACAAGTAAAATGTACTTATTTAATTTCAAGTAATATTATCAAATAAATTTTGATAAATTAATTGTGGTTGAAGTCCGACAACCTCTATCCCATCCACTTGAATAGCATTTGGGAATGCTTTTTTCATAATATTATATCCTGCATTCACATCGGTATTAATAATCCTTCCATAAGATGTTCTGAACAAGCCTCTCGAAATTCTTCTACCTAGATATTTTTCATGTTTCTCGATATCTTCATTATCTAAGAAACTGCACTTAGATGAGTAAGATTCACAACAAAAAAAAAAATTAAATTTTATTGAAAGTTAAGTAAATTACAATCCTGGAATTCCTGTTCGTTTGTGAACGATATCTAATCCCTTGGAAATAATCGCAATTGTGACTAGAAAGATAATGGCGACAATGATGTAGGTAGTTAGTGATATAGCCGTAACTGAGACGATAGATTTCGCCTGAGCAAATAATTCGGTGGCTCCAATTAAAGAAACAACAACAGTATATTTAGGAAGGTATGCTGCTTCATTAGACCACGAAGGAATGACTCGGCGTAGTGTTTGTGGTAATACAACATGGCGAATACCAGCTAGACGAGACATACCCAGCGATTGGGCAGCTAGTAATTGTCCGGTGCCAACAGACATCATAGAACCGCGGAGATATTCAGCTTGATAGGCAGCACTATTTAGACTTAATGCAATAATGCCAAACAGTACTCTATGATTCAAGAAAATGAAAGTAATATCTTTATCTATAATTCTGAATTCAGTTAAAATGTACCACTGCCCAATGGGAATATTTAAGCCATAAAAGATTAAAAATAGTTGTGCAATCAAAGGTGTACCACGTATAAATTCAATATAGCCTGCAGCAAATCGTGAAAAAATTCTCCCTCCATATTGACGAAGAAGAGCAAGAATAAGTCCTAAAAAAAAGCCTATCATAAGAGCCCATCCATATAACCACATTGTTGCAAGGAAACCTGAGAAAATACGATCCCAGTATCCCAATACAGTAAAAACCTCCTCTATCGGGTTGTTTTGTCCTTGAAAAATCACTTATTTTCCTCCTCATCAGCTAATTTTAAAATTTCTTCATGTGTTCCATACAAAACTTCAAGTTGTTTAAGAAATTTCTTCACACGCTCGGATTTAGGTGAAACAAAGAAATGTTGGGGTGTTCCGCGTTCTATAACAACGCCTTCACCGAGAAAGATCATTTCTGATGCCACGGCTTTAGCGAATCCCATTTCATGAGTTACTACAACCATAGTAGTACCAGATTTTGCAATATCTAACATCACCAGAAGTACTTCACCGATTAATTCAGGGTCCAATGCTGAAGTAGGTTCATCAAATAATATTACGTCCGGTTCCATAGCTAAAGCACGCGCAATACCCACTCGTTGTTGTTGACCACCAGATAGTTGTGCGGGATAACTTTCTGCCCAACCCTCCATTCTTACGCGTTCTAACGCCTTGAGCGCCTTCATACGAGCTTCTTCTTTTGGTATCTTTTTTACTCTACGAAGTCCAATGCTCACGTTATCAATAGCTTTAAGGTGGGCAAATAGATTAAAATGTTGGAATACCATTCCAATTCTAGTTCGTATTGTGTTCAAATTAACACCAGATGCTGTAATATTCTCTCCACGAAGAAAGATTTCTCCTTTATCTGGGGGATTTAACATATTGATACAGCGAAGTAGTGTACTTTTACCAGAGCCGCTTGGTCCAAAGATAACTTTAACTTCTTTCTCTGCTAACTCGAATGAAACTCCTTTAAGAACTTCTAAATCTTCATATGCCTTCCATATATCAACTGCACGTAATACAGGTTTATCTATACCGAACCACCTCCCAATCCTAATTTCTTGAGTTTCTTTGTTTGATTTTCACCAATTATTTTCGTCACTGGATATGTTAAAAGAAAATATATAATCGCAAGAATACTAATCGATAAAGCCCAAAATCCTGTGAATGCATAAGAAAAATCATAAGCAGCTTTAGTCAGTTCAACTATTCCAACAGCATAAGCGAAAGAGGAATCCTTGATAACTACTGCATACTCATTAGACCAACTAGGTACCGCTAAACGTAAAGCTTGGGGTAATATAATGTAACGGAAAGATTGAACCCCATTCATACCCAAAGCACGAGCAGCTTCTGTCTGCCCAGGATTCACAGATAATATAGCCCCACGAAAAATTTGAGATTGATAAGCGCCACTTCGAAGACCAAGTGCCAAAATTATACTAGCAAGAGGTCTTTGAAGAGGTTCTATGTACCAAAATAAATCTGGTATTCCAAAAGCGAAAATATAAATAAGAACTAAGATTGGAATACCACGGAAAATCTTTTCATATCCACTTGCTGCCCAACCGAGTTCTATACCACCATAAACGCGCATGAGAGCTAATAAGACGCCTAATACAAATCCAATTAATAGACCAAAAGCTGTGAGAAGTAATGTTTGGGCTAATCCCTTCTCAAGAATGTAAAAAATAATCTCAGTTATGGTTGGCATGTCGTTCATCCTGTAAAGTTAGCCAAACCAAGTATCCATTAAGGTAAGGATCGATCCATCTTGATAGCTATCAAAAATAACCTTGTTTATCTCGTATAAAAATTCTGGTTCCCCATGCATAGTCCATAACGCTAAGGAATCTGATCCGGTGCTGAATAAAACTTCAAGGTCATACGCTTTTGACCAAGCTGTATACACAGGTTCATCTACATATGCAAGTTGAATACCTCCACCATCTAAGGCTACCATAAGATCATTAGCATTATCATATACTATTAGTTCTACGCCAACTTGCATATCTAGACCGTCAGGTCCTAATTCCTCATACATTACGGTTCCAGTTTGTACCCCTACTATATAACTCGTAACATCATTAATGCTACTAATTGTATAACCTGAATCATTTTTAGCGATTATAGTCTGACTTACTGTAATATAAGTCGTAGAGGGCGCAATACTTTCTGCACGCTCTTCTGTGTATGTCATGGCAGCAGCGATCATATCTATGGTCCCTGCCCTACAAGCTGCAATCAGAGAATCAAAAGGTATATCAACCATCTCAAGAGTAACACCTATTTCATCTGCAATCATTTCTGATACATCAATATCAAATCCTATGATCACACCTCCAGGAAAAGTTTTATTTTCGAATGGTGGGTAATCTGCACTAGTTCCAACAATAAGTTCCCCTCGCGCTATAATTTGATCTAATAATGGTGTTCGTGTCTCTGAAATAGGTGAAGGTATAAACCATCCACCAAGTATTCCAACACCTAAAGCTACAACAATAGCTATAATAGCTATTTCTCTTCTTATTACTGCTGATTTACTACTCATTAGATTTTAACCTCATATTTTATTTTGATTTTAATAAATTTTAAACTTTTTTTTGGATAAATTATGATGGGTATCTATTTCATAAAGAGATATATAAACATTTCTATTTGTCTATTATCTATACACGAATTAATAAGCCTATCAAAAATAATATTTTATATTTTCAAATAAAAATGCTTAACTTTAGCGAAATTGTAATAAATTAAGTTAAGATATAAATCTCTTATCTCTGTTTCATTTATCTATATGAATCGTAAGCAATAGGACTGACTAAATGTATGGAAAAATTAATTATATATGAAAAATTAGAGTTTTCAATAATTTATGAGATAATAATGGATAAATTTCAGGTTTAAAAATACTATTAATCGAAACCTATGAATTTAGATGTGAAAAAGTATAGGAGTTATAAAAGGTGGTTTTTATTCCACCTTTACAAGCTAAAATATTTAGTGTTGTGTGTCATAATAGGGATAACTATCCTTACTTTAACGAGAACCCTTATTCCTGTAGTTATTGGAAATATCATTGATAATCTTCTCTTATTGCAGGATCAAGCTAATTTAATAATAATGATTTCTATAGGACTTTCTCTTTATCTTTTTCGTAATGCTATGGACTATGTAACTATGATGGCAGGACACTATCTTGGTTTGAAAACAGAACAAAATATGAGGAAAGAATTTTTTGATACGATTCAATTAAAACCACTAAGATACTATGATAGTGCTCGAACAGGTGATTTACAAGCTTTAGCAACTAATGATTTGCGTGTAATTAATACAATGGTCTCCCACGGTAGCTTTTATATTTACCCCTTTTTTCAAGTTGTAATGACAATATTTTTATTAATTGAGTTTCTTGATTTTAGATTAGCATTGATTTTTATTCCATTTATACTTTTATACATTTATTTTATTTTATATTATCGTAAAAAAGTTTCTCCATATGCCTCTGCACGATTGAGAAAACATTCAAATCTGGCTGTTGTTTTACAAGATAGTATCACTGGTGCTGCTGTAGTTAGGTCTTTTACAGCGGAAAAAATGGAACGAGAAAAATTCAGTCGAGCAGTATACGCTTTTAGAGATAATTGGATTGGAGAAACTAAAGTTCAATCTAAATATTATCCCATGTTAGTTCTATATATTGCGATAGGAATTACATTTCTAGCTAGTTGTGTATTTGTTTTCCAAAGCACATTAACAATTGGTGATTTAGCTGCCATAAATTTACTCTTGATAACGCTTATAGATCCTACGAATACACTATTTTGGGCTACCAATGATATGATGATTGGTTTTGCTGCAAGTTCACGTTTATATATTGCTCTTTCAAGAGAAGAGAGTGAACATAGCACTAATAAAGATTTTAAATGGGCTAGTGATTTTAAAGGAAAAATTGAATTTAAGAATGTAACTTTTTCATATAGAAATGGAGATGAATCAAATCCCCCCATTCTTAAAAATTTGAGTTTTACAATTGAACCATATCAAAGAGTGGCTCTTGTCGGTCCAACAGGTTGTGGAAAAACAACTCTAGTAAAGTTAATCTTACGTCTTTATGAACCACAGAAAGGAACAATACTATTAGATGGAGTAGATATTCGAGATTACCCTCTTCAAATATTAAGAAGACATATAGGTTATATAGAACAAGATATCTATTTGTTTTCACGGTCAATAAATGAAAACATTGCTTTTGGTGAGCAAAATGCGACCCAAGAGGATATCATTGAAGTAGCAAAGCTTGCACAAGTTGATGAATTTGTACAAGAATTTCCTAAAAAATATAATACCATTGTAGGAGAGAGAGGAACACGACTTTCTGGTGGAGAAAAACAAAGAATTGCAATTGCTCAAGCTTTTCTAACAAATCCAGAAATTATTATACTTGATGATTCGGTATCAGCTATAGATAGTGAAACAGAAGAAAAAATCGGTCGTGCTATGAAAAATATTTTGAAGAATAGAACAACACTAATAATCACTCATCGATTACACACTATTAGGACTTCTGATAAGATAATAGTACTTAAACATGGAAAAATTGTAGCAGAAGGTAATCATAATAACTTATTACAAAGCTCAGAAGATTATAGACGTATTTTTGGAAAACATTTGCTTTTACCGGAATTAACAATTAAGAAAGCCTATGAGGTAGAAAAGTAAATGGGTATCTATTCTGGAACATTCAATGAACAAACTGTTAGAAAGTATACAGACCGGGAGCTATTTAATCGGTATATAAAACGTATGGGTCCATTCAAAAAAAATATAATACTTATTTCTTTATTTGTTCTAATATCAGCAGTAGCCGAAATTATAACTCCTCTTTTAATAGGATTTACTGTTGATGAATTAACCAAACTAAATCCAAATATATTATTAGCATTCGGGGCTGGATTAGCGTACCTCATTTTTTCCATAATCATATGGATAATGTTTTTCTTCCAAAGAAGGGAAATTGGTAAATTTGCTCCATTTTTTCTTGATAAACTCCGTATGGATATTTTTGATAAATTACAAGAGCAAGATATGAGTTTTTTTGATAAATATGAAAGTGGTAGATTAAATTCAAGAGTTTCAAATGATGCATTAGATTTTGGCAACACAACCATCTTAATAACTGACACAGTAGGTAATTTTCTGATAAGTATATTGACCTTTGGAATTCTTATATGGTTAAATCTAACACTAGCTCTAATTACTTTAGCTTCTGTTCCAATTATAATTGTACTGATGTTTTCTTTGAGAAGATTAGCTCGGATTGTAAGTAGGGCCTATAGGAGATCAATAGGAAACATCAATGCTGCTATGGTAGAATCAATTGAGGGGATACACGTCTGTAAAAGTTATGGCCAAGAAGCTATAGTTTCTGAGCAGTTTAATGAGACAAATACAGAATATTTTAAAACGGGATTTAAATTAACTGCAACAACTCATATGTGGAGACCATTACTCGAGACTGTAGCAGGAATTACTTTAATAATTGTAGTTTATTTTGGCGGTCAATTCGTGTTCCAAGGAATAACAAATCCGGGAACGATCTTTATGTTCATCCTATATCTTCAGAGATTTTTCCGTCCGATTATGGTAGTTGCTCTTTTTTTTCCTCAGCTAAGTGCTGGTATGGCTGCATATGAACGTATATTAGATATCCTTGATTCAGAACCTAAAATGAAGCAAAATATACTAGCCTTTGAAGTAGATAAGTTAGAAGGAGAAATTGTCTTTGAAAATGTGGATTTTTATTATAGAGAAAATGAATGGGTCTTTAAAGGGTTAAACCTAAGAATAGAAAAAGGAGAGAAACTTGCTATTGTGGGTCATACTGGAGCGGGAAAATCAAGTCTAGTAAAGCTTTTATCTCGTTATTATGAATTTCAAGGAGGTTCTATTAAAATTGATGGAAATGATATTAGGGATATAAAATTGGATTCCTATAGGAGAAATCT
>JAHQWL010000044.1 GCA_029856155.1 Promethearchaeia archaeon
CCAGAAGAAATTAAGGTTGATATTGATCCATGGACAGATCCTGCGATATATCTCATGACTGGAGGTACTACTGGACTACCTAAAGTTGCGATGCTTTCACATGCTAATCTAAGTGCTAATCTAAATATGGTTAAGGATTGGACAGCTCTTGGACCTGGGGTTATAACTATAGGAGCAATTCCCTTTTTTCACAGCTTTGGTATGACTTGTGTCATGAATGCTGCTCTTGGTATAGGAATGATTATGCTACTATTCCCAAAACCACCTGCAGATGATGTTCTATGCGAAGCAGTCAATAAGATAGATGCTCCTGAAGGAATAATATATACAGGAGTTGAAATGTGGTTTAAAAGGTTTACAGATTTTGTAGGGGAAATGGGTGTTGATGAATTTAAAAAGAAATATGATTTGTGGGAGAAACTGAGATATGCTACACAAGGTGCAGGTCCATTGCATTCTTACGTACAAGAGCCTTTTGAGTCAATATTTTGCCCAATACGCGCTGGTTATGGTTTAACGGAAAGTTCGCCTATCCATAGTGTAGCTCCTTTCTGGGGTCCAACCAAGAATGGAAAACTAGGATTGCCAATTCCAGGTGCAGATTGGACTATATTTCCTTCTGATAATTTTGAAGCAGGACCTATATGTGATGGAACTAAAGAGAGAGGAGGTTTTGGTATTGAAAACACTGGAGAAATTTGCTTAGCAGGTCCCCATATTATGTTAGGATACTTGGGAAAACAAAAAGAACAGGAAGACAACCTAAAATATTGGGGTGGTAAACGCTGGTTACTTACAGGTGATATAGGGTTTATGGACGAGCATGGATGGGTCGAGATACGAGATCGTAAAAAGTCTCTTATTAAGGTGTCAGGACATTCAGTATTCCCGAAAGAAGTCGAAGAACTTTTAGCGCATCACGAAATGGTGGATGAAGTTGCTGTTGCAGGCATGCCAGATGAAATGTCTGGAGAAGCTGTAAAAGCGTGGGTATCTCTTAAAAAAGGATTTAAAGCTGATCGTGATATATCGAGTGAGCAATTGAAGGAATGGGCAAGAGAAAACATGACAAAATGGAAATCCCCAAAATATATTGAATTTGTTAGGAAAATGCCAGTTAGCGCGACTGGAAAAGTTCAGAGGCGTGAATTGCAAGAAAAAGATTTAAGCAAGCTAGAAGTAGGTAAACCCATTAAGGGTTAAACTTTTTTTTTTAAATTTTTAGATTTTTTATATTTTTCTAACGCTAGATATTTTTAACTCTGGTTTTAATAAGAAATTTAAATCTTTTTAAGGCATAGTAAACATTTATAAAGTTTTAAATTTGGATAACCTATCTTAATATTATTAAAAAAAATATAAGAGTTAAATAAAAAGAATGTCGCTTCAAAATACAAGAGAATTCTTGCTCCAAGAGAAGCTATTCTCTATCCGAGATAAAGTTAAAATAATGGGCGTGGACAAAGAAGAATTAGGCATATTCTCTTCAAAATTAATTTCTATCGGAAAAAATTACCGGTTGTATACTATTGATGACCAAGAGAACGCAATTTTAACAGTAAAAGAAAAAGCCATATCCATGAGGTCAACATATTCATTTTTTAAAGGAGAAAAGGATGATGCAAACCTAATTGGCAAGTTAAAGGCAAAGTTAATTTCAATCAAACCGAAATATTGGTTTGAAAATCCCAATGAAAAAAAATTATTCACTATGAAAGGAAATATATGGCAGTTAAAATACAAAATATATTTAGAAGATAAAGTAGTTGCTGAAATCAGTAAAAAGTTATGGAAAATTAAGGATACTTATGGTGTAAGAATAGATAAAAGTGTTGATGATGATAGTGCTATGCTGATACTTGGAATTGTAGTAATGCTGCATCATGAAAAAGAAGAAGAGGAAGAACGCCGGAGACATCGACGCTAATATTTATTTAAATAAAAATATTTATTCCATCTTTTCACCACATTTGGGACAGAATTTATATTCTTTATCATGAATAACTAAGCAGTTAGGGCACTTATAGCCTTGAAGAGCTTCAGCTTGTTGGGCACTACCACTTGGCTTTATAAGTGAGATCGATTTAGGTTGAACCGAAGGTGTGGAAGATACAGATTCAGTAGAATATTTAGCATTAGGATTGGCTTTTCTCCAATAGGAGTCTATTATAGTTCTAATCATTTCTTCACTAACCCAATTCTTTGGTCTCGTCATAAAAGATATTCGTAATTTATATTTCCTATTATCATTAGAAAAGATTTTAGCGGTACTCAAACCCAGAAATGGTGAAGGAAAATAAGAAATATCCTCAATATCAATAAATTTTATATATGCTGAATAAGAATGTCCTTTCCAATCTATTCCTTCAGGCGTGATTTCAATCGTTCTACCAGATGTTTTTATCCAAAAAATTATATCCAGTGTAATTATTACAAAAATTAAAAATCCTGCTATTACAATATAATAAGGTACATGCGGCGCTAAAATGATTAAAAAAGTAACTATAATCGATATTAATATAATGTTTAAGGCACATAAACCTAATGGAATCCATTTTGTTCCTTTAAAAGTGAAAACACGTCCCTTTTCTAAATCTTGTTTAAACATTTCTTTACTATAATCATTAGAAAAACTCATTTTCTACCCTCGATTCAATTAAAAGATTTAAATAAAACTTTAGTGAATATAAAATATAATTTTAGTAAATATTTATATTAATTATACTTATTCGCTTTTCAATTTCTATTCAATATTTATAATTTATTCGAATAAATCTAATAAGGAACCACACTCAGGACAGTATTTAAAGGGAGTCTTAAGTTCTATTCCACAATAGGGACAATATATTGCTTCTCTTTTACCCTCTTGAACCTCTTCGAACGCGTCAATGAAAATTTTTTCATATTCTTTGATGGGACTTTTCTGAAATAAAATAGGATTTACACCAAATTGTAAAATCCAATTATTAATAGTGTTTTCCATTTTAGCTTCAGCTCCTAATAATGAATCTCCTAAATATTCAAAGCATACTCGAACATGACTAACATCCTGCTTATTGGGATCTTTTACAAATTTAAGATAATATTCTTCAGATTGTTTTAAAGCACGTTTTCTAGATAGATTCATTTTAGCTATTTTATCGGTCGCAAATGATGAATTTTTTTTTATCTGCATGTTTTTTTGGGAACTCCAATACAATCTACTTTCTTGCCAGATATAACTAAGACGTTTGTTTAAGGAAAAATATCCATATCTAAGAATCATTTTAATTAGAAATTATATTACTATGTTGATCTTTTTGAAATGATCTCTTTAATAAATAAGAAAACATGGAAAGTAATAAAATTTTCATAGTTATTCCTAAAAGATGAGTTATGGAACAAAAATAAAACTTGATGTTTCAGATAATATATAAACGTTAATTTTGAAGGATTTGTACTATTAGCTCAATCTTTTTTTTTTAAATTTTATTATGCCAATATTATTCTGGAAATACCCAACCAGATAAATTTATATTTGAATGTTTTTATGGTTTAAATACAGTTTTTCATTTTTTCTATTTTTAGTGGGGTTAATTATGCAAGTACAACAATTCGCAATAGATGTAGCTTGTCCACGTTGTGGTGTAGAAAAAACAATTCATGTTCCTGAAACGCTATTTGCTCAAAAAAAATTTGGCCATATAAAAATCCAAGTCCCAAAAGGAGCTGTTTGCCAAGACCATATGTTTATTGTATTTTTAGATGTTAAAGGGAGAATTATTGGATATGAAACTGTAGATTTATCAATAAAGACTACAACTGAAAAAAAGATACGTGAAGAAATAGATATTGAAGAGAAAGAAACAAAGTTAGACAGATTTATTGCTGATATTGGATTTAATTGCTTAGCGGGTCTAATTCATTCAAAGCTGTTTAACTATCATTCATACCTTATTATAAATAAAGAATTTACGGTAAATTTGGACGTAATAAATAATTTACTTGATGAATTAATGCCTGAAGCATATAAAAACAGAAGACCTTTAAAAACCATTGAATTTAATAATGAAATCTATCCTACGGCTACTTTTTTTTATGCTTTAGTCAAAAATCAGAAAAAAACTGCTTTTTTGATGAATCCCCGTAAACTTATAGTTCAAATGCCTTGGAAAACAGGTATTGAACTTGAAAGGTCAATCATTAATTCCGCACGAAAAAAAGAGGATCAAAATGAACAATTAAAATTTCTAACCTTTTTCATTACCAAGTTTTTGGAAGATGTTAACAAAACAATCTCAATTCTAGAAACCACAAAAAAAATCTCTAAAAAGGATTTAGTTAAAAAATTAAAAGAAAAATCTCCTTTGTCAACTATAACACGAACGCGAGTCGATTTTATTAAAGAGTTTATTTACAGAAGAAAGTCTCCTCAAATAGCTAAAAAAATCCAAAATTAAGAAAGTAAAGATTAGGTTTAAATAAAAAAATTTGGGAATTATTTATTCAAGCGTTTATAGGTTTTTTCCATAATTTTATAGATATTTAAAAATTCTTTGAAGAGCTTATCATAAATTTGTCGATTTTCAGGATTAGGGGTAAAAACATTCGATATCTCACAGCATCTTTGGATTTCATCCCATTTGAGGTATCCTAAAGCTACTGAGGCAATAAATGCTGCACCACGTGCATTTGCTTGAATAGGATTTTGAACTTGATTTATCCTTCTATCAAGAACATCAGCAAAAATTTGACACCAAACATCACTTTGAGCACCGCCACCGATGATATTAAGTTCTGGAATAACAATATCTTTCTTAGTCATCCCAGGACTTTCTTTTATTTTCCATTTTTGAATGAAGTTTTCTATATACATAAAAAGCCATTTTATATTATATGCTACACCTTCAAATATAGCTCGGATTATATGCTCACGAGACATCTCTAATGAGAGATTATAAAGGCCTCCTCGAATTGTATGATTTTCAACTGGTGTTCTTTCTCCAATTAACCATGGAGTAAAAATAAGGTTGTTTGAACCCGCTGGTACGTTTTCTACTATTCTATCAAAAATTTTATACACATCAGGGACAGCTTCTTCTCTTAATAAATCATCTTTATGATATAATATCTTATCTCGTAAGAATGTTAATGCTCCACCAGCAATCTCTTGCTCATTTCCAATGATGTACCTTCCTGGTATTGCAGATGGTACACTTGCCATATTATGGGATATATCCGTTTTTTTATAAGGTACATGGCAAGTTAACCAATCAGAGGTACCAATATAAATATGTGCTTCATAATTATTAACAGCACCAGATCCAACTGTCGCTGATGGTACATCTGGTGCACCTACGATGACCTTAACTCCTCTATTCAGTCCTAATTCATCAGCTACGGTATTTTTTAATGGTCCAAGTATATCAATTGATGATTTTATTTCTGGTAATTTCTCTGGGTCAATTTTTAGGCCTTTTATTAGTTTTTTTGAATATTTCACTTTGTTAATATCTCTGATATCTGTTACCCAATAAAGGTGAATTGAAACGGGTGAAGCACAAAATTTTCCTGTAAGTTTAGAATTAATAAAATCTTGTGGTTCTAAAAATTTGAATGTCTTATTATAAATTTCTGGAAGTTCATTTTTAATCCATAGTATATGTGCGATAGAATCCTTTCCACTTTGACTGGGACCCCCACCAGTTCGTTTTATCCATTTTAAAATTTTAGATAATGAATATCCTGAAACTTGAATTAGGCTCTTATAAAATTTTTCAATATACTTTGACCCTCTTGTATCCATCCAAATTATTGAATTCATTAAATGACTTCCATCTTTATCAACAGCAACAGTTCCACTCCATTGACTTGTATTGCATACCCCTACAATATCATCAACCGAAACATGCCCACTATCAATTACTTTCTTAGAGGTTTTTATTATTGCATTCCACCACTCATCTGGATCCTGTTCTACTGCTCCTCCTTTAGATACATTTAAAGGTACCTCCTGGAACGCCCATTCAAGTACATCCCCTTCCGTAGAAACAATAGCAGATTTGGGCCCACCAGTCCCATGATCTATTGCTAAAATATATTTCATTTGAGAATTAGACATATTTAATATAAATGATGTTAAAGTAAATAAAGATTTTTTTAGATAAATCTCTAAATACTTCTTTCCTTATTGCATAAAAATAAACTTAATTTTTGATGGTATAATTTACTAATTAATTTAGTTACCAAAATATTGCTAATTTTGATTTAATATGTCCAGTATGAAATATGAAGAAATGAAAGCTAAGATTGAAAACATTGTGAATCAACCAATTAAAAAGTTTAAACAAGGGGAAATAAAGGAGATATTAGAAAGGTATCATAAAAATCATCCGAAATCTAAAGAAGCATATGAAAGAATGCTTAAAATTATTCCTGGTGGCGTTGAACATAATCTTGCCTTTAATCATCCTTTTCCCTTAGCAAGTAAGCGAGTATATGATTGCTATATGGAGACTGTAGATGATGTAGTCTTAACAGATTATTTAATGTGCGGTGGTCCTATTATTTTAGGTCATCAATATAAACCATTAATTGATAAAGTTGTTGAGGTTATTCAAGAACTTGGGCCTTGTCATGGAATTACTAATGAATATGAATATTTAGCCGCTGAACAGCTGCAAAAGCATTTTCCTTCATGTGAAATTATTAGATGGTTACAATCAGGAACTGAAGCAGATATGCTTGCTATAAGAATCGCAAGAACTTTTACGAATCGTAAATGGGTAATAAA
>JAHQWL010000043.1 GCA_029856155.1 Promethearchaeia archaeon
TTTTATTTAATTGGATAATTAATTAAATTTAAGCAAGATGCTTATATTAAATTTACATAAGTGTCTATTATATATAAATGTATAAATTAAAGAAATAACTAAATTTTTGTTTAAAAAATTATTAGGTTTAGGAAATTAATTAGAAAGCAAAGAGAAATAAAGATAAGAAACACAATAGCTAATAATCTTTTTTCCTTCTACTTTGATTTAAATCAAAATAATCATTTATTAGAGTATAAAATCTTTTTAATACTTCTTCTCCTCGGTCTGTTGTGAGATAATTTATTATATCGTCCTCATTTAATTGTTCAATTAAATTTCTAGATAGGAGAAATTGAAGTGTTTCTTTTATCGCGCTCGTTTTTAAACGTGTTTTTCGTAATAACCATGTTTGAGTTCTTTTTGTTCTCAGGCAAAATTCCAATACTTCAGCCCAGATTTCAAATTTAGTACGTCTTGATGAACTCATTAATATATCACCTAAACAGCAATTATGGGAGATCCTCCTCATTAAAAGAAATAGAATTATCTAAAGAAGATTGTTCTACTTCTTGAGCCCATTCTTCTATTTTAGGGAACAAATCTTCCCATTTGATGATCTGGTTCCTAATTTTAAATGAAGTCGACAAATTCATTAACCAAAAGAATAGCATTGGAAGAAATATCACGAGACAGATATTTATTAATATATTCGAATTTCCAGCATCCAAAAAGCGAGTAACCAAGAAAATAACATAAAAACCCGAGATGAAATTAAAAAATAAGAAAGTTCTCACTAATTTAATCAAAGTTGTTTTTTCTTTTGAATAGCGATTAAAGAACGCATAAAGATTAGTAACATATGGGACAATTCCATCGTAAAGAGCCGTTCGTGTTTCTTTATTCCCTTTAGCCTGTTTAAGAGAACGATCTCCTCTTATTATGAATAAACTATAAAAGATTATTTGCATTCCTATTTGAGTAGTTAGCAAATAAAGAACCGTTATCATAATAATTGTCACTATGGTTCCAAACAAGCCATATCTCTGAGATATATCAGTTGTTGCTTGTCCTGTACCCAGTAAATATGTCAGTAGAATAATAAACACTAATGCAAACGAAAAAAACAAGATTAACGAAGAGAAATGAAATTTAAATAACTGATTAATTCTTTTTACTTTTGAATATAAAGAATTTTGGCTTTCAATTAATCCATTTTTTTCATTTATAATTTTTTCCATAATTTCACCTTAGAAGTTATTATAATATACAATGCTGCAATTATATTTAAGTATGTAAGGGCAAATCGTTGCTAGGGACTTACAATCCTCACTTATAGCCAAATTAACTTTGATGCGAGTTAAATTTTTTAAAAATTCAAGGTAATAACATTTGGATAATGAAATGGATAATGAGAGATGAATTTTAAACACGGAGAGCGCGTAATAATGTTGGGATTAAACGTAAGCTACTTGAAATCCCCAATTCTTTAATAAGCTTTCGTTTACGAGATAACATTATCTTCCAAATCTGTTTCCTAGTTTTACTCCTAGTAAACATAGCGATCATTGCTTGCATCATCTCGGGATCTCTCTGAGCCATCGAATACGCAGCATCGATAATCTTTTCTAGAAGTCCACTGTGATATAAAAGCGTATGGATCTTGTAAGAATATCTCAATTCTTCCTCATAAAGGTGTTTTAACAGGAGATCGTGATATCGAGCAAGACTTTTATCCCCAAAATCTTCTTCTTTATACGCTTCACAGAATATTTCAGCTGCAAGTTTGCCAGATAATCGTGCTTGGTAGATCCCTTCATATAAAATGGGATCTGCACTTCCGCATGCGTCTCCGATAACCATTAAACGATCACGATATGGCTTCGCAATTAACTTGTCAGGAATGGGAGCAGCCCATATCTTACGACCTCCAAATAGTTTCATTTCTCTTCCCTCAAGTTTATCCTTTATGATGGGATAACTGAGGAATGATTTAAGATTACTCATTTTTATGTTTCTGCCTAAAACACCAATACTCACAGCATCCCGCTTAGGAAATGCCCATGCGACACCATGTTCACTTATATTGCGATCAAAGAATTCCCAAACTCGGTTGCCGAATTGTTCTGTAATAACCGATTCGGGCATCTCAAACTCTGCTTGTATTCCAGTTATCATGGGGGGAACCTCCATTCCAAGTGGTCTCTGGAGATGTGCTCCCCCAAGACCAGTTGCCAGAATTACACATTTACTTTTATATTCTCGAAGTCCTTTTACGAGTACTCCTTTGCTATTGATCTCAATTCCTTTAGCTCGAAATTCGTATATAACCTCCGCACCAGCGTCATGGGCAATATTTATTAAATAATTATCGAAATCAGTACGAAACATACAATACCCCTTATCTTTTTCTCCGGTTGTATCAAATTCCATAGGTCCATTTTCAGGTGTGACTACAACCCCTCCCAAAATTTCACGTTCACCAACACCATTAGGAATTGGTGTGAACTCCTCATTAGTAACGGGAATT
The DNA here is from genome assembly GCA_029856155.1 of Promethearchaeia archaeon. Classification (GTDB taxonomy): domain Archaea; phylum Asgardarchaeota; class Lokiarchaeia; order Sigyniarchaeales; family SOKP01; genus Loki-b32. The sequence continues at coordinate 2,510 of JAHQWL010000043.1, forward strand.
CCACCCGCACAACACTTATACCGCCCTTCTTGATCGGCTTCAAGAAGTAAAACATTTAAACCATGTTCAGCAGTAATCTTTGCAGCAGTACTCCCACCTGGACCACCTCCAACAATTATCAAATCATAGTCCATGAATACTCAACATCTAAAAGCTAAGTGAAAATATATAATTATATTATATAAATAATAATAAAATTATAAAATGAGAAGAAATTGGTATTTTTTCTAAATCCTTTTTAATTCTAATTACATTTCATAACCATAATAAAAGTTATAAAGGTGATCCGAAAGCTTATGTCGTCCGAGTTCGAACAGAAATTAGAAAAGTATGCGGAAGTGATATTAAAAGTTGGTTTAAATCTCCAACCAGGGCAGAGGCTTCTGATTGGAGGGCCAATGTTAGACGCTGATGGGGTTCCAATTGAATCTGCTCCTTTGGTGAGATTAATTACAAAAAAGGCATATCAAATGGGGGCTCGATTGGTTGATGTAGTATGGGGGGATGTGCAATTACGTAAAATTCGATTTCAGAATGCTCCTAAGGATTCAATTGAAGAGTATCCGAAGTGGAGAATAGATTCGAGATATGATATCTCGAAAGCGGGAGATGCGAATGTAAATTTTTCAAGCCCAAATCCTGATTTACTTAGCGAGGTGGATTCTGAATTAGTTTCAAAGTTCCAAACATCATATTATAAGCAAATGAAACACGTATATGATCTACTTACTGCTAATGCATTTAATTGGTTAATAGTTCCATTTCCAAACGATGATTGGGCTGATAAACTATTCCCAGATGTACCTCAGAATAGTCGAAAAGACAAATTATGGGATATTATTTTCGAGATTTGTCTTATAAACCATGAAGACCCGATATCTGCTTGGGAAAAACACAATATTGATCTCTCTAAGCGATGTAATTATCTAAATCAAAAGCAGTATACCGCGCTAAAATTAACTGCTCCTGGGACAGATTTAATGATAGGCTTACCTAAAAACCATATATGGGATGGTGGGAGTACTAAAGCTCAAAATGGGATAATATTTACAGCAAATTTGCCTACTGAAGAAGTATATACGATGCCGCATAAGGATAGAGTCGATGGTGTTGTTAGTACTAGTAAACCGGTATATTATGGAGGATATACTGTTGAAAATTGTCGTTTCAAATTCTCTAAAGGTAGAATTGTTGAGGCCACAGCAGACAAAGGCGAAAACTATTTACTTAAAACACTTGAAACTGATGAAGGAGCATGTAGCTTAGGAGAGATTGCACTAGTACCACATAGTTCGCCAATCTCTCAATCTGGTTTGCTTTTTTATAATATGCTGATTGATGAAAATGCTTCAAATCATATCGCACTAGGTCAAGCTTATAGAGAATCGTTGAAAGGTGGGGTCACGTTAACTGATGAAGAGTTCATGGCTGCAGGAGGCAATAATAGCCTTATCCATCTTGATTTTATGATTGGTTCTGGAGAAATGAATGTAAATGGAATATTGGATGATGAAACCATAGAACCAGTAATGCAAAACGGAGAATGGGCTTTTGAAGTATGATTTCTTTTATTAAACTGTTCAATTAAAAACAAGAAAGAAATGAAGCTAGGATATCGTACTACCTAAATGGTGTCTAAATCCTTATTTTAAAATTATCTGGGATTCTAAACACTTAAGCTATCATAAAAAACAAGAAGAATAATCCAAATACGCCCCCAAGGAGAAGCAGCAGCAATAATAGAAATGTTGTTTCCACCATTAAATCACCATTTTATTATTATTTTTTCAAATATATTATGATGTAAATCTATTTCTTTTAATCCTTTTTCAATTTTTCCCTAAAATGAAAAAGTAGGACTTTCACCTTTAAACGTTAATAATTCTAAAAAATTTTTTTACTCCTTTTCTTTTCGACAGGTTTTTGGATAAGTTACATCATAGATGGATTAAACATTATATGAGTGATGTGACACTTTATCACTACATTAATTGCTTTTTTATACGAACCTTTATATATACGATACATCACATTATTAATAGAATTAAGAGTATTACAAGTATTAAAATCAATTACTTTTCTAACAACTGAGGTTGAGAAGAATGGTTTTATCAGAAATTGATTATTCCGGAAGGTTTTTAGAAGCACTTCACTCTTTACAAAAAAACTATAAGAAATTTCCTAAATTTATGATTGAAATAATCGCTGAAAACTATGGAATACCCTCTCCAGAAGTGAAAAAACTCATTAGTTTATTTAGAAGAAACGGAATGTTGAAAATTCTAAAAAATGAAGGATTTTATTATAAACTTAATGATATTCCCTAAAATAGTTCTTATTCGTACCCTTTATTGATTCATAAAAGCTTCTTTTCGCATAATTTTTTGTTTGGAAAATTTCGATAGTAGGTCTTTTATTTCATTTAAACGTTTACTATCAATTTTTACTAAATTTAAAAAACCAGCTTTAATTGCCCTATTAAAAATTTCATCTCCTTTCTTTGTTCGGGTAATAACCGTTGTAAATTTATCCGGAGATCCTAAACCTCCAAAGGAAATGTCGGCATAAATATTAGTAAAGTCGTTGCACGCATTGCATGCAGAACGCATATAATTATTTAGTTTATCAAAGGGAATATGAATTATTTTTGATTTAGTATTGCCTTTCTTTATTTGAATGATTAAATCTTCTTTTATATTGATTTTTTCAATATCCTCAAACCTAACATTAAATTCTTTTTCGAATTGCTCACTTTTTTCTTTATCAAAAAAGAAATTCTCATAACAAAATAGTCCTATGCATAAATTGATATTTTGTGAGGGGATTATTCCTAATTCTTGCATACATCTAATGGTATAAATTTGACATGGAGTACCAACAATTGCTAGTTTATCAAATCTTACTTTTTTTAATTTTTTGAAAGAACTGGTGTATGTATGGAATTTTTGGATTTCGGTTACTTGATGGTGTAAATCTAATTTAACTCCGGATGAATTAATTAGATCTTCTCTACTTTTAGCAATATTTGCTTCTCTTGAAAAAGCTGCTTTAGTTTTTGCAACAATCGCTCCATCTATTATTTTCTTTTCTAATAAAAAGTTCAATAATGAGTTTACGACCCCTCCATCAGTTCCACATTTTAAAAATTCTTCATCATTCGTTTGACAAATATAAATATTTCTAATATGTCCTATCGGCATTGAAGAAAAATCTGAAAATTTATACGTCTTGTTAAGCTCATCATCTAAAACGTGTGTTTGAGGACAAATTATATAACATATACCACATTCAAGGCAGTTTTCTTCATTTAAAAATTCTGGTGGGCCGCTAGATTTTTTAAATCCGATTACTCCACTTTCAATAGCATTACAAAAACTTACGCAACCACCACATTCTTGGCAGATCCCCCTATTATGAACTTCTGTAATCAGGTCCTTAAAAGTTTTAATACTCATTTCTATAATCACCCAAATTTCCCTTTTTTTTTCCATTATATTAATTGTGGATTTCATATATAGATTATGGGTTCTAGTCACAGACAGTTAGGACATGGAAAATAGAATTATCAACAAATAAAAAATTTTCTCAAGATGTCTTGGTTCAACTTTATCTTTCCATCTCACATCATTTTGTTTAATCAACTAATTATTTAGAAATACCATCAGACTAAGAACAAAGTAGAAGAGTTGATAGGGAGTAACCATAATTCTTTCGATTATACCCCTATATTTACCTGCTGCAAATATACTCGAGATGATAACACCAATTAATGAGACTATAGCTGAAATTAATGAATAGAGGGCAAAACCACTCCATCCTAGTATAAACTGCAAACGAATCCACAGTGCCACCATCCCAGCAATCGCAAATATTCCCATCAGAACAACAAATGCTATATGTCCCTTTCCTTTATAAGTTGTAAATTCACCTCCTTCATCAAGAGGGAAAAATAGAGCGAAAAGTATTCCTAAAATTGAACTAATTAGAAGAAATATAGGGCCAAATATTGAACCACCCCCGTCGTTTATCCCCTCATGTAATCCAATGAAAAATGCAAACAATAACACACTTTCTGTAATCACAAATGACTGGGATAAGCGTCGGTTGGGCGCTCCAACTGCAAAAAGCGAACTAATATCATCTCGAATATGACTATAATTCGAATCTAAACTTCCACATATAATCCACATAGCCGTATAAATGATTGGACTAAGCATTCCGCAAATTGCTAAAATCTGAACTATATTCATAATTGTCTGGATTAGTGCTTTAAATTAAAACTTTACCCATAATAGCCACCTTTAAATAATAAAAATAAAATTTAAAAGAAACATCATTTTTTTAGTGATATTATACGCCTTTTGTTAATATTATAAAAAATTAAAAAAAAAAAATATGACTAAATATCAAAAAATTTATGCTGTCTGTGGTATGTTGGGTCCTATAGTATTTAACCTAATTTGGATTATTGCGGGGTTTATACAGCCTGGTTATGACCATATCCAAAATGACGTGAGTTCTCTCATGGCTCTTGGAGCACCTAATAAGTTATTATTCGATTTGATGAATATAGCAAGTTTCATCCTCGAGATCATCTTTTTTATAGGATTAATCATGGTAATAAAAGAATTAAATGGATCTATTGCTGGACCTGCTGTATTCCTTAGTGGTAAAATTTTAGGGATTATAGTACCAATCTTTTTCCCATTAAATTATGGCGGTGAACCTACCGGATTTACAGGGATGATGCATCTAATAATTGTAATGATAACAGGGTTTATTGCTCTTGGAGGGATGATTGTAATGTGGCGAGGATTGAGAAAAGTTGATGATTGGAAGGGCTATAGTCTTTATTCATTAATAACTTTCATTCTTACATTAATCTTTACAATGTGGTTAGTATTTGCGGCGGGTTCGCCAGTTATGGGCTTAGCTGAACGATTTGTCATCATAGTTAATGGTCAGTATACGTTTGTTCTTGCTTTTAAGACATACCGTACAAGTGAATAGAAATTATAAATTTATATTAAACTCAAAAATTTAAATCTCTAATTTTATTTTTTTAAATAATAAAGAAAGCAGAATGCTAAAAGATATGCTGAACGCATAAAAATATTGATGACAATCAATATGGATAAAGATAAAAATAAAAAAATAAAATTTTTGTTTACAATCATTGGACTATTGAAATTTCAAATTGTATACTTATTTTCCAATAACATAAATATAATGCATATTAATTTTAATTACGATTTGAGGTTAAAATAATGAAAAAGATTTGGATAATTCATAACTCTGAGCATGGAAATTCTGAAAAGATTTCAAAACAACTTGCTGAGGGTTTGAAAGACGAATATGAAGTAAGCGTTGGTAGCATTAGAAATATTAGTACTAAAGATATTGCTAAAGACGAGCTTTATGGATTGATTATTGCTGTTAGAATCATTGCTTTTTCATCAGATAAAGAGATGCGAAAGTTTGTCAGCAATTTAAATGGTGTCATAACTCAACCAATTTCGAAAGTTGCCTATTTTGCAACCCATGCTTTAGGATGGAAGAAATTCTTTATAAAAGGAATGAAAAAGACTCTTGAAAAAGTGGGATGTGTTGAGGAGGTCTGTCCGGAATATCTTGAAGTAAGAATGCAAGGGGCTGAAGGACCAGCTGTAGAAGGTGCAGATGCGAAAATTGAAGAATATATTTCTACATTAAAGGAATTTCTGAAATAAAATAAAATGAATTCATTGATTTTAAACTGGTTTTATTCCATAAATATATAATATTTTTTTTTGATGATAAAATTATATAATCTTTTTTGATTGAAGCAGAAGTATCTAACTTACATATTAGTCTTTTTTCTAGTAGTGAAAGCAGAGAATTTTTAATACGAGTTAAATTATTCTAAGACATTCAAATATTAACTTAATATATATAATTTAAATGAAGGTTCAAAATTGAAGCTTGAGGATATTATAATTACGATTTCAGAAGGCTTTAAAGCCCCAGAATTTAAAGAACTTTTTTCTGAAACTAGATTGTATACTTTTTTAGTAGGAGCAGGAATCTCGATGGATCCTCCATCTTGTGTTCCTTCTGCAAGAATGTTTGTACATGAGTTGTTTACGTTTTATGCTCCTGAAGAGGAAATTGAGAAGTTATCATCATTAGAATCTTTAAGATATGAATTATTAGTTGAAAAAGTCCAGAATCTATTCGATAAGGAATTAAATTTCTTGGATTATCTAAGTAAAGTAAAAGAGCCAAATGCTATTCATTTATTTTTAGCAAATATGGTAATGCGATATAATTATGTAATTACTACAAATTTTGATTATCTTATCGAATATGCGTTGAAGAAAAAACTCGATGTGTTTCCAACCTTTCATGATTATCATAAAAAAGTTATGGTTATTATTACCAAAGAAGATTATCAGAATAAAGTATCTTTCCAGTTCCCAATCATTAAAATCCATGGATCTAAATGGGATGTGATAAAAGGACGATCAACTAAAGATTCTTTAATAACTACTATAAGTTCTCTTGGACGTGAAAGGGAAAAAGGTGAAACATTTGCGATTGAACCATATAAAAAACCATTAATCAATGAAGTTATGAATGGAAGAGACTTAGTTATTATGGGTTATTCAGGGAGTGATGATTTTGATATCAGTCCAATGTTGAAAGAGTTGAGGAATATGAAAAGATTAATATGGATAGCGCATGATCACAACCTAACTCCAGGAAAAGAAGAGATTTTTAAATATAAATCAGTAGAAGATTTATCAGAATTAGGATCTTTTGAATTATCTAAATTAGATAAATTGTTACTAGAACTTGCTTCAAATAAAAACATAGAAGTTTACAAAATTAGAGCGATGACTATTGAATTTGTAAAAGAGCAATTAGCACCAATATTTAAGGAATCTTTTGAGTTACTAAGAAAAGATACTCCAGAGATTTTGAGTTTTGGTGATTATATGAAAAAAAATCATTTTGAAGCATCAATTTCTTCTAAATATCGACTTGCTCATGAACTATTTTTTGAATTAGGAGATATAGAATCAGCAGAAAGAACAGCTCAGTTTGGTTTAGAGGAATCCACAAAAAAAGGTGATGAAATTAATCAAAACTATTTTATAAATGCTTTGGGGATAATTGACCTCTCCAAAGGAGACTATGATAAAGCCTTGGAATATTTCGAAAAATCTCTCAAATTAGCTGAAAAATTAAATCAAATTGTTGAAAAAATAGCAGTTCTTTTAAATATAGGAAATCTATATCAAAAAAAGAGTGACCTTAAGAATGCATTTAAATATTCATTTGAAGCCGCTGCTTTACTAAAAGAAGACACTCCAAATTTAATAAGATTTGCTGTTTTGAATAATTTGGGAATTTTATATAGAGATAATGGAGATATCCCTAATGCAGTTAAAAATTTAGAATCTGCCCTTGAAATTACTGAAAAAACAGGAGATTTATCAAGAAAATCTTCATGCTTAAATAGCCTTTCTGGAATGAAAATTTCTCAAGGTCTATTAAACCCCGCTTTAAATTATGCCTCTGAAGCTCTTAAAATTAATGATCAATTAGGAGATTTAGACAGTATGTGCAATACACTAAATACTATTGGTAATATTTTTAAAACTGCAGGACAATACAGTCAAGCTATGCAATATTTAGAAAGAGCATATCAAACAGCAACAAAAATTCAAAACTTGAACGCCAAAGCTCTTACATTAAATTCGATTGGTGTAATTTATTTTAATACGGGAAAACTCGATTTAGCTTTCGCAAAATATAATGAAAGTTTCAATATCAACAAAGATATAGGTGATTTATCGGGTCAAGCAACTAATTTAAATAATATTGGGATGTATTATCGCGCTAAACGGGATTTCAATAAGGCTTTTGAATTTTTTGATCAATCTATAACCCTGACTGAAAAAATTGGAGAAAAAACACATTTAGGCCTTCGGTATGGAAATAGAGCTTCTATATACGAAGCTAAGCGAGAATTTGAAAAAGCATTAGAAGATTATAAGAAAGCATTAAGTATTGAACAATCTCTAAAAAATTTAGAAGGAAGTGCAAATCAACTTACTAATATTGGAGGAGTATTAGGGGATTTAGGTAGATATGATGAAACACTAGAAAATTATGAAAAAGCGTTGAATATTATGGAAAATTTAGGTAATAAACCTGGTATTGCCAGAGCACTAAATAATCTCGGTATAATATATTATAAATACAAGAAAGACCATGAGAAATCTATTGATTTTTTACAACGGGCACTTGATATTTATAAAGAATTAAATATTCCTCAGATGATAATGACTACACAAAATAGCATAGATTCAATCAAAAAACAGGTTAATTTAAAGTGAAAAATGGAGGAAATTGAAACTTAAGCTATAATATTTATGAAAAAGTAGAATTAAACAATTTTATAGTCATCATCTTCGTCAGGTATTTTCCCTTTTTGGGGATAAATCCGATGACGATATTTCTCTTCTTTCGTTAAAATGACACCGTATTCCTTTACTTCAGAATCCTTTGTTTTAGATTTCTTATTCCTCTTTGTTTTCTTTTTATTTCTTTGCTTTTTCATATTTAGTTCCTCCGAATATTTATCCATTTTATAATTAGTTAAAGTATAATTTTACAATATAATTATTGTTTCATCAATTTTATGAAGAAACATATAAATTTTCGAGTTGTAATTTGAATAACTCTTGTCAGCACTCTAAATTTTTGTCAAATTTAAATTAAAATTCCCTTATAGATTCTTCTATAAACTATTCTATAAAAGGTTATGTAATAATTTATTATCAATCCTATTTGATAGAAAAGACATGAATGGAACGGAGGTTTTACAACCTAAAACTAATGCAAAGGGTAAAAAGAGTAAAAAGGAAAGTGGAATTCTCATATAGAGAACAATATTAATCTACTTTTTCTAATTGTTCTTCTGGAACTTCTTCAAAATGAATATTATATGTTTTCTCAGGATCAATTACCTTATATTGAATGAGTTTTCTTGGAATGATAATTACATAGTCAGGTCCCATTGAAGCTAATTTTTTCTTTTCTAAGGTAAATATCTTCTTCTCATTTTCCATAATCTAAAACATAAAGAATAGTTTTAATTATTTTTCATTATTTTTTATAGACATTCTAAATTTAGAGGAGGAATATGTCTCTATAGAATTTCCTATAGATCCCCTAACTAACAACATACTCAAAATCTATATTAAATACTATAGAAATTAAGGTTATATTTAAATATTTATTTCTCTTCGATAAATAATTGAATCCATGAAATATGTAAAGAAAATGTCAAGTAGCTAAAAAAAATGTATTTTGATTTGCTAAAATTATCCTATAATTATCTATTCTTGACAATTTGGACAGTAGAATCCATGCCTTCCAGAAATTTCATAACGCTCTATTTCATAATCACATATTGGACAACGCTCTTCTTTCTTACGATGAGGAATAAGAAAATGATCGGGATATGTGCTTAAATCACCTTGTTTATTGATCCCAAATTGTAAGACTTCCTTAATATTAGTAAAAAGTTCTTTAACTTTACTTTCATCAATTAAGTCTATTTTAGTCTTAGGATTTATTTTTGACTTGAATAGAATTTCATCAGAGTAAATATTTCCAATACCCGCAATAAAATCTTGATTTAATAAAGCATTTTTAATAATCGCATTTCTTCTTTTTAATGCCCCCTTAAATTGCTCAAGACTCATTTTAAAAGCATCTGGTCCTAATTTCTTCTTTTTAATAAAATCCTCAATAGAGTCAGCAATGTCTATACTTCCAAACATTCTAAGAGAAATATATGCTAAATTAAAATCATTTTTAAAATGAAATACTACTTTACTGTATTTAGGCTCATCATCTTTTGTATGATAATATTCTAAATCTCCAGTCATACCAAAGTGCATAATCAAATAATTTTGTCCAAGATTTACTAGAAGATATTTACCATGTCGAGTGGATGACTCAAATTTATGGTTTACAACAGATTTTCTCAGATGAATCTCATCTATATTCAGAACCCTATTATCTATTACATTAACTGCTTTAATAATTTGATTCAATGATGTTTTATCAAAATACCTTTTGAAAGTCTCCACTTCGGGAAGTTCTGGCAATATATTAAATATAATTATTAATGAACTTTAAATTTAATTCCTCTATATGACTTGAAAGGCTTTAAAAGAAGAATATGTATATTAGATTAAATGGAATTATTCTCATAAAATTTTCTTCCTATTATTTTTAATAAATATTTAATATTTCTTATGTTACAGAGACGATGTTGGTTATTAATAGGTAAATGGTGTAAGATTGAATCGCTATTTTGTTGAGAGGGTGAAATGTATTAGAAGACTAACTATAATCTTAATATATATCATTAAGTCTTTAAAATGATAAGATGGTCCATTCTATTTAATAAAAAGTGTATTAAGATTGAAATTAGATATAAATTTTAATTGATCGGTAAAAAGTATATAATTTATTATGTATCAACATAAATAATATACTATTTTAAAATAACCATATAACTTTTTTAGGGGCTTTTTCAATAAACCTAATATAGAAGGAGTTATTATTTAGTAACTTGATTTTTATCATTATAAGAATAGAGAAAATGATTTAATATGAAACAGAAGAGAGAGCACGTAAAATGTCCTGTTTGTGATTTTAGGTTTATTCCAGAATCTTTTCATTATGAAAAAACACATTTTGATCAAATAGAATCCCAGGGTGTGCTTATAGAATTTCCAAATGGAAAGCATCAGCTTGAGCTTAAGCCATTCACTACAATCCGGGGTTCATATGTAACATATTGCCCTGAATGTGGATATCTGATAAGATTTGTCGCGGAAATAGCTAGAAAAGAAGTAGTAGAAGATCCCTCTCTAATAAAAAAACTGGGGGGAATTAAGGAATTTGGGAAGACATATAAATATCAATTTGCTTCAATTGAGAAGCCCTATATGGATTATTCAGATTATTTTATCGAAAAAGTAGATAATATCAAACTAAACATTAAGAAAGCTTTAGATGATGTAAATTTTGACCATTGGGGAAGTTTCTATAATAAATGGAAAGAGGATAAATCAATTGATTCTTTTAAATTCTTAATACACTTTTACACAACTTTAATTGATTATTTAGACTCCCAAGTTGAGGAGCATAATAATAAATCGGTGGCACAAAAAATTGAGGAATTACACTTACCCCAAAACCTTGAAATATTAACAAAAAAAGTAGGATATTTAAGAAATAAAATAGCTCATGAAGTATATGAACTAACTGAAGAGGAAGAACAGTTGGTAGAGAGTACGTTCACTCAATTCATGAGATATTTAATAATAAAGCAATTAACTCCTTTAAATTTAAATAAAATTAGGATTGAACCTGAACACGATTTTATTGATATTAATAAAGTGAACTATGAAATCCAAGATTTTTTATATATATATTTAGAGAATTTATTACATATCAAAGAGTTTTATACCGTATTCTTAGGACCCTTATTAGAAGATCTTGGAGTTAGCAATCCTGATTACAATCCCTAATAACTTTTTTTAAAGATAATTGAAAAATATCGCTTAAGATCTCTAAATCTTACGAGAAAAGCTGGGATATTTTCTTTATATTTTTTGAATTCTTCTCCAAATCTTTGAATTAATTACCTTTCTTTTATAAATTTAAGGTATATGTTTATTCCTATCATAAATATTAAAAAGTAGACAACTGAATACTTTAAATTAAAAAAAAAAATTTAAATTTAGTTTTTTTTTTATTGGTCAGAATACCAGACTAACAAAATTCCAAAAAGAGAAAGAAATAATGCTATAAATATTGTAAATGTAAACATCTCTGGATTGTTTATAAGAGCCGATATAGGTGTTTGGATTGCAAGGTAAATAAGAAGAATTCCTAAAATTTGGCTTGTATTTAGGTTATTATCTTTCATAATTTTTCATATTTTGTATTTTAATAACTAATTTCACATAGTTATGAAATATTCTTTATATTCTAAAAAATATAAAATTTCATATGAAGGAAAGCAGATTTTTTTTTGATTAATAAGATTAATTATTTAAAGATGACAATTCAAAATAATAATGAGATTCTTTGATCTATGATATCATAATTTTTTGGAGGTTTTAAAATGGAATGGAGAATTAAATATATTTTTAATTTTACAGAAGAAATAACTTGGAAAAGTGGTTATGCTCAATTTGGGTTTCATGATTATAAAGGAAATTTCTATGTTTTGCAGCATGGTAATCATTGGTTTGGACAATTTACTAAGAATAATGAATTTCTTTGGACTGCGGGTTCCACGAATCCTAAATTAAGTAATAAACACATTCATTTTGATTTAAAAAATCCTAGATACATTTCAAAATCCCCTATAGATGAATCTTTAATAGTATCAAGTGGAGGCAATAATAAAATATTCAAGCTATTTCCTGAAGAAGATAAGGTTGATGTGTTTATAGATACTGAAAAATTTGGATTAAAAGATATTGGGAATTGCGTCTTCGATAAGGAAGGTAATATATGGATAAACGAAATTACTGGATATAGGATATGGCAATTTGATCCAGAAGGTCAGAAGAAAGTTACATTAGGCAACGGAAAAACTGGTTTTCAAAGTGAACCAACTAAATTCGAGGATGTACAATTTAATTGGATTTATGATATAAGATTAGGACCAGATGGCAATTTATACATACTTGATAGTCGGAATTATGCAGTTAGGATGATTGATTTTGAAGAAGAAGTCGTTAATCTAATTGTTGGCACAGGAGAGCCTGGTTATTCTGGTGAAGGTGGATTAGCTAAAAAAGCCAAGCTTGGTTCCGATCCCAATGAACAGTTTGATGGACCATGGGCAATATCCTTGGATGAAGAAGGAAATATTTTTATTGGTGATACTCATAACCATGTTGTTCGTATGGTTGAAAAAAAGAAAAAAAAGTACATTATCTCAACCATAGCAGGAAATCCAGATTATGTACCCTCAAAAAGAAATTCTGTTAATGAGACTAATCCTTTTAAATTAAATCTTCCTAAGATTTGCAGCATGGATTACTATAATAATGAATTATTTATTCCCGAATGGGATGGAGATCTTATAGTACTTGAAAAGATCGAATAAGTATCAAATTTCTTTTTTAAACAGTATTTCAAGATTCAGAACCAGTTGGAATTTTACCAACGAGGGCACCGATTCATCCAAATCCTATTGGTTTGACATTAGGTGTGTTAATGAAGGTGAAGACAATGTTCTTTGGGTGAATTATCTTGATGTTTATAATAATACTCCTGTCTTGGATATTAAAGCTTATCCAGATTGGGAGCACGGGATTTGCTTTATATTTGAAGATTTTAGAGTTCCAAAATGGTTATAGAAAAATATACTAAGTTAAAATATTAATAAAACATAAAGAATTATTTAAATAATTATATATTACTACTCGTTTGATCAATTCTAATAGTTAAAATCATGTCAATATAGGTGAAATAATGACGATAGCAAAACTTAAGGATACTGAATTATATTATGATGAATATGGTTCAGGATTTCCATTTTTAATTATGCATGGTGGCTTAGGAATTGATCATACTTATCTTCATCCCACACTTGATCCTTTAGGAGATATTTTCAAATTGATTTTTTATGATCATAGAGGACATGGGCGTTCAGGTAGACCACCAATCAATACTATTATCTTTGAAAAACTTGCCGATGATGCTAATGAATTACGGAAGATATTAGGATATGATAAATTGGGAGTTATAGGCAATTCTGCTGGTGGGTACGTTGCCTTAAACTACGCAATTCGTCATCCAAGTCATATAAGTTATCTGATACTTATAGATACTGCTCCTGCATTTGATTATATGGAAGAGTTGATGAAGAATGTACAAAATAAAAATCCAACCCCAGATCTTATAGAAACTTTAAATGCTCCAGTTGATCCTACTATAGAAGGATTTAGAAATCAATTTAAAATTTTACAACCGTTGTATTTCTACGAATTTACTCCTCAAGTAGAAGAGATGTGTAATAGGGTGATAGATAAAATGATAGTAAATCCCGAAGTGGCAGCCCTCAATAATATATTAATGCTAAAATATAATGTGATCTCAAAGCTTTCTAAAATTGAAGTACCTACATTAATTTTAGTGGGAAAAGACGATTTTGTGTGTCCACCTTCACAAGCTCAACGTATGCATGATAGTATTCCCAATTCTGAGCTCTATATATTTGAGAAATGTGGTCATTATCCTTTTTATGAGGCGCCAGATGAATTTTTCAGAGTTTTGCATAATTGGTTCAAAAAAGTACATCTTGAATTAAAGGGCTATTAACAGTTTTAGAAAAAATATGTGCACTTTTTATACTGTACTTAGATATTTCGAAAATAGATAGTACAACTAGAGATATTTTTTAATAATATTAGTTTTATAAGGGTATGACCATCGCAAAAGAGTTATTGTATCCCGCTCCCTTTTACAATTTTTTATCATATATTTCCAATTCTAATGTTAAGGGAAAAATTCTCGATTGTGGTTCAGGTGGACCGTTTCCCAAACAAGCACTTTTTGTACAATTAGGATTTGACATTATTGGTATTGAATTCTCCGAAGAACGATTAGAACAGGCACAAGATTATGCGAAACAACACAATTTAGAATTGAGTATGCAAATGGGTGATATGCGGTCAATACCATTTAATTTGGACTATTTTGGGCACGTATACTCCTGGAATACAATATTCCATATGAATAAGAAGGATATTAAAAAAGCTGTAAATGAGATGATTCGTGTTGTAAAACCGGGGGGTCTTTGTTTTTTAAATTTCATCTCTATAGATTCAGGGTTTTATGGTGAAGGGGAAGAAATTAACCCTGGGGAGTTTATAAAAATTGAAGGCGATGAAAAAGTTATACACACTTTTTTTACTGATGAAGAATCTGATAATTTTTTTGAAAACCTAGATATCGAGATAATATTTAAAGAAAAAAGAATCTTGCACAAGAAATTTGAAGACGGAGAAGTTTTGAATGATAGCTATATTGACTATATTGTTCAAAAGAAAAAAATGTGAAAATATAGAATTTTTATTTTAACGAAGTATTTGATCGGATGATATGAATGTTATAAACCCATTAATAAAAACCAATTTTAATCAAATAAAATTATACTAATTAAGTCAAAGAGGAGATAAATATGATAATCAAAGAGGAAAAAATATCAAACTCGAGAAGGGCGATGTTTGTAATATTTTTTATTGTATGTGCGGTATTAAGCATCCTGACTACATCGGCGATTCATTTTAAAATATTAACAGAAATACAACCTGGGTATCTGTATAACGTTTACCTTTTAAATTTCCTATGGATGGACATTCTAATAGGTCTTGGAATAGGATCTGCCTTATTTGTTGCTATTCGAGTAATTATTAATTATTATTTCAACCTAAAAGAAGGACCAATTTCAACTTAATAATTATCAAATACTTATGATAGTGGAAATCTACTCATAGCGAAATTAAGTTTTTGAAAGCCCGCTTCTATCATATTAGGGAGGTCATTTTCAGCACCAAATTCAATATACCCTAAGCTAGATCGCCCATATAAGAATTTCATTCGCTGTTCGAAGTTAGTTTCTAATAAACCTTTGTAATTGGATAAAAGCTCTCTTAAAAAAATATCACCCTCTTCATAGAAAAGAAAATCTACAGCGGGGTCATAAATCCTTGATTCTTCAAAATCAACTATTCCCGTAATTTCAAAAGTTTTTTCATTGACTAAGATATTACTAGTGTCAAAATCTCCGTGTACTATTGTATATTTGAAGTTAAAATTTTCTTTTTCATTAAAGAAAGAATTGAACAGATTTGTTATCCATTTTTTTTGATTTGAATTCATAGATTTAAATATAGTCAACTTGATTTTCTCAAGGTATTTTTCCCAATTCTTTTGATAAATCTCACATGAGAATGTAGGTTCAACTATCTGTTTACTTATCGCATCTTTTAATAGTTCATCTGAATGAAGATCAGAGAGAAATTTACTAACTTCTTTAGCAATTTTGATTTTCTCATTATTTGAAGTTCTATAATAACACTTGGATAATGGAATTCCCTCAATTTTTTCATACCCCATAAGAGGACAATCTGGATCAATAGAAAGATAAATTGGGTCTGGGATAGCCACAGAAACATATTTTTGGATATGATGTAGTATTTTAAGTTCATTTTTAATCAGTTTAACACCCTTATGATTCCGGAAAGCCTTATCAGGGATACGGAAAATAAACTGGTTTTTTACTTCAAATACATTATATGTTCCATGATAGAAGAATTTGATATCAGTTTTTTCTAGATCTGGGAAAAAACCGTATATAGCATCAATTACTTCTGTTAAAGGTATGTCCGCTGCTCGTGTTTCTTCGAAGAATGTCATCATTAATGATGAATTGTTATTCTTCTTTTTTAAAAAATATTGGTTTGAAACCTTAGAGAAAAGATCAAATCTTTTTTATATTGGAGTGTTTTATCTTAAGTTATGAAATTAGTAACCTTTTTCATTGAATTCCGACTTAAGATTAAACAATACAAAATTGCGTTTATATTTCTCTTTTTATTTTGGTTTGGGGGTTTTCTTTTCTTTCTTACTACAGAACCCAACCAAAATGTATGGGTAATTTTTTTATACTCCTTAACTGTGCGATCTCCGATGGATGCGGGTGATTTTGCGAATTTATACTCTTTATTGTGGCCGATTTTATTGGAAGTTATTGTTTTTGGTTTTATCATTGGAGAATTACTGGAAAAGTATAATCCCATTATAACAAGTAGAGTTCTTGCTAGCCATAAGAAAAATCATACAGTAATCATTGGATATCATCATCTTTCTAAAAGAATAATTGAATCATGTCTCAAATGTAAAAGATCCTTCTGTCTTATAGAAGATGATGAAGAAGCAGTTGAAGACTTAATTAACGCGGGGCAACCAATAGTAGTTGGTGATGCTACTGAAACAACTAATCTTACACTTGCGAATATAAAACAAGCGAAAGAAGTTTTTATCAATGTTGGAGATGTTAGAGTTGCGATAATTTGTACGGAAAAAATCCGCAAGATGAATCCCGAGGTTCCAATTTATGTACGAGTATTCGAAGATCATGTGCAAGAATATCTCAGACAACCTCCATTAAATGCCTTTCCATTTTCCACATCGAAATGGACTATGGAAGATATTGATAAATGGACGAAAGATAAAATGGGAGTTGCAATTGTGATTGGTCGCGACAGTTTAACTCACCGAATTGCCTATCACATCTCTACGCAACCAGATCGTGAAGTTTTCCTTTTTGATGATGAACATGATGGCATCGAGTTTGAAGTAAATGAAAGATTGCATATCATCAATGAGTTCGCTCGCTTCTTGAGTGATTTACGTGCTCATGTGAACATGGAACATGTGTCACAGGTATTCATTTGCTGGAAACGAGATTCAGAATTTGATGAACTACTTTATTTAACAGCTAAAATCCATTTACGTTATCCCTTCATTAGAGTATTTGTAAGGGTATTTGATGAAGAACTTGTTGAATTAGTAAAAAAGTATAATGCTAAAACTTTCTCATCATCTACTAGGGCATTTAAAATGCTTCAAAAAGAAGTTCCACCAGATTCTGCTATTTGCTTAAGAAATAAATAATATAAAGTTATTTTTTTTCCTAATTGATTATTCTAACAAATAATGATTCAAGATATTAGGTTTAACCAATCATGCGTTATATAATTTAAAAAGAAATATTGAACTAATTAAAGAGAGTGATACTTATGACAAATGAAATAAATTTTACACAGGAGTTTTATAAAAATCTAGAAATAAAAGGTTATAAAGGAAAAATTGTGTCTGCAAAACATATTCCAGACCTACAGCAAGCAGTTCCAAAATACCATAAACTAAAGTTCCTAGATCCAGTGTTTTATGAGGATTATAAACCATATTTTGAATTTGAACCAGAGGTGGACTTTTCCGAAATAAAATCGCTTTTTATAATATCAGTTCCAGTACCACAATTTGAGGCAATTTTTCACTGGAATAATAATAAGATTTCTTTACTAATCCCTCCCACGTATTTGTATGGTCTTAAAATAATTAACGACATGATCGATTTTGTTGGTGAAATATTAAAACCAGGAGGTTATAATGTAGCTTATGCACGTCTTCCTCAAAAGACTTTGGCTGTACGATGCGGATTGGCCGAATATGGAAGGAATAATATCACATATATAAACGGGATGGGGAGTTTTCATCGGTTAACGACAATATATTCAGATTTTCCTACAGAGGAAGATAACTGGAGAGAATTACAAATGATGGATTTATGTAAGGAATGTTCTGCATGTACGCGGAAATGCCCTACGGGAGCAATTCCAAACGATCGTTTTCTACTTCGAGTTGAACGATGTATTACATATCATAATGAGCAACCTGGGGATGTTCCTTTTCCAGAATGGATTGATCCAAAAGGGCATAACTGTTTAGTAGGGTGCTTGCATTGTCAAAAAGTATGTCCTGCTAATAAGGAAGTTAGAAATTGGACTGAACCAGGACCAGAATTTAGTGAAGAAGAAACAAAACTAATAATGAATGGAATAAAATTCGATGATCTTCCCACAGAAACTAAGAAGAAATTTGAAAAATTTGAATTTGTTAATTATTTCGAGGTTTTTCACCGAAATCTAACTCCTTTCTTTAATAAAACTTAGGAAATAAAATTCCTCTAAATAACATTTTTTTCTAAAATTGTAAATATAATGGAACATAAAAAAAAAAGGATTTTGGTTAATTTTGCTTTTATTTGATTGAACTACTCTTCTGGCATTGATAAACCGATCATTGGTAAAGCATCTACTCCCGAAAGGAATGTCTCTATTTTGTAACTAAAACCTGGAACATTTGAGTATATAAGATTCATATTTGTAATGCGTTTAAGCATTTCATCATATTTTCCTTGTTTAACTTCAGTTGCGGAGATTGATTTGATTCCTTTATGAGTGGCTTTAACTGCTACACGAATGAGTGATTTTTCTAGTGATCTATCCATCGGATATTTTTTCACTATCTCAAGATATTTTTCGCCAATAGCCTTTTCTTTACCGTAGGGTATATAGGATGTTGTGAGAATTATAACCATTAATTTCACCTCTATTTATTTAAATTTTTAAAAATTAGATTTCGAAGTAAGATTCATATGTTTTTATTTGAATTTAAACTTTGTATGGTTAGAAAGCCTCCCGATAATTAATAAAAAGCACTAGCCAATTTTTAAGCATTTTAGCTTTAAAATACTAAAAATCTTAGATTAAAGGAGAAAAACTTATTTTTCATAGAAAAAGAGCTTTAAAATTAACTCCATTCATACCTACACTTAGTACAAGCTTTCTTTTTTGCATATATACGTCTTGGAGTATAGCTAATTACCTTGGATTTATCATCAATTTCTCTTATAGCGAATCCCATAGCACCACAGTTAGGACATACTCTTTTATTAATTCGAGAATCTTCACTTGGAGAAAAAGAATCCTTTACTTTTTCTGAGAGAGAGGGTAGGTTAAAGGACTGTTGTTTTGGTGGAAGTACTGGCGGAGTGTAAGATCGTTCGCTTGAAGGAGGAGGTGGTGTATAAGACTCCTGACTTGGTAGAGGAGTTGGAGTTGATTTTTGCTTTAATTCTTGAATTTTAACAAGCAATTTTTGATTTTCCTTAGCTAGTTGGGATATTTGAAGTTCTTTTTCAGCAACAAGTGCTTGATAAAAATGAATCTTAGAAAATAACTCAGTTATCTGATCTGACAATTTATTAATCGTAACTTCATATTCAGATATAGGTTCCTCTGAGTTGTTATACATCACAATTCATACTCCTCATTCTTAACAATATTGTCGGGTCTTTCTATTGTACTTAGTTTGCTTTAATATATAAATGTTTTCGGAGTGAAATTTTTGAAAAATAGATATTAATATGAGCTATATAAATGTCGAGCTTATTATTTGCTTCAGAGTAATAACATTTAAAAAAACTATAATTTATTTTACTATATTAAAGAATTCAAAATATAAAGCGATTGTTAATGTCTAAATTAAATGATTCTTCAATTAAAGAATTGGAAAATCAAATTAAAACTCTTGAGAACAATCTACAAGAATTGAGAAATGAATTTATTAAAAAAACTGGGCAATTACCCTCAAGAAATTTAAGAGATTTTAGCTGGAGATGGACAATTTTCGCAACTCTGGGTTTTGCTTTTATATCAAGTATTGTCTATCTCTTAGGTATAGCAAAAGTTGGTATCTCAGAAAATACGGGTATTCCATCATTCTTTTTTCATACTGATTTAGCTTATTTTAACATTCTCACTCTTTATGTTATTATCATGGTATTAATTGTTCAATCAAATAAAATTAACGGATATCAAACGATAGTGTTGATTTCAGGTTTTTGGTGTGCTCATTGGTTAATTTATGATTGGTCATGGTGGGCTCTTAGAATTGGGATGGGTACAATTAACTTAGACGGTTTCTGGGCACGTGGATTAGGGTCTCCAATAGTCGTACCTCATCCTTCAATGGGGATGTTCTTATTATGGGCTATCTTAGGAGGGATTATGGCTTTGTATACCTTCACAATACCCAAAAACTACATAGAACTTCTGCCTCCTACGATTTGGTTATATACTGGATATCCCAACGCAAGTATTTGTGAGATGATAGGTATTTCAGATGATATTATATTAATTATTGGGATAATACTTATAGTTATATCATTTTCTATAGTTGGATTCTTTACATATCGAAGATTCAAGGGCAGATCTATAGAATGGCATAAAAAACGAGAAGAAATTAAGAATAGCTTTAAAAAAGAAAATCTAAATTTTGATCCACTTACACTGCCTTGGATTTTTATTATAGTAGGAATGTTGATACTTATGTATCTTTTTTTTGTATTGATTCCTGTAATAGGATTATTCTTAGGATTTATTTCGTGGATGCTTATTCCGCTTTTTTATATACTCTTCAAAGGATCAAGTGCGTTAAAGTATAGAAGGGCAGGTCAAATAACAATTGCTATTACTTTAATCATATCACTAATTGTGATAATGTATGGTATACATATGTGGCCTCTTTAAATACTACATAAGATTTTTTAATTATTCTTTAAAATTTTGGAGCAGAATTTTTTTTAAAATTTATAGAATATGACTAAATTTGTTGATATTTTATGCATTAGAATCCCAACAATACATATCATAAGTTGGTTCATCACTGAGTTGCCCATCTTTAATCCAAATATTATTTCCACGTGGATGTTCTGAAACTACTTGAGCAATCCTAGGATCGTGTGTGACAATAACGATAGTTTTCCCTTCTTCTGCTAATTTAATCAACAAATCTATGATTGATTTTCCTGTCTCTGAATCTAAATTACCTGTGGGTTCATCAGCTAAAATAACATTTGGGTCATTTATCAACGCTCTTGCAATAGCTACTCTTTGCGATTCACCACCAGATAATTTCCCTACCTTACTATCCTCTCTATCTCCTAAACCTACAATATCTAATAATTCTTGAGCTCGTTTACGATCTTTATCCTTAATTCCATATGGTACTTTAGGCAATAAAACATTTCCTAGCACATCTAAGTTGGGAATTAAATAAAAGGATTGAAACACGAATCCGATTTGTTCTTTTCTATAATTTGCTAATTTACGTTCAGGAAGCTTTCCAATATCAATTTCGTTAACTAAAACTTCTCCTGATGACGGAGTATCCATAGCCCCTAGAATATTTAATAGAGTACTTTTTCCACTACCAGAGGGGCCCATTATCGTTATAATTTTCCCTTTTTCAATCTTTAAATCGATATGATCTAATGCTTTAATTAGAGTTCTTTCTTCACCATATACTTTACTTACATCTTTTAAAGTAATCAATGACAATCACTTCACCTCCTTATTCTCCTTTTAAAACGACTACTGGCCTTACTCTGGCCGCTTTAATGCCAGGATATAAGCCTCCAAGGATTCCTAAGCCTAAAGCATAGGCTACAACTTCAACTATTCCTTCTAAAGTAATTATAGCTGATGCTCCTCCAAAAGGACTTCCACCACTGCTGAAAAATAGGACCAAAATACTTCCTAGAGTTAATCCGATTACGGCTCCTAATATTCCAAGAGTTAATGATTCAATGATAACATTTGTGAAGATATGACGATTTTTCCAACCTGTAGACTTTAATATTGCAAATTCTTTTAATCGAGTGGTTACTGACATTAATTGGGTTACTATGATTGCAGTTCCCCCAGCTAACACGGCAATAAATCCAATTATTCCAGCAAATGCATCAAATAATGCAAAAGTTTCCTCAATAGATTCAAGAAAAGCAGATAAAGCTGTAGCAGTAACATAAACGGGAGCATATCCTCCACTTTCAGAATAAGTATTTATTTCTTCAGCGTATTTTTCAGTCTCCTGAGTAGTTTTAACATTGAATCTAAGTTTTATCGAGGAATAAGTGTTTGTTTCTAAACCAGATTTATCAAGTAAATCCCATAAAGTCTGTATATCGGTATAAATATAATATTGCCTTGGAACAAATGAAGGTGCACCAATATCATCTTCTTGATAGACACCTACTATAGTTAAGTTCACTAAAATTGTTCCACCTAGATCTAACTTTATTTTAATGGCATCACCAATAGATACAGGAAATTGTGCTACACTTAGTAATCTTGAATCAATAATCGTCTCATTTTCCTCCAAATTGAAAATGTTTCCTTGCAGAATCTTAGTTGTTGGACCTCCCCATTCTTGATCTAAAGTTAAATTTATCCCTATTAAAGTTAAAGTATCTTGAGCATTTACTAGTTTATCTACACCAAAATAGTTAGATGTATAAAAGAAGGGGGCTTGCGATTCAGGAATTAGTTTAAATATATCCTCTCCTACATTAGGAGTATTGTATAGATCATTCGTAAAGTTTATTGGTAAATGGCTATTTTCTCTACCTAACACATCTTTTTCGAGAATTTCTACGATACCAATTGTCTCAGATAAATTTTCCTGAAATTGCGCAGTTACTCCCGCTGTAAATGCACCAATAACAAATACTAACATTAAACCAATTCCAACGCCTATACTAGATAAAATAGCAGTGGATTTTTTTCTAAAAGCATTTTTAATGCTGAATTTTAACATTCCTAGCCTTCTCCTTTTTTAATAGACTTATTTTTAAAACTTTCAAAGCTATGAAATGATATGGATTATTTAAACATAAAGCTAATAATTTGTTAATTTATTTAGAAAGAGATTTTGAAAGCCCTCATCCAATAGATTTTTCTATTTTTCGTTTGATAACCTTTTTCTTGAAAGCCTAAAAGCAATTATAATTAATACTATACCTAGAATAAGAAAACTCATGGAGTTAAAAACCTCGGCAGCTTCAGCTCTCCAAAAAACTTCAGGATCTACTAATTCTGGCATAAATCCTTGAATATAGTGAAAATGAAGTTCACTTATAAACGATAATATTATTAATAAAATTCCAGAGAATAATATTACTTTTTCAGCTGAATTATATTTCATTTTTCGTTTTACCTCGACATTTTACCTGATTTAATTCTATTTTTTTTTCCAAAAACCCAATACTGATATTCACCACCTCTCTCTAATACACATTCAGAGATAATTGAAAATCCTGCCTTTTTTACTAGTTCTAAAGTTGTTTTTGGTTCATAATTACTCCAAAACATTGGAACGCCAAAAAAATTACTCGTTCCTTCTGATTCTGATACCCCTGTATTTATTAACAAGATTCCTCCAGGTTTAAGTATCTCATAGAGCTTCTTAAATATTAAAAAGTGATTTTTTTTTGGTAAATGAAAAAGAGTATATACACTTACTACTCCATCAAAGATATTTTCATCAAAATTTATTTCATTAATATCCTTTTTAATGAACTCAGCATTTGGAACATTCTCTCGAGCCAATCTAAGCATAGTATCAGATAAATCAATTCCAGTTACCTTAATTCCTTTTTTAACTAAGAAATTTGCAGTTGGGATACCAGCGCCACAACCAACATCTAATACATGGGCTTCTTTAGGAAGAAGAGATAAGAATTTTTCTAATTCGCGATTAAATTTATTTACATTACGATAATTATAATAATCATTCGCAATTTTATTATAGCCTTGTTCTACTAGTTTACTTATTTCATTCATTATATTAAATTATTAAAACTATAACTTTTCTAAGTATTGTTAATATTTTATTATAAAGATAAAGCACCACTATTATAGGAATTAATATCAAAAGGTAAAATATTTATATTTATTAATACTGAAACTCTTTTATTTTTCCAAAACTTTCAATCTTATTGTATTTCTTATTCTTTGATTGAAAATGGACAAAAATTTGTGATTCTTTAAGTTGTGGAAAATTTTCAAATAATCTCTTATCTCCATATATAATTGTTTGAAATACGAGTGGTAAGTGACTACGAAATATTCTATCTCGCATACTCGCCCATCCAAATACAAATCCTCCACTCACATGAACGTAGAAATGCAATTCAAAGTGTTCATTGTTCTTTTGCCATTCAGCTAATACTTCGTCTCTCATTAAACGAGTGTAAATGCTTGATATTTGCTTTAAGTCATAGTCAATGCTTATAGTCAAAAATAGATCCCCCGTTGAATCGGAATGAGTTAAAGTATACTTACGCGGTAGTTCCAATTTTTTAGATTCCCCCGAGGCATTAAAAACTACGTGTAGTTTTTCAGGATTTAAATCTACCATTATTAAGTTTAAAATATTCAAAGATGATGTTTAAACGTTTTTTTTATGAAATATTACTATAAACTATTTAAAATTGTTTTAAATTAAAGATAACAATACATAGTTAAATATAAATTTATTAATCTAGTTGTTATAAATGAACACTCTAAAAGGAAAAACAATTTTCATTACAGGTGCTAGTAGAGGGATAGGAAAAGCTGTAGCATTACGAGCCGCTGTGGATGGAGCTAATATTGCGGTAGTGGCTAAGACCAAAGAAACTCACCCAAAATTGCCAGGAACAGTATATACTGCAGTAGAAGACATTGAATCTACTGGAGGAAATGCAATTCCATGCATTACAGATGTAAGATTTGAAGATCAAGTCAAAGCTGCTGTTGATGCGACAGTAGATAGATTTGGAGGCATAGATATTCTTATAAATAATGCTAGTGCAATTAATTTATCCCCAACATTAGAAATTGAAATGAATAGATATGATCTCATGTTTTCTGTTAATGCACGGGGGACTTTTTTATGTTCAAAGTTATGTATTCCGTATCTAAAAGAAGCAGAGAATCCTCATATTTTGAATTTATCTCCTCCTCTAAATATGGACCCAAAATGGTTTAAAAATAATTTAGCTTATACTATGGCTAAATATGGAATGAGTATGTGTGTTTTGGGAATGGCAGAAGAATTTAAAAAAGAAGGAATTGCAGTTAATGCATTATGGCCAAAAACCTCTATAGCAACTGCGGCTGTGAGAAATTTATTAGGTGGAGAATCAGCAGTCAAACATTCAAGAAAACCAGAAATTGTAGCAGATGCAGCATATTTAATTTTAACTAAACCAAGTATAGAATGTACAGGAAACTTTTTCATTGATGAAGAAATTCTACTTGAGCATGGGACAACTGATTTTGAGAAATATTCAGTCGATCCTAATTCTAATTTATACCTTGATTTCTTTCTATAGTAAAAAAAAATAAAAAAAATTGATTTAAATTTATATTTTAATAATTTAATCTCTACTTTTTCACTGCACTCCAGGAGTAGGAGGTTGTATATGTGTGTTCATAACCTGGTTGGTTAGCAATTACCATTACAACATATTGTTGAACAAAAGAGAAATCGAATAGTGTAAAGTCTTCCATACCAAATTCTGTATCATCAGTGAGTTCAATTGAATTTATTTGCGTAAAACTCTTCCACAAATCACTAGATCCTTGATAGATATTCTTGATAGTTATAAGATTCACTTCAAAATCATTATAATGAAGTGCATTGTCTCTTGTCCATCCATTATCATTTGTCCACCCATGTTCTTCGTTTTCACAATCATCAAAGAAATCAATTGCGGATATTGAGATGTCGTCAATAAACCAACCGGCTTCAATTGTATATGGATCAGTCCAGTAGGTAAAATATATTTCTATTTCGTGTCCTGCAAATGGAGTAAGATCCATTATCTCTTGATACCAACCTCCACTTGAACCCGTAAATCCGTGCCATAATCCTTCCTCAAAGTATCCAGTTGGTTCTAATCTCCAGTCATCTGGGTCTCCGGGACAATTTGGATTATCAGTATTGAGATTTTGACCTACATCATCAACTGTGTTTATTCCTGGAAGAGTACACCACTGTTCAGTAGTATAATCATAAACTTCCACATATCCATAATCCCAATCTAGTTCGATCTCATAACATGTCATGAACTCCAGTGTTGCTGTAGAAACTTCTGAGAGGTCAAAGCTCTGATGAAATCTATACCACGCCCATTCATCTCCATTTGAAGACCATTTATATTCACTGCTGTATGCTTCAATGCCAGTGTAGTCATCACCATCAAAGGTTAATTCTATCGAAGCATGTCCACCCTTATAAAACTCAACATAGTTTGCCGTATAGGGTAAGGTTACCCCATTTGGATAAGGTAATCCCTCACTAGGATAACTTCTAACAGTCCAATCAAAGAAAGGTGTATTAGATTCTGATCGCCACATTTCCAATATTATAGGGATACTATACCCTTCACTATCATCTGAAGGAATATCCAAATTGTAATACCCATAAATCCCATTTTGCAGAGATGTGTCATCGAGATAATTTGCAATAGTCCAATCTTGAAAAATTTCATCAAATGTTTTTCCAGTACGTCCCTCAAGGACAATCTCCCATCCCGCTATTCCATTAGCTTGTTCTTGAACAAGGTCCCATATTAGCTGATCTCCTCCATAGTGTTCCCACATGTAATAAGTCCAGAGGAATACGCTGCCATAATCCGATAGATAACCTTGCCAGTATGTTAATGAATCATCCCAATGATAGATGAGATATTCTGAGATATGTCCCGGTGAAAATCCATATCCGCATCTCCACTCCGCAAAAGTTGAACAGCCTTCGTTAACCCATGATAATTCATTACCATCTACATCATAATGAACAAGATGTTGAAATTCATGAGCAAAGGTGCCCTCATATTGAAATGGAAGGGGATTAAGACCAAAATATATATCGGTTGGGTCACCTTGTCTCCTCCACCATTGATATGTATCCATGTGGAAAATGTTTGCATCGTTAAGGTCACTTACATATGACCAGAAATATCCCATTGTGAACCAGCCTGCAGTTATAGGATCATGGAAGAGTCCATCTCGAATGTTAAATATTAACACTTGAATCTTATAGTCCTCTAATGGACCTGGTCGATCAGCATATTCACCAAAAAGTGTAGTAACACAATCGTGGATATTATTATCAAAGGCATCTCGTAGGGCTAATAGATTCTCTCCATCTATCCAGTCTCGATATCCTGGTGGTAAATAATAACCATCACCATCAGGATCAATAGTTTCAGCTTCTACTGCATCAATGCCTTCCCAACTCCAGGGATAAGCAAAATACCAGACATCATCTTCAAAACTTTCACCATTAGGAGTATATTCATCTTGATATCCCCCTTCCCAAACATCGGGGTTCAATCCAATCCAAATATTACAGTGTTCACCTTTCAAAACGCATTCAAACTCCTGATCGTAATTCACGCCCGTATAATCATCAATAACGGACACAATCCATGACTCTTCTGGATCTACTTCTGCTAACACTAAACTTTCAAATGATCGTGAACCTTCTATTGTTTTACTTTCGAATAAAGGAGTAGCGTCGATTCCTTCATAATCTTTTAATCGGCCTAGTAGAGCATCATTATTCGTATTTTCTCCACTTATAAATATAGCCATTGAAATGCCACCTATATTTATAAAAGCGAAGACTATTAAAAATACAATAATTTGTTTTTTTCTCATATTTTAACACCCATTAAAAAGTGTGTGGTTAAACAAAATTCGATTGATATAAAAAGAAATAAGGTATAATTTTTCCCAATAGACAATTTAGTAGCTAAAAATTCAATCGGAAATATAGATACAAGCGGATTACCTATATTTTGCACTTTTAATATCTCTTAATTTTTTTTTTTAATTTTATATAAAATGAATACTCTTTTTATGACGGAATTGTTAATTGCGATGTCCTGCGTCAAATATGAATGCTATCTTTAAGAAAATGAAATTTTAAATTGGGTGTTTAATTTTTCAACGCATATTTACCATTTTTTAAGGAACTTTGTAATCATGGCTATTCAAAACTTACGCGATAAAGAGGAACATTCAAAATATTTAGAGAAATTTCAAATAAGTCAGAAAAGAGCTATGTTTACTATTATTCTCAGTATTCTTCTTGATGTATTTGGATATACAATGGTACTCCCCTTATTACCGAGTATTGCAAAAGATTTTGGAGCGACAGATTTTATGATTGGATTACTAATCTCTTCAAATGCGCTTGCAGCTCTAATTTTTATTCCACTATGGGGGTGGTTAAGCGATAAATATGGGCGTAAACCGATTTTATTGATTTCTCAAGCAGGTACGGGTTTATCTTTTTTAATTCTAGGTTTATCTAATTCAATCTTTGTAATTCTTATAGCTCGTATAGTAGATGGTATTTTTGGAGGCCAAATTCCCGTTATTCGAGCTTATATCACTGATATTACAACTCCTCAAACGAGAGCAACATATATGGGAAAAATTATGGTCGGTTACACTTTAGGTATGACACTAGGGCCATTAGTGGGGGGTTTTTTAGGAGCGATTCATTGGCGTTTTCCCCCTTATTTAGCTAGTGCTTTAACTATTGTTCTAATGATAATGACAATCACTATAATAGTTGAAAGTATGCCAGAAGAAAGAAGAAATGAAATTAAAGAGCACTTTTTAGTTATTCAAGCTAATCTCGGAGAAACGAGTAGTATATGGAATAAAGAAGTAATCAGTCGAATGATACAGGTCTTTCTACTTTCTCTAATAAGTTTTATGTTTACTTCAAGTGCTACATTAGTGCTTTATAAGAGATACAATGCTGGACCATCTACAACAGGATTAGTTATGGCAGTAGCAGGATTAGCTGTTTTAGTTTATGGGGGTATTCTCATTAAACCAATGATTAAAAAAATTGGCGAAAAACGTCTTCTAATAACTACATTTATATTTTTTATTATCGTATTCTTATTCTATCCCTATTTATACGAATTATGGATGGTCTTTATATTTATTTTACCTTATTCCTTTGTTGTTGCATTTATGAGACCTCTTATTACTACAAATATGACTAAAGCTGTGGGACTAAATAAACAGGGTCAATTAAGTGGATGGTCGACAAATCTCCAAGCAGTTTCTCAGACAATTGCACCATTAATTGCAACCGGATTTTTACAAATAGGGGGTTTGACAATTGGTTTTTTATTTTTAGATTCCTATCATTTAATAGGATTTACAAATGTGATATTAGCAATTGTTTTATTGATCATTGGCTATTTAGATATTAAAAATCATCCTAAACTTTATTCTTATGAAAGAATCAGAAGAAAAAGAGAAGCTATGAAAAAAAGAAAATTGAAAGAAAAAAATTAGAATTAAGAATTATTTTTTATAAATTCTACGATAAGATTAGCTAGTTCAGGACCCTTATCTTCTTGGACAAAGTGACCCGCATTTTTAATTATAGTATGATTTTGTCCTTGAGCACCTGGAACATTTTCTTGCCAAAATTTATCTCCACCTCTAGTAATTGGATCACTATCAGAAAAAGCAGTTAAAAATGGTTTTTTCCATTGAAAAAACTGTTCCCATGCTTTTTTATTAGCTTCATGCTCGGGATCTCCTTTTGTAGTTGGAACCAATGAAGGCATAATTCTTGCTCCCGCTTTAAAAGAGGCATCAGGAAACGGAGCATCGTAAGCTTTGATAACATCTGTTGCTAATTTAGTAACTGTTGCTCCTTGTATAATCCTTCCCACTGTAAATTTAGGAGTAGTTCTGGAAGATTCTTGCCAATCTAAAAACGCTTTATTCATCTTCTGCTCTCCTGTGGGTAATCCTCCGTTCGATAAAATAATCCTCTTAAAACGTTCCTGATTCTTAATAGCAACTCTTAAACCTATTAAAGAACCCCAATCTTGACAAAATAAAGTAATATCTTTGAGATCAAGCAGATTTACCACTTTTGTTATCCACTCCACATGCCTACGGTAAGAGTGATCACTTTGTTCAGTTGGTTTATCGGATCGTCCAAATCCAACTAAATCAGGTGCAACTGTTCTATAACCCGCTTGTATTAGAATTGGGATCATATGTCTATATAAAAAAGACCATGATGGTTCTCCATGCATGAGAAGGACTACTTCAGCATCTTTCGGTCCTTCATCAATATAATGAATCCTAATTCCATCTACATCTAAATAATTAGGTTTAAATGGAAAATCTGGAAGGTTCTTAAACTTTTCCTCTGGAGTACGTAATAATTTCATATAAATTTCTTCTTTTTATTAAAAATTAAAATTATTAAATCTTAGCAATCTTATAAATTGCATTTATTTTGATTAAAGGTAAATTTAGATGATATTAAACAGGTGAAATCAGAAAATTAAAATTAAGAAACCATTTTTGTGATAAATTTCTTATCAAAAAGATAAAAAGCTATGATATCTTAATTATAATTGTAGTGAAAATTATTGGTCATAATTTATCGCTTTTTTAAATTCAATTAAATTTTGAGACATATTTATGATTCGCGTTCTAAATCAATTAAGTAAAGAGAATAAAGATTTTTTTACTTCTGAGGAATTGAAAAAACATTGCGGTGATTTGTATATCGATTATAGGCGTACAATGGATTATCTTATTTCTCGTGGACATTTAGTCCAGATTATTGAAGATATTTATTATGTGAAGACTATTAAAGAAATTGGTAAAAACCAGTTAAGATATTCAATTTTAGAATTTGTGGCGAAAGGATTAAAATTAAAACGAATTAAAAATTGGTATTTTGGGCTTTATACCGCATTAGATATAAACAAAATTAGCCATGATCATCAAGATGAATTTCTGTACTTAATTAATGACCACATTTTAGAAGCTCAACCCATAAAGATTTTAGGTAAAGATTTTAGGTTTTTAAGATTCAAAAATGCTCTTTTTAATTTTGGTATTATAAAAAACAAAATCAGATATTCCGATCATGAAAAAACGATTTTAGATTTGATTTATTTATGGGAATCTAATCATATTAATGAAAATAGAATATATATTGAGGTGTCTAAATTATTGGAAGGAATATCTGAAGAAAAAATATTACGATATGCTGAGTTTTATCCGGATTCTAATCAAAAACTGTTAAAAAAAGCGTTAATTAAATCATAAACTTTATTTTTTAAATGGGTTTGGAATCCATTTAGAAACTCTCTTTTTATATTGTATATACTCATCACCAAACATATTTTCAAGAATTTTTTCTTCGAAATTTGCCATCCAATTATAAACCAAGAAAATTACAATGAAGAAACCTATACTAATAAATGAAATAGACAAAAGTATAAATGCTACATAAATTAATAATATTCCAGAATACATCGGATTTCTCAGATAACCAAGAATTCCGTTGGTAATCAATGAGTTAGGAGGTTTGTGTGATTTAAATAGACTTCGATGGGATAATTCAATAAAAATTAAAGCAATACTAAGAATCAATATAAATAATATTAACCGAATAATAAAAGGTATCATATCGTTTAAAATTGTCGATATTTTAAATATGTTTGAATCTAAAAACCATATTAACATAAAAACTATTGGTATTACCGCATGATATATATGTCCATATGGTATTTCTCGCTCATGGCCTTCATGTCTTTTTAAATTCATTTTTAATCCATTATTTGGAGATTTTTATATTCTAGATTTTATTATTTATTATTTATTTTTTATATAGACCAATTTTTCATATTTTTTTATAATCTATTCATATTCATGATTATAGATATTGAATTTATTGAATTAACAATAATTTTCTTATGATAAATTCAGACATAAATAATTTTTATAGTAAATCTAAGCTTAATACCATTACAATCATTCCAAGGATAATTCCTATGATTGAAAGGTGCTCAAATCCGCATTCTCTAGAAGCAGGGAGTAATTCATCGAGGGAAATGTAAACCATAAAACCTCCCACACCAGCAAGCATTATGCCTAATATAAAATCATTCATGAAGGGAAAGAGGATTAGTCCGACGATTAAAGCTCCAATTGGTTCACTTATTCCTGAAATAAATGACCAGAAGAACGCTTTCTTTCTATTCTTTGTTGAAGCATAAATTGGAACTGCTACTGCGATACCTTCAGGAATATTATGGAGTGCTATGGCAAAACACAACATAATACCGAGATCAATGCTTTTTATGGTAGCTACAAAGGTTACCATACCCTCAGGGAAATTATGAATAAATATACCAAGTGTGACGAGTAATGATGTTTTCTGTAATTTATTTTCAAAATTTTCTTTTTTATCTTCAAATTCGTATTTATGGGAAATTGAAATGTCGATTGTTAACATTAGGAACATTCCAATTAAAAAAAATGTATTTCCTAATAAGAAACCCAATGACTTAATACCCTCTTGCAGTAATTCTACAAAAGAAATGAATATCATTACTCCAGCAGAAAAACCCATAATGAGAGAGATAAACTTCTTGCTAGGTTCTTTAGCAATAAAAGCAATAACACTACCTATAGTTGTGGATAAACCAGCAATTGAAGTTAAAATAAGTGCAAATAAAAAAGCTTCCATATTTATTACCCGTGTATACAAATATGTTTTATAAATTTAAATAAATTTTATTTTCTATTGCGTTTTAGTATTTATAATTTTTTCATACTAATTGCAGTAATCCAACCTTTGTTATATTCTTCAGAAATTTGGATATTAGAAAATCCTGCTTCTCCTAAAAATTTTCTATAGTCTTCCGGAGTATGAATAGGAAAACTTCCTAATTTTGACCATTTTTCAGCTTCTTTCCTTTTTTTTTGATTGTTACATTTATATCCTTCATTAACTAAGATAAAATGTCCATTTGGTTTAAGAACTCTATAAATTTCTCTTAGATCTCTCGTTAAATCTGGCCAGAAGTAATATGCCTCAAAACCACTAACTAAATTGAAGAAATCATCTTGGAAAGGGAGAGAGGAAACAGAACCTTGGGAAATTTCAACAATTCCTTGTATAATATATCTCTTATTAATTTCCTTACTTACATTTACAGCAGTTATAGAATAGTCTATTCCAAAGATCTTTCCATTTAATATCATTTTAGCATAACGGTTTATATTTCCACCGCCACCACATCCAATATCTAAAATTTTATCATTTGGATCTATTTTAACATGTGATATACCCCATGCTGCTAACTTTGCATGACCTTTATTCATACCTTTTGCTATTATCCTTCCCAATCTTCCAGAAGGCTTTCTTACTTGGTCAACTAATGTTTGTCTAAAACCCATTTTGAGCTAATCATCTTTTTTATAACTAATTATTTAATTCCATATAATAAACCCATTGTTTTGAGTTCAAATTTCAATAAATTCGGCATTGGTATCTCATTAGCAGAGTCAATGAAATTAACCTCCTCAACACCCCATTTCTTAATATCTCTTATTAAATCCTCAATTATTCCATATCTTCTCCTATTATTAAATGTATCTTGTAAAGAGAATCTACCCCCCTTTTTCAAGACTCGTAAGGATTCATTGATGAGTTTTTTTTTATCCTTAACGTCTCTAACTTCATGATATACAAAATTACTCACAATAGCATCAAATTCACCATCCTTAAAAGGTAAATTTGAGGCACTTCCCTTTTGAAATACAACTTGATCTGCTACACCTTCATATTTAGCATTTTCCTCACACTTCTCTTTAGAATAATTCCATCCTTTACCCCAATAGTCAATTCCCCACACTTTAGAGTTAGGGAATTTTTTTGCAAGCTCAATTGCTAATGCTCCTGCTCCTGTGCCAATATCAAGCGCTTTCCCCTGTCCATTCCAAGATAATTTCTGGATGACTAAATTCCAGACCTTATATTGTAACTTCTTATTATGTACTGAAAATTCATAAAATAAATATATTAAATAAGAAACAGGTAAAACAAGTAATCCCACTATTACCCATAACACTATTCTAACCACTATATTTATTGGTAATAAAGAGGGAATTAGGATTATTAAAATAATGCCTAATAAGGCATATAATAAATTTAGTGGTACCCAATTTCCATAATTTGCTGACTCTTTAATATTTTTTCACATCGTTTTAAAAATTCTTATTAAAATGCATGATTACAGCACTAAGTAATTAATAATACTTCCTTATATTTAAAATTTAGGCATGCCTAATATGCATTAAAAAAAGTTATAAAATTTATAAGGGATATAAAAATAGATTGAGATTTATTAATATTTTTCAAAAATCTAAATATTTAATTAATGTTAATTTTATATTAGTGAATAGATTTATAATTCTGAGTGATAATTCTCGCTACTTTCCTGCAGATTTGTGGATTATCAATTGAATTTGTACCTAACTACTAATAAGAAGAAGTATAAATTGTTCTATAAAAAATTCTCTAAATTGCTAATTCTAGCGATAAAATTATCGATCTCTTCATGAAGTTCTAACGCATATTCTTCAGAAATTTTGCCACATTTCACTAGGCATTCAATTTTCTTTTGTGTTAATTCTAATTTACAAATTGCATGAGAAATATGTTCAAGAATACAGCATTCTTTTACACAATCTTTAGCCATTAAATATAGGACATATTCTAATTCACCAATAGCGCATCTAAGGTAGTATTCAATTGACATAAATATACAGAAATCATGTTGTACTGAGAAGTTATCTACGAATTGAGAAATTTCTACAATTATATTTGCAATTTCTAAAGCCGTCTCCGTTCCCACTATTGCTCCCATGGTAAGGGATAAATGATCCCGTATTTTATGAACTTGAACCAAAATAAAATCTCTAATTTCTTCAGATATTCTATGATGTTTAAATAATACATATTGGAACATGTCGTAAAACTCCAAACTAGCTTTAGCCAACATATCTAACTGCACAGCTTTTGACATGCATCCTGAATTATAGTAGTATAAAGCCCACTCTACTTTACATTGAGCTCTGTGAATATGATGGATAAGTGGTCTATTAAAGCAAAATGAGAGTACATCTTCTATATAATCCTCTAGTTCACTAAGTTCCCATAAGATATATTCCATCATTTCATCTGGAGTAACTTCAAAAGTGTCTATCCATACGGTTGTTAAAGCATCATTGGATCTATCATTGTCAGCATCAGTTATTTCAATTCGAATTGTATGGTTACCGTATTCCATTATCCAATCATTTGCAAAACTAAAGTTGAATTCTGTCTCATATGGAAAGGGTAAATAATTATGAACAAGTGCATCATCTACATAAATAGATATGTTAGATATTCCAATATCATCACTATGCCATTCTACTTCATCAAATGCTAAAAATGAAATATTTAGAAAGAAGCAATTATCTCTAATTATTAGATGTTCAAACCAAGGAGGTAGTATATCATCATCAATCACTTTAATATAGGCCTCAATAGTTTTAGAAATATAAGGAGTTGATGCTGTTATGAAAAATGTATCATTACCTAATTCGAATGGTATCATGGTTAAATTAAAATTTTCGTATTGACCAGGAATCATCAAATAGGAATTTTGTGGAATGAAAGTATTAGCAAAATCCACACTAGTATATGATATATCAAAAGGAACCTCAACATTTCCTAAGTTAGTAAGATGTAAATTATAATCAAAAATATCACTATCCGTTAATGTTAAATTGGCTTCCTCAACGAAAAAGCTCATTCTATGGTATTCTTGAATATCAAGGATACAATTAAACATCTTTATCAGGTTAGGATCTGCTTCTGAGCTAACTTTAATTTTAAAATCTATTTCTCCAGGGAGAACTATTTTACCCCATGGAATATAAAATACAATTAACGATGAATTCCTCCTCAATGGAAAAGCCCTTAATATTGGTTGATAAAGATCAAAAAGATCCTTATCTAGATCTATAATTTCAACTTTATATTTATCAAATAGATTTCCTGTGTTGGTGACATTAATGAAATATGGTAAGTAGCCCTCTCCATCTACATTTAACCCTTCAAGTAAAATTGGGTCAAAAGCAACTTCAAAATCTATGAGAGGGACGATCTCGTAATCAAGATACGCATTTGTTCTAGCTACAGATGCGTCTTCATGTTGAATTCGAACAATTGTTGTATGATTACCTGGTGTAAGGGGATTAATTGTTGTTGGTGTAATTAACACTCTAATTACTCTATGCGTATCTGGTTCAATTAGAATACTTGATGTCGGTACCCAAACATCGAGTGGATAAGGATTATCAGGATATAAATCCATATAAAAAATATAATCCCAAATTTCTTCATTTGAACCGTAAAGATTATAGGTTTGGTTATGAGGTGAATTTGTGTGAATATCAATATCATAACATAATAGTTCAGAATCCATGGGTATTATTTCATCGATAATTGGAGTAACACTTGTCTCTGGTAGCATTTCCGTCCATTCTCCTGCGAACCAAGATCCATCTTTAAGCATACTTATAAATTCTTCTAAGGTAGTAGGCATAACAGGCATGTCAAAATATACTGTTTCTTGACTATAATATGGTCCTCCCGAAGCTGTTCCGAAATCTTTACAAATAATCCAAGGAGGATACCAAACAACAACAATCGTGGGTCCCTGATAAAACTCCCATCTTAAATCTGTGTTAATCGTTAACTTTGTTAATGGAGATGCTTCATCAAAAGTATCTGTCGCAGTCGTATCTTTTATTTTTAAACCGTCTACTTTCCCATTAGTATAAATTTCTTTTCTCGTTCCAGGAGAACCTGTTCCTCCTAAATCTAATTGCACTCCAAACCATAGTTCAGTATTTCCCTTATTTTTAACCTTAACATAAAAAGACATCTCATCCCCAACTCTAAAACTGGCATGTTGTTGTAAATTCCAACTACTATAACCTATACTATGTGTTACAATTTCATAATCGGGATTTGCATCTTCAACTCCCAGCCATGCATATAACTCACCCCATAAGTCATAACCAAAGAGACTTGCAATCCAATCAGCCAGTGTTGCAATTATAACAAGAGCAACAAAAACTAGAGTCGCTGGGTTAACAGGGAGGAAAGCTAAAACACCTGAAATGATTGCCAATCCACCTCTAAAGCTCTCTGCCATACCTGTTTTAAATGCTCCTTGATTTACCTGATCAATTCCATATGCCAATCTCAGCGCTCCAAAAACTATACTAAATACAGCCATCCCACTGCCAAGCGCACCTAGAATTCCACTGAAATCTTTCAATTTACTCATAAATTCGAGAATTGTTCCTACAAAAACTCCAATTTCAGCCAGTTTAATAGGTATTTGGCCTATGGCTTTATCTCCTTCATACTCGTTAAGATAATTGTTAAATATACTACCCAAAACTGGTATATCATCATAAAGACCCGTTGTTTCGTTCAAATCCTCATGATTTGGGCCAGATAATGATATACTCATGATCGGTAAATTCCAAGAAATAGTTATTTGCCTTCCACTATCACTCTTCATTAAATTGTCTTTTTCTTTAAAATCAAACATAAATAGATATATATTTTCCTCCTCCCTTATTCCCTCAAGATGATAGATCTCATCACAAGCAGATCCAGCGTATTTATATTTTGAAAATTGAATAGAATATCTTACAGTTTCAACACTCTTGTTTTTAATACCATAAGCAAATTGTTCAATAAATTCAATATACTTATCTCTTATAAGTTGGGTGGCAATTAATCCTACAAATGACATTTCAGGACGAGAATATAACTGGTTAATTTCATTATCAGTATATAATTTTGTAGGATAATATCCAAATTCGTCAATTATTGATTCAAAACTATATGTAAGCGAATATCCATAAGTGAGAGAAATAAAATATGTTTCTTCAATGCCTAAATTTTTCTGAGTTAATATCGAATCACGTAAATTATTTCTTGTACTATTTAAATCACTAATATCTAGGCATGAATCGGGATAAATTTCTAAAGATGATATGTCATTTGGATCATAACTCATATTTGCAACTTGAAGATATGCAGATAATTCAGCATTCATTCCTGTTTTCCGGTAATCACTTCCATCCTCTACTAATCCTAATACTACATTTGTTGGTTGACTTTCTGTAACTGAAACTCCTTGAACTGTATAACTTAAATCATCATTATTATAAATATGTAATAGTTTAGACTCTTTTGTTATAGTATCATACTCAAAAATAAGCCATACTAATCGGAATTTCAACCTTATTTGCCTATCATTCTTTGCTTGATTATCAGATTTGTAAGTTAACATTCGAGCCCAAGTGTAATCTTTTTCTTTGGCATAACTATTTAGAGGAATTAGGCTAATTAGACCTGAATATTCATTATCTATTGAAAAACTATTATCTGGTAAATGATCTCCATTCTCAGTTAAACCATAAATCCGTAAGCCGGGTAAAATTGATAATTCATTTTCACGATAGTCAAATATTTCTGTATAATCATTTTCGGTTGGTTTAATCTGAATGTTAATGCCTATTTCTGAATTATTATCATAAACCGGTAGATTGAATGTGGAAATTCCATAAATATGTGTGCAATCAATTGCTGTAAAAGGCATTACATCGCTTCCATCCATTATCCCATCATTGTCAATATCTGGTATTTGGTCATAAGGGCTTTCTTCTAATTCATCAATTAATCCATCACCATCAGAATCAAGTTTAAAAAAAGAACTCAAGTCAGTAATTTCATTACTCCCTATAAAAAATTTGATTGAGAAGTTTGATGGCGTAACAGTATTGTCATGAGAAACTCTCAATTTTATTGTATAGACAATATCATTAGCCGGATTTGCTAGAATATATCTACCTTCAGTGTAAATATTTTCAAACATAATTTCATTATTTACGTCAATATTACTTATTGTATCATGCTCTCCTAGGGATTGGACATCCATAACTAATTCATTATCACAATAATCGGTTGGAATTATTATACCTATTTTTCCTCCTAACTCAAGGTTTTTTGAATATTGAGCATCAATAAAGTAGTTACTTCTTAAGCTTTGCCAAGTTAACCATGATTCTTGCACATAGGGGTTTAATCCATGAATAATTTCAATACTATTTCTAAGACCATCGCCATCATAATCAATATCCACAATTGGTTCTGCTGGCGATAAAATTGGATAAAAAGGTTCCCCTATATCATAAAAAGGATAACCATAATTAAAAGGGTCGTCATTACCAGTGTTCCAAATAATTAAAT
>JAHQWL010000040.1 GCA_029856155.1 Promethearchaeia archaeon
TGTATCATCCGTGATTGTTCCATTTGTAGCCCGATACCTAAAAAAGGGAGAGGTATTAAAACCTAGACTAGATATATAGTTATTGTCGAAAAAAACACGAACTAAGTCAAAGTTTTTGCTATAAGGATTCTCAAAGGATAATTGAGGTGTTTCCACTTTAAAAGTTGCTGAATCTTCCCGGGTTTGATTCTCTAGATTGTCAAAGTTAATTGGAAACGTCTTTATAGTGATAAGAATAATTAAGAGTGCGGACAGTATGATTCTAATATTTTTAGAATTTTTATATTTGATATCTCACACCTATATACAGGCAATTTAGTGATATTATTAAAGATGATCTGTAATTGAATTTGCATTTTGACGAGTTTGTAATAGATTATCTTAAAATGAAAAACTATTTATATTTTTGTAAATTCGCTCCAAAATCAAGAAATAGACCTTTCCCGTTCTCCTCAACATAGATTTTATTGCCTCCTATGGTATCATTTCCATTATAAACTGTGATTGAAGTCATTGGAATTTATCTTTCGCTAATTATCTTATGTTACAATTGAGGTGCTTTCTTAATAAGTCTTTGAGTACTTCATTTTTTAAATTTATTAGGCTAATTACTTAAAATAACTTCCATGATTTTTGTCTTATTTTTTCAATAAAAAACGGAATTTTTAGTCGTCAATCTTTTTAATTTTTTCTTTTTCAGGGTAAAATTTTAAAAAATACTATAGACATTAATTCTTTTCTTTTCTCTTGTTATAGTTCTCTTAACTTTTTTTTGTGCCCAACCATGGACACATCTTAAATTACAACCTTCAATAATATTTAAAAAAAGACGTTTCAACCCCTTCACGAAGGAATATTATTAAGTTAGGAACATCTATATAGTAAATTAAAAAGAATAACACTATGCTAAAGTTTTATTAAGTTGTATCACTATTTAAAATTCTTTTCTAATTTCTTCCAAATTATTTTTCTTTAAAAAGACTGAATTAGACATATTTTCAATGAGTTATTATAATTGTTCTTGCCATAGACATTTCATTTAACATTGAAAATATGCCCGAACCTCAACAAAATACGCTTTCAATCTCACATAAAGTAATAGATAATACCCTAATGGTTAATTTCAAATTTCCTCAAAACTTAATATTCAAATCAGAAAAATCGTTTAAAATGTACTTGGATTTTGAACCTGTTATTTCTAAAAGATCCAAGATTAAGAATTTGTTAGTGCCCATCTATTCACTAAAAAAAGGGATAAGGCGTGCCGTCTCAATAGTAATTAGACAAACTCCAGAAATATATAAAAATTTAGTGTCATATCGAAAAGATTTAATTAGTTTTTGTAAAACAGCTTGTAATGATTATTCAAAATTGAATTTTCACACTCCTGAATATAAGAGAATCCGCAAAAAAATCAAAGAAATGGATAAAAAATTACGAATGTTCCTAAAACACAATAATAGAGAGAAAATACAGCAATTGTGGAACTTATTAGACGAGTATGAAAAACGGGAAAGCAAATTGGAGCAAAATTTAATAAATCAGTTTTTCACTCAAAAAAAACCAGAATTTATTTTATTAAGAGAAACATACATAGGGATTTGCAGAGATATATTAAAAATTTTTAAAGAGAAAGTCCCTGATTCCTATGAGAATCAGGCTTCATTTGAAGAATTAGAGAAATCTCTAGAATTTTTTAGAGACATTAATAATATAATAGATCCTACTAAAGTTAAGTATTTTACTGATATTTTACTAAATTGGAAAAAAAAAATCAAGAAATCTCTTATTAAAATCGAAAATAAAAAAGAAAATAAAGAGAGAGACGATGAGATTGATAAAAACATTAATCCTAAAAGAATAATAACTCATCAAAATATTTTACAATCACTTTTTTATAATGCTAAAATTGAAAGTAAAAAGAGAAAAAAAGCGAAGTTATCAAAAAGCTTGAATATTGACTATAATAATCCGAATATGTTATTTGAGTTCGATTTAGAGAGAGTGTATAAAAATTTTCTTTCATTTCTCTCAGCTGTCATTAAACACAGTATTAGATATAAGAAGACAATTGAAGATGATTATTTAAAAATTGACCTAAAAAAAAATGATATTGATATAATCTGTAATAAATTCAAAGTGTTTA
Organism: Promethearchaeia archaeon; assembly: GCA_029856155.1. Taxonomy (GTDB): domain Archaea; phylum Asgardarchaeota; class Lokiarchaeia; order Sigyniarchaeales; family SOKP01; genus Loki-b32. The sequence continues at coordinate 2,147 of JAHQWL010000040.1, forward strand.
ATAAAAAGGTATTAAAAATTAAGCAATTTAATTCATTAATCGGAATTCAATTAAATTTCTCTGAAATCTTTACATTGGTGTGGGGTAATTTCACGAAAGATAAATCGCGATCGAAGTTATTTAAGAAAAATAATTGGTATTCTAATATTCAATTTTCGGAACGTGCTAAAAATGCTCTCAAAATAGGTCTGTCAGTTTTTGCAGTTATTTTTTTAACTATTGGTTTAACCATGAGTACCATTACAAATTCAAGACCTACGATTGTTGGAAAATATGATTCAGTAAAGATTGATTATCAATTCTGGGAGTCCGACAAATATAAGGATTATAATATACTTAATCCGTTATTTGATAATACTATTTGGATTACTATGATACCAATTACAGAGAATTCTACTTCGGGGCTTATCTTAGGGTTATATAATAATCTATTGGGAAAAGAAGTGTATTATGAAAGCGGATTAATATGGCTAGAGAAATGCATTGACCAAGATCGAGACGGTATAGATGATATCACTGAAAAACCCGCACTCACATATGGAAACAGTTCAGACCAATATTTCAATACATATTTGATGATCCAATTTAAAGTTCTTAGCATTCGAAAAACTTAGGAAAACTTCAAAAGAAGAGATTGATCAAATTGTTGGAAAGAAGTTAGCTAATAAAATTCAATTAGCTTATAGGGAATAGCTTTACTTTCTATTATAGATTGTAATTGAATGTATATAAAAAATATTAATTTAATAATTTATAAATATAAGACTATTCTAAATGGTTTTTCAATCTATGGATGTTTATGGAACCCAATAAATTCAATGATATTTCACCCTTTTAGTTTATTTGTTGTAACTTTCAATAATAAATGAGATTTTTGCAGGAATAAATAAGACAATTCTTAAAAATAAATAAGACAACCAACTTACCATCCCCCTACTCTATTTTTCTATAATTTTTATTACTTAAATCCATTAATAAAACCATTTATAATTGATTTCTCAAAAATCTCTTTTAAATTTATCTCAAATAAGCAAATCTCTCATTTGATTAAATCTATTTATTCTTATATACCTAAAGTACTTTTCATGTATATATCTTTTTCTTAGGTTTGAATTTTCAATTGGAGAAGAAGTAGAAATTAAAGAAAGAACCATAGATTTATGTTTCAAAACCACTTACGGTGCAGATGTTTTTAGATTTATTATATTTGATCACCTACTTATTGATTCTTTTTATTTTAAATTGAAAAAAATCCAAGGATATAAAATGTCAAGTTTTTAATAAAAATGTAAAAATATTTGATACCACTTTTAATTACATGGACAAATTATTTAAATAGTGATTATCGAACAATAAGCACTAAAATTACTGAAGCGACTTTAAGAACTAGAATAAAAAATATTAAAGAATTATCAAATTTAAACTAAGAGTGTGATTATGAATTCGAAAGGCTTATTTTTAGTTAGCCCAAACTTTGGGCATCCCAGAATATTGAATATTGACAGAGAATTAACCAAGCAAGACTTTAAAACAGATTTATTAATCATAACTCATATAGAGAATCCAAAAAAAGTAAAAGAAGTATTAACTAACAATATAAAATTTATACCTATTTTTGAATATAAGTGGAAATTAGAGCAACTTATCGAAAAGAGAGGATTAAGAGATAAAATTAAGAGTTTATGGAAAAAAATAAAAAAAATTTTCTCATTTGAAAAAAAAGAAAAAGGATTTGAAATTTCAATTGAAGAATTAGATAAGTTTGGAAACAAACAAGTAAGGGTTAAAAAAATAAAAAAGAAAGATTTAAAGAAAATAAAACCACGTGCTTTTAGGGGAAATCCAATAATCACTAAAATCATAAACATAAGGTCAACAACTCCAACAAAGATCAATAAGTCAATATATATAGAGGATCAATATTGTAACCCACAGAATTATTTAAGAAAATTAGAGGTGTTTGGTAATTTAGAATATTTTTATACAATTACTTTAGAATTTAACTTAACTGATGAGATTTTAGACTTTTTATCAAATAGAAATTTCATTATGTTTGATATTTTATTGGCAAATTCTAATTTGGATAAAAAAGTAAATTATCATGCGATTGTCATTTCGAAAAATGATTGGAGAAATATTAATATCGTGCAAGCTACTGATTTACATATAGCTAAAAGAAATGATGAAATGTTTAATAAAATTAATAATATGTATCAAAATCTTAGAAGTGAAAATATCAAAAGAATAAATCAAATCGAAACGATTCCACCAAAATCAAAAGATAAGGATGAGATTAGAAAATCTCTTGTTAAAATCGATCTCTCATATAAAAAGAGATTGATTAATCCAAACAATCTTTTTAGAAAATTTGTTAAAATTATAAATAAAAAAGTTATCAATAATGAAATTGATTTTGTAATTATTACAGGAGATATTGTAGATTTTACTAATATGAGTAAAATCTCTTCAAGTAAAAATAATATTTTTGCTTATGAGAATAGTAATTGGAAGACTTTCAAAAATATTCTCTTAAATATAGACCAAAATAATCAAAAAGGTATAAAAAAAACCGAAGAAATCTTATGTCCTATCTTTACCATTCCCGGAAATCATGATTATCGCCCTTGGCAGTATGATTTAACTTGGGGAGGAATTTATAAAAAAATAGGGCTTAAAAAAATCGAAGCTCAGGCATTAAAAGAAGAATATTCAGCTTCTCCAATAAGAGCTATTTTAAGAAGTGAAAATGCATTAGAAGGATACTTATCAGAAATAAATGCTTCATTAGATTACTATTTAAAATTAGGTAATTCTTTATTCATTTTTTTAAATACTGGCGCGGATTCCTATAAAAAAATGGCTGATTTTTTATCAGGAAGTCCATCTCTAACAGGTCTTACTCAGAAACAAATAATTTTTTTAAATAATATTATTAAATCTAAGTATAATAAAAATTCTCAAATTTTTCTGTGTTTACATGCGCCTCCAATAAATACAAGGGAGAAACGAGGTATTTTAAGTCGAATAAAAAAAAAATTTAAAAAAATAATGAAAATAAAATTAGATCAGTTCAGAGAATCTAAATTTGCTGGTCTAAAAAGGAAAATAGAAAAAACCCGTATTGATGATAAATTTAATGTTAGATATGGAACGATTTCTTCTAATTGGGAGAAATTGATTAATTTTTGTTATGATTATTGTACTCTTATTATATCAGGTCATACACACATGTTAAATGAATATAGATTGAAAAAGATTTTTCAAAATAGCTCTAATGATGAAGAAGAAAAAGATTCATCGATTGCAGTATTTTATGATGTTTATTCTGAGATTTATAATAATAATCAGAATATTCAAAAATATAGGCCCTTCATAGTTCAGACTCCTGCCTTGGGACTGAAATCCTTTAAAAGACGTAAGAAAGTAGGAGCATATCGAGAGATATTAATCAAAAATGGAAAATTGTTTTCATTTCAAGTTAATTACGTTTAACATAATTATTTATTTATATAGATAAAAGTATAAAAAAAAGGTGATCATTAATGACTTTCCAAGAACTAGGAATTAGTATTAATGCAATCAATGGTCGAAAAGATATAAATATAAATAATCCTCCACTCGTTCAAGAGAAAGAATTTATGGATTCGGATACTTTAAGAAATTTATTAAATCGTGGTCAAAAACCAAATAATAAGAAAAATCATAAAAGCTAATTAGGAAACCATTACGGGAGAAACTAATTATTAGAGAGAATGGGCTCAAGATAAATACTTTAATGCCTCAACTTCTATAGGGATTAAAATTTAATATCGAGATTATGAAAGACTTCTATGATATAGATTTAGAAGAAAAATAACTAATCTCAGTAGACACAGGCATTTAAATATAAAAAAGATGTACTTTTTAAAACAGCATGACATTATTTAATTATAATAATTAGACATTAGAGATCGAAGTGAGATACAAATGGAACTATTTGATTGGTTATTTATCATTTCAAGCATGATTTTTTTCTCTTCTGTAATTGGAGTATTTATCTTAACTGCTAATAATAAGACTGATAAAGTTAAAGTATTTGGAGTGATTTTTGCTGTTTTAATGCTTCCAATCGGTGCGATATTGATTAATTATATTGTAATTGGAAAACCTCTGAAACTAATTATATATGTAATACTGATCCTTTTTTATTTGCTGGTAGAGTTTTTGCTTGATCAGGTTTTCAAGATTGATTTTCGATCAAAACTAAGTACACACGTTCCTTATATCATTATTGAATGGGCTGCTTGCTATTCTCTCTTGTTTGGCTCTCTCGCAATCGATTTAACTTGGGGATGGGTAATATTTTTCTTTTTTTTGGCCTTCATAATTGCGTTAGTATATAATATTGTAAAACTTAAGAAACTGAAAAAAGAATAGATATCTGTAGATATAATAAAGAAAAATATAATCAAATTAAGAAGATCGTTAAGTCCTCGTATTAATAGGGAAATAAGGATTGATTAAAGCGAGGATTATTTTTACAAGAATCTCCAAAAACTCTTTATCGGCCCCAAATTGATGAGGAAATAAGACATGATGATAAATAAGAGCTTCTTAATATTTAATTTTATGGATTTGATTAGTGAATATGTATTAGAAATTCTTTTAAAATTTATGTAGGCATCTCTTTTCTCACAAAAAATTTTTTTGAAGATTTACACTTTGGACATCTAAATTCATTTTCATCTAATTCTTCGAAAGGTTTATCTTTTTCATCATTATCGTAAATATAATTACATCTTTTACACCGGTAAAGCGAAATTGACTTTCACCTCATTATAAATATAATTAGGAATTACTTTTTTTCTTAAGTTCTTTTTTGGAGCCTTTACAATTTGGACAGGTCCAATCAGGTGGTAGATCCTTAAAGAGAATACCCATTTTAGCCTCATCATATTCCATTCCACAATTATTACATACGTAAGCATATAATTCTAATAATTTTTTCAACTCATCTCTATCAACATCTTCTTCCATCTTGTTATACACATAAGACAATGCTTTATTTTCACCAAATAATATGGCTCCTTTTAATTTATTTCCTTTTAGCACTAACTTCTGATAACAACAATCTTTTTTATCGGCTTTTTTTAAGATTTCCCAGGCGCCACCTTCTTCTTTCGTAGGATCTATAATTCCTATTGATGTTAGTTCTAGTCCTACAATTTTAAGAGTATTTTTAGGTGTAGTTCCTTCATAATCGACGTTTTTTAACCCAAGCAAAGAAGCTGCGACTATTTTTGATTGTTCCATACACGCTGGAATAATACCCCATATTTGATTTTTATATTCTATACAATCTCCAACAGCATAGATATCTTTTTCACTGGTTTCTAAAAATTCATTAACGATTATTCCTCTATTTGTTTGGATATTTGCTTCCTTAGCTAAATCTATCGTTGGACTAATACCTGCTTGAATCAAAACAATATCGCTATCAAATTTTCGTCCATCTTTTAATTTAATTCCTTCGACTCTACCATTTCCTAAAATTTCTTCGGTAACAGCATCTAAGACTACATTAATTCCTCGACTTTCGATTTCTTCTTTTAACATAGCACCGCATTCTTCATCTAATTGTCTTGGTAATAATCGGGGAAAGAATTCTACTACAGTAGTTTCCAAATTACACGCTTTTATTTGATTAGCTAATTCTAGACCTAATAAACCCCCACCAATAATTATTGCTGTTCCAACTGAGGATTTTTTTATAAAATCTCGTATTTCTAGAGCATCATCAATACTCCGGAGTGTAAAAACACCTTTCTTTTCTTGTTTCATTTCAGCTGCATTTTTAATAGGTGGAATACTAGGAGTACTTCCAAGTGCTAAAATGAGCTTATCATAGGCAATCAATGAATTCTCTCCTTCTATGTGTATTAATTTTGAGTTTGGGTCGATTTTATTAACTTTTTTATTTAAATGTAAGTCAATTTGCTTACTTTTATACCAATTTTCTTTAAAAACAATTAAATCATCAATAGTCACTTTCTCAGATATCAATTCTGGTAGCTTTACCCTTGTATAATAGGGGTATTTTTCTTGCGTATAGATCTCAATTTCTACTTCATCGTTGAGAGATCTTAAATTTTGGGCAGAAAATGTTCCAGAAATATTGTTCCCGATTATAACAACTTTCATAGAATAATTAGTTTTTTCATCTTATTTTAACATTATTATTATACATTTTAATCTAGAAGCCAGACCCCAATGAACATGCTCAATTTCAAACTTAAATCATAATGACTTATTTTTTAAATACAATAGTTTTAAAAAATTTGGATAAAAGTGGTTAATTATGGAAAACGAAAGAATCTCTTATCATAAATCTGTTCAAAAGGTTTATGAAAGAATTAAAAAAGATGGGATGACTAATATTTGGGATCGCTTTGAAGCCCAGGGGTTTGGAGGGGATCCTGATAAACGATGTCCATTTTGCTTAAAAGGTGCGCGTTGTGACTTATGTTCTAATGGGCCTTGTAGAGCCGATTCATCAATAGACAAACGGGGCGTATGCGGAATGACTGCGGACGGTATGGCAATGCGCATGATGCTTCTTAGGAATGTTATGGGCGCATCAACGTATCATTATCATACTGAAACAACTTTGAAAACCTTAAAGGCTACGGTAGAAGGTAAAACTCCATTTAAAATTTCTGAACCCGAGAAATTAAAAAGTTTTGCTGAGCGTCTTGGTTTAGATACATCCGGTTCTGAAAAAGATATTGCAATTAGATTATATTATTTTGTGAAGGAGGACTTTATTATACCTTATGATGAACAAAGCAAAATTGTTGAGAAATTAGCACCTCCCGAAAGACAAGAAGTATGGAAAAAATTAGGAATCTTTCCAGGGGGAATTTATGGTGAAATGATGTTCTCAACAAGCTCTTGCCTTACAAATGTAGATGGATATTATGCAAGTTTAGCTCTAAAAGCAATGAGACTTGGGATTGCCATGGCCTACCAAAGCCAAATTGTTAATGAATTTACTCAAGATATTTTATTTAATATTCCCAGACCACATAAAATGAGAGTTAATCTAGGAGTATTAGATCCAGATTACGTAAATATCCTTCCAAATGGGCATGAACCATTTCTAGGATTTGCAATGGTCCAGCTTGCACGAAAATCTGAATGGCAAGAAAAAGCGAAAGCAATCGGTGCAAAAGGAATAAGAATTATAGCAAATATTGAGACCGGACAAGAAATGATACAAAGATGGGAAATGGATGATGTATTTTATGGATTTACAGGAAATTGGATTATGCAAGAAGCAATCTTGGCAAGTGGCTGCATTGATGCCTTTATCTGTGATATGAATTGTTGTATGCCAATTGACCCTATATATGCTAAAAAATATAAATTCAAGTTAGTTCCGGTTTCCGAAGTTGTGGTTTTTGAAGGCATAACTGAACGAGTAGATTATAAACCTGAAAAAGCTGAAGCGCAAGCAGCAACATTAATTCAAATGGCAATTGATAATTTCAAGGAACGTAGAGCAAGTGTGGAACCTATTACAGGTTTAGATATGAGTGAAGCGGTAGTTGGATTTTCAAGTGAAAGTATTCTTTCTGCTCTTGGAGGGACATTGGAACCTTTACTAGATGTAATTAAAGACGGTACAATACGAGGAGTTGCCGGATTAATATCTTGTACTACACTTAGAGATTACGGCCAAGATGTGCATACAATTCAAGTGGCTAAAGAATTAATTAAAAGAAATGTTTTAGTATTATCAATGGGATGTGGCAATGGTGGCCTACAAGTTGGAGGATTATGTGTACCAGAAGCGAAAGAAATGGCTGGTCCTGGCTTAAAAGCGGTTTGTGAAAAACTAGGAATTCCTCCAGTTCTTAGTTATGGAACATGTACAGATACAGGTAGAGTTGCCGATTTGATAGGAACTATCTCTGCCGCACTCGGTGGTGTACCAATTTCAGATTTACCAGTAGTAGCAGCAGCTCCAGAATATATGGAGCAGAAAGCCACAATTGATGCAATATTCGCGTTAGCATTTGGTCTATATACATATGTTAATCCAGTACCTACAGTCACTGGAGGTGCCGATTTAGTTAAACTCTTAACCGAAGATTGTAAAGATTTAACAGGTGGAATATTGCATATTGAAACTGATCCAATTCAAGCTGTCGATGCAATGTTAGCCCATATTGAGAAGAATAGGGAAAAATTAGGTATATAATTGTTAAAAATTTTATTTTTTCTTTTTTATTTGATAAACTCCGTCCGATAAAAGCATAAAGTGCAGTTTTCCATATTTATATACTTTATCAACTTTATTATTTTTTGCAATTTCCACGAATTCTTCCCAAGTCTTTATTTTAACAGTTCTACCGGCTTTCATAACATTCGTTACTTCAATAATTTTGAATTCTTCCGTCATTTCGACTTCCTCCATTTAATTTATTTATATTCATTTATTAGGTTTAAATTTTTAATTTTATAAGTTATTAGGATGTATTTATTTAAAAACTACTAGCAACTCGAAAAATATGATGCTGGTATGTAATCATAAACTATAATATATTCATCGGGAAAAAAAAAGAACATGTTCGAAATTAAAATCATATTCTAATCTCCCATCTTTTAATTATGACAGTTTCAGAAAAAAATAATTTGACAAAAAGAAAAATCATCAAAATCGATGAAGATCTTTGCACAGGATGCGGAAATTGTGTGGTAGATTGTGCAGAGGGAGCTTTGAAGGTAATCGATGGAAAAGCTAGGGTTATAAATGAAGTTTTCTGCGATGGTCTTGGTGCGTGCATTTCTGGTTGTCCTGAGGGAGCACTTGAAATAATTGAAAGAGAAGCTTTAGAGTTCGATGAAGAAGCTGTTGAAAAATATTTAGAATCTATGAAACATAATGAACAAGCTGAAACAGCACAAATAAAAGAAATTGTTACTGAGCACGTCCACCAATGTGGTTGCCCTTCTGCTCGAACCATGGTTTTTGAGGAACCAAAAACGCAAACAGAAGTATCTGGAAAGATACCTTCAGCACTACGACAGTGGCCTGTTCAAATGCATTTAATCAATCCTCGAGCACCTTATTACCAAGGAGCAGATGTACTTTTTTCGGCAGATTGTGTAGGATTTTCATATGGAGATTTCCATAGAGACTTTCTAAAGCAGAAATCGATAGCAATTGCTTGTCCAAAACTCGATCAAGGTAAAGAAGTTTACATAGAAAAAATTAAATCTTTAATTGATGACGCAAAAATAAACACACTTACAGTTGCTAGTATGGAAGTGCCTTGCTGTTCTGGTTTATTAGCTTTGGCTCAAGAAGGAGTTAAACGAGCAAGTAGAAAAGTTCCAATAAAATTTGTTGTCGTGGGCATACAAGGAAATATTTTAAAAGAAGAATGGGTATAATTTTTCTTTATATTTTTTACTTATTGTTTCTCAAATAAGACTTTCTTTTTAATAATTTTTCTAAGCATTACGGATAAAGCTGATTTAGATTTGCCCAATTCGTTAGCTAATTCTTCTAAGGAAATCTTTCTTGGAATTTCAAAAAATCCGGAAGAAATTGCCTTATCAAGTATATTAGATTCATCATAGGTTAATTTATTTTTATCATCTTCAATAATGTATGGAGATAATCCAATTCTTAATAATTCAAAATTAATATTTTTTTCTTCAAAAAGTGTTAATAATTGATCTATTCGTTCTCTACTCGATATCAACCTCCAATAAGCAAATCCATCCTCAACTCTTACTGGGAAGTCAATAAGGACTCCGCATTTTATTATCGCATATAATAAATAAGGATCTTCTGTTTTCACGTTAAATTTAACTTTGTTTTCTTCTTTCTCTAATACACTTAACTCGAAAACAGAAGGATGATTCCTAATTTCTACTATAATAGAATCAATATCGTAATGTAAAATCTCAATTAGACTATTTCCAATGGACTTCTCAAGATCATAAGGCAGAAAATAGGAAATTTCCATTTTTATATCAGGAAAGTTCTTAAAAATTTCAGAAATCCATATCTGATCTGGAAACCTAATCTTAATTCTTGCTAAACTCGACCTACTTGTATCCATCTTTTAATATTAGGATTTTGATTTTACAACTTTTATTTTATACAATAATGATTAATTATTAATAAAAGCAAGTTAAATGCATTATTATGGTCGAAAAGAAGAATCTACTTTTAGGGATATGTGGAAGTCCAAGAAAGCAAGGAACAGAATATGCTGTCGAGTATGCCTTAAACTATGCTGCTGAAAAATTTGGATTTGACACAGAGTTTTGGAGTGTTAGAAATAAAAAAATTAATTTCTGCATTCATTGCGATTATTGTATTCGAGAGAAAAAAGGATGTGTCAATAAGGATGATATGGAAGATCTTTATTCTAAATTGGAAGAAGCTAAATTTCTTCTCTTTGGTACTCCAGTATTTCAAGGCAATTTATCAGGTCAACTAAAAACGGTAATGGATCGGTGTCGTGCTATGGTTGCTAAGAATCCTAATGTGTTTAAAGATAAAATTGGAGCGGCATTGGCTGTAGGGGGAGATAGAAGCGGAGGACAAGAGATTGCTATAAGAAGTATTTTAGATTTTTACCAACAAAATCATATTTTACCAGTATCTGGTGGCGCTTTTGGAGCGAATATAGGTGCTAGTTTGTGGAGTAGAGATATGGGAAAAGAAGGAATCGAAAATGATGAAGAAGGGTTGAGAACCATCCGAAAAGTAATAAAAAGATTAGTAGATTTTTTATAAGCGAGTATGAAGTATTAAATTTAAGTCAAAACAAATAAATATTCTAATTTATCATAGATATTGTATAATAAAAAAAATAATACTATGAAATAAAAGGAGCTCTGATGGGGCATAAGTTTTGTCATTATGTAATAAATTCGAATATAGATGAGGTATGGAATGGGACATTACATTTTTGGCAACTTAATCGAGGAAAAATACTTGATCAATATATTTCAGAAAATGAGTTATATCGCAAACTTATTGTTCGTCATGGAATGACATTAGCATCATTTGGAGAAACTTATAAGATAATCCTTGGTTATCACCCCTATGAAAATATCACATTCGTTGCTTTTGATATTAAGTTAATGTTTGGTACTGGCCTACAATGGTTAAAACCTGTAGAATTAATGAAAAAATGGTCTTTCGAGATGAGGATTAACCCCATGAAATTAAGCAAAAGAAAAAATCAGTACTTTGAGGAAAATTTTATCGAAATTTGCTCCTATTTTTAGTTGAAATCATTAATTTCATACAGCTAACACTAGAAAAGTGATAAAAAGATTAGTAGAATTTAAAAAATAAAAAATTAATTTAAAAATTCAATAAAAAAATTATTTAACTCCAAATAATTTCTTTGCTTCTTTTTCTCTTAATCCAGAAATCCCCCAAAGCTCCTTAAACCAATATTTTCCTTTATGAATAACAACCGGGGTGTTCACTATACAACCATCAGCATCACAGAACGTTTTTGAAAAATTGTCATCATGTAATAGCTCGTGTACAAATTCCTCATCATTTATATCTCGTTCAATATATCTAACTTCGTGTTTATTGAGCCATTCCTTTAACTCTTTACATCTGTGGCAGCCTTCCTTGGTTATCACTATTGCTGTCTTAGATTCTGCCAAAATAATCATCTCATTTTTGTTATTTCTTAGTATTTTATCCTATAAATAAATAATAATTTTAAAAAATATTTATCTTCTAATTTATAAATTTTAAAATTGTTTAATTATTACTAAAAAGCTTTTTAAAAATAAAAAGCCATTTTTCTCTTTTCCTTTATTCTATTTTTAGCAATTTTTAATAATTTATTATGATCAGATTCTTATTTCTTATTCTTATTCTAATCTTAAGATGGATCAAAAAACTCGAAATGAAGCTTTTAATGAATACATTAAAACACTATTTAATAACTCCAGTTTTAAAGAGCGGGCGATCGCTGCGCAAAACCTTGGTCAATTAAAAGAAGGTAGAGCAATTAATATGTTAGCTAGAGCTTTAAAATCTGAAAAAGATGATGTAGTCATTAATCATATTATTGAAGCTATGGGGGAAATTGGAGACCCAAAAGCTACAATGCTAATTATAGAATTTTTAAAACAAGAAGTAGAAAAACCTGAAGAAGATCAGGATAAAACAAGATTATTCACAATTATAGAAAGTCTTATGAAGATTGGCGATAAAAGAGCGCTCGAGCATTTAGGCATATTATTAGATTCTTGTCATAGCGATATTAGAAATTTAACAGAAGAAGCTTTTGAATGTATTGATCCAGAATGGAAACTGAATATTAAATCAGTATAAATTAAAAAGATTTTTATAATAATGAGGAAGAAATAAAATTATGGCTGAAATTATAGAAAACATAGCGCAAACTGTTGAGGGATCCAAAAAAAGCAGAGATATCACAATTTTAACATTATCTACTTGTATGTGGTGTAAAAAATGTAAGGCTTGGTTAAATGAGCGCGATATACAATTTAGATACGTAGATGTAGATAAAATTAATTTTGAAGAAAAATCAAAAATTATGGATTATTTAAGGGGAAAATACCAATCTAGAATTTCATATCCATTTATGATCTGTGATGATGAAGTTGTAGTAGGATATAATCCAAATAAATACGAAGAATTATTGAAAACTGGAGGAGCTTAAAATGGATATGGGAACTAAAGAAGGGATGATGGAATATTGTAATAAAGTATGCAAAACGAATAATTGGATATTAAATAAAGACCAAGAAACTCTAAATAATTTAATTGACGGGTTATTAGAAAATAAGAATAATCATGGATATCAATCATGTCCATGTCGTTTAGCTTCAGGGAATCGAAATTTGGACAGAGACTTGATATGTCCTTGTGATTATGCTCCATTAGATATAAAAGAATATGGTGCCTGCTACTGCAATTTATATTTACGTCCAGATTACTATGAAACTGTTGGAAAAATATTTATTCTGGTTCCTGAAAGAAGACCTGTAGAGAAGGAAAAAGCAGTATTAGATTATTTTAAAAAATAAATCTCTTTTTACTCAACTTTTTTTTTGTCAATTTGTTTTAAAAGAGTTGTAATTAATTTTTTATTTATAAATAAAATCCTTAAATAATAGGGTTTCTCTATGTAAATTATGACAGATAATGAAATATCTGATGATGAATTAGACGAAGAACTTGATAAAGCATTCAAAGACAGTGAAAGGTTAAGGGATCATTGTGGAACCCCTATGCCAAGTAATAAAGAAGTAGGTATACAGAGAACCGACGTTAAACTCAAAAAAGATAAGTAAATCCTAAAGAATTTTCTTTTTTATTTATTTTTAAACTTGTTTATATTTGATCGATATTCAATTTTATATTAAAAATAAAGATATAATGTATATAATCAGATAACTGCTTTATTGAATATTAATGAAGCTTTTATAAAGAATTAATCTTTGTTAATTACGTGAGAAATTTATGAAAGAAAGAATTAAAGGGAGAAAGAATTACCCTACCGATGAAGTTGATCCGGATAACTTTCTTAGTGATGAAACAATAAGACATTTCATTAGGAATAAGGATAAAATTCAATTTAAATCAGATGATTATAATAAACTCTATAATTGTGTGCATTGTGGAGAATGTGAGACTGAAAGTGAACGTATTTTATTAAAACAAAAATATATTGAAGATGGAAATACATTTGAAGGGATAAATGAGATGATTGAATATTTTGAGAACTATAGATCGCCATATCCTACAAATAAAATGCGAATAAGACCCCCAAAAGGGATTCCAAGAGATTCTGATACTTTATTTTTTATGGGTTGTCTCTCTACAATAAGAATTCCCCAATTTACTGAACATGCTCTTCAATATCTAATGCAACAAGAGATTGATTTCACAATTTTGGAAACTGAAATTTGTTGTGGATGGCATTTAAAAATAAGCGGGCTGATAAAAGAATATGAAACATCTGTGGAAGAGAATCGAGAACTTTTTAATTCAAAAAAATTTAAAGAGATAATTTGCTTATGCCCAGCTTGTTATTATCTTTTTAAAAATGAGATGGATGGCTTAAATGCAGATGTAAGATATATTTCTGACTACTTGACCCCTTCAAATGTCCGTAAATCGGGTAAAGTAGGGGTACAACATTTATGTCAATTAATGAACAGAGGTAAAGAAGGTGTAGAAACGATTGTTGATGATATTCTTAGAAAGATTGGTTATGAGGTTTTAGATGTTCCACATTGGTGTTGTGGTGGTGGTTCTGGTTGGATGGGACGAACTGATATAATAGAACGAGTTGCTCGGAAGAGAATGTCAGATTTTGATCGAGAGGACCTTGATTATATAACAACTTATTGTCCTTCCTGTTGGTGGATACTTCGTCGATTTAGTAAAAAATGCAAAATTCACCCAAAAGCTGTAGATTTATTTGAATTATTGCTATAAATATAATAAATTGAAGAGTTCTTAACCTATAAAAATTTAAGACTTAAAATGCTTCAGGAATTTCTACTACAAAATTACTTCCTTGACTATAATTATAATCTATCCGATTTTCAACCCAGGTTTTACCATTATAGCTTTCAATTATCTTTTTTACGAGAGAGAGTCCTATTCCCATTCCTCTCACATGATTGTCTTTCTTATAACCTTTTCAAAATTTAATCTACTTTCAAGAGACACTAAAATAAACCTTAATATAAAGATGTAGTTAATTTTTTCCTAATTTATTGAGATTAGTTAGATAAAGCTTAATCTGAAAATATGATAGAGTAAATAAATTTAAATTTATTGAAAGAGAAAAAGTAATTCTAAAAGCGTTATAACTATTTGGAGACGCTTTGGTTAAAAAAAATTGCCAAGAAATTTATTAAATTTGGGACTTTTTTAATATTTGATTAGTGTGGAACAAAGTGAGAGTCTTAATGAAAAAAAAGCTGAAAAAAAATTTAACAAGTTCACTTTAAGAGAATTTGGAGGAGCTTTTGGAGATTGGGGTACATTAGTTCCATTTATAATTGGATATATATCAATTGTAGGATTAAGTCCAGCAGGAATCTTCATTACTTTGGGAATTACTAATATTATATTAGGAGTGAAATTTAACCTCCCACTTCCAGTTCAACCTCAAAAGACTATTGGTACTGTAGCTATTTCAAGACATTGGAATTCAGACTTAGTTATTTCTACTGGATTTGGTACCGGAGTGATTTGGTTCCTTCTTGGATTTTCAAAAAAACTTAATTACATTGTGAATAAAGTTCCTATTATAGCAGTAAGAGGTATCCAACTAGGATTAGCCTTCATTTTAGGGTGGACAGGAATTTTATTATTTGGTGAGAATATTATTTTAGGTTTCATTTCAATTTCAATTATTTTATTGCTTATAAAGAATAAACCAATACCATCCGCAATAATTCTTACATTTGGGGGAATTTTAATAATGTTTTTTACAGGTGTTATTAGCATTACAGAATTAAAATTAGGTATTCCAACATTATCTTTTGGAATACCTACATGGAATAACTTTTTATACGGAATGATATATGCAGGAATTGCCCAATTATTTTTGACGTTGACAAATGTTATGATTGCTACTGTTGTATTAATTAAAGAGCTTTTTCCAGAGAAAGAAGGGATTGATGCTAATACCTTAGCTTTTAATATGGGAGCAATGAATTTAATTAATCCTTTTTTAGTAGGGATGCCTTTATGTCATGGTTCAGGAGGATTAATGGCTCAGTACGCTTTTGGTGCTAGAACTGGAGGGTCTATGATATTAGAGGGAATAATGGAATTATTTCTTGGATTATTTTTTTCTGACACTCTATTTCTTCTTTTTACTAAGTTTCCCATGGCTATTCTAGGAGCTATGCTTATTTATACTGCCTTTTTATTAGGAAAAATAGCTTTTAGAGATTTTAATATTAAAACGTTCCCAATAATATTGATCTCCGCAATTTTTTCCTACTTTATTAATATAGCTATTGGATTTCTAATTGGAATAACGCTTTATTATATTTTTAAAAAATTAATTGACAAACCTGAAAGTTGATCCAATAAAATTTATATTTTTAACTATTAATACAATTCTATTAGAATTTATCCTATAGTAATTCTGAGCTGATTTTTTTTATAATTTAAATGAAAAATTCTTTTAAGTGTGAAAGTAAATATTCATATTAGAATGAACAAATGGGTGATTATTTGTTATTTTCCGAAAATGAAATGAATAATATAAAAAGAGAGATGGCCAAACTAAAAGAAAAAGTTGTACTTAAACTATTTACTGATTTTAAAACTAAAGAAGATGGAACAAAAATAAGAAAGTGTATGGCTTGTGAGGGTTCATATGAGTTATTAAAAATTTTAAAAGAGCATTCAAATGGAAAGCTAGAAATTGAGGAAATATCTACTGAAGAAAATGAAGAAGAAGCAAAGAAATTCAATGTTACTAAAATACCTGCTATTCTATTTGTAGATGACAATGACAATGAAATTATTCGATATTTAGCACACCCAATAGGATCCGAATTTGTACCCTTTCTCAATAGTATACAATATTTTTCAGGGGTTAGACCATATTATGCGGATCAAATTCTTACTCACCTTAAAAAAATAGAGAAATCAAAAATAAAAATATTTATAACGCCAACATGCCCTTACTGTCCAGCAACAGTACCCGTCTTAACTCTCTTTGCTATTGTTTCCAAGGGAAAAATAACAGCAGAAGTAATTGATGTTAACATGAATCCTGATTTAGGAGAGAAATATCAAGTACAAGGGGTGCCCCATACTGTTGTCAATGAAAAAAACCACATATATGGAATGTTCACCCCCCAAGATTTATTGGATAAACTTACAAAGGGTCAGCGAGATTTTGGAGGAATGTATGCATAATACAGATAAGGTGATATAATAATTGGCTCAAGATTCAAAATATAGGGAAATTATAAGGAGAGAAATGGTTAAATTAAAAAAGCCTGTTAAATTAAGGGTTTTTACATGTAAAGAAAAGCCTTCATCGGGGAGTTTAATAAGAGAGTGTATGGATTGTAATCAATTTATGGCACTATTGAAAATATATGAAGAAAATTCCAATGGAATGCTAACAATTGAGGAATTATGTATTGATGATAACCCTGAATTTGCTAAAAGGTATGATATTTCGAGAGTACCTACAATCTTATTTATTGATGAGGAGGGAAGAGAAATTATAAGATATTTAGCAGCTCCTCAAGGCGGCGAAATTCAACCGTTTATCCAAGCTATATTTGCTTTTGCGGGAGCATCAAATTACTACGAAGCCACAATAAAACACAATTTAGACAGAATTCAACCTTCTACAATTAAAGTAATGATAACTGAAACTTGTCCTTACTGCCCTCAGGTTTCTACTATCGCCAATAACTTTGCGATTGCATCTAAGGGGAAAATAAGAACCGTGATTGTAGATATTATAGCAAATCCAGATATCGGACAATATTATGACGCAGCAGGCGTTCCTTATACTATCATAAATGATCAAAAAACCCTGGTTGGAATGGTTGGTGCAAATGAAATATTAAGAGCGTTGATCGGAGGTAATATACATGTTCAATATTGATATGGATGGGATTGATTTAGAAAAAACGTACGATCTTATAGTTTTAGGTGGAGGTCCTACTGCATTAGGATGCGCCATATATGCAGCTCGATTTGCGATGGATATCTTAGTTGTTGGCAAAACTTTTGGAGGTTTAATTGCAACAACTCATATTGTAGAGAATTATCCCGCTATTACATCCATAAGTGGCCAAGGGTTGATGGATATGTTTAAGGACCATATGGATTCACTCAAGATCCCTTACATCTCAGATGAGATACGGAGTATTGATAGAGGTGATGATCACTTTGAACTCCATTCTTTCTTTCAAAAATTTAAAGCCTATTCAATTTGCATAGCAACTGGGTCAGAAAGAAGGAAATTAGGCATTCCTGGGGAAGAAAAATTCGTTGGGAGAGGTGTTTCATATTGTGCGACTTGTGATGGCCCATTTTATAAGGATAAAAATGTTTCTGTGATTGGTGGGAGTGATTCCGCTGCTAAAGAAGCCTTATTTTTAGCTCAAAGTGTAAATAAGGTATATATTATTTACCGAGGCGAAGAAATTAGGGCTGAACCCATAAATAAGCGAAGAGTGTACGATAATGATAAAATTGAGATAATTTACAAAACAAAAATTATAGAAATTAAAGGGGATACCACAGTAAAATCAGTAATTTTTGATAATGGAAAAGAATTTGAAGTAGATGGGGTGTTTATTGAGATAGGATCGATTCCTAAATCTGAATTAGCAAAACATATTGGAGTTGAAACCAATGAAAAAGGTGAGATTAAAATTAATCGTAAATCAGAAACAAACGTTCCAGGCATTTTTGCCGCGGGAGATGTAGCTGATGCTCCTTTTAAACAAGCTATTACAGGAGTTTCTGAAGGCGTAATAGCAGCATATTCTGCTTTCGATTACGTTAAAGAAATGAATATTGAATATTAATAGATAATTGTTCCTTATTTAATTCTTACTTTATGAGCATTTCCATAAAGATCCAGTTTTGGCGTATAGGATCTAAAATTTCATTTTGAACAACTTCACTCTCTTGATATGGACCAATTTCGTTAAATCCAATTGATTTGTATAGTCCTTGAGCTTCCTTCATGAATGGACCAGTATCTAATCGAAGCTTTGAAAATTCTAAATCACGTGCTTTATTAATCAAGCTTTCGAGTAATTCCTTACCTAAACCTTTACCCCGAAATTCAGGACGAACATACATTCTCTTAATCTCACCAATCTTCTGATCGATCCTCCTCATTGATGCTAATCCAACAATTTGATTATTGAATTTACAGAGAAATAAACACCCCTCAGGTGGCAAAAATTTATAAAATTCATTCATACTTGTATCAACTGCTTCTTTAACTAATTCAGCAACGTCAAAATTAAGATTAAGCTCTATATTTATTTTTGACACGACCCATTCAAGGTATTCTGAGTATAATTCCTTAATTTGGTTTTTATAATCATCAGTTTCAATTTGAATGATCCTAATCATAGTTTATACAGAATACTTATGCATAAAATTACTTTATTAAAATAGTGTTTAATTTATTAAAATAATTTTAATTCAAAAAAAGAGAAAAAAAAAGATTTATTCAATTTCAATCTCAACACTATGGAACTCGGGCTCCTTGAAAGGTACTTCAATCTTTAGAAGTCCATTTTTATAAACAGCTTTTGCTTCTTCTGGTTTTATAGGACAACAAACAGTATAGGAACCTATATAGATAGTATCTTCGGTTTCTCCTTTAACGAAAAAGCTATCATCATGCATTTTAAGTTTAATTGTTTCTTTCTCTACTCCAGGCAATTGAATTTCAATTTTATAGGTATTATCTTCGTCATCAGCCCAAGAACACACCTCTGGCGATATTAAAAACTTTTCTGCTTCCTTTACTTCAGACATATTTTTCAACTCGAGGGTTAAAATTATTGTTTTATTTCTTGTCAAATTCATACAAAAGAGCTGATTTAAAAGTTCTTTCTAAATATTATTAATAAAAGAGATTTTTCTCGCTTAATTATTAGTTTAAAAATCAGATCTATTTTTAATTTATAATATTATAGATCTTTAAGTAGTACAGAATCAAATTAAGGTTGAATTTTAACTGAGTCTTCTGATAAAATTTCTAAAATTTTTCCCCAATATTCTTTTATATCCCAATCTTGGTTCTTTTTTACTTTTTCAGAGATTTCTTTCAGAATTTCTCTAATTTTAAGCGAATCAAAATAAGATAAATTTGGCGTGATTACTGATAACATATATTGTTTTTCTCCATATCTCTCATTATCATCTGGAAAAGAATCAAAAAATAGATACCCGTTATTCTTAATATTTTCAATGTTTATTAATATACCTTGAGATCTCGTGATTTTATCATGCCCATAAATCGAAGTTGCAGCATGAAATAATTGCCTACCAACTGTATTAATTGAAAAAGGTAAATTTTTATCAGGGGGATAACCCTCCTCTACAGTAGGACCCGTAATATCATTCCAATATATTATAGATAAACATAAAAGCTGTTGATCTTTATCAAAAATGGACGGTTGCTTCTGAATTTTTAACGAGGAGAGTAATTGTTTAATCTCATTATCGATAAGATTAGATTTATTATTTCGCGCAATTTTCCCCGAAATTGATGCAATTAAATCTTCTTTTCTGAAGGGTTTGGTTATATAATCATCCACTCCCAACATTTTACCTAATCGAATATCTTCAGGAGTAGATTTAGCAGTTAGAAATAGAAATGGAATTCGATTCCATTGAGGGGTATTAGATACTGTCTCAAAAAAATCATACCCATTCATTCCTGGCATCATAATATCACTAATGATTACATCTGGAGGTGATTTTATTTCAGATAAAAGTTTTATAGCATCTCTACCATTTATTGCTGTTTTAACTGCATAGTTATTATCTTCCAATAAGACTTTCAAATGAAATAAGATATCTGCATTATCATCAACTATGAGTATTACAGATCGGGACTCAACTTGCATAGTGGTTCGCTTGATACTCCTATATTGAAAATATCAATTAGAATTATATTTAAATTTTATTTTAAAAATTATCTATTCTTGGAAAAAAAATGGAAAAGGTTGTTTCATTTCCTAATTTGCTTTCAACAAAAATTTCTCCCTGGTGAAGTTCTATTATATCCTTTGCTATTGATAAACCTAATCCGGTTCCAGAAGTATCTCTAGCATTTGAAGCTCTATAAAATCTTTCAAAAATATGAGGTAGTTCATCTTCACTAATTCCTATACCACTATTTTTAAATTGAAATAAAGTCCCATTTTTTCCTTTAGGATTAAAACTTCCTTTGTAATTTTCAATCACAATTATCTTGATAATTGTATTTTCATGTGAATATTTTATTGCGTTATCAAGAAGAATTCGAAAAACTTGATCAATCCTTTTAATGTCCCCTTTCATATTGATATCTTCATTAATATTAATTTCAAAAGCAATGTTCTTTTCTTCAGCAAAAGAAGCGAAGAATAATTCCATATCTTGTAATAGCTTTAAGGGATTATAGTTTTCTAAATTAAGCTCTAATTTTTTTTCATCAATTTGAGAGAGCATGAGAATATCTTCTGATAAATCTTTTAGAAGTGAAAGATTCCTCTCTTCTATCTCAATAATGTAGTTTTGTAGTTCAGGGGTTAGTGAAGCTTTTTTTTGCTTGTATAAATCTAAAGACATCATTAGAACGGTTATTGGTGTTCTCAATTCATGAGAAACTGTCGACACCAAGTTTTTAATTCTTCTTTCTGCTAAAATTCTCTCTGTGATATTAAGACCATAAATATTAAGATACAATTTTTCAGCTATGGGGGTTATAGTAAATGAATAAAATTGATTATTTAATTCAAGCTCAATTTGTTGAATTATTTGAGTATGAAAGACTTCCTCTACTACATTATTTAAACTAGGGGGTATTTTATTCCCAATCTCAATATTAAACAATTTTTGACCAGCATCATTTATATATAGGACAATTTCATTACTGACTCTTAATATTGGATTTGGATTCTCCGAAGGAAACTTTGCTAAACTCTTAATTTGTTCTTCTGCTTTTCTGCGTTCAGTAATATTTCGACCAACAGAAACGATATAATTAATATCTCCATGATCATCAGTAATAACTGAGCCTAAATATTCAAAGGGTATTTTTTTCCCTTCCTTTGTAATTAATTCCATTTGAACTGTAGTATTGCCAGTTTCTATGGCATTAAGTATAGCCTTTTCAGCTTTTTCTAAATCTTCTTGGTTGTAATATGAATCAGGTGCTTTCATGGATAATATTTCCTTATCAGTATAACCACTGATCTCATTAAAAGCTTTATTCCATTTTATCGCTTTACCGTTCTTTGGATTGAACACAAAAAAAGTATCCATTTGAGTATTTAATGCTGTTTTTGTAAATTCCTCACTCTGTTTTAATCTTGTGAATAAAGTATTTAAAGGATCCTCGAATCCCTTTTGGACAATTGCTAAATAAATAAAATAAAAAGAAACTATTTTAAAGATATGCCCTATTAAAGAGGAAAGATCATATACACCAATATATAAAGTAAAAGCTACCTCCGCTATTATTAATGATAAGATCGAAAATATTTTCAATCGAAACGTTGTTAAATTGAGCTCTTTTCTATTTTTATATAATACTATTATAGATACTACTAAAATTCCAATAATTATATATTCGCTGATAATTTTAAATGGTGTAAGACCTTCACTATAACAAACCGGAAAAATTTTAGTAAAAATCAATATTACCAAAAGTGTAGTTACAATCGAATATCCAATTAGTAAAAGAGTTGGATTAATCTTTTTATACATTAAAAGAAATGCCAAGAGAAATGAGACTGCTTGAAGATATCTGGCAGCGATCCATAATTGAGTAGGTAAATTTGCGTCATATCCTTCAAATATATTCATTCCACTATATGCTAAAGTATGGATTAGATCAATTGAGCCAATAAATAATAGACTGACGCCTAGAACTAAGAAAATCGAGCTCTCTATATTCTTTCGAGTATTCCATCCAATCATAAAAATGCCAAATGCAATAACTATACTAAATAACTCAGCTATAGTATGAAATAACAGAAAGCTATAGAAATTAGTAAGATAAATAAGAAGTAAGATTAAAGCAAAAACAATTAACGATGATCTATATTTTACTCGACTTGTTATTTCCTTTTTTTCTTCCTGCGACAACATATACTTATGAAAGTCTGTAACTTTTTTTGCTTCGATACTAAATAGTATTCTTTTCTAATATATTTTAAAATTTTCAAATTATTTAAAATCGCTAAAATCACTAAACCTACATCATTTATATAACTGTAGATTTTTCAAAGATTGCGTATATTGATGTTTTATAAAGTGAATAATTAAATTTTGGAGGAATAGTCTCTTTTATTTTTCTTATAAAATCATCAATAACATTTTCATTTAAATTGCTATCAAATACCAAATCTGGGTCAAATTTATGGAGAAAAATAGAAAAGTCAATGCCATTTTGTATTTCAATTGAATTTATTACTTTGATCATATATTCAAGGGCAAGATCATAACGATTAACATCTTGAATATCAATTACATATATAAATTTACTGGTTCCCTTTACATATTTTTTAAAATCGTTGAAATACTCATCAAGATATGCTTTTTGCCCGCCAAGATCCCAAATAGAATATTCTGAATTTAAGGCTTGAAAATGCTCAACATCAAGACCTCTAGTGGGCATTGGACTATTAAAAGCAGAAATAGCTTTGATACCCTTTAAACAATTCAAAATTGATGTTTTCCCACTATTATCTAGTCCTAGAAGCACAATCTTTATTGATTGTTTAGTTGGTTTATCTTTTTTTGAGGATTTCATATTTTTTTAGGGATTTTAAAATAAAATATATTCTTAAAAAGCTAAGATAATGTATCAATGATGTCAACATCGATTAAGTCTTTAAGTTTCTCAGTGTTAATATTAGCTACTGTTGATTTTATATGAGAGAGAAGAGTAAAGATATCACTATTTTTAATTTTATAGTATTTTATATTGTTTTTTTTCTCAAAATCTATAAGGTTATTGTCAATGAGCAAGTTCAAATGTTTGGAAATTGTTGATTGAGATCTACTCAGTGCATCTTGAATTTCTTTTGAGTTTTTCTCACCATTTTTCAATTGATCTAGTATTTCTAATCTTGTTGGATCGGCTAATACCTTTAAAAATTCTATTGTGTATTTTCTTAATTCGCTCATAGATTTAATAGAATATTTTTTTTACTAGTTTTTAAAGCTTGTTTTAATGGATTATTAATGTTTTTATAATAATAAAAGTGACACAAAGGTTTAAATAGTATGTTATCGTATTATCGTTATATGACGATATATGAATATTAATCTGATTTTTAATTTTAATATTAAGAGGTAAAGAAAATGATAAGTGAAAAAATGGGAATGGATGATATCGATTGTAGAATTATGGATCTAATTCAGAAAGAGCCCAATCTTACACACACAGAAATTGCGGGGCATGTAAATCGTAGCCAGCCAACTGTGGGGATGCGCATCAAGAGGCTTGAAAAATTAGGTGTTTTGAAATATCAAGCAGGCGTAAATATCAAAGTGGCAGATCTCTGTTTTGGTAGAGTTGAAATTCAAACAAAGAATCCAAAAAAGGTTATTGAGATTGTAAAAAACTGCCCCTTCATGATCAACGCATTTAAATTAAGCGGAGATAGAAATATGAGCATCCTTCTGATTGGTACCAACTATAAATTCCTTGATAATATCGTAAATATCCACTTTCGGAATAATCCAGATGTTATGTTTACCCACATGGACATAATTGAGAATGTGATTAATGATCTTGTCTTACCAATAGATTTAAATCTTGATTTTGGAGAAGTATCTTTGCACGCAACTTGTTGTGAAAAATGTATTTACGCTCAATGAATGAAAAAACTTACTATTCTTCAAAATAATAATTTTTCAATTTATTGATATAATTTTTTATTTTAATGAACTTCAGTACTGAAGTTGCATTTAACGCTATTTATCTTGAATATTTTGATAAATATCTTCAATTAAAGTAAGGAAAATTTATATATAGAGATATATCAAGAGATTTAAAATGAATTTTTAGTGGGTTAATCAATGAGAATAGCTCTAAATTTACACGCTGTAGTACAAATATGGCATTTAACACATCGATCTTCATGATCCTCCACCACAATACATTTAGGTGTAGAGTCTCTATTAATTACTTTATAAATACCCCTAAAGCAAGCCTCTTCACAAGCAAAATCTTTGCATTGAGTACATTTTGAAGTATCTATATGATGAAATTTATAACTTACAATAGTAGCTTGATCGTCTGGCTCACTCATTATGATTATTCAAATAATAAACTCTTTTTATCTATTAAGGTTATATTCTATAATAAAATCTCTTAAGATTTACTCACCTAGCATTTGAATTAACTCATCAAACAAAATTATTATGAATGATATTAGACAAAAAATTATTGAGATTCCAAACTTAATGAAAGGTATTTTTTTTTCCCATCCTAATAGATTTGTAGCCGAGATTAAATATAAGAGTCAAATAGAAACTGCTCATGTTCATGATCCTGGTAGATTAAAAGAATTGTTGATTAAAGACGTTGAAATTTTATTTACACACTCAAATGGAAAATTGAAGTATTACATTAAGGCAGTTAAAACTAAAGAAGAATGGGTTCTAATAGACACTGCTTTACATTCTAAGATTGCTCAAGAAGTTTTCAAATTCTTACCAGAATTTTCGAATGTGAAAGAAATCAGAAAAGAAGTAAAAATTGGAAATAGCAGAATAGATTTTCTACTTGATGGCGTGCCATTAGAAGTAAAAGGCGTGACATTGGTTAAAGAGGGTAATGCTCTTTTTCCAGATGCTCCTACAGAACGTGGAGCAAGACATGTAAAAGAAATTATTGAACATAATGGAATTTTACTTTTTTTAGTATTTCGCAAAGCAAAAAGTTTTGCTCCAAATTGGGAGATGGACTCTAGATTTTCAAATAGATTAAGTGAAGCAAGAAAAAAGGGTATAAGAATAATTGCTGTCCGAATTAGTTTTGATGGAAAAATAGTTTATTATAATAACAAAATTCCTTTATCAAATTTTTAATACTTATATTTTAAAAAAGTTTAAAGGATAAAATCTATTGAATTTTTTAGAGAAAAAAAAATCTTTATTTGATTATTATGATATCTGATAAACTAAAGCTTGATGAGATTGATAGGCAAATAATATCACTTGTTCAAGAAGATCCTAACCTTACGCACACCGAAATAGCCACAAAGATAAACAGATCACAACCCACTGTTGGTATGCGAATAAAAAAACTAGAAAAAAATGGAATTTTACAATTCCAGCCAGGGATCAATTTTAAGAAAGTAGATTTACATCTCGCGACCGTTGAGGTAAAAACTAAGAATCCGGAAGAAATTATGGACATGGCTAAGCACTGTCCTTTTATGCTTAACGCATTTAAACTCTCAGGTGAACATAACGTTTGTATCTTACTCGCGAGTTCTAAACTTCAGAAGCTTGATAATATTGTTAATTATCATTTTCGAAATAACCCTGAAGTAACTAGTGTTTCTATGGAAATTGTGCTTGATATTGCCAAGGATTTCGTTTTACCTATTGATTTTGATTCAGAAGATCATAATCCAACTTTAGAAGATGGCTGCGGTGAAAAATGTAAGTATAGAATCGCAAAAGCGAAGGGTTTAGTGTAAACTGAGTTAGACTAATTTTTTTTTATATTCTTTATTGGTTTTTTAAAGTTAAACTAAGCGTATAATTTCTTATAGAAAATAGATGAAACTTACTTAAATTTCTTTTTCCGGATTGAATTTAAATTGAGGTATATCTTCCCTCATATTACATTCGGGTCCACAATATCTACCATCAAAATCTTCAATTTGAAAATCAATTGGGACAACAAAATCATGGATGGATTCAATTAATATATTAGTTTTAACATTGACAACATTTTCATCGCGTCTAAAGCACAAATCTACTAATTTTTCAATGGTCTGTAAATCCGAAGCGGCAATAAAGCAGAGTACATTAAATTCTCCTGAAATTTTGAACGCATGATTAATAAAGGGACAATTCTCAATCTTTCGGACAATATTATCAACATCTTTAGTGGAAACATAGACAATAGCAACTTTAATATCGACTTCTTTTATATTAAAGCCTACTTGTTTTGTGAGTAGATGTTTTCTTTCTAACTTAATTATTCGGGCACCTACAGCGGGTTGGGATTTTTCTATCTCCTTAGCTATATCACTGTGGGTAATATCGGGGGTTTTTTCAATCATCTCGATGATTTTTTTATCGTCATTATCAATGTTTAAAATTTCATTAAAACTTTTTTTTTTCATATCCATTACTTTCATAACCTCACATTAATTTAAACTTAGTTTTAATGAATTTAAATGTTTATAAAGAGTAATCTTATATATATTAGGATTCGGACTTAGAAAATCTATAATTCAAAAATAAATGAATTGGTAAATTATTTTAGGGCTTATATTTAAATTTATGAGTAAAATTCACTCACAATAATGTTTGTTGAATGTATATTGTATAATACACCAAGTTCTCTTACAATTTCTAAAAAGAAATCAAAATTCTTTTCAAAAAGTAGTTCTTTTTTACTTCCAAAAATGTCTTTAACTCTCTTAGCTCATCTTCAATGCAAACTTTTATTATAGAAATTAAGTTAATATAAATTCATAATTAAATTATAAACTCAAAATTAAAATCATTTATGAATTAAGAGGTTGAGGGATTTAATGGAAAAAGGTGGAGCAGTTTTAGGCGTTATTGCATTGATATTAGGTGCTGGAGGCTTAGGTTTTGGGCTGATTACATGGATAGAACAAGGGAAAATAGATTTCTGGTATGATTGTAAAGAAGATATATATACCCCACCAGCTTTAGTATACGTAACCGTTCCTGATTTATATGTAATCGTTAGACTGGATGCTTCTGCTACGGTTCATCTATTATTCACTACAAGTACTAGGATCCTTCCGGATCCAATTAGTTTTGCTGATATGTTTTTCTATTTTTGGATTGATGGTGTACGATTAACTAATCCTTTTACGCGTGCAGGACCCTATCAAGGGGATGCAACTTATCAGTATTATCCAGTCGCACTGCAATATTCTCAGACATTGTCCAAAGGAACGCATAATATTAGTATAGTGGTTATTTCTGAAACAGCGGGTAACTTTATGAGATCAAGCAGTCTTGCTGTAACTCGTTATTAATATATAAAATTCAAATCTTATCTTTTTTTTTTTATTAATTGATTTTTTGATTAATTCTTTAAAAAGATCTATCTGGTAATAAGGAACAAAGGTTCTATATTCTAATTTATAAGAAATGACTTTTTTTAAAACATTAAAGCTAAGTAGCGATATATCATTTAAAGAACATTTGTAAAAATATTAATGAGTATTATTACTACAGCGAACCCTACTAAACCAGTCATGAACTTCAATGGATTTCCTTTCTCTTTTTCTGGAATAACTTCCCTTACAATAACATATAAAATCACACCAGAAATGAATGAATAAAAAATGAATAGGAGCTCTAAATTAGGCGGTAAAAATGAATTTATTATTAATCCAATTATTATACCAGTTAGTGCAGAACTACATGAGATGTACTTAACAATAGGTTTTGCTTCATATTTTTGTTCTTCATAGATTTCTAAATCAGTAAAGATGAGATGTGCCTCAGATCGTTTGGTTACAATAGTTCTAAAAAAGGCATATATGAAAAAGAGAATACCTCCTATTAGTTCAATCCTTAATAACCCTATTAAAATAATACCTACAAGAAAGTGGTAAATATAATCTGTAATAAACCGGAAGTTAGTTAGCTCTTTATTAATCTTATTTTGAATTTTAATTTTATAGTTATTTATTTCTGATCTCATTCCTTCTTCCTCTTCATTTAATTCAGAAAGTGTCCGAGCTATTTCTCTTAGCACAGCCTCATCCAGATTTTCATTAGTTAATTCTTTTGTAAGAATTTTTTCCATATTATGTTCAACAGTTTCTAAGATTTTCTCTTTTTTGATTAATTTCCTCATTTTTCTTTGAGTTCTCATTTCAGCTTTCTGCAGAATTAATTTTTCAGATATATGAATAAATGAAAAGCCAATAAGGACAAAGAGATATTCGAATAATGTTAAATGAAAAGGAAATTCAGGCAGTCTTTGAGCAATTTCAGGAAGCACGATTAGGAAGAAATAAGATACAGATATTCCTGCGATTAATGAAGCATGTACTTGAATGAGTTTATTTTCAAAATAATCTGCGATAAAAAATAAAACTCCAAAAGGTAAAGCAAGAATTAGAACTATTATTAAATTAATACTCATTAATATTGAAAATAGATTTAAAAATTATTAAAGATCTAGTAATAAACTAAATTTATAAAATTTTCATTGAATCTAATAAATAGATTGTATGAAGAAAGCTCTTAGGTGATTTTTAATCGAGTTTTTGATTATAACTTCAACTGAAGATAACGCCTCAATGAATATTAGGGAAAAATTTTTAAAGTCTAAAGTCAATAATTTTGAGGAGTCAAATTTCATATGGCATAAAAATCCTGTTTTTAAACTGAAAAATAATTTAACAGAACATGAAATATTTTTGGGGTTAACAAAGGAACCTCTAATTTTTTTGAATGACCTAAAATTAGAAGAATCAGAGTTAAAACCTGACTATCTTATTTTTGCTAGCCGTCATACTTCAAAAACAGCCAGACCAGCATTTTTAGTTCATACTACTGGGAATTGGGGTAGAGATGCTGATTTTGGTGGAGAACCTTATAATTTATCAAAAACAAGTGGATTACTTCATAAAGCAGGATTTATTTCGCTAAGTGAGCAACAATTTCCACCAGCATTAAAAGAATTCTCACTGGATATCGAAGTGACTCATCATGGTCCCACAATTTTAGATAAACCTTTAGTTTTCATGGAATTAGGGAGTAGTAAGGCAGAATGGACAATCGACGATGCGGGAGAGATATTAACAAATGTGATCTTGCGTACTATTATGAAATATTTTAAATATAAAGAAATGGGAGATCAAAATATAGGTTTAGGCTTTGGAGGTACGCACTATGCTCCAAATTTTAATAGATTAATCAGAAATACGAATATAGCTATGTCTTTCATATGTCCAAAATATTACATTCAAGAATTAAATAAAGATATAATTGAGCAAATGGTAAATAATACTCTTGAAAAGGTTGATTATTTTCTTATTGATTGGAAAGGGACAAATTCCGAAGATAAAAAACATCTAATACCTCTTTTAGAAGAATTTAATATCCCAATAAAGAAAACAAAAGATATGTAATATAAATTAATAAAATTAAATTAAAAATAAAATAAATGATAGTCTTATGTTAGGAAAAAACCTTACTATAATTGGTGGTTCTGGTGGCATGGGTAAAGTTTTTGGAGAATTTTTTAAAAGATATGGCTTTAAAATTACATTACATGCAAGAAATTTAGAAAGATTAGAGAATGTTGCTCATGAATTTGACGTAAATTATGAGTCTTCTTTAGAAGAGAGTGTGAAAGATGCAGACATAATTTTAGTTTCAATTCCAATTACATCTACTGTTAGTATGATTCAAAAGATTGCCCCATTATTAAAAAAAAATGCCTTACTCATCGATATTACATCAATAAAAAACACAGTTGTGAATACAATGAAAAAGATTATTAAAGCTTATCCGATCAATTGCTTGTCACTACATCCTATGTTTGGTCCCGGTATAAAAGATATGAAAAATTATGTTATGATTGTTTTAAAAGTTGGTGGAACGGAAAAGTATGATGATTTAGTAGATGAATTGATAGCTTTATTTGAATTAAATGGGCTAATAATTACTGAGACTACACCTGACATTCATGATAGACGAATTGCTTTAACCCTAGGAGTACCTCATATGTTTAACATTCTCTTTTTAAATCTTATTAGAAGGTCAAAAGAGCCTTTAACTGAATTAACGAAATATACTGGTACTACATTCTTGTTACAAAAAGTTTTCGCTGAGAGTATAATTCAAAGAGAGAGAGAAATGTTTGCAGAAATTCAAATAGAAAATCAAGAATTTCATAAAGTGTTAAATTTATTAGAAAGCTTAATAAAAGAATATAAAACAATAATTCAAAAGAAGAATATATCTAAGTTCAATCAGATTTTTAACGAAGCATTAGATTATTCTAAAGAAGATAATGATTTTAAAGATTCTTATAGATATTTTTATGATTTTATGAAAATTTTAAAACAAGAATAGGAAGTATAATTAAATTTATTATTTATAACGACATAAATAATTTCGTCTACTGCTTTTTTTTCCTTATTATTTTTATTATAATAAATCCTACAAAACCAGCAGTAAAAAATAATAATGTTCGAAAGGGAAATATCCCATCATTTCTATAAATATAAATATCAGTAGCTATAGATATAAAAGTACATAATATTAATCCACATAAACCTATAATAAGTAATTCTATTTCCAAGGGTCTCTTATTCCCCCTTTTTATAGAATGGTAATACTTCCTTGGTGTTATTCCAATAAAAAAACCTCCAATAACAAATAGTAGCCATCCAATAATATAATATAAAGGAGATATAATTATCTCAATTACAAAACACATTATGAAATAATAAATAAATGAAAAGGTTCCAATAAAAAAAAGAACTACGCCACTGAGAAGGAGTACATTTATTATTTTTGATGAAATTACCATACTAAATAATTTAACCTTCAATTGACTATTTATATATTTCGAATTAAAATATGGAAAATTATTTAGTGCATTATAAATATTTAAAACAAAACACTAAAAGTACCAATATAAACTAAATTTTATATTTATGCTCTAATTATATTGAATAGTCTATATAAATTTATTAAAGTGAATGTTTACCTTGAATCTTGGGAAAAGAATAAGATTAGAACGGATTTTTGATAGGAAAAGCAAAAAAACTATAATAATTCCAATGGATCACGGATTGACTATGGGTACTATCCCCGGATTAGAAGATTTAGCAGGAATGGTGGATAAAGTTGCCTTAGGAGGAGCAAATGCTGTTTTAATGCATTCTGGGATGGTTAGTGCAGGCCATAGGCAATATGGAAAGGATATTGGGTTGATTATTCATTTATCAGGAGCTACTAGTTTATCACCTCACCCTAATAGAAAGGTTTTAGTTTGTTCTGTTGAGCGTGCTTTAAAAATGGGAGCAGATGCGGTTTCAATACATATAAATATTGG
The DNA here is from genome assembly GCA_029856155.1 of Promethearchaeia archaeon. GTDB lineage: Archaea > Asgardarchaeota > Lokiarchaeia > Sigyniarchaeales > SOKP01 > Loki-b32. The sequence continues at coordinate 34,207 of JAHQWL010000040.1, forward strand.
TGCAGAGGATGAACCAGAAATGCTTCAAGATGCTCAAAAAATTGTGGAAAAAACTAGAGAATGGGGTGTGCCCTTAATAGCAATGATGTATCCAAGAGGAAAAAAAATTACAAATGAAAACGATCCTAATGTAGTTAATATTGCAGTTAGAGCGGGAGTTGAATTGGGAGCCGATGTAGTTAAAACAAATTATACTGGAGATATTGATTCATTTAGCATGATTACTAAAGGAGTAAGACATATTCCAGTTATTATTGCGGGGGGTCCTAAAATGGACACCATTCCAGATTTACTCCAGATGGCGCAGGACTCGATTGAAGCAGGTGGATCAGGAGTTGCTTTTGGCAGAAATGTATTTCAATCGGAAGATCCTACAAAATTGGTTCGAGCTATAAGTAAAATCCTTCATGAGAATTATTCTGTAGGAGAAGTAATGAAAGAATTCAAATTTTAAGAAGAATTGAAAGATATTAAATAGACTCTTCTTTAATTTTTACGTAATATTTGATTAAATTTTTGAAGACATAGTTAGTAGGAGAAAATCCTTGTGTAGCGGTTTTTAGCAGGATTTTTTGAAGAAAATCACCATACTTAACGTTTTGATCTAAAGTAACATTTAATTCTCTGATATTGAAGAAGCTACGAAAAAAGAGGGTTGGAAAATCAACTAATGGTTGTAGTACTTGACTATAGTAGTTCTTTCCCTCTTTAGTTAACTCTAATTCTTTTTTTATACTATAATGATAGTTTTTCCCTTTCTTTTTAATGTTAATGATTCCATCTGATTCGATTTCGTTCATGAAATTTTCGACATCAGTCAACTTTACATCTTTTATATTTAATTTGTTTAAGTTATCTAGTATTTCTTGATTTGTTTGGCCTTTCAACTTCATTAGCGTATAATTTCTGGCAATAATATTATATTTTAATGGAACAGATTCATGATCTAATTTATTGTATTGTATTAGATTTCCTAAAATCTCTTTTGCGACGAAATATTTTAATATTAGTTGATCTTCCTTAGAAAAATCATTTTTAAATAGCTCAGAATCAAAATAAGAACCATAAAAGGTTTGTAATAAAGTTTTTACTGAATAAAAGCCATCCAATGTTGCTTGTTCAACGTTTTTTAGAACTGTAATTCTGTAATCAATATCTTTTAAAAATCTGTCTTTATCAAGAGGTATTTGGCAAATAATATGAGGTTCAATATTAAGAGGCTCCAAATATTCGTCCCATTTTTTCTTAAAACGAGGAGATTGAGTTTTTACTATTCCTGATAATTTGTAAACCACTTCACAAAGTTTATTTAGAAATTGTTCTTCTGAAACTTCAGTCATCTACGAAATACCTTAACCTTATTCTATTTTTTTTTAACCTATTAATAATATTGTAACCTATAAATTTTTAAATTTTAAACAAAAAATTAATTGCGATAATTTACAAAACGATATAAATAATTAACTAAGATATTAAATAAAATTGATCGTAATATTTGTATATAAATACGATTGTAAATTGAGCTAAACAAATGAAAATTGAGATTGATGAGTGTTAATGAATATGAGTGAAAAAAACTTAGAACATATAGCCATTGCTGCAAATAACGAAAGCGATTCAGATAATTTTTTTATTGAATTATTAGGGTTAGAAAAAACAAGATCATTTACTGTCTCACCCGATTTGATTGAAAAATTCTTTGGTATAAGTAAAGAACAAAAAATTATACGATATGAAAAAGGTTCTCTAAGTTTTGAAGTTTTTATTACTAATGATGAAAGTAATGCACAGGACACTTTTACTCACTCATGCTTATTAATAGAAAACAGAGATGATTTTGTTAAGAGGGCAAGCTCAATGGGATATGATATAGTGAAAGTTCCAAGGAAAGACGGTGTTGGATATTATCTTTTTATTAAAGATTCTTTTCAAAATCTATATGAAATAAAGGAAAAAATATAATCCTATTAATCTTAATTATCTAAAATCCCTGAACTCTTAATAATGTCCAAATGATCAAAAGCTAATTTTAATGAAGAAAGATTTGATAAGGGTACAACTTCTAGGGCAGCAGCGTCGTCTAAAGCTTTTGGTTTCTCCCTTTTTGTTAATGGTTCACATAAATAAGCTATAGTAACAGTGTGTCCTCTTGGATCTCTCTTTGGATCGGAGAAAATTCCAATAAGTTTTAGAATTTTCACTGTAATATTTGTTTCCTCTTTCACTTCACGAATACAAGCATTTTCAACAGTTTCTCCTACGTCAACAAATCCTCCAGGTAATGCAAATTGCCCCTGAAAAGGATGATTTTTGCGCCGGATTAAGACAATATCCTTTTTATTATTTAATAGGATTAAAGCATCAACCGTTAATAATGGTGTAACTGGTTTGGGCATATTTATACACCTGTTTTATAGAATTCTTATTATTCATCCCATACTGCTGATGCAAGTAAATGTTCGATTCTAGTTTTCCGTGGTCTAATAAACTCTGTATGATGTTCCTTTCGTTCCAGTAATAAATTCTTCTTAAGATTGGTTGAATTAACTATATAAACTTCTAAATTACCTTCATTAAGAAATATATGATTAAAACTAGGGGAATCATTAGCGCGGATTTTATTTGAAGTTGAAGTACCACTGTAAAGAAAAGTTGTACTTGAGGAATTCTTCCAAGAAATGGTATACGCATGAGGAACATGGCGATGGCCCATTAGTACTAGATCTATTTCAAATAAATTAGTAAACTCTAAAATTTCTCCTGCATCTCGAACTGTTGTAAATTTTTGTCCAGACATTGGAATTGGAATTAAATGGTGATGTAATGCTATTACTCTATCTTCTAAATTCCGGTTAAATTGACGGCCTAACCAATCCAATTGCTCATCTCCAATCATTCCTTCCGCCATATCGTCTCTAGCGGAACAAACACCTACTATCAATGCATTCTTTTCCTCTAGAATCATTCTAGACCTTCTTGGTCCAATAAGTTTCTCAAAAAATATGAGCCCTGAATTTTTTGCATCATGATTGCCTGGTACTGCAATAAACTTAGTAATATCCTTTATTCTATTTATATATTGAACTACTTTTTCAAATTGATTAACCCGTCCTTTATGTACGAGGTCCCCAGTGCAAATTACGACATCAGGATGAGTTTCTTTAATATAACTAATAATGTTTTCAAAACAATCTTCTCGGAATTCACTTCCGTAATGTAAATCGCTAATTTGTATAATTTCTACCAATTTTCAGCATCTCCTCATCATGAGGTTAATTTTTAAGAGAGAATTTCTATATTTATAAATTTATTAATTAGTACTAAATTTAAAATGTTTTTGATGAGATAAAAATCTTAAATAAAAAAAAATAGTTTGAAAAAATTCAAGTTAAACAAAAACTAAGATAGTTTTAGTTATAGCTCTCTACATTGAGAGAGTGAATTGTCATTGCGAGCTTTTGATGTAAATTACGCTGTTCTGCTAATGATATAAGAGTGTTTTCATTATCGCAATTAAAACAAACGCCATTAACAATTATATAACGTAATTCTCCACATTGTGGACATTTAAACTCCTTATATATAGCTTTCATTGTTTTTTCTCCTAAATTTGTAATTTTAATATATAAATTAAATTTGATTTAATTTTGTTATTTTATCGATATCTTGTTTAATTTTTTCAATTATACCATCGATAGATTTTTCGAGTGGTGTCTGTAAAACTTCTTTTTTTAATATGATATATTCATCCTTTTGGATTAGTAATGTTAATAGATATCGATTAAACATTTTTAATATATAGTTTCTCTATTTTTCTTTATTATTATAGAAAAAAAATAGAGTTTTAAGCACTCTCGTTATATAATATAGAGTCTATATAGTCTATATAGAAAGAAGGAGGAATGAAAAATATTAATTCAATGAAATTTTAGAGCCTATTTTTTTCTTCTATTTTGGTATTCCTTCTGAATCCCAACCTCTAATATTATAATATTTCTCTAACATGTCTTTAAGGGGTGGTATATTCCCTTTTGTTCCTCCTTTAGGGATGGGAATTGAAAATCTTGTTCCGATTGAATCATCCTTTTTTGTAATACCACATTTTATATTGTATTTTCTTTTTAAATTAAATAGATTTTCGCCAATACTTACCCAATCTTCAATTGTATAGGACCTCCCTGTGATTGCATTAACAGCATCCACCCATGGACTGATCTCACTAGAATAAAAAAAGCCAAACATACATCCTCCTGTTGCTGTGTATGATTCGCAAGCATCTTGTATTTTTTTGACTGCATTTATGACTTCCTCACCTCCAGAAAATGCATCAATTCTTTCAGTAAGTCCTAATTCCTTTTTAAAATGTGTAGAAAATGATAAGTGAAATGGTTCATAACCATGGTATGCCCCACGAGAAGATGTGGCGAAATCTAATGCTGTCATATTGTTCGAACGAGGTTCATGAGCAGGTACTTCAAGACCTTTTCCTTGTATGTTAAGATCATCTGGTAAATTATTATTTTGACAAAATATCCGAACACCATCAGCCAAATCGTTCCCAATTTCTTTTCGAAATGCAATTAACTCGATTAAATTTTCAATTGCTGAAGTGGCACCCCAAATAGTATATTGATTCTTTTCTGGATCTTTTTCAAACCCTAGACCATTATAGTCAATTTCAATTAATTTTCGCTCTACCGCTTCTAGAAAAACTCCAAGAACTCCACCAAGAGAAATGCAATCCATCCCTAAATCATTAACCATAATGTTCCATCTAATTAAAGCTTCTAAATCATCCATATATAAATTGGAACCCAACATTCCCAAGAATTCATATTCAGGCCATTCCACCCATTCATTATTATACTTAATTTTTCCTCTACAAGCAGTCCAACAATTGAAACAAGAATAATGTTGTATTTCATAGTTATCTTTTAGTGAATAAAATCCAATCTTTTTTGTTCCTTTCCATCGACTTAGTGTGAAATTCTTAATCGGTACATCTCCCGCACTAACGTAATTATCCATATGTGCAGGAGTACCTACATCATGCATAACTACAGAAAAAGGTGTTGTTTTTGCTATTGTTCTTATTCTTTGTGCCGCCTCCATTAATTTATCTTCATTATTGATAGGTACATCTTTAGTACCACGTATAACTATTGCCTTTAAATTTTTACTTCCCATTACTGCACCCATACCGCAACGCCCTGCAGCATGACCTTTTTCGCTCATAATTGAAGCGAATTTAACAAGATTCTCTCCTGCTGGTCCTATTGAAGCAACTTTTACTTTATCATCACCGATTTCTTTCTTTAACAAATCTTCTGTTTCTCGGGTTCCTTTTCCCCATAATTCTGTAGCATCCCGAAATTCAACATTATCATTATGAATCCATAAATAGACAGGATTCTCACTTTTTCTGCTAAATATAATATGATCATAACCTGCTTTCTTCAATTCATTTCCAAAAAAGCCACCAGCAGAAGATTCACCTAAAATCTTGGTTAACGGGGATTTTGCCATAACAAAATGTCTACCACAGTATGGGACAGGAGTTCCACAAATTGGACCTAAAGAGAAGATAAGGAGATTTTGAGCATCAAAAGGATCAATAGCGGGGGGAACTTCTTTGATAAAGATTGCAGCAGCTACTCCAGCCCCTCCAATATATTTTTCTTCTAATTCAGGATCTACAATTTCTGTAGTAAAGTTCTTAGCTTCTAAATCAATTCTTAATATTTTTCCCATAGTTAATTCATCCTCATAATTAAAACTCTAACAATAATACTATTGGATTTAATCATATTAAATAGTTTTTAATAGTTGATAATGAAGTTATTTCATTTATTTTTAAGATTTAAAAATTATTATAATTAAAATCTGAAAAAAATGATTTAATTTGGTCTTTTTTCTTACTAGAAAGCCATTCAGAATGATGATATGAAGGTTTGAAACCAATCTTTTCTGGTTTGGATAACCATAATGGATTGTATGGTACAAATCCTATTCTCTTTATATGTAGAGTTTTTAAATAGCGTGCTAACTTACTTAAATTTTCTGATGTATCTGTTATATCAGGAATAAGGGGGATTCTTGGTAGAACTTCTATATTTTGTTTATTAATTAAATTTTCAAAATTTTCCAAAATGCGCTCATTGGAAACTTTACAATATTGGGCGTGAAGATTAGGATCGAACATCTTTAAATCAAAATAAATTAAATCAACATACGGTTGTATCAGCTCATCAAATTTATTTTTATTATATAACCCACATGTCTCAATACATATATGGATCTCTTCTTTTTTAAGTTCTTTGAGTAGATTATGAACAAAATCCATATGGTAGAGAGGTTCTCCTCCAGAAAGGGTCACTCCTCCACCAGAATTATCATAAAATACTTTGTCTTTTAAAATAATCTTCATTAATTCTTTGATTGTATACATTTTACCTACAAATTTTAAGGCATTATTAGGACAAAAATCTATACAACGTCCACATAGGTTACATATCCTTCGATCTATACGATATTTATAATCGAATTTAATCGCATTTTGATTACATTCTTCTAAACATTTACCACATTCTGCACACAATTCCTTATCAAAATATAGTTCCATAAAAGGAGATTTTGCTTCTGGATTTTGACACCAAACGCAAGAAAGGGGACAACCTTTAAAAAAGATAAGTGTTCTAATTCCCGGACCATCATCTAACGCATTTCTTTTGATGTCTACTATAAGGGTTTTCTCTGTCATTATTTCAAGAAATAAAAATTAAAAAATAAAAATATTGCATATTTGCTATCTTGAATGATATTCATGCCTTTCAATCAGTTCTAATTGCATGTTTTTATTAAGTTTTGTGAAATAAGCATTATATCCTGAGACTCTAACCAAGAGCCATCTATAATCAATCGGATTAGCCATCGCATCTCTCATAGTTTCCGAAGATACAACGTTAAATTGCCATTGCATCCCATTTAGATCAAAAAAGCTCTGGACATAGCTCGTGAAAAGATCTAGAGTTTGTTTATGGTCATCAGCTGGATGCGGAACAAGTTTCACATTATAAGAAGCATTATTTGCCATTTTTAAGAAGTCTAAAGCTGCAACACTTTGAATGCTCGGAAGTAAGATATCAGTGGTACCAGGTGCGGGAGTTAATCCTGGAGTTAACGCCTTTCCTTTCTTTCTACCCGATGGTAAAGCTCCAGTCAGCATTCCAAATCCCGTATGATAACTTATCGACCAGTAGCCTACCAGATATTTACCACCTCTATAATTTTCGACAGAATTGTAAATATCATAACAAAAATCAATTATATCCTGAGCCATTTCAATGGTTCCATCCTCACCTGAACCAAATTTTGGAACTTGTTCTATTTTATGCAAAACGGACTCGTAACCTTCGAAGTTATTATCAATAGCATCCTTTAATGTAGCAAAATTAAATTCGTTTTTATTGTAGACTAAATCCTTAATGACTAGTAAACTATCAATTACATCCGTAAGTGCAACAAGTGCAACTCCCGAAGTATTATATACGGCGCCACCATTAATAAGATCCTTAGCTTTTTCTAAAGGACCTTCGTAAAAACTCGATAAAAGTGGTGTTGGATGTATATATCTATGTGATTCCCCCAAATAATTATTAATTTCAATTGATTGCTCTGCTAAATATTTGAGTTGAGTTTTATAAGCATTTAGGAAATCTTCAAATGTTATAAAATTGATACGAACATCGCCAGTTTCAATTCCCATTTTTTCTCCCGTTAATGGAATAATTCCGTTGTTCAATGCCATTTCTAAGGGAGCCACCAAGTTTAAAAGCATACAATTCGTATGACCATAATGTTTTCCTACAATGCTTGGCTCAACACATCCAGTTGCAGCCCAATCTCTAGCATCTTCTATAGTAAAACCTTCGTGAACCAATGCTTCAATCATAGTTCTATCATTATGAATGCTTGGAGATGCCCCCATGTTTACATTTACTTCAGTTAAACGCCGTAAATATTCCTTTGAATTAATTCCAGAATAATATCTAGCATTCATATTAGGATCTTGGAAACCAAGCATCTCATTTGTCTTTAAAATAATAAAGCTCATATCATTCACAGCGTTATTTCCTTCTCTATCAACACCACCAACTGTCACAGTATCATCTGAAGAACTACCTCCGAAAAGTTTCCAACCCACATTTGGCATTAGTGGATCGTGGTCGTTAATTCTAATAAACAAGGATCCGACTAACTCAATTGCCTTACTTATGATTTGTTCTTTTTCATTGTCATTTTTAGCTTTCTCAATCTCTTTTAAAAAGAATGGTTGGAGCATTTGATCTAATCTACCAATTGATAAAGCAGAATTAGCATTTTCACAATGTAAACAAACAAAACTCGTCCAAATTGACTGTATTGCTTCTTGAAGCGTTTCTGCTGGTTTTCCTGGTACTTTCGCACATATTCTAGAAATTTCCTTTAATTCTTCAATTCTTTTTGCTTGTTGTGGTTCATTTGGATCCAAAGATTCAGCAATTCTTATTGCTTCTTCACTCAGATTTTTAGAATATGTTAAAACACCATCTATCGCTATTTGAATTGCCTTATAGAAATTTTTTTTCTCTTTTGAATCCACTTCTTTTTCTAATTTTTCAGCTTTATGTTTTACACTTTCTAATCCTTCGTTTATAACCATTGGAAAACCCGGGACTGTATGGCTGATGGCATTGGTTTTCATCATAAAATAAAATACCCAGCCTTCTTCTAAAGCTTGAGATTTGGGATTATCGAATTTTTTACGGCAGTATTCTCTCACGTTCCGTTCCATCCAATAAGGAAAAACCTCTAGACTTAAAATTTCTGCATCTTTATCGGAAATATCGTTAGGATTTAGCTCGCGTTCACCAATCGTTTTCAGTTCAGGCCAAATAGCTGTCGCAATAAGTTCAGGATACATCGGGATCCCAACTTCTTTTGATGTAGTAGAACCAGCAATCAGATGTCTATCATGAATTATAGGTTTTTTATTAGACATTATGTAATTTACTGCTCCTGCTTGTCGTAATTCTGGATCTAGTGGATTTCCAGAACTATCTTCCTCGAACCCATTTTCCCTATGATATTGTGTTACTAATTTAGCCCTTTCAACACATATTGCTGGTTTTAAGGCAAAACGCCGGTTTTTTAAATATTTTAAACGTGGAAAATCCTCCAAAGAGTATTTTGCTAGATAAGGATCTTCTAATACCTCAACTTTATCAACCTTTCGATTCAAACTTTCATTCTTAAGCCTTCTACTCTTTTCTCCACTATCAATATTCTCAATTGGATATATTATTCGGTTTTCAGGACCTTTATAATCCTTGATCTTAGCTCCCATAACGAGCGATGTGAGATAAGAAAACTTCGTAAGGTAAGACATGTTTCCAATATATCCCATCTCGTTTGTTAAAAGATAATTAAGCGATTCTTCAGCACTCTTGCTATAGAGATTTGCCAAAGTCTCTTTATCCTTATAATATATAGTGATATTAGGATCATCAATTTTTCCATCTGCCACAGTCATCTTTCCATCTTTAAAAATCACGTGAACATTAAATGCATCATCTTTAGTTGTAAATTGATACTTGGCATTAAAGATGAAGCCGGTTTTTTCATTATATATCTCTCTACGCATTTTTCTGCGAGTATCAAATATCATTGCCAGTAAATTTAACTGATCTTTGAAATTTTCAAGCTCTTTATCAATTTCTAATTCATTCATCTCATTTCTCTCAAATCTGTAGATTTATAGATCTTATTTTAAGATTAAACTTCTGATATTATAATGTATTTTATTCATTAATTATTTATATCTTTAGTATTAAACTAAAGAGTAGAGTTTACTAATTTTAATTCTTTAATAAAAAAGTCTTTTATTTATCTTTGTTTTTGATATAATTGTTTTTTATATATTGTAAAACTTCTGCTGAAGTAACTCCTTTTTTTGTTATTAGGACTTGGCCAAAATCGTTTTTTCCTCCTCCTTTTCCATTGAAATGTTTTTTTATTGCTGATACAATATTACCGATATTAATATCTGATTCTATTGATGATTTACTCCCTGACATACCCATAAGCATTATACCTTTTTCACTTTGATTTGATATAAATGTAATTGTAGTAGGATCTTTCTTTAAAATGTTTTGACTCAAATTTTTTACATCATTTTGAGTTAAATCTTCTGTAGATTCAAAAATTAATTTAGCATTATGATACAATTGAGCATTTTCTATCCGTTTTTCAATTAACTCATCGCTAAACAAGTCCTTGATTGTAGATAACTTTTGTTTTCCTTCTTTCCATTCATTGTATAGTTTTTGAATTTTATTTGATACATCATCTTTTTTAGTACTTAAAACTTGAGAAATTTCTGATAACACATCACCTTCAAACGTTTCAGAGGAGATTAATTGTAAATCTCTCTCATCTACATTACCAGTTTTTAACGCTTTGTTTACATTTTTCCATTTTTCAAGTATTTCTTTTACACGTCCAACAAGTTGCTTGCGATCAACATTTAAAATCTCTTTTAATTCATTAAGAATTCTTTTATGTTTTTCTTTTAATTTATTTGTAGCCTCTCCAGCTACAAAAGTAAGCCTGACTATTCCATCTTGAATCTTTTGTGATCTAGTAATATGGATATAACCTGTTTCTGAAGTATTATTTAAATGTGTGCCCCCACAAGCTTCAACATCAACCCCAGGTATTTCAACAATTCTTAAATATTTTCCTGGCACTGCACCTCCTTGATAAATCGTCATTCCATATTTTTGTTCTGCTTCAGCACGAGGGATGAAACTGAGATTAAGATCTATTCCTTCTTCAACTATCTGATTTGCTTTCTTTTCAATTTCAAGAAGTTTATCTCTTGGAATTTGTTCATAGTGGGTTATATCCAAATGAGAGTTTTTAAGTGTTTTTTTAGCTCCTGCTTGATTCACGTGGCTTCCTAAAACATCTCGTGCTGCGGCATTTACAATGTGAGTAGCAGTGTGATGTTGGGAGAGTTGAGTACGCCACTGCTTATCAACTTCTACTTTAACGATATCTCCCTCCTTAAAATTAGGTTTTTCATCTAAAACATGAATCGTATAGTTCCCTTGTTTAAAAGCATCAGAGAATTTTTGTCCATTAATCGTACCTACATCATGAAGTTGTCCTCCAGAAGTAGGGTATACTACTGTTTTATCCAAAACAACCATTTTATCAATGATTTTCAATACTTTCGCTTCATTAGAAGTCTCAGTATAGTCATAATAATAGAGTGATTTTGTTTCAGGAATTCCCTCTAAATCTAATTCCACTTCCTTTCCTGTTGCATGGATTTGTTCGGTTATTTCATGTCGTTGGACTACTAAATTATAAAAATCGTCTGGAATGTTTACTTTTATCCCAAATTTTTTAGCTGTTGATTTTACCATATCGGGACTTATGCCATTAGAATCATATAGTTCTATTAGAGTGTCAGTGGATATATCTCCTTTTTTCAATAATTTTTCTAAAATTTTTCCTGCTTTTTGCTTAGTTACATAAAATTTCTGCCTCTCAACATCTAGAATTTCTCGAATTTCATTTAAATGTTCTGAAACCTCAGGGAAGATTCCCTTTAATTCTTCAGCATGCCATTGGCAGACATCGGTTATATCAATTTCCCAATTAAATTTATCTATAAAACTTATGGCACGACGAAATATTACTCTTAAATTATATCCTCCACCGACATTTGAGGGAAGTTTTCCATCATTTATTGCAAAAAGTAAGCTACGTGCATGTTCAGCGATTGAGTAAAGTGCCGTCATTGGTAATATTTTATGTTTTAATTCCCTTAATCCAATTTTTAATTCTTTCGCAACGCGATTCCAAGCTTCATCCATATCATCAACTTCATCTACATTTAAAAATGCTGAAAATCGTGAAAACTGATTATATAATACTAAATCTAACTCAATTTTTGTGATTTCTCTTAATTTTGATAAAACCAATGGAAAAATGGCTTCATACATGTTAGGAGTGCCTTGAGAAAACCATGCTACACGGTCTTGCCCAAGTCCCATGTCAAGAACTTTAAGTTTAAGTTCACGTGGCCCTTCAGGAGTTTGTTCAAACATAGTATAAACTTGATTAAATAGCTCTACTCCTCTACTGAAGAATTCAAGGCTACACCCAAAAGAGCCCCCACCTGCCCATGAATCTTCATGTATAGTTATTTCTTCCTTTGGTAGACCAACACCTTCATGAATAAAATCATGTATATCCATAAAAAGTTCTCCTTGATTCCATTCTTCAGGTGGTACAAACGTATGCTGCCCTATCATAACAAAACCAGTATTATGAGAACCCGTTATTCCAACATTTTCAATATCATTGAATCTTAAACAAAATTGAGGGATTATCAGCTTTTTAGCGGGGGGCTCTACTTCTCCCGTAATAACATATGGTTGAAACGCTGATATTGATGCGATTGTAAATTCAGAAGTCGGATTCCATCGAGCTACACAAGGATATCTTTTAATTGGGACATATCCTCTTGGTTCTAAAATCTCAACGATTTTCTCCCAAACTCCAATAAAAGTTAATTTAATTTTAGAAGGGTTATCTATAACTACTTGAAAACCTCCTGAACACGCAGGATCTCCACATACTTCCCTTTCTTTAAGTGTTGTCCAAAAATATCCTCCGCAACATTCACAATTTTTTCTCATATATCCTAATTTTCTAAGCTCCTTAGTAGGAAAGTAGACATCAGGATTTCTTGAGGCTATTTTTTTAAATATTTGTTTTAATTCCTTATCAGTGTGAGCATCCTTTAGTTCTAATTTTTCTTTATCTGTGAGCACTTTAATCAAATTATGATAATCAAAACTATTTTATAAAACATTTAAAAGAATTATGATTCTCCTATAATAATTTCATCTAATATTTTCTTTCTTAACAATTTTATTATCACTCTCTTGATTAATCTTCCGATAAATTATATATTACTTTACCATTAGATAAGATCCTAATATTTTATACCAAATTACATTTTCATTTAACTTATCAAGAATTTTTTTTATTTTTGGATCATCTTTATCTCCTTCAAAGTCCATCAGAAAAATGTACTCCCAACGACCTCTTCTTCTTGGTCGAGATTCTATTTTTGATAAATTGATATTTGCATCAGCAAAGATTTTTAAAACGCCGTATAAAGCGCCTGGAACGTGTTTAGTAATAAATATCAGAGATGTTTTAACTTTACCTTCTTTTTGATCGTTTTCTTTTTTTGAAATTATTAAAAATCTTGTAAAATTAACTGTATTATCTTCAATTTTAGAGCTTAAAACTTTCAATCCATATTTTTTACTTGAGAATTCTGTTCCAATAGCAACATAAGAATCATCATTTAATTCACTTACTCTTTGGGCAGCTTCTGCTGTAGAATTGACATTAATTAATTCTGCATTGGGCATATTTGTTTTAATCCACATTCTAGTTTGAGCAAAAGCTTGGGGGTGAGAAATTATATGTCTAATTTGTGATAAACTAGAATCTTTTGTTGACAATAAGTTGTGAATAATCCTAATCTCTATTTCCCCATAAATAACGAGATCCTTCTCAATTAATAAATCCAGAGTCTCTCTAACAGTTCCCTGGAGACTATTTTCTATTGGGATAACACCATAGTTTACTAAATCCTTCTCAACATTTTTAAAAATTTCTGATATAGAATTAAATGGTAAGAATTGTGTAGCAGCTTTTGGAAAGTATTCTAATGCAGCTTGGTGAGTAAATGTCCCCTTTGGGCCTAGATATCCAACTTTAATCATACTGCCTTGGATGAGTTTACAAGCGCTGATAATTTCTTTCCAAATCGCCTCTATACTCATCGGTTTTAATATTGTTGATTTTTGTTTAATTAACTCTATTATCTCCTTCTCTGTCTTCAGTTGATGAATTTCTATTCTTAATTCTTTTTTGAGATCCCCGATTTTTTGAGCAATTTTTCCTCTTTCATTTAAAAGTTCAATGAGTTTGTTATCAATTTTGTAGATCTCCTTTCGAAATTCCTCTAATTCCAATTTGAATAAGTCTAGATCTTTCATTTGTTATTTTTTATATATTACTAAAAATTAAATCATTGATTATTTACATTTAATATTAATTTTTATTAAACTCAATAGTAAAAAGAACTTCTAGATTATAACTTTAATACAAACGATTCTTTTTAAAATAAAAATTTTATTTCTTAACAATTTTAGTATGCAATTTCTGGATAAATCCTTTATCAGAGAGCAGATTCCTTGCCAATACTACTCTACTGATAAAACTTAAATACTATTGTATAAATATTTACTCACGAAGAAATCTAATTTTAATTATATAAAGAGGTTGAAATCAAATGGCTCATATTTTAGTTACAGGTTGGACTCCACAGTCCCAAGGAAACAAAATGATAAAAGTATATACGTCAAAAGATAAACCCGCATACCCCGATTTTATAAAAAAAGTACAGCATTGGTTGGCAATGTCTTCAGAGGGGATGATTAAAACTTATGCCGTGTACGAATGTCCAGATGATAAAATATTAGAAGGATTAAAAGCAATTGGCAGAAGATACACTTTATATGCTCAAATAGAGGGTTACAAATACTATCCTGAAGTACTATTTGATGCTCAAGAAATAATCAAAATGTTTCTTTAATTTTTATAAATTTCTTTTTTTTTTTTATAGTACGAGAGTCTGAAGTCGTGAATATCCTTTTTTCACAAAATCATAATTAAGTAATTCAATTTTTTCAGGGATTATTTTCAAGAGTAATTTCCTCCTCCCTCGAACAATTTTTTGAGCTTTTTTGAATTCTTCATTTCCTTCTTTTAGAAATATCAACCTTTCTTTACCTATAGCGGTAATTTGCATACCTTGTATTTTTCCTTCAGACATAGGAGTATATATACCAATACTAATAATTGGGTTTTCTTCTATATTCTTAACTTTCCTTCCCGGAGCTGGCCCTACATAAATATTAAAACTATCTTTCTCTGTATAGAAATCCATTGGAGTCGCACGAGGAATATTATTGCTACAAGTACAGAGAACTAATACCTTTCTATTATCTAAAAAGTTACGAATTTCTATCTTTAATTCTTCTTTAGGCATATCTTTATTATTCATTTTCTCTATCGCTAAATTATATAATTTAAATCATAAATGAAAATGAACAAATGAAAATAAATGTTTAATGAATAGTAAAAAAGATCCGATTTTTTCGCCTTAAAAGCCAACTATGCTCGTAGGCGTAAAATCATTATCTGAATCTACAGCAGCTCGTACATATGGTGAAACAGGCCCATTAGCTAAGACCATTATTTTTATTTTCGATCCCATATCAGGCTTATTTTGAACGCCAAATTTTAATTGAGCGGTTTCTGGGATCTCATTTGAGATAGTTGATACAACTTTATCAACTTTAGATAATGTTAAAGTATGATCACCAGTAACAGATACTAAACATCTATTCACTTGTGTTGGGTCTGGCTTTAAAAGAGGATTATTTAACGCTAATCTTGCTTTTTCTATTAAATCTGATTCTTCGCCTAAACATTCTGCTATTCCCACTAAGCCAGAAGGATATTTTCCATTTGGGTTTTCCAAAAGTGTTTTTTTTACATCTGCAAAATCAATGTTAACTAAACCACAATTATTAATTAAATTTACAACTTCACCAATATTTCTTATTAGTATTTCGTCCATAATCTTAAAGCCTGTTATCATAGGTATTTTTCCGACAATTCCTAGCAAATTATCGTTTGGAATTGGAATTAAGAAATCAGAATATTTAGCAAGATTTTTTAAACCTAGTTGAGCTCTTACTGATCTTTGCTTACCTTCAGAGCTAAATGGAAGTGAGCAAAAAGTAACTACAATTGCATTATTTTTTTTTGCTTCTGCTGCAATAATGGGTGCAGCTCCAGTTCCCGTACCACCACCTAATCCGCAAGTTAAAAAGATTATATCAGCATTTAAAGTTTTATTTAACCTGTCGCGGTCTTCTTCTGCTGCTTCAGCTCCAACTGAAGGGTCATTGCCTGACCCTAATCCATTACATCGTTCTTTTCCAATTAATATTTTATGCTTTGAATTTGAGTAATATAAGTCATGCGCATCAGTATTAATATTTACTGTCTCAGCATTACTAATGCCCATATCATCTAATCTTGAAACTGTATTATTTCCAGCACCTCCTACACCAACCACGTATGTTTTAATTTTCAAAACTTTTAATAGATCTGCTAAAAATTTGTCATCATCACAATTAGGGTTTGAGTTAGGATTTTGGTTAAACTTAGCTATTTCATTGAACCTTTCTCTTACAGATGATCGAGATTTGGCTAATTCAACTAGGTCAAATATATCATCACTCATCGAATATCATCAAAAAAATAATTAAATAGAAATATCTAGATAATACAGATATATTCTAAAATAAAAAAGGGAGAAATATCTGCGTAATATAAAATAGAGAAAAGATTTATTGAGAACTAAATCATTTTTTTGGTTTGAAAAAGAAAACACATCATTGTAGAGAATAAATTTATAAGCTTAAATTATCATGAATATCAAGGGGTATAGAATATGGAAATTGATAACACTAAAGAAAGCAGCGATAAAAACATAAGTGCATCAGAAGTTAGCGATTTAATTCAAGTAAGGGCTATAATTAGCTGTCCAAACTGTAATTATAAGAGAAAGTTTAGAAATCAATTTCCTCGAAAAGACCTTGAATTGCTTACTGTAGCAGTTAAAGTTTTTGATTGGATGACATGTAATACTTGTGGAGATCTACTTAAATTAGATTTAGAATTTAAAATTTAAAATGTATTTGTAATTTTACCTTTTTAATTATATCTCAAGATTAATTTCCCCGTACGTTCCTCCTCCCCCTGGAGTATAATTAATCTCGTCATTTCTCATTGCTTTTATAATTGACGCTATATTCTCATTAAACTTTTTAATATGATTAATAGGTGTATCGATTATTATCTCAAATTCTGAACCTAACTTTTCAATAATATTATTATAAGCATTGAGTACCGTTTTACTAGTTTTACTTGTTATGTGTTTCACTGAACGTATGATATCGATTAATGGAACAGCATTAATATAATCTGGTCTGTGATCTGGATGATTGGGTTTTTCACTAGTTGAAATCAGATCTATTCTTTCACTTACACCCAATTTTATTTTATAATTTTTACTTAATTCTTTCTTACAAGAAGGACATACTATTTTGGCCTTATTTACTTGACTAATATAATCTCGTTTAGCGATATCGGGATCATTAGTATATATAATTATAAAATTCTCTGTTATCGAATATTGGCTAAAGACGTCATTAAACGACTTTCTTGTTTTTTTAAAAAGAATTCTTCTTCTACATTTATTGCAAAACATATTATAATATTTTCCGAGTTTAGGATGCAACCCTACATTTAGTGATATTTTTCTATTATCTTTTCTTCTTATCGCTAATACTATTTCTTCAAAGGAGGGGTTATCAATATCAAATCTATTAAATTCTCGGCCTAAAGAGCGTGGTCCTTGTGAATGTGCATCGCTATTACTTAGAAAAGTTACATCTCTTAAACATTCCAATCTGTCTGCAAGATTCGTATTGGCAGATAATCCAAGTTCTATAAAATGAACTTTTTTTGTAGCATCTTGATAACAATCTGAAAGAGTTTCAAATCTATTTTGCCGAAATATCGCTTTAAAAGGAGTAAAAGCGTGAGCAGGACCAATTAAAGCACCTTCATCTGAGATTATATCAACCAATTCTGCGGGAGGTAAATTAACCCTTGGACGTCCACCCCATTCACCCAAAATATTACTTGAATAAGGTTCTAATTTCTTTTGAATATTTCTAACCATCTCAAAATCTTCAAAAATGACAACTTCATGAACACTTTCTTGATCTTCTATTTCAGATTGAAGAATAAAATTAACATCTTTATAATTATAGGCTCTATCTTTATTTTTTTCTAGTTTTTGTTCTAAATATTTTAACCAATCTGGCTGTAAAACATCTCCAGTTCCTAAAATATTTAAACCTTTTTTTTTGCAGGTATCGATCATAGTATCTAAATTTAAAGATTTTGATACTCCAATAGAATGGGGGGAATGAATGTGTAAGTCAGCATTGAAAAAATTCATTTTTTATCCAAATTAAATAGTAGTGTTATAAATATTTTTAATTAAATTGAATTAAGAGTATTTTATTTATGATTAAATAATGATCATTTTATCTTGAATTTGATCACTTAATAGAACTCTAAAATATTCTAATTCCTTCTTGAAAATTACTTTTTCTAACTTTCCTTCAACTAATACTTTTTCATTTTCTCTTGCGTGCTCACAAAAGCGACCTCTGAATGAGCTGATTTCACTAATATCTTTTATATTAATTTTGTTTGAATTATTACTAATTTCAAGAATTTTTAAAGGATTGATTTTATATGAACAAGGTGTAAAAATAGAGTCTCTTGAATCTATGATGTGTGCTTTAAGTTTAATTCTACCAAAATTTTTATATTGATAATCATAAAAATTTCCTTTCCAATCGTTGGGGCTTTTAATATATCTAATAAAAAAATCGGTATCCATATATTTTCCCTGATGCTGTTTTCTTTGTTCACTTCTCAGAAAATCTTCAAATGGAATATTAGAACCACCTACTCTCCAATTATAATGCGATTTATATTCATCTATATTATACTTCCGACAATTATTTGATTTCTCAAAGATTTTTACCAATTTTTCTTGAAATTTAACACTTGTTTCTGTACCATAAATTATTATGTCAATGTCAGATTCTTCAGTATTCAGTCCCACCATTATTGATCCTGTAATCCCTATTGAACCCTCAGAAAGATTTCCTTGCGAGCTAAATAATTCACATAATGTTCTAGAACGCTTTTCGCTAGTTGATAATATTTTTTTTTCTAATAGTTTTTTAAAGCAGTTTCGTGGGGTATAAATTTTTTTTATTTCTTTTTCTTTAACTCCTTGGACCTCTAAATCAAGTTCTTTAGAAAAAAAAAGATATTCTGGATATTTTTCTCTCAAAAGGGCATATCTATCTTCTAATTTGTAAATTTTTTTAAAATTAATACCATTTTTTATCCGGGATCCCTCTGGATGAGGAAAAAATCGTAAAAAGCATATGATATAATCATTTGGATGGAGAAGACCTTTTACATCAAAAAATAAATTATCATTTTTTGTTTCTATATAATCTCCTTCAATTCCTTTTAGAATTTTCATGAAATTCACAATTCAATTTATTAATAACCAGAGGGAGTTTTTGTTTTAATATCTGATGGAGTCTTTGTGTTAATTGAGGGAGTTTTCTTTCTTATCTTTCTCAATTCTCTTTCAAATGCCTTTTTCTCATTTAGAAATCGTTGTTGATCTTTTTCTAATTTTTCTCTTTCACGTTTGATAATATTTTTATCACTTTCTAAGTTCGCTTTTTGCTTTTCCAGTTGTCTATATTCATTGTTTAATCTGTTAAATTTTTCCTCTAAATTTGGAATTTTGTGATTCAAGGAGTGATATTTATTTTCTAGGGCAGGAATTTTTTTTTCTAATTCTTTTAATCTTGCTTCTTGTTGATGTCTTCTTTTTTCCAAATCATTTACATTCCTTTCTATCTTATCTTTATATTTTTTTAGATCTGCTTTTTTCTTATCAATTTCACGAGTTTTTAGGTCAATATCTTGCTTTTTATAACGAGTTTTTTCTCGTTCTTCTTTTAATTTTTTCTTTTCGTCAGAGATTCGATTTTTTTCATCACTAATCTCTCTCCTTAGACTATTAATTTCCTTATTTAAATTATCCCGATCTTTAGTTAAATCTTTGATTTCGTTTCTTAAATCCATTAACTTAGATTCTAGATCATTAATAGTTCTTTCTAAAGCATTTTCTCTTCTTTCCATACCAGGAATTTTTGTTTTTATTTCCTTTATTCGTTTTTCTGTCCGTTGTTTTTCCCATTCTAGATTCTTTTTTTGATCCCCGATATCCTCTCTCAATTTATCTAATTTTTCTTGAAATCTCTCTAATTCAGCATTTTTTTGATCTAATTCCTGATTTTTATTTCTGATTTTTTCTCTAAATTGTTGTTCTTTAGTTGTTAAATCACTATTCTGTTGTTTTATTTGATTTTTCGTTCTTTCTAACTCATCTCGTAAGTTATCTCGTTGTTCAAGGAGATATTTAATTTTAAGTTCTTTTTCTTTTCTTTTTTTCTCAAGATCTTCAACATTTTCTTTATAATTTTCAATTTGATTAATAACTTTTTCCCATTCACTCTTTTCTTTATCTAACTTGATCCTTTCTTTTTTTAGTTTTTTAAGCAATTTTTTATCCGAAATTGTATCTAGTTTTTCATCTGGTGTTTTTTCTCGAATTTGATACTTAGGAATTGGTTCGTCGTTCATAACGGTTCAATTTTTAATATACTCTATTAATAAATTCATATGAATATTGACTCTAAAGTGTTTGCTAATCAAGACTTTAATATTAAAATTTTTAATTTTGTTGATTCTATTTATATAGCTTAATTTCTATTATTTTCATATAATCATAGCAAAAAAAGTACAAGATTTATATTTAAAATATAATTATTGAGGTTTATTTTATGGGTTTTGATAATGAATTTGATGATGAATTTGATGAACAAGAATTTGATGAAGATTTAGAAGAATTAGAAGAAGAGTCTGAAGAAAATACAGAAGAAGATAAAGAAGAACCTTTTGAAAAGATTCCTGAGGAAGAAGTTGAAACAAAAACTCCTACTACTAAAATTGTTTCTGGAGGGAAGAAGATTTCAGTATATTTTATGTCTACCATTGGTCCAGGTGAGAAAAAACAAAAACTAACTGTTAATGATGGAAATCTTGTCGGTGATATTAAAGAAACCGTAGCAAATTTATTTGGTTTAGATCCTGCTGACTTTCATTTATCTTGTGGTGGTATAACAATGGATGAAACTAATTCTTTAAGCTATTATACTATTTCTGATGGAGATGATATACTTTTAATTCCAGCTAGTACTGCCGGTTAAATCTTTCTTATAGAAATAAAGGGTTTTAAAATTAAGGTCGCTTTTTTAATTTTTCTCTTTTCGTGAGGGAATTAGAGCAATTTCATCGTCATCATCGATACTATAGTCCTTTATTTGTGAGTTCTCATCTAATAATATCCCCCCGGAAGATAAGAGAAAATCATGTTGTTCATAATCAAATAATAGTGCAATTTTCTCTTTAACTGCTCTTGCTGATTCATCTGTATCTATTATTATAATTTTCGTTTTCTCACCCGGTTCCAATAGTGATCGTATATATACGCGAATTTGATCTTCTATTTCTATAGAACTTTTAGGAGGTGTATAAGTTATTGCACCATTAATATTATCTCTGTTTTCCAACATATTTTCGATTAACTCTTTTCTCTCATTTGGGTCAAAATATATCATTTCTCTGATAAACAATATCTTGTCCATTTTTGATAACCCCAATAAGTTGATTTTATTTAATTCTTCCTGACTTAAGATTGAAAAAATATATTTATCAATAATTGGCATATCCTTATAGGACTCATTTGATTCAACATAAGCTTCTATTGAGGGCAAAGCATCAATATAATCTTCAATAATAGTGAAATTGTTCTTTTGAATTGACTTTGGTTTTGCGATATACTTTTTATCTTTTATCGTCTTGAAGGGACTACTACTTTTAGACTGTAAAACTGAATAAATTGTACTAGTGGATAAAACAGCAACACTACCAATAGTAAGAACAAGAAATAATGGCGTATTTTCTATGTGATATAGGAAAAAAAAGACATAGAACAAAATACACACAATATAAAGAGCGAAAACACTTAAAATTCTATAATTTTTTCTCATGATTTTTTAATTAGATTGTTTTCTGAATTTAAAATATTTAATTTAAAATTTAAATGGGATTGGAATAAAATTGGAGTTTTTAATCTCATTCACCTTGAATTGATTTTCTCACATTGAAATATTTTCTAAGATCTAATTTGAATATATTCCTATTTTTTTCTTTTTCAGTTTTTATTAACTTTAAATCTATTAAAATATCTATATATTTTTTAATAGTGCTATGATTCTTTTTTAAACCATCTGCTATCTCTGTGATTTTTAATGCTTTATTTTCAATTCTCATAAATTCTATTATATCTTGAACGAGATTCTTTTTCAAATAATAGTGAAACGGGTCAAGTTTTGGATTTGAATCAAATTTGAAGAACATTCTATGATTATTGATTTGTTTTGACCTAACAAATTGAAATTTTTCTAAGCATGATAAATGCCATAAAGCTTGATTACTGCCAATTTTTAGAACCTTCATTATTTCATTAATATTTGATGGATTTTTTTTTATAAAATTGAAGATTTCATTTCTTATAGGGTGTTCTATAATATTATTTTTCATTAATTTTGTTCCAGGGATAATAATACGCCGTTTAATTAAATCCTTTAAAACTAACTCGATTCTATTCTCGTTTATATTAGGGTTGTATCGTACTCTATTATTTATAAAGGAGATAATTTCTCTAATTGAAAAGAAGGTTTTCTTTTTTAAATACTCCCTTACTAATTCAAGAACAACAGATTCCGTATTATCCAGATGATTCATAAGTCTTTACTTTTATTCCGTCAATTGATCCGGTTTTTATAATTATATACTCTCTCTACAACAACTTTTCATAATTCATATATATATTGATAGGGTTTCATACAATTTATAATATAATTTCTTAAGAATTCTAATTTTCACCTTTTTATTTTTGATAAGAACTTGAATACTTCAAAATCATTCCAAAGGGTTTTATAATATCTTTTTAACGCCATTTTATTAAGACTAATAAAAATTTAAAAATTAAAAATAAATGGAAGTGATATGAATGAGTTTTGATGAATTTGATGAAGATTTAGGAGGAAATGAACCTGTAAAGTCTAAAACTCCTGCTAGTAAAACTCCCGCTGCAGGAAAGAAATTGACTTTATACTTTATGTCAACAATTGGTCCTGGCGAAAAGAAGGAAAAATTAACTGTAAATGACAGTAATCAAGTAAGAGACATTAAACAAACATTAGGAAATTTATATGGTCTTGATCCTAATGATTTCCATATTTCTAGTGGAGGGGTGACTATGGATGAAAATAGTTCCCTAAGCGACTATGATGTAAATGATGGTGACGATATTCTATTAATTCCCGCCAGTACAGCTGGTTAGACTTATAAAACTTTCTTCATAAAATATAATATAAGTTAAGGGCATTTAGCCCTTCAATTTTTTTTATTTTTTTTGTAAAACTTAATGGTGATAATATTGGATAAGGATACAGATTTTTTCGCAAAAGAATTGTCAGTGGAAGAGAGAGACCTTTATGACCGCCAATTTCGTTTGGAGGGATGGTCCCAGAAATTGGTAAAGAATTCAAGAGTTCTTATAGTTGGGGTTGGAGGTTTAGGTTGTGAAATTGCTAAAAACTTAGCTATGCTCGGTGTTGGTCACCTTGATCTTATTGATTTAGACATTATTGAACATTCTAATTTAAACCGTCAAGTTCTTTTTACGGGAGCAAAGATAGGAGAACCTAAGGCAGTTGTTGCAGCTCGAAAGTTGAAAGAAATTAATCCTAACATTATTGTTAAGGGATACCATACCTCTCTAGAACGTTTGAATCCCACACTATACCAAGCTGCGGATGTTGTTATTGGAGGTCTTGATTCAATGAATGCACGTCTAAATTTAAATGCACAATGTATAAGATTTAGAAAGCCATTAGTAGATGGAGGAGTATCTGGTTATTATGGTCATGTATACACAGTTTTTCCGTATAAAAATGCTTGTTATGAATGCAATCCATTGCCAGTAGGGGAAACTGATGAAATGGCTGCTTGTACCGTAGTTGGTATCCCTCGAAAAAGGATCCATTGTGTTTTTAAAGGAGATATGGCATTTAGAGAAAAATTTGATAGAGATCCAAATCCAAAAAATGTAAATGATATTAAATTCATTCAAAAGGTTGCAAATGAACTAGTAACCAAGTATGATTTCTTTCCTGAATATACTAAGGATGATATTGTGAAAATCATTGATAGACACGATCCTGGTATAATAACTATAAATGCTGTTATTTCTGCATTACAATCACATGAAACCACTAAAATTCTTCATTGGAAAAAAGGTCATAAAGGATTAGGTGAACCTATTAGAAATTATGTGATCTATAATGCAATTACAATGAAATTTTATCATATTGAAAAAAAAAGAAATCCAGAATGTTCTCAATGTGGTAAACAGGTTCGTCGAATATCTATAAAATTGAGATCTCAATCACCTTGTATAAATATAATTAAAATATTGGAGAAAAACGGATTTAAATTAGATCCAGATTCTGAACCGATACTAACTTTACTGGATTTCAATGATATTATGGTAATTGATTTAGAAAAGAATCCAATTGAAAATCGTCTAAGAAATTACGAATTTATGACGGCAGCAGGGTTTAAAGGTGGAGAAATTTTTGTAACCTTAAAAATAAAACAAAATTTGAATCAGAAAAAGGTTTAAAATTAATATTATAAGAAAAAAACAATTATAAAATAAAAAATTAAAGATAATAATAAGGGTTGAGAAAATGAGTATAAGAAGTAGTCGTATTTCCCGAGATTTTGCGGGATTAAAGAAAATGCTGAAAGAGGGTAGTCTTGTTCAATTAAACCCATTTAATCCTAAAAGGAAGAGTATTGATCATTTAGCAATTTCATTTAAAGGACCTAAAGGTACTGTTTATGCAGGTGGTCTTTTTAGGCTAGAATTGAAATTCCCAGCTCAATATCCTAATCAACCTCCTTTTGTTAGATTTCATACTCCAATTTGGCATCCAAATTTTTGGCCAAAACCATCTGAATATAAAGGACAAAGAAATATTTGTCTAGCGTTAGTAGATCCATCGTTTATAGGTAAAAAAGGGGGATGGAGTCCTTCAAAAACAGCTGTTACGGTTGTTCAAGCGATAATTGCTATGTTAAATACACGCGGTAAATATGTAAATCCTACTGATGTTTTCAATAAAAAAGCAGCAATTGAAATGATGAAAAATCCCAAATTTTTCGAGAAAAAAGTAAAAAATCTTGTTAAGAAGTATGCAAACAAAAAATGGTGATTTTATCTATGGACGATAAAGAATCAGCCAAAAATTCAATCAAAGATACAATTAAGAGGAAGATAAAAGAAAAAATAAAACAAGAACTACTAGATGAAATCTGTGAAGAACTAGCATTAGAAGAAGACGAATTAACAGAAGAAATTTCTTCAATTCTTACAAAAAAAACTTCTAATAAACCAACTATAAAACTTACAAAGATCCCTACAGCAGAAATTACAGAAAAAAAAGAGGTTGATATTCAAGAAGAAGAGAAAATCAATAAGGAAATTTATATTTCAGTAAAAGCGATCCTTAAAATAGCGAGTCATGCACTTAAATATGCGAATTCTAAGATTCCAAGAGAAAAATGGGTGGAAGTTATAGGACTTTTAGCAGGAAAGATAGAAAAAAACAATGGTATCTTACATATTGAGGATGCTTATCCAATGGGGCATGGTACAGCTGTCTATGCTGAAATTAAAGATTATAAAAACTATGCTAGAGCATTCCAAGATATTAAAAAACAAAGATTATTTATCTGTGGGTGGTATCATTCACACCCGAGCTATGGATGTTTTTTAAGTTCGGAAGATATGGGTACGCAAGCTAGATATCAAAAACTTTGGGATAAATCCGTTGCTCTTGTCATTGATCCATACCAAATTGATGGAAAATCCACAGGATTTGAAATATATACAGCGGATCTTAGAACTAAAACATGGTATCCTTTAGTGTACGGAATTAAGGGATCACTAGATATTAAGATGCTTCCAGAAATTTTAAAATTTATGAATCCAATTATTGAAGGGAAAGCTGTATACCTTGAATATGATGAAGATTAAAATATAAGAAATTTGGTGATAATTAAACTGTGCCTAAATTTAAAGCTGTCGCAATAACACTGACGATATTTTTATTTATAGGCATAATACATGGTGCAATTTTAAATTCTTTTAATGTATTTGTGAGCTGGTTATTAATAGGAATATGGTTAATTTTTTCTTTCAAAGTTTTAAAAAATATTAAACAATATCGTGAATATCGAAGTCCTCACAATACTGCATTTTTTACCGTTGGTCCTGTTTTTGTAGGTATATTTTATTCCATCTGGGGAAATTTTACTGGTTTATTAGGAGAAAATCTTCTTGTAATTTCAGATTTATATTTAAGTTGGTGGAGTATTCTATTTGGATTTCCTTATGTATTGTATGGCTCAATATCGTTATATCATTGTTTTAAAAAATATAATGTAATTTATTTTGGGACAAAATCAATAAACGCACGAAAATTTGGCTATATGTTAGGTTTTTCAATTCTATTTTTCATAATTGTTTACTGGATAAGTTTTTATTCACTTATCGACTACTATGAATCGTTATTAATACCTCTCCATTTTTTAATAGATCTTAATCTTTTATTATTGCTTATTGGTTCTATATTAATAATAATTATTCACGGTTTTTTTGGAACTCGAACCCAATTACCCCGATTGACAAGAGATTATATAACTAGACGTACAAGTAGATTGAATGATTTAGCATCACCTAATAGGCGTAGAGAAAGTACCCGTAGTACAATACGATCATCCCCCACACCATCAACTAGAACAGTATCTCGTACTTCAAGATCAGTTTCTAATTCCTCAAGATCAACTCCTACTGCACATATACAATCAAGGAGTTCTAGAGTCAAAACAACTACTCGAACTACAAGTGGTAGTAAAACAGGACAGCCATTTAGAAGTAGTAAAAGTTCTATAAAACACATAAATTTTAAGTTATATAGACCAAAAGCTGCGAATTTGTCAGTGGAAGATTTTAAATGCATATTTTGTTTTAGATTACCCGAATTTCCTAAGGATAAGGGAAGAGGAATAATTTTATGTCCAAATTGTAGATATCCCGCTCATGCGGATGAATTCAAAGATTGGCTCAGAAGCTCTCGTCTTTGTTCTAGATGTAATGCTCCTATTCCATCAAGTTATAGGAAAAATCCTAAAATTATTAGTGTAAAAAATTATATAGTCATTTATAAGAGCTTATTAAGCAAAAGACTGTAATTTCTTTAAATTATTAGAATTTTAATTAAAAACTAACTTCTAATTTTCAGTTTTTTTTTTAATTCCCCTACAGTTGTTTTCAATTCAGCATATACGTTATGTGGATGGATACTTTCAAAGCTTTCAATTTTAAATTTTATTTTAAAATCATCTTCAAGATTGGCAAAATCTCTTATAATGAAATTTTTTGCCATTTCTCTGATAACATCTTCAGAAAAAAGAGGTTTTAAATGAGCACTTCTTACTAATTCAGCTTCTTCAGGTCTTTTTAAAACAGATTGAATTTTTCCACTCATGGAGTCCTCTATTACATCAATGATATCTAAAACATCTATCTTATGATTGGTAAGGTCTTTTATCTGAATGATTATCGTTCCAATAGATCTTTGATTGTGAGAAGAAAAGGGTAGGATATTTAATAATTTGTTGAGATCCTCCTCTGAAACGTTAATATCTTTTCTAGAGTTCACAACTTGTTCTGCATATTCCAATGAAAGCTCTTTAGCGCAAGGACATACTGTCATACCGACTGCACTAGCACTTATAAAATAATTATAATCAATATTGCCTGAAATATCTCGACTTGCTTTTACAAAAGAACTAATTTTATAGGATTTTTGAATGATTCTTTCATCATTTTCTCTTACTTGTACGATGATTTTTCCCTCTAATTTAACTTCAGCTTTTGAAGTATATGGGTGACGTTCCATCAATCTTTTTACAATTCTATCTCCTACAAGCTCAATTGTAGGAGTCGGTTTGAAAATTACTTCATTAATGACTTCTTCAATAGTCTCTGAAGTTCGGGACATATGTATACCACGTTGCTCAGCAGGAAGATTGATTAATGCCGAAATTTTAGGGTAAAACGAGTATCTTTTATTTTCTTGAACAATCTCAACTTTTTTTTCTAATTCTACAATACCAACCTTATCTATGGGAATGTCTATTGCTGAACCAGAGTCTTGCAAATCCAATTTAAATTTGGGAATTTAAAGTCACCAGAATCAAAAATTAATTTTTTAATGTTCTATTTTTTAAAAGGATTAGAAATATTTAAAATGATTTACAATGTTTATGAATTAATGGCTAATAAATACTTATTCAGCAATTATGCTTTAATTGGAGAGAATTTAGATTTAAAGCAGAATGTAAATTTAGAAATAGACCAAAATGGAAGAATTACCCATATTTCTTGCGATAATATAAGTGAAAATATCGAAATTCTAGCGAATCATCAGACATTTTTAATGATGCCAGGTTTTATAAACTCACATGTCCATATTGGAGATAATTTCGCAAAAGAATTGGGTTTTAATA
Source organism: Promethearchaeia archaeon (assembly GCA_029856155.1). Lineage (GTDB taxonomy): Archaea > Asgardarchaeota > Lokiarchaeia > Sigyniarchaeales > SOKP01 > Loki-b32. Next base: position 62,863 of record JAHQWL010000040.1, read on the forward strand.
AAGATCTAGGGGAAATTGTTGCCCCACCATTTGGTCTTAAACATAAATTATTAAGACAAACTCCAAAAGATATTAAAATTAATGGAATTCAAAATGCTGTTCTAGAAATGCTTTCAAATGGTATTACATTTTTTATTGATTTTCGAGAGGAAGGAGTAGATGGTTTAAAGCTTTTAAAAACAGCGCTTACTGACAGTTCAATTAATTTTTTAGCTTTAGGACGATTTATGGATGAAAGTGAAATAGAATCTATATTTGATATAGCAGATGGTGTTGGATTATCTAGTTATAAACAAATTACTTCATCAAATAAAAGATTTATTGTATCTGCTAAACATAAATTTAAAAAAATTATTGCTTGCCATTGTGCAGAAAAGATTCGTAGTGAAAATTTAATAGATAAAATATTTAACGATAATATTGTTGATGTCATTATTCATGGAACCAAATTTACCAAAAAAGATTTAGAAAAAATAAATAGATATAATAAATCTCTTGTTTTATGTCCTCGTTGTAATGGATATTTTGGAACTGGATTTCCTCCCATCAGTGAAGTTATTAACTTGAAAATTCCAATATCATTAGGCACAGATAATTTAATGGTAAATAATACTGATTTATTTGAAGAGATAAGATATCTTTATCGAATTTCGAGGGTTTTATGCAATTATAATAAAGAGCTTCAAGTTTCCTCCAAAGATTTATTGAAAATGATAACAATTAATGCTGCAAAAAATTTTAATCTCGAAAAAGAGTTTGGCTCAATTTCAATAGGAAAATTTGCTGATGTTTTTTTAATTGATCTTGGCTCTCCAAATCTTTTTTCTTCTAAATTAGATTCTAATAATATATATAATTTAATTACTCAAAGAACAAAATCAGAAAATATAAAAAAGACATTTATTAAAGGAGGGTTAGTATTTGAAAAAAGTTAACAACCCCTATATTATTTTAAACGCTGCAATGACTATAGATGGTAAAATTGCTACTAAAGAAGGTGATTCAGAATTATCGGATAAAGTTGACTGGAAAGAGGTTCATAAACTTCGAACTCAAGTTGATGCAATAATGGTAGGAAAGGAGACAATTTTAAAAGATAATCCAAAATTGCATATTAAATATTATAACCACAAAGGATATTATAGAATTGTTTTAGATAGCAATTTGACGATACCACTAGAATCGAATGTAATTTCCTTTCAACCAGACATTTATCCTACAATAATTTGCATTACTGACAATGTTCCGTTTACCAAACAAAGAGATTATGAAGAAAAAGGAGTAAAAATAATTAGAGCTGGGGATGGTAAACGTGTGGATTTAATAAAGCTTTTACCGATCCTAAAAAGTTTGGGAATAAATACTATCTTACTTGAGGGTGGGGGTAATTTGAATTGGAGTTTTATACAAAATAATTTAATTGATGATATAAGGTTAACTATAGCGCCCTGGATTGTGGGTGGAAAGGAAGCAACAAGCTTGGTAGAAGGAATAGGATTTGAAGAGATAAAAAGTGCACCTAGATTCGATTTATTTGATGTTAAAATCAGAACTTATTATATTACTTTAAGTTATAAAAAGAGAAAGTGATGATTGAAAAGAAAATCAAGCAGTTAATGGGTTTAACTATTAAGAAATTAAGTATTAAGGTTAAAGATATAAAAGATCAATTACCTGAAGAAGATCGTTATGTAATTACATATTCTAAAAATTTTACACTTTCTCTTTCAAATTATTGTATAAATCAGTGTGGATATTGCGTTTATAATTATAAAATTCCGAAATTATGTAGCGATGACAATGTTACTTTACTTAGTAATGAATGCATTGTAAATTTAATTCAGAAAGCTCTTCAATACAATTGTAAAGAAGCTCTTATAATGTCTGGAGAATGTCCCGAAAGTTTTCTTGAAGTTAAAAAAGAACTTGAAAAAAGAAATTGTTCAAATTATATTGATCTTGTAAAAGATATTAGTAGTAATCTTCTAGATTTTAATATTTTACCCCATACAAATTTAGGATATCTAACTTATAATGAATTAAAGAATTTAAAAAAATATAATGCAAGTATGGGATTAATGCTTGAAAGTACAAGTATGAAACTCTTTGAAAAAGGCGAAGTACATGAGTATTCTCCTGGAAAACTGCCAAAAAAAAGAATAGAGCATATAAATAATGCAGGAAAATTAAAAATTCCATTTACTACAGGTTTATTATTAGGTATTGGAGAAAGTATTGAAGATATCATTGGAGATTTATACTTAATTAAGGAGATCAATGATGAATATGGGCATATACAAGAAGTAATAATTCAGAATTTCATAAATAAACAAAATATCCCTTACCAGCCCAAAAAGTTAATTACTCTTGAAGAAATGCTTAAAATAGTAGGATTTGCTCGAATTATCTTTAAAAACGAAATGGCTATTCAAGTCCCTCCAAATCTTATAAAGGGTTTTGAAAGAGAGTTTATCGATATGGGAATTGATGATTTTGGCGGAATTTCCCCTATCACATTAGATTATATAAATCCTGACAATCAATGGCCTCAAATAGATGAATTAGGTAAAATTTGTAAAGAGAAAGGTTATAATCTCAAAGAGAGACTTCCTATTTATAACAAGTTTATCAATAAAGAAGGTTTTTGTTCAGAAAATATTAAAAAAGTAATAGATAATATAAACTTAAATGATAAATACTCCGTTTTCTGAAAATATCAGTCCAAAAATAAGGAAGATTCTAGAGAAGTCTTTAGATTCGGATGAAATAAGTTCAGCAGAAGCCTTAGAACTCTTGAAGGTAAAGGGAAAAGAGTTTTTTGCTTTACAGTATGTTGCTGATCAGATCTGCTTTGAAAAAAAGCAAAATCTTGTGACTTTTGTTATAAATAGAAATATAAATTTCACTAATATTTGTTATCAATGTTGTAAATTCTGTTCTTTTAGTTTACCAGCAATACATCCTAAAGCATTCTTACTTACTATTGATCAGATTAGAGAAAAAATAATTGAGGCTAAAAATGCAGGATGTACGGAAGTTTGTATTCAAGGTGGCATAAATCCTGACGTAAAGTTTGAATTTTATTTAGATATTCTTAAAACTGTTAAAAATATCGATCCAAAAATGCATATACATGCATTTTCTCCACAAGAAATATTCTATATGACTAAATTGTTTGAAAATTCGATAATAGACACCCTTAGAGAATTAAAAAAAGCAGGGCTGGATTCTATTCCAGGAACAGCTGCAGAGATATTAGTTGATGAAATAAGAAAAGTAATTTGCCCAAATAAGGTTAATACTTCTCTATGGAAAGAAATTATAACTACGGCTCACAAATTAAAGATTCCAACAACGTCTACCATAATGTATGGCCATATTGAAAGGTTAAGTGATAGAGTTAAGCATTTGGAAATATTAAGAGATATACAAAAGGAAACTCATGGTTTCACTGAATTTGTACCATTACCATTCGTTAAAGAAAATCCGATTTTATCTCAGCTTGAAAATTTTCCTTTAAAACCAAACTATGGAATGGATGATTTAAAACTATTTTGTGTAGCAAGATTATTCTTAAATAATTACATTGATAATATACAATGTAGTTGGGTAAAATTAGGACCAAATTTTGCGCAAGTTTCTTTAAATTACGGGGTTAATGACTTCTCTGGAACATTAATGGAAGAAAATATTTCAAAAAGTGCCGGTGCTGAATTTGGTGAGTATTTATCTCCAGAAGAAATAGTGAAAATAATAAATACCGCAGGAAAAAGACCCGCACAAAGAGATACCATATATAATATTATAAAATACTATTAAGATCTTGATCTTTTTATTAATTTATATTTGAAATTTTAATTATAAATGGGGTTTTTGGGACTGAAGTAAGTCTAAAACATAACGCTGGGCAATTAGATCTGAGTTAACTTTTCCTAATACAATACCTTCTTCCACAACAGGCATTGCTGAGATTTTATACTGTTCCAATTCACGTACTATATCTACAATTGTAAAATTTGGATGAGAAGTAATAACATCTCTAGACATTATTTTATCAAGAGTATCATTTATATTTCCGTCCGCTGTAGCTTTAGTAATATCCCAATCGGTTACAACACCTACAAGTTTACCACTCGAAAGAACAGCTATAATATCACTTGCTTCTTTAATAATCAAGGATGCGGCTTCTTGAATTGTGCTTTTAACGTCGATAGTTGGTATTGCTATCATAATATCTTTAGCTGTACGTTCTCTTTCTTTTGCTGTAAGACGTTGAAGGCTTATTTGTTCAGCAGCAGTGCAGGGTAACATATCAGAATTTTTAATTAAAATATCAACTAATTCAATCATGTTATTATGAATTACTTTTTCTCTATATTCCTCACCTGCTAGTAAGCGTTGTTTTGATAATTCAGCAAATTCATTTGTATGATCTTTTAACCATTCTTGTACTGCTTCACGATTACCTAACATTTCTTCTGGAATTTGTAAGTGATCTGGGGTTTTTATAATATGTTCTTGGGCTGCAAATATTACTCCCCCCGAATTAACTAAATAATCATTTGCGATCATAACTCCTTTTTCTCGATATACAATCTGTTCCATTCGAATTCGGGCAGTTTTTCTGTTTGGATCAGGAGAATAAGTATTAGCTCCTTCAATAATTAATGACCATTTTCCCATTCGATCAACGGTCATCGAGGGATTTTCTGAACTTCTAACACATAAGTAATTAAAAATTGGAGCGGCAGGAATGAAACAAAATGCATTTTCCAAGAGTAAATTATCTGCATTTGTAGAAAATTTAGTTGGGTGTTTATATCCCTCTGAGATTATTTGATTTTTAAAATATATATTAGTAACTAATTTTTTTTCTTTCCATAATTTAAATAATTCTCCAATAGGCAATCCAGATTTGTTATATAAATATCCCTCCAAATCACTAATTCCTATAACTTTTGCTTCAGGTAATCTTTCTTTCAATATCCGGGCTGCATGTGCACCAACAGCCCCAAAGCCTTGAATCAAAATACTAAGGTCTTGTATATTAGGAATTTCCAAATTAGCAAATTGATTAAGTATTCTTAATCTTGGCATAATTTTTAACAAAGTTTGTAAAGCAATTATAACTCCTCCGGCAGCAGCCCCAATTTCATCAATACGATTCCCTCCCATATCAGCGGGTTTAGAGAGAGCATTATCTAACCCATTCTCAATAGCAATAGTCTTCATATCAGCATCATTTGTGCCAACATCAGGTCCTGGAAGGTAAATCTCCTTATACCGTCGAATTAATTGGGCGAAACCACGAACAACTTCAGTGTGTTTTTCGGGAGAGAGGTCCCTTTCAGTCACAATTCCAGCTTTTCCGCCCCCATAGGGGAGATTAGCAGCAGCATTTTTTAATGTCATACCTCGTGCTAAATTATGGATATCAGATGGAGTTATATTTGGTAACATCCTAATCCCCCCCATTGAAGGGCGACCTCCCGCGAGAGAATCCACGACTACATATCCTCCGATTTCAAGTGGTGAATCTTCATCCCATATACAGGCAACTAGGTGTGGACCTACTTTATCACTAATAATTCCTAAATGTGATAAAAGATGGACATCTAAATTACTAAATTCTATATAACATTTTCCTTGATCTTTCTTAAGCCGAGCCTTAAAAGTATCTTTCGGAAGATATTCATTAAGAAATGACTCCATATTTTTTGGGATCATAATATTAAACCATTTGAGGATGTTTAGTTCATAAGCGTATGCTATATAAGTTTATTAATTATTTAAATTTCTACTCATAAATTAATTATAAAACATATAATATTAATAAATGGGAATCCTTAGAATTTTAAAAAGACTAATTTTGTTAATTTTAGTTCACAAATGAAATTTATTAAATTCTAATAAATAAAAACTAACAAATTTAATTCTAAATATCAAAATTTTAAAAACTAATAAAATTATTTTTTGATTAAAAATTAGAATTAATATTAAAATTATAAAGAAAGAATTGGTGATTGTTATCCCGATAACCCTAATAGCAACTGTTCGAGTGAAAAATGGAAATATGGAAAAGGCTATTGAAGCTTTAAAAGAAGTTGTACCTAAAATAAAAGAATCAGAATCAGGATGTTTACAATACATTCCTCACACAATAAAGGGAGAGGAAAACTCAATTATTTTTTATGAAGTATATGCTGATTCTGATGCATTGAAACTACATAATAAGAATTTAGGTAAGAACATGGCAAAACTAGGTCCACTTCTAGAACCTGGAATGGACGCAAAGATATGTCATGAAATAGTTTAATAAACAATTTTTTTTTTATTCATCTTGGATATAAGGTTTTCCAAAAAATAAAAAAATTTCTGCTTTTTTCAGTTCTCTACCTAAATAATTTAAATGAGATATATCTTTAGTTAAGTCATTTTGAATTATCTTTTTATTTAAAGCTTCAGCATTTTCCCCTATAAAAGTTTGAAGTAAATTGTCATCATAAGAATAGAAATGAACAAAAATTTTTTTAGAATAGTTATCTGTATAAATTCTAAAATATCCATTAGGATCGGGGATATAATCTTGTACGGTTTTATCTACTAATATCACATTAGCTTGATTTATAGTAGGTAATTCTTGACTTGTTTTTCCTTTAGCCTTTAATATTGAGATTCCTTGGTTTATTGGGGGAGTTTTATTATGTTGGGCAATATAATTTAATTTTACACTATCTTTTAATTCTCTTACCCCTCCCATTAATTTTGCACTATGTTCAACAGTAAAAAGAATTCCCATATCTAATTCAATTGCAATACTAGCTAAAAGTCCATTAATTCCGACAGAATCAATATCCATGAGTTCTACTACGTTTGAAATTCCAAAAAACATTGGTAATTCAAAAGGTTTATACTTATTTTCAATAACTTTCTTTTTATATAGAAAATAAGCTTCCAAAGAGTTGCAAATTCCTGGACTAATTGGTGTTTCTAATAAAGGATCAGCTATTAATTTCTTGAATCCATTGCTAAATAATATCTTTGTTAATTTAAATAAATTTTTAACTCGAGTCTCGGGATCTTTAGGAAAATAGGCTTCCTTAACATTTGTGGGGAGTATAACAATAGGAATGTTTTTAGGCAGATTTAACATTTCTTCATAATTGCCAAGATCTAAACTTAAAATGAGGTCAATGTTTTCATCTGCAGCAGCATTTATCTCTTCTGGGACCATTGAATCGATACTTATCAAAACATTATATTTGGACCTTATTAATTTAATTATCTCTTTGATTCTTTCGGGTTTTGGTTTATTAGATATACATCCAATATCTATAATATCCGCTCCAGAATTTATATAATGTTTTGTTTTTTTAAGAATATGCTCATTGTTTTTTTCAGTACAATTGACTATCTCAGCAATTATAGGGGGTGGCATATCCCTTCCAATTATGATATTGGGGGTTTTTTCATTAATGTAAAATGTATGAGAACCAAGTTGATTTTTAGCTAGTTCTAATTGTTCCTTTACAATATCAGTATATTCGTTTTCTCCTGAAATCTCTAATAATCTATTTGCCGGTATTGTATTAGATAAGTTGAAATTTTCTAAATTTTTTAAAGTAATAGACAAATCAGAGGCAAATTCTGGTCCCTTTCTAATATTTATAGAAAATTTTTCTTCTAAATTTGTAGAATCCCACTGGATAAAACCAGGTAATAATATCAAATCATAATTAGAAATTTCTATCTGTTCTAAAATAGTAGTTGTTATAGATTCTGTGAGAAATGCAGAAATAGATATTGGTGCTTTTATAATGTTTATCTTATGCTCTTTTACGTGTTCAACTATCTTTTCTATTATGTCATAACTCTGTAGGCCAGTAATTATAAGAATTCTAATTTAAATCACTTATCAATTTGTCTTTTTCAAATGGAATAAAAATATCATCTAAAATTGATCCATTAGCTTCTCTAATTTTTAAATTACTAATAATAGGTTCAAATCTACCACCCAATAATCCATTGGCTATAAAAGCTGCACCCTGAGCAGCACGTTTTGCTATTTGACTAAATGAATTCATTATTCTTACAGGAGCAACATCAATTAAACCACGAATCATTTTCTCTCGAATATATGCTAAATTTGATCCTCGGCCCGCCAATAATACTTCTTTAATTTTTTCTTTGGATGAAAATGACGAAGATATTCCAAAAACAGCTTTTTTTACGCTTGATAAGTAAGCTTTTAGAGCAATCTTTGTTTGTTCATCCTTCTCAGCTAAAAGTGTAATTTCTTTCAAACTCAAATCGGAATAACCAGAAATATAGGCTACTCCACCTTTATATATATTTTTTTTATGAATATTTTTAATTAGATAGGCTAATTCTCCATCAAGACTGCCACAAGCTCTAAAACCCATTATGTTACTTCCTCCAATTCCATCTATTATTTGGCCATTTTCAATTGCTAAAACTGCTGTAAATCCATAACCTATCTCCACCATAATAAAATTTGTATTTTCCGGACCAACTTTAAATCTTTCCATCTGGTCTTTAATTCCAGTAACAGCAGTGCAAATCTTATCTGCTGTACCCATATCGATTTTATTAATTTTTCGATATTTTGGAACAGTAGGTAGATGCTTAACTCCAGGTACAATGATACCAGGTATCTTTTGAGCTTTTATTAATCTTAGAACTTCACCAAGTCCAACCAATTTATCTTTTTCTTTCTGATCAAATTTTAATAATGTAAAAAAAATATCTTGCTCTGTTAACTCTTGTACATTTTTTAAAGGAAGCCCAAACCCACTTGGAGCAACCATTAGATCAATATTTTTTACAGAATTAATTATAGTAATAGCTTTCTGAGGATTCGCAATTAGTTCTTTAGTGGGTAAAGATGTGTCAAGAATTGTTTTATTATCCTCAATACCGAAGAAATCCCACGATAAACTACCAGGATCTATGCCTAGAACTCGATAAATCATTTCAAAGATTAAATATATTAATGCTTTTTATAAGATTCTATAATTCTTTTTATATTCTATTTTTTTTTAATAATTGCATTTAACTTTTAAAATTTTTAGAAATTAAGTTAAAACTATAAAAACTGTGAAAATTTTTAATAATTTAATCTAAATTTGAAATCTTATACTAAGTTGTAAGAAAATAATAGGAAAAAAATTAATTATAAAAGTGGTGAAAAAAGATTTTTGTTAAAGTATTTGTATGTAAAATATGTGGAGAAGCATATATTGGAGAAGAAGCCCCAAGTCGATGCCCTTTTTGTGGCGCATTTAAAAAATATTTTGTAGAATCGACAGAATATGATGACGCTGGTGCTTGGGATGTTGAATTAAACGAAACCGATAAGACTAATGTAGAAAAAGCTTTAGAAGTCGAAATATCGAACAATATCTTTTATAAATGTGCAAGTAATAAAACTCCAGAATTAGATGGTCAAAAGATATTTAAAATCCTTGCTAAAGTGGAAGGTGAACATGCTTCTGTTTGGAAGAAAATTTTAAAGTTAGACAAAATAGAATTTCCAAAATATGACAAATGTGCGGCTAAATATAATCCAAACCTAAAGGAATCTCATAGCAGAGAGGACAGAGCAATAAAATTTTACGGGCAAGCTGCTGCTGATGCTCAAAATTCAAGAGTGAAAGAAATTTTTCAAGCTTTTGTAGAAGTCGAAACAGACCATCTTCATCTCTCTGAAGCAAGACTTAAATAAATTAAGTCTTTCTATTTTTTTTTAGTTTATTAAAATTAATATTCGCTTTGGAAATTATTGTTATTAAAAATAAATTGAAAATTTAAAACGTTAGTTAGTTTAAATAAAATTAAGAGAAGATCTCTTAAATTAATAAGAGACTTAAAATTATTTATTATTAATCAGATTAAATAGGTTCAAAGTCATGAGTAAAACCAATGTAAATTATTCTGACCAAAAAAGGGAGACAAAATTCCCTATTGCTGAATCTCATGGTCTTTCTCCTCGATCTAAATGGCTTAGAGATTATTACTTTAGGGGACTAGAGCGAGAATGGAATAATCAATTTATGCCATTTACAACTGGAACAGATTGGGATATCGTGTTTCATGAGGGAGATTGGTATATTAATCCTGAAGTATATTACTATATCCAAGTATTAGGAAAAAATGATAAAGGTGTATTTGCATCATCATATAGATCAATGGCTATACCAGTTGAATTGCCAGATAATTTTTGGGAATTATCTCTACCAGAACGTAGAGTCACCTTTCTCGAAAAAGTTATGCTTGATTATATTCCTCACGAAATTATTTCTGAAAATGATTTAATTGCAGGTGGGAGATTTAATACTCAATTAAGCAGATGCTTTAATGAGGAAGAAGCAAAAGAATATTGGAAGAAAAATGTAAGAAATAGAGAAGCTGTTTTTAAGTACCATAAATCTGGATTTGGAAATCTAGGAGCAGTTCCAGGTCATATTATACCTGATTATGAAACTGTAGTTAAAAAAGGATTTAAATATATCTATGAAAAAGCTCGCAAAACCTATGATGAACTTACAGAAGAGGAAAAAATTGGACCAAAAGGAGGAGAACTCAGAGCAATCATGACTGCAGCTAAAATTCCAAAGAAATTAGCAAAGAAATATGCTGAAGAGAGCCGAAGATTAAAAACTGAAACTAATAATCCTAAGAAAGCTGAAGAACTTGAACAAATGGCAATGAATTTAGAAAAAGTACCATGGGAGCCTGCTGAGACTTTTTGGCAAGGAGTTCAAACAGTTTGGCTAACTCATATGTTAGTAATGGCTGAAGAATCATACCCTGGAGCAGGCCTCTCTTTTGGTAGAATTGATCAGTATCTATGGGATTTATATAAAAAAGATGTTATTAAGCAAAAAACATTCAGTAAAGAATTTGCAAAAGACATATTAAGCAGTTTCTGGTTTCATTGTAATACTGTGTATGATGCAATGATTAGAGTTGGTAATCAGGGATTATTATCAGGATTCGGTCAAATTATAACACTTTCTGGATGTGGTTCAAATGGAGATGATTTAACAAATGAACTTACTTACACTATGCTTGAAGTCATAGATTCATGGTATCCGAGTCTTGAGCCTAAACCTAACGTAAGAATTCATAGAAATTCTCCAGAAAGACTTTTGGATATATTAATAGATATGATTGCGAGAGCTCAAGGAGCTCAATTCATTCTGAATTTTGACGAGAGAAGTATTGCTGGAATGGTTAAAGAAGGTATACCTAAAGAAGAAGCTTGGAATTATGGAGTAGTAGGTTGCCTAGAAAATACTATGCAAGGTAATGATAGAAGCGGAACTGTAAATTGCAATCCTAATTTATCTAAATCTATTGAATTAACATTATGGAATGGTAAAAATATGCCTAGAAATGATATTGTTACTAAACCTGGCGAACAAATCGGACCAGAAACAGGAAATCCTGAAGATTTTCAATCATGGGAAGAATTTTATAACGCTTGGAAAGGACAGGTTGAATTTATTATTAGATATACTGTGGATATAAATAATTTATGCGAAGAACTTCGAGGTGATTTTATTCGCACTCCATACCTATCTTCGATCGTTCGAGGATGTATAGAGCAAGGTTTAGATATTATAAATGGAGGTCCTGAATTGAGATTTATTACTGTTGAAGGAGTGGGATATGCTACGACAGTTGATTCATTACTATCAATTAAGAAGCTTGTATATGAGGATAAAAAATACACAATAGCACAAATCAAAAATTCCATTATGAATGACTTTAAAGGAAACGAGGTAATGCAAACTTACTTAATGAATAAAGCTCCTAAATATGGGAATGATGAAGATGATGTTGATGAATTTTCTAAAATGGTAATGGAAACATGGGCTGAAGAATGTTGGAAATATAAAACACCAACCAACTATCAATATCGTCCAGGAATGTTATCATGGAACTACTGGGCTGGAGCAGACGCTAGTTATACAATAGCAACACCAAATGGACGGAATAAGGGATCATTTCTATCAAATGCAATCTGTCCTACCAATGGAGCTGATAAAAAAGGGCCTACAGCAGTTACTAATTCTATTGGTAAAGTATTAGGAGGAAAAACTGAATCTGGAGAATACCTTAATTATTTACCCAATGGAGCAAGCCATACAATTACTTTTAATCCGTCTATAATTAAAGATCCAGAACATAAAGAGAAATTTAAAGCTTATTTACGAGGATACATTGAAAATGGAGGGACTTCGTTACAAGTTAATATGCTTGATGCTGAAATGTTGAAGGACGCTCAAAAACATCCCGAAAATTATAAGAATCTTTTAGTTAGAGTAACGGGTTATAATGCATATTTCACCACCATAGGTAGAGAATTACAGGATGAGATAATTGCAAGAGAATCTCATAGAATTTAGTAATTTTTATTTATTTTCCAATTATTATTAAAACTAAAGAAAAAATTTAAGATTATGGCATTATCTGAAGCTTTAATCTTCCAAATTCAGAAATTTTCAACTGAAGATGGTCCAGGAATCAGAACAACTGTGTTTTTTAAACATTGTCCATTAAAATGCATATGGTGCCATAATCCTGAATCTATACTTAAAATTCCTCAACTTGAATGGTTTAAACATAAATGTATTGGATGTAATACATGCATAGAAACATGCCAACAAAAAGCATTATCATTTTACAAAAATGGCCTGAATATTGATAGAAAAAAATGTAATGGATGCGGAGAGTGTGTAGAGGAATGTCCTTCTACGGCATTAAATATGCTAGGTAAATTGTGGAATTTAGAGGATCTCTACTATGAGATAGAAAAAGATAAGATTTATTATACTAAATCAAATGGAGGAATAACGGTTTCTGGTGGTGAACCTACCCAACAACCTGATTTTATAACTAATTTTTTGAAAAAATGTAAAGATAATGGAATACATACTGCTATAGACACATGTGGATATGCATCCAAAATTGTTTATGAACGTATTCTACCTTATGTCGATTTAGTACTTTTAGATATAAAGCATATAGATTCAGATAAGCATAAAGAGTATACTGGTGTTCCTAATGAAGTAATATTAGAAAATGCCATTTGGATTTCTAATTATTTAAAAGAAAATGATAAAAAAATGTGGATCAGAACTCCAATTATCCCCCATTATACAGCTACTGATGAAAATGTTAAAGAAATCGGAGAATTCATTGTAAATAGATTAGATAATTTTCCTGAAAGATGGGATCTTCTTTCTTTTAATAATCTTTGTAGCTCAAAATATGAAAGATTAGATATGGAATGGTCCTTAAAGGATGAGCCATTAATGAAAAAAGAAGATATGGAACATTTTCTTAGAATTGCAGAAAGTACAGGTGTTCAAAACTCATGTTGGTCAGGATTGACAAAGAGGTCGGAGGATGATGACACTAATACCAATAAAAGTAAAAAATCAACAACACCGTCTTGTTGATAATATCAAATAACAATTTAAATAAATTAAATAACTTGATAAAATATGAGTGAAGATAATAGTAAATTTGGTTGGGATTCTGAATTTTCAGATAATCTTATTGCATTTACTCAACCAGAAATAATGGTAAAATTAGTTTCTACAATAGATTCAAGGGGTTGGCCCCATATTACAATTATTACATCAAATCGGGCGAAAAGCAGAGATCAAATAGTATGGGGTCAATTTTTTGCAGGTACGAGTAAAGAAAATGTGCAAAAAAATCCAAAACAAGGAATTTTTTATATGACTCCGGAAGCTCCATTTAAGTTCATTCAAGTTAAAGCTGATTTTACCCATACTAAAAAAGAAGGTGAAGACCTTGAATATTTCAATCAATTAGATTTTTTCCGATATTTAACTTATATTAATGTTTATAAAGTTTTTTATAACGATCTTGTTGCTGTAACCCATATTAGAGATTTGCCACCTGGTAGTATCCCAAGAAAAATTTTTAAAGCTATTATTAAAGAAGCAAAAACTAATCTAGAAGAAAAAAGACTAAATGTTATAGGGTATAAGCTATTTACAGATAAAATAGGTATAAGAGCGATAGCATATATCGATCCCTCTGATGGGTATCCCGTAGTTATTCCGCATCTTCAACTAAATGCTGTTGATCACAATAGACTCTATTTCCCATTGACAGCATTAAAAGAGGATTTTTTAAAGATTCCTGTTAATTCAAAAGTTGCTGTAATTGCCGCTAATTTCGATATGGCTAGCCAAGTAGTGAAAGGAACCTTTACAGGTATTCAATCAGTTGAAGATATCGAATATGGATTAATAGATATTGAAGAGATTTATAATAGTTCTCCACCTATAGTTGGTAAAATTTATCCTGAAATTGAAACAAGACCTAAGGTAAATAAATTTACTCTTTAAATTTTTTCTTTAGAGAAGAATCTTAAAAAGATCAAAGAAAAATAATAATATAATCTTATTAACGGATCAAAATGTTTAACTATAAAGATTTTGGGCTAAAAGAAGGTAATCTATATGAAATTATAGCCACCACTTATTCTATAGCAAAAAATGGTATGGAAATTAAACCCAATGCTTCTTGTATGGGCATTAGAATGATAGAAGGAGAGCAAATACAAATATCTCCTTTCTACAGTACTAGTACTTATAAAAATTTGAAGGAGTATAATACAATTGCAATCAATTTTGTTGATGATGTATATTTATTTGCTCTAGCTGCATTAAAAGAAGCAGAGTCTCCTATTGATTTAACAGAATTTCCCTTAAAATATTATGGTTTTAAAAATATAGAATCTCGTGCTATGGATATGCCATACATAAAAAAAGCATGGGGAATTCTAATAGGCGAAGCTTCACAAGAATTTCAAAAAACCAAAACCGATAATCTAGGAGAAGTAGTTATACCTATATTTAAATTAGATGTCATTTTTACTGAAAAACTTCAAGAAACTCATAAATTGTTTAATAGAGCTGAAAATTTAGCGCTAGAAGCAATAATTCTAACAACTCGCTTGAAGATTGCCAGAGAAAATCAAAACCAAGCTCTATTTTCTAAGATAAATGAAAAAATAGAAGGATTAATAGAAAATATTGAAAGATTTGGATATAATAAAAGAGCATTAAAAACTATTAAATTAGTAAAGAACTATATAAATAAATTATTGATTTAATCCTTATTTTGAATTTTTTCAATAAACATTAAAGGATATTCCAATTCATCAACCCATTCTACTTTTGCTACTACGTGTATAGATTCATATTCAATATTTATTTCTGCTTGTATTATTCTGCCTGTAATCTCATCATAATCAAATTCTGACTGTTTTTTCCCTAAAACTTTTTCCCTATCTAAATGAATTTTTACAGATTTAACATAAGGTTGGCATGAAATTGCTGATTCAATACCTCTTTCTATCGAATTAATTATATTTTCATCACTTTGAATAGGAATTCCACATAGAATATGATATAACGCCCCTAATTTGATACCAGTTTCAAAACAAGCTCTTTCTCTATCACTTAGATCAGATGAAAAATAAATTTTATTATTAGTTTTGGGCATTTATAATCAATCTATAAATTCTATTTTTGCACCTATATTATTAGGTTTACATATATAGATATGTCCTCCACTATTTTTCTGATTCTTTTGGACGTCTCTTAATAAAATTTCTGCTTCTGAGTCAGATTCTACAACCCCAACAACACTAGGTCCAAAAGATGACATACCGTATGCCTTTAATCCATACTCTTCAAAAAATTTTAAAAGATCTTTGACAATTTCGTGTTGCAAATCAATTTCGATTTTTTTAAATCCAATATTCTGAATTCTTTTTAATCCTTCTCCAAAACAATATAAATCATTTTTTATAATCCCGGGAATAACCTTCATAATAATTTGGTGAGAAACTTCATTTACTTCATCTCTAGGAACTGGTGCATAATTTTGAAAAACACTAACTTCTTCATCTCCATATGCTCCTTTCTTTACATTAGGAATTACTAAGACGAACCTCCAATTTTCAGGTATATTATACGCAAAAATTGTTAATGCTGGGTTTGCTGAAATTGAAGCGGATGATGGTAAAAAAGTTTCCTTTTCTTTTCCTTTCCCAAAATCGTGTCCTCCATCTAATATAAAACCTCCTGTTTCAAAACCTCTCCACCCGATTCCAGAGGTACCTCCTCTTTCTACTATTTTTGTTAAATCACTAGTAGTTAAATGAGAATAGTTCTTCAATTTCGTTATGGCGGTAGCTATAGCTAAGGATAATTGCGTCTTTGAGCCCAATCCTACGTGGGATGGAAAATATCTTTTAAGATTGAAGTGAAAGTTTTTATTACTAATATTAAATATTTTAAATACTTTTGAAGCTATTTCATTAATAACTTCAATTGATTCTCGATAATACTTATGAGCTTCAATTTTAAATTCTTTAGCACTATTAGACGCTTCAAAAACTACGTTAGGTCGGTCTAACATAAGTCCAATACCGCCGTCTACCCTACCCGTATATCCATTTTCATCGATTAAAGAAAGATGTATCCGACAAGGCGTAGTTATTCTAAGAGATGTCATATTAGTCTTTTTTAAAAAAACGAATTCTCAACTATAAATAAGAATTTTCAAAATAATTTAAATATATGATAAACTTTAATTCAGAGTTTTTAGAGATTTAGAAGGATTTGAGCAATTTGAGCGATTTAGAAGGATTGACTAGGAATTTAATAAAAAAAGAATATTCTGAACTAGAAATTCTTCCAAGATTTTTATATCAAAAATTAAAAATACAAAACAATAAAAATTGAGTAATAATTTAAATTAATATTAGAAATCATGTGAATAGAATTATGTATGATGTTGTAATTAGTGGAGCTGGTCCATCTGGTTCACATTGTGCTAGAATTATTGCTGAAGCGGGATTTAAGGTAGCTTTATTAAAAAAAAATACATAATGGCGAAAACCTTGTGGAGGTTCAGTGTCCTCTGAAATTCTTGCACTATATCCCGAAATAGAAAACTTAAACATTGCAAAAATCACCGGCACAAAGATTTATTCTGCAAATCTTCATAGTCTCGAACAGAGGCGTACGGATAATTTATATTCTGTAATTGTTGATAGGTTAGATTTCGATGATTTAATAAGGAACATTGCTGTAGATAAGGGAGCTGAATTATTTGATAAGAATTTATCATATGATTTTGTAATAAAAGAAGGAAAAAGAATAGGAGTAAAGACAAAAACGCCAGAAGAGATTAAAGAGTATTATGGAAAAATTATTATTCTTGCTGATGGAATGAGTTCAAAATTAGCTATAAAATCAGGATTGCGTTCAAAATGGGAGCTTAAAGATATCATTGTTAGCAAATGTGCTATAATGGAAGGAGAAAATAAGTTAGATTATAATTTAGGTTATGTTTTTTTTCAAAGCTATATGGGATATGGTTGGATTTTCCCATTGGGTAAAAAAAGATTCAATATTGGTTGTGGTTCACCTGCTGAGATTGCGTTAAAAGTTAATTTAAACAAGATGTTTGGTAATTTTATTAATGATCAATACATAAAGACCCATTATCTTACTTCTGATTATAAAACTATTTGGTCAGGATCATATCCACTTGCTAGAAATGGAATTTTAGAAAAATGTTTGTTCTCTGATAATCTATTGTGTATTGGTGATGTTGCCGGCTTCGTCTCACCTATAACGGGTGAGGGAATTCATCAATCTATGCATTCTGCAAAAGCAGCAGCTGAAGTAGCTGTGAATGCTTTGGAAAAGGAAGATTATTCTAAAGATACTCTAAAAGCATATAGAAACCATCCAGATGTTAAAAATTTAAGAAGAGTTTTTAAATCACTTTTACGTTTAAGAGATTTTTTCTTTGAAGAGAATGGAAAAAATCTAAATGAAATGCTAGAAAGAGCAGAAAATGACCCCGAATATAGAGAAAAAGCTTTGAATATATTTTTTGCAAAATAAGAATGAAATAAAAGAGATTTCTCTTTTAAAAAAAAATAGATTTCATGGGGAAATATATTTTATAATCTCTTTATTTAATATAAATTAATATTGATTGATTTATATACAAAAGGTTTTCTTTTTGAGTGATTTAGAAGGTTTAACTAGAAGGTTAATGGAAAAGGGTTTTAGAAAGGAAGAAATTATTTTACGGCTTGTTAAGGAATATATGGATTTTAAAGACATTAAACAAGAGTCCGCAACTCTTCTTGCTGAAGCGATTTATGAAGAATGTAAAAAGAGTGATATTAGGATTGTTTCAGATCCCTTTATGAGATATTTATTAGATATTAATAAGTCAAATGTGACCATTGGAAAACAAGGAGTGGGTTGTAGGGGGTCAGGCGACTTTTTTGTTCATAAGCTCATTGCAGAGCTATCTGAAACAGAGAAGAGAGCATACTTATCACCTAGCTCTTTAGATGATGCTGGTGCTGTGAGAATTAGTGATATTGAAGGTTTTAAAGCAGAAGATGATTTAATCATTGTATCTAAAATGGAAGGAATTCATAGTCGCTTAAGCGACTTTCCATTCTTGTGTGGTTTTCACGTAATTTCATGCAATACATTTGCGTGAAGCGTATCGAGAGCCGCACTACGAGATCTCTATGTCAAAGGAGCAAAACCAATTTCCATTATGGTTGATGTTCATTTAGGAGATGATGCTGATGTTGGTAAACTCTTAGATTTTATGGCAGGAATTTCCACAATTGCAGAACTTACTGATGTACCTATAACGGCAGGCTCAACTTTAAGAATTGGAGGTGATATGGTTATTGGAAATAGACTTGTAGGAGGGATTGGGGCCGTTGGTATTGCTGAGGGTAAACTATTTGCTCGAAGGAATATAAAAAAAGGAGATAAAATACTTATGACTGAAGGTGCAGGAGGTGGAACAATCACAACCACTGCAATTTATTCAGGAAACCATCATGTTGTTAAAGAAACGTTGAATATTAAATTTCTTGAAGCTTGCAAAGTAATCTTAAATTCAAATTATATAAATGAAATTCATGCAATGTGCGATGTGACGAACGGAGGGCTCAGAGGAGATCTCTATGAGATTAATTATGAAGCTAAATGTGGAGTAACAATTTATGAACAAGAAGTAAGAAAACTTGTAAATCCGATTGTTCTTGAATTACTTGAAAAAGTATCGGTTGATTATTTAGGGGTTTCTTTAGACGCACTGCTAATTTATTGTTCTGAGGATGTTTCCAATAAAATAATTTCAGATTTAAGAGAAAATGGTATAAAATGTTCTGAAATTGGGTATGTTGATGATTCGAACCAAATAAAAATGATTTTTGCGAAAGATAAACAAGAAAATATTTTGCCTCGATTTCGGGAATCAGCTTACACCAAAATAAAACAAGAAATAGGAGAACAAGCACCAGAATCTAAAGAAGAAATGGAAAATGATATACAAGTGACTGCTTCAAATGCGATAAAGAAACGAAATAAGATAATAAAATATATAAAAAGTCAAAACTAAAGCTAATTATAAATCTAAATTGAGAACTTGATTCATAGAACCCGAGCGAAATCCTGCTAGATCTACCGTAACATAAATAAATCCAAGATTTCTTAACTTTTCTCTAATTTTTTTCATATTTTGTTCAGTTAAGACTTTTGGGAGATCGCTTTGTAGAAATTCAATTCTCCCTAAATTGTTCTCATGTAATCTGACTCTCAACTGCTTTAAGTTGAATTTATTTTTTAGGAACCTCTCCGCTTCTCTTATCATCATTAATTTTTCTTCATTTATAATTTGCCCATATGGAATTCGAGAAGAGAAGCATGCCATTGATGGTTTAGATTGAACATATAAATTATAAAATCTGCAAATCTCTCTTATCTCATTCTTATTAATTTTGAAATCAATATATGGTGTAGATATTTTTAGCTCTTCTAGGGCTTGCATTCCAGGCCTATAATCCGAAAGATCATCAATGTTTGAACCATCTAATATTATATCAAAATGTTTTTTGTTTTTTATTTCAAGGATATCATTATATAATACAGTTTTACAAATATAGCATCTATTTGAAGGATTACATTGGAATTCTTCGTTTTTTAAGGGATCTCGTTCAAGGATCATATGATTTATATCATAATTATTAGCAAATTGTATGGCCTCATTGATTTCTTCTTCAGGATAAAGAACTGAACTTTCAGTTATAAGAAGAGTGTCTCTAGCATATTTTTTTGAGAGAAAGGCTAAAAGGGAACTATCAACACCCCCAGAAAAAGCTACTATTACCTTTTTTCCTTCCAAAAAAGATATGATATTCTTTAACTTTTTTTCTATTATATTAGGCAAATCCATAATTAATTGTTATATTATTGAGGTTAATATCTAATAAAAGGAACCCAAGGTTTATAACTTCACAATTTTAATTGATAAGAGTTTTAATAAAAATATTAATAATTTAGTATGAATCTTAAAAATAAAAGAATATACATGACGCTATTGCAATAAGCTTTATATATATAGAATATAATAAGTTATAATATGGACAAAAAATGGTATATCTTAATTGGAATTATTATAGTAGTTATTATAATTATTATTGTTCTATTTGCTACCAAGGTTGTTTTGATACCGGGTATAAACGACGGTGGTGGCGGTGGTGGTGGAATTTTTGGTTGATAAAAGTAGATGATTATTAGATAATAGGAAAAAAAATTGATAAAGATATCAATAAAAATCTGATTTAAATTTTTGAAGTTTACTTACTTTGTAAAAATTCCCAATCATGCTCCCTAATATCGCAATTATGATTCCGATTATTACCCAGAAATATATAATATAAGCTAAATTATTGGTATCATATGGAATTTCAGTAATGAGTCTCCCTGAAAACAGAGAAATAGGAAATATCTCAGGATTGTTTAAAAGAATTAATAATATTGGGATAAATGTTAATGAAAAAAGAGCTTCTAGTACTAACATCACTTGCTGTCCCGTATAATTCCTCACTCCAATAATTAAGCGAATTAAGTTAATTAATCCACCAATAACTATAAATAATCCAAATATCTTCAACCAATCCAAGAATTCTATCTTAAAAAGGCCTGGAATTTCAGCAAAAGGCTGAATTATAATAATTAATCCAAAGATTAAACCCGCAATAGCTCCAAAAATTAATTCTCCTACTGTAACTGGCTGTTTTTTTCTTAATTCTCTTTTCATTTTGGCTGCTTCTTTTCTTTCCTCTCTACGTTGTTTAGCTCTTTCTAATTTTTCTTCTCTTCGCATTTTTGCTTCTAGTAGCTTTTGTTCTGTTCGTAATTGTGCCGTTGCTAGTTTTTCTTTTGTAACTGCTTTAATTTCAGCTAATTTTTCTTTTGTACGAATTCGGGCTCCTATAATAGTTTCTTTAGCTTTTTGTTTTGCTTCTTCTAATTTAATTTTTGTATATTCTCGAGTTTCTTGAAGTCCTTTTTCTGATATATGGAATGGGAATATTAAAGCCAATCGTGAAGGAATTACACCAAAATCTTCGGGTAAAAATCCCTCCATAGAAAAATAAACAAATATGACTGTTATTACAAGAGCAGTAATCAAACAACCAATCCACATTCCTGAAAACATTTCTCCTAAGCTTATTAACCAATTTAAAGGTTGAAAAATAATCTTAAAAATTGAGACAATGATATTAATAGCAATGACAATTAGGAAGAAAAAAAGCATCGTTCTTATGTAAAAGTCAAAAATTTCTCCTGTTATATATAGTTTTGGTGTACCTCGGCTTTTGTATATTTTAGCAATACTTTCTGGAGTACCAATTTGTAAAAGTGCTTGCTGTATATCAAAATCAGATGGCTCACGTCCTTCAGCGATATTTCTTGCTTCATCTAGAATTTGAGTTTCTAAATCTTTTAAAATTTTATCAGTTTCTTCTTTTTTTAGTTTTAACCATTCAGGAAGTTTTTTATATACCTGAGTAAGATAGTTATTTATCATTTCATGCTCAGAATAGTTCATTTTAAATCCTCTAATTTTTAAATAAGATGATGAAAATTATGTTTTAACTAGTTTAAATCCTAGGTGTTTATTAAACTATTGGAGTCCATTTTTCAATAAGTAATCTCTAATTCAGGAAAAAGAAAAAAATCTGGTTTACCATTTAAAGTCAGGATTGAAAAAGAGAAGTGAATTTAACTTTTGTAAAGTAATGAAAACAATAACATAATACCACGCAAGTGAGCTAAACATGAGTATCCACTCAAGAAACTGTCTTGTTAATGGTGCTGGGGATATTATGTATAAGATAGACGCAGTAGATGGTCCTAATATCATGAAATACCCTACGACTTTCGGAAATATTCTTTTCCTTAATACAATTGCTAAACCCGTAAAAAATGCGCCGAAAGCAAATCCACCAAATGCTGATGTTGAGAAATAATAATGTAAATCAAATGGAGATCGTTCTAAACTAAATACTCCTACAAAAAACATACCAATAACACCAACAAGAAGACATACGACTCCTGTATAACCAAATATTCTTCTAAATAAGATTGTATAATATTCCTTCTTTGAGTTGTCTAATTTATAATTTTGATGTGTACTATATAATCGACTTAAATTCAGAATTAAAGGGACGATAAAGATTGCACTTAATATACATGTTAAGTCTAATATAAAGGGAGCGGGAGTATATATAAGAGATCCTAAATCACTTATCCAATTATACCATACACTATATTCAAGAGAACCAAAATTAATTGCAACGATTAATCCCGTAATTAATCCTGGTAAAAATGTGATCAAACTAACATAAATTGAAATCTTAACAATTTTTGGCTTAGTAAGCGTATCATATATATATTTACTGTTCTTTTTCATTTTTATGATAATCGGATCTATGAATTCCTTATATGAACTTTTTTGGCCCATATTATAATACCCTTC
Source organism: Promethearchaeia archaeon (assembly GCA_029856155.1). GTDB lineage: Archaea > Asgardarchaeota > Lokiarchaeia > Sigyniarchaeales > SOKP01 > Loki-b32. The sequence continues at coordinate 85,819 of JAHQWL010000040.1, forward strand.
TTATAATATTATTAACATTTTGTAAATTTAAAATTTATTCTACTCGGAAACTGAAATAAATTTTATCTTAACCCGTCTCCTTATATATAAAATCAAATTACCGATATTTAATTGTTTTGATCTCCATAAACTAAATTGTTCTGATATTATTATTATTTAAAATTAGTATTGTATAAATAAATATATTAAATCATATACTGAATCTAAAGTAAGTTTCTCATATTAATAATTAATTGAAAGGCCTTAAGACTCAATTATTAGATTATTTTGTTTTGTTTCATTATTATATTTAACCAAAAAAGTTTTTCCTACCAGTTCTTCTTTCTCTAGCTCTAAAAGAGTTTTTGAATCTGAGGGGAGCAGAGCAAAAGTACGTTCTCCACTCTCTAACTTTCCCATTACGACACCCACTTCTGGGAAGCCCTTTCTGTTATATATTATTGAATATGCCTCTATTGTAAGATCTCCATTCGCTTTTTCAATAGGTTCTGGCAGAATTTTCGCATTAATTTTTTGTTGTATATCATCATATTCATTTTCTTTCCAACCTATAGCAGGAGGTCTATTTCCATATATCCCAATCGATTCTGATGTATTATATCCTCCATTTGCTAATATCATTATTTTCATCTTTGGATTTCTTTGAATTAATTCAATTGCAGAAACTATTGGATGCATTGAATAACTACTGAAAGGTCCTCCAAAAAATGAAAGTCCTCCAGTTATTGTTAAATCACGTTGATCATCATCAGGAATTCCAATTTCTTGCCTAGCAATTTCAACCATACAAGGAAAACAACTATAGAGATCAAAAGCATCTATATCCTCTAATTTTAGATCAGCTTGCTTTAATGCAAGTTGTGATGCTTTTCTTATTGCTGGTGAATCATATAACTGAGGACGTTGAGTCATATAAAAAATATTATGAAGATCAGCACCCCCCATTAGATAAACCCAAAATTTTCGATCAATCCCAAGATTTTGTGCAGTATTTTCATTTGTCATAATTATTGCTGCTGCTTGATCTACATAAAGGTTGGCAACCATACGTTTTGTATATGGATGACAAACTATGCGGTTATCAGAACTAGGGGTAATTATTTCTTCTGCACTAAACTTATTTTGTATCCAAGCATAAGGATTTTGAGAAGCTATGCTAGAAAAACATTCATATCGCTTACCTATATGAACTGAGTGCTCTTTTAAACTTCTGCCGGAAGCAGCTCTTAGGGCAGTTTCGATCAGAGCATAGATATATGGGGGATTAGTAAGTTTATAACTGTTTTCAAACTTGCTTAGATAGAAAATAATTGCTTTCCGAGCTTTATTTGTTGCTTCTGGAGGTGGTTTTGGCCAATCCAAGATAATTTTATCCTTGTTAGCACGATATTTAGAATAAGATGCCTCTCCTCCGGCAATAAGAATAGCTTTACTTTCACCTAAAGAAATAGCTTTAGCAGCCTTATTGACTAATAATTGAGGTGTATTTCCACTTATAGGGGCGGTATAATATTGAACTGGTTTTATTCCAAGGAGTTGACTCAGTTTCCCTGGAGCATCCTCATAAATCCAACTAGAAATAGTTGACATATATATGGTGTCAATTATTTCTTTCAGACTATCTGCTTCTGAGATTATAAGGGCATTTTTACATGCTTTAGCAACTAAATTAAGTGGATCAAGCGGTATACGTTCATCTTTTTGTTGAGTAATTTGAGCGGCTCCAATGATAACAGGTGTATTTTTTTGATGCATATTTAGATTTAAGGGCTATTTCTAAAAATTTAGGTTTTAATTAGTAAAAATTGGTGAAAATTTAAAGTTTTAAAAATTTTTACTTTGAAAAGAATAGTAAACTTTAAATACTATACGTTGCATAGTATCCATAGAATACTATATTATTAAATAAATTAAAAATTAAACTAAAAATTGAAACAATGGAGTTGAAAAATTTGATAAAACGTGTAAGAGAATTAGATTCAAATGCATTAATAGCTTCACAGGAGTTCAGAGATTATGTAGAAAGACAAGAAACTGAGATTAATAGAGGAATAAGTTCACTTTGTATATTATCAATAATTATTCAAGCAGGTGAAGAAGGTTCACATGGGTATAAAATTCTGAAAAATTTAACAGACCAAACAAATGAAATGTTAGTTATAGAAGAAGGAACACTCTATCCTATATTAAGAAAGTTAGAAGTCGATAATATTATAAAATCTGAAAGAGAAGAATCAGGAAGAAGGAGAAAATTTTACAGAGTTACTGATTATGGTAAAAAAGTCTTTAATCACCTTGCTGGATTTTATAGTAAATTAACTGAAGCTATTGCACCTTTATATGATATAAGCATTAATTTAAAATCAGAAAAATATTTATTTTGTCCAATGTGTGCCAACAAAATCGAATTTTCAAATTTAGAAGTTAGGTTTTGTGATGTTTGTGGAAATAATATTGAAAAAGAATTAAAAGAAAGAGGTTTAAGAAATGAGTGAAAAAGAAATGACAAATTTAATAAAAGGATATTTAAAGGAAGTTAAATCAAAATTACCCGAATGGCTTAAAGATAAGAAGGAACATAAGGAAATCTTGGCTGAACTTGAAGAACATATAAGGAGTAAGGCAGAAGAGTTATCTGAAACGGGTCAACCTACATTGGGATCTGTTCAAATGGCAATTTCCCATATGGGGAGCCCACAAAACATTGCGAAGGAATATAAACGACGAGGAACTCCAAAAGTTTATATCACTAAGGAAATGTGGCCATCTTATCTCAAAGTACTAGGAATTGTGTTTGCTGTAGTTATTGGAATTACACTTATCTCACAAATTGTAGATTTCATTTTTGGGAATGTTGATTTTTGGCAATTATTCGGAAATATAATTCAGGGAATACAAATTGGATGCCTTTCAACCTTTGCGATAATTACTATAATTTTTGTAGCGTTATCGATGGAGGGTTATTTTCCTGAAGACTTTAAATCAAAGAAAATTCGAGAGAAGGAAAAACAACAAATTGAATTAGCACGGGAACAAGGAATTCCGATTTCAGTAATAAAGAAAAGACCGGTAAAACCCTATATTAAACCCATTGGAGTTATTATTGGTGGTGTAATCGCTATAATTGTAGGGATTTTCTTTATAGTACTACCAATTCCGGCTATAACAAGCTTGATTGAAGCGGAATTTCTATTATACCTACAATTCGCAGGTCTATTCATTTTAGTTGAAGGGATCTTGGATTTAAGCAGAGGATTAATAGGAAATAGGCAATTCTTTACTCATCAGATTCTTCATGGAATTACAATAGGTGTAAAACTCGCATCAATATCAGTAGTAATCTTCATGATGATGAGACCAGAGATATTTCCAATATTATTCGTTAACGAACCTGGGGACAACCTTATAAATATAGGAGTTGCTCCAGAATACTATGCTATTTTCAGAGGAATTGCCGGTGTAATTATAGCTGTAATAGTACTAACTACAATTGAAGACTTCTATAGAATTTATAAGGCTGAAAAATACAAATTTTTGAAATAAATAATATTTTTTTTATTTTTTTTTATTTTCTCATTCTATACTATTTTAGGATTATTTTTGGTTAAATCCGTCTAAAAAAAAAAGGAGTTTTTTTTAATATGAAACGTGTGTTGCACTCATATTAACTAATCGTGGTAAAATTATACAGGAAGGATAATCTGGACCCGTTAGCAGTGTATTATTCGCAATATTATATTTTAGATAATTGTTTGCTAAGGGCGCTCCTGTATTTGGGTTTGCCGCAAAGCGTGCATAATTGGAACTCGATATTGCCACACGTATTCTATTTCCTGGAGCGAATACATAAGCAGTAGACCAGCAATCAACTAATAATTCGTAAACATCTTTTTGGTCCCCTGTCATAAATACATCAGTAGTATAATTATATCTTGATCTAACGGTTAAGGACCCATCTGTTATTAACATCGAACGGCCATCTGGATAAACATCAGTTAATTTAACAGTGAAATCAGTATCGGTACAGTTAGAAGTTACGAATAAGTTACCCCAAATTCTTCCAACAATTTCAATAGATTCGTTTAATATAGATGTTTCAAAAATTAGTACATCTGCTCTATTTTCAATTGAACTCTGATCCATTGGGCCTTCGAGATCGAAGGGTTCATTTTGACCCCCTCTATTTGGTACTGGATTTCGAGGATCATAGAGATAAGTGAAATTTTTATTTGTTGATGGATAAGAGCTATTGAGTAAACCACCTATAGATGTAAAATACCATTTATCATTCACATAATCCAAAGGCCAATCATAAGCGTATCTCCAATAGTTCCACTCACTTGAAGGAGTATCAACGTCTCCCATTAAATAATACGCAACCCTAGCGCCATCCCAATTTGTAGATTTACCAAGGAGAGCGTAATCAAAAACTTCCTGTTCCCAACTGAATGCTAAATCAAACCCTATTGAATTTTTAGGATACGTTAATTCACCCTGTTTTGTAGAATCAAACAAATTTACATGCGTCCATGGTCCCATTATTAACCTTTGTTTTCCACGAGCAGTAGGAGCTCCATAATCATCATATCCAATATAACCATCGATTGTACCTTGAAGAAAGTGGTCATACCATCCCCCAACGTGAATTGCAGACACCGAGACGTTCGAATAGTGTGGTCCAGCTGATATCGATAAAGATGTAGAATTATATAATACCTCATTTTTTGGAAATAAACTAAACAATGTATCTATCTGATATTGGAAATTTTCAGGCGCGACACTTTCTATCCATGTTTCAGTCAATGATTTATGATAAGAACCCTGGTATATAGCGTGATCGAATAATTCTGGAGTACCAAACCATAATTGTTGTGCGACTAATCCTTCAGGGGCCATTCCTGCATAAAAGTATTGATTAATACAAAGAGCAGAAGCACCAGCACTCGCTATTTTACCATTACTCCAACTTTGGTTTAGTATCCAATTAAGAGTATCAACACCATCTTGATATGATTTAGAAAATAGTAAGAATCTGTCTCCTCCTTCAGAATCATGTGTTCCCCTTAAATCTTGAATGACTAAGTGATAATCTTGCGTTGAGTAAAATGTTCTATAAATATCCATACCATTTTTTCCATAAGGAGTTCTAATTAGGATTACTGGCTTTGGTGTACCGAATGAAGCGGGAGCAAAATAAACATCGGTAGCTAATCTAACGCCATCTCTCATTTTAATCATATAAGTTTTTTTATCTGGAGGTTCATAAGCCGTAGATAGGGATAGAATTGCGGTTGGTGTTGCGATTAATATGGACATCAGTATAATTTGAACAGCTCTCGGAAATTTGTTAAAACTTCGTTTGTCATATTTTTCTATTAATTTAGAAAGAGAGAGGAAAGAATTTTTCATTCCATAGTGTAAATAAGCTAATAAACTTATTCCTACTGCCGCGATTGAATAGTAGTTTACTTCAATTAAAAGAAACCAAATAATTCCAATTAATGGAGCAAGAATATTGATTAGTTTTGCTATGATTTTCACTGGTTTTAAGCGAAAATTTTCTCCGATTTGTTTAATATAGTTGCTACTCACTAAAAGTGAATAAAAGCATATGAAAACGGTTATTGGGAAGTAGATCATTCCAAAAAGTACGATAGATATTTGTTTAATACTAAAGTAAATTTTCTCATTTTTAGTGAATAACTTTACACCTTCTCCCAACTCTTTATTTCGATCCTTAAAATAATTGAAATAGTAAGTTACGATGTATAATCCGCGGAAAATCAGCAATAAAATCAGATTAGAGATAAATATCTGTTCAAGATTTAGATACCCTAAAGTATAAAGTTGATAAAATATCATTATAATCCAATCAATCATAAACTTAAATTTATACTAAGTTATTTATAAAATTATCTATAAGTTCTAGAGCGTCAAACAAATATGGGAAACAATATAGGAGATTCTATAGAGATTAATCATCGAAGATCATTAGGTGTTCATTTAACTTCAAAAGATATTTTTATAAATTATATATTTCCTGAAATTCAAGATAAATTGTGGGAATATAAATGGATAGATTTGTTCGCTGGGGAAGGTAATTTAATTCTACCAATTTTAAATTCAATTTCCCCCAGCAAACGAATTCAATTTTTTAAAGATCACATTTATTTATATGATATTCAACCAGTAATGGTAAAAAATTGTGTTATAAATGCTAAAAATTACGGTATCCCCTCAGAAGTAGCCAATAAAAATATCAATTTGAGAGATAATTTAGAGAGCTTCCCTGACTTTTTGAATAACACAAAATTTCCTGTATTTCATATAACAAACCCACCATATCTCTATTTAGGATATATACAAAAGCATAAAGAAACTCAAAAATACTTAGAATTTTTTAAAGGCAAAAATAATGGTTATCAAGATTTATATCAAATTGCTATGATAAACGATCTAAGAAATGAAATTACGAATTTGATTTATATTATTCCATCGAATTTTTTATATGGTGCATCTGTTTCAAATAAATTTCGTAAAGATTTCCTTAAATATTATAATATAACAAAAATGACAATATTTGAAACAAAAGTGTTCGAATACACGGGGACAAACATCTGTATTGGTTTCTTCAAAAGGAAAAAAGCTCCTAAATCTGAAAATCTAAAATTTAAGGGTGTTAAAATTAAAAAAGAAAATGTTATACTCGAAAAAGAGTATGAACTTAAAACAGAATTTAATTATCGTGCTGGTTCTGAAATAGATGAGTTTCTTAAAAAATTTCTTGTTCAAAAACCCTTAAAAGTAAATTATTACCTATTAAAACAAGAAGTTCTGCAAAATGATGGAGATAATGAAATTACGGTCATAGACGCTAATAATTATCAAAATAATAAATATCAGAAAATAATTCTCTTTATAAATGACGAGCTTAAAGAGAGAATCAGATCAAATATTTTATACGTTCGAACTGTCGATACAGGTTCTTATAAAGGTAGGGTTGGATTAGGAATAATTTCTGAGGATTTTAAAGTTGATGGAATTTATGTATCAGGGAACACTTATCGAACTCATCCAATCCAAGTATTTTTTGAACCTAAAATTACACCAGATGAACAGAAATTACTAAAAGATTATTTTAATTTTATTTTAGAATCTTTTAGGGAGAAATTAGACAGTGAGTTCCTTACAACCTATAAATATTCTGATGCAGAGTATACAAGAAAATATCTAGGTTTAACTCAAGTAAGAAAGTTAATTCAAACTTTTCCTTACAGTAAATTAAATTATAATTTCAAGGAAAAATTAAAGGATTTAATTGTAAACAAAAATTTCAACAGTATTTTAGAATTGTTAAAAGCTAGCAAAGATAAAAGCAATTAATCCCAGAAACATGGATGTTTTTAATAATAAACTAATTCTTTTAAAATCCTTTTTTACTAAATTGGGTTTTAACATTAATGTTATAGTATATACTGCTAGAGCTAATCCAAAAAACATCGAAATCAAAAAGAACATTTGATTTAAAATATTAGTGAAATTTGGTAAAATAAAGAAAACTACGGCTAATATTGCAAATATAAGAGATAAATTTTTTGATTTTTTAATCCCAATCTTAATTGCTAATGTTTTTACACCTTCATTTTTATCTCCTTCAATATCTTCGCACCCCTTGATAATTTCTCTAGAGAGTAGAAGGAAGAATGCCGTTAAGAAAAAGAAATATATATATGGAGGAATGTTCGAATTGTTTAAAACAGCTCCGTAAATAAGTCCAATCGAAAAGGATACACTGACAATTATATTTCCGATAAATCCACTTTTTTTACCCCAAGCTGCGTATAACCAGCCTATAAAAACAAAAAAAAAAGCTATAATAATATTCAGATATCCAATATTAAAAAAAATACTATGAAAAATAGCAATTGCAATGCCTACTAAAGAAGTTGCTATCCATAAGATCTTTGCTTGACTTAATGTTATTGAACCTCTGGGTATAGGTCTTTCGGGACGGTTTATTTTATCAATTTCAATATCATAATAGTCATTAATGACCATCCCTGAACCTGCGATAAAAAAGTAAGTAAGAATTCCTAAAATTAGATTCAAAATTAACTTAAAAGGATCTATTCCTAATCTTGTATTTAGAATTCCTATAATAACAGTTAAACTTCCCATTAAATCATTAATAGGTCGAAGAATTTCGATGGCATCTTTTAATTTCATTAAAATACACTCTTTATCTTATTGCAAAATTCTTTTTCTGATATTTCCCAGCGTTTTTAATTTCATCAACTATGCCTTTTAATGAGTTTCCATTATCTTTAAGAATATGATTTTCGATATAAGTACCCATTACGATGATATCTGCTCCAGCGTCCACGAAAGCTCTTGCATCTTCTTTATTGTCAACGCCACCACCAGTAATTATTGGAATATTTAGAACTGATGAACATGTTTTTATATGGTCAACAGGAATTTTTTCTCCTCCCGAACCTGCTTCTAAATATACAATTTTGAAACCAAACATTTCTGCCGCTAAAGCATAAGCTGCTGTTAATTTAGGTTTCTTTCTAGGTAATAATCTCGCATTACCTATCCATCCCGCACTACCTCCAGGTTCTATTATTAGGTATGCCATCGAAATATATTCTAAGTTATAAGATTTAATTGTATAAGAAGCAAGGGCTTGTTGACCAATGATTGAATAAGGATCAGATGAGTTTAATAAAGACATAAAAAAAATCGCATCAGCATGTTTAGAAACATTACTAATACCTCCAGGAAAAATAATAATTGGGACCGAGACTTTATCTTTTATTGCCACTATTGTATTATCAACAAAGGTTTGATCAAACACAGTACTTCCTCCTATTAAAATGGCATCAGTACCAGCCTCTTCAGCATATTTTGCCATTTTTCCCGCTTTGGATGGTCCTTGTCTTAATGGATCAGGATCTATTAAAGAAAAATGCAAGGCTCCTTCAGTATTGATTTTTTTAATTAAATATTCATAAGTACTTTTTTCAATATACTCATCAATTATTATATCAACCATAAAATTCACATCTTTTAAGTTCTTTATTTCTTTTTTGTATTTACAATCATTCTTTCAATATTATCATATATTGCAATAACATTTTCTTTCCAATTAGAAAATTGATCTAAATTTTTCGCAAATTTTTTATAAAGTTTAGCGATCTCGTTCATTTTTATCCTAAGATAATTTAGATCTAATAATAATTTTGGTTGGGAAATCCCTTTAACAGCTTTAACCGCCATATTAATTAAAGATAAATTTAACCCCCCCGTTGAGGAAATTTCTAAAATTTCTTCTCCTTTCAACAAATCTCGTTCTAAACCAAAATTTAATTCCTCATTTGAAAGATTTTGCAGAACAATTCTTAATAAATCTAATGAGGCAAATTCAGCTCCAAAACTTGTCATTATATTATAATTATAATCCCATAACTCGTTTATGGAATTATCATTATTTTCTATTGCATGAACCGCTGAATTTGCAGCATGAAATCCCGCTCTCATAGAGGGATCAATCCCACCACCATGAAGTGGATTAACTTGACAGGCAGCATCTCCTACTAACATAAACCCGTTATCCGCACAGGACCATAGTGGCCTTCTTACAGGAACTACACCACCTCCAGTTGAGAGAATTTCAGCTTTGGATGTTTTAATAAATTCTTGAAATACATTTGTTTTATATAAATCCTTTACTTTGCCTCGATAATCCATAAAGGTACCAATTCCTATATTAATGGAAGTCTCGTTTTTTGGAAAATACCAGATGTATCCTCCAGGAGCTTTTTCTTGATCTAGAATTATTGTAATGTATTCGGGATCATCTACTTGTTGATCTATAGGTGAGAATTTTACAATCTCACGATAACATAAAATACTATCGTTTTTTGATATCTTTTTTTCAATTAGGGAACTTCTTACATTTTTTCTTAAGGGAGAATAAAATCCACTCGCATCAATAACGATTTTTGCATTTAGGTTTATCTTTTCTCCATTTTCTAATTTAACGTGAAGTCCATTTACAGTTCCATTTTTATATAACAAATCTAATGCCAGTGTTTTATCTAAGAATTGTTTAACACCAGCATCAAGAGCTTCATTCAATAATCTTTGTCCAAATTCTAATCTATTAACGATATAACCTGCTTGTTTTGGATCTAAAAGAATAATACATTTCTTAAGATTTGGAGAATATAATTTTGCACCTTTTATATGACAAGATAATTCTTCATTTTTTGGATGGTTAATCTTTAAGAAATCAAAAATTTCATTTCCTACAGCATCACCGCATATTTTATCTCCAATATCTCCTCTTTGTTTTCTATCTATTAAACATACATTTAAACCCTTCTTTGCGGTAAATCTTGCGGCGCTGGTTCCGCCTGTACCAGCTCCGACTATTATAACATCAAAGGATTTTTCTATGTTTTCCATAATAAAGGATCTTATATTGTTAATTAATTTTTGAGTTAAAATAAAAGATTTTTTGATGTTAGAGTAAAGTTAAAAGGTATATGATTAAAGTGCTACCTATGGGAACTGTTAAATCATCATATGTACTCGGAGAAATTAGTTCGATTATGGTTGCAATTGCACTGGTAATTAATGAATATACTAGTATAGTAGGTAAATTCAAAGGGTCTTGAAAAGTAGGGATTAGCAAGCCAAATAGGTAAAACGAGAGAAAACATAACAGATATGCAGTCCCAAAGAAAGTTAAACTTCCTTCTAAGGTTCTTTTTGAATTAGTATATTTAAGACACAAACTTATCTTTCCCCAACGTTTTCCTATTATTGAAGCTAAAGTATCAGCAACTATCATTATCAATACTCCTGCGATTGGAAAATAAAATTGATCTGAAGCGAAAATTCCAAAAATAAATACTAATAATGTAATAGAAATACAATAAAAAAAGGGACCTTGAAGAAAAGCTCTCTTTAAACCATTTTCTTGTTCTTCAGAAATTGCATCATATAAATCTTTTAGTTGTTTTACTTTTGATTCTTTTGAGCTAAAATATACTAATATAGTTAAAATACCGGCTATAATGGTTGACCAAAACGGCCAAAAATAAAACGGTGAGCTTAATATTGCTAAACCAGCAAACATATGGACGGACTTACGTGCTGAGAATTTTGAGATTTTTTCCTTTTTGTATAATATCAGAGGTATAAAAATCGCTAAAATCACATAAAAGAAGGTAATTCCAACAATTCCAAGATCAGTGAGAATCCAATTCATTTTAGTATCATTTTGTTTAATTAATAAACCAAAAAAGTATTCTTACTTTAAAGACTTTTTTACCACGTAAGATTTTATTACAAATAAGAATATGAAAGTTCTTATATTGAAGGGAATTTATTATAAATCAATAATTACTATTATATCTTCTAAAAATGTCGAAGAAATCATTTGGTTCTGGTTATTTTGGTCAATGGTTTTATGATGATTTTGGATTACCAGCATACCGATATACTTGCGATCAAATCAATGACCATAAAGCGATCACACCGATGAATGAAGTGTGGCATGCTAAAACTGATCATTGGCACCAAGTAGGGAACGATCGATTAGTTGCCGTGGCATCTAATTATGGTCATCTTCAGGTCAGACAAGATGAGGGAGGTCCTAAGTTTCTCAATGTTTATGATCCTGAATATAGACATTATGCGGGAGGATTTGGGTACTTAACAGATGGAAATAATGTTATTTCTACTTTTTATTCTAAGCGGTATTCATTGTTTGAACGAATATTTGGAATAGGATACTACCAAAAAATAGTCGAGGATAAAGGATATAAAGCAGATCAAGTGATTTTTGCTCCATTTGGGAATGATCCAATACTAATTTCACAAATTACAATAACTAACAAACGTGAAATAGCTGTGGATTTGGAATGGATTGAATATTGGGGTTGTTTCATGTATCAATTTTCATTATTATCTTTTGGTAGAGGTTTGCAAGTAAAAGATCAATCGTTCACGAGGAAACTCCGAAGAGATTTTAATAAAAAATTTAAAAATAAATTTCAAATTGTAGAGAATAATATAGGATTGTTGGTAACTAGATACACCGACTCTGGAGTTAATAAAACGGATTATAAAACTAAAACTAAAAAGCCTACGTTCGATGATAATCACCCACCTTCAACCTTTCTAATTTCCCTTGATGCGGTTGCAGATGGTTTAAGCACGAATGAATCCTTATTTTTTGGGAATAATAACATAGAATCCCCCAATGGTATTTTTTCAACATTTAAATCCAAATTATCTATCCTAGATAATGAAAATGCAATGTTTATTAAACGAAAAATTCACTTAGAACCTTCAGAGAGTCAAACATTGTATTTTGCATACGGTTATCTTCCAGACGACTTCGACCTAAATTTACTTTTGAATAAATATAAAACAGATATTTTTCATTTATGGAGAAAATCTAGCGAAGCTTGGAAAGAAAAACGTATGCAATTAAATGTTCCGGAAGATCCTTGGATAATTAGAGAAATTATATGGCATAATTATTATTTACGAAGTGCAATGACTTACGATAGTTTCTTTCAAGAACACATCCTTTCACAAGGATTAATATATCAGTATATTATGGGTTTTCAAGGTGCTGTTCGTGATCCGCTCCAGCATGCTAAACCATTTCTATTCATTGAACCAAATATTGTAAAAGAAATTCTTAGATATACGATGAAGGAAGTAAAGGAGGATGGAGAATTACCTTATAGTATAACTGGTTTTGGTATGGCATTTGATCCAATCAAATCAAGTGATTTTGAATTATGGCTTTTATTGTTAGCTAGTGAATACATTCTTGTGACTCGAGATGTAAATTTTCTTAATGAGGAAATACCAACATACCCTCTTTATGGTAGAAAAGCTGGAAGGTCAACAGTGCGAGAATTATTATATAGATGTTATAAACATTTTACAGAAATTACTGGAACTGGTCCACATGGAATTCAACGATTATCAGTTGGAGATTGGAATGATACGATTTTGTTAGGTTTAGTACCTAATGAAAAATTAGATGAAGTTCGAAAAAATGGAGAGAGTATTTTAAATTCAGCTATGGCTACTTATACTCTTAGACGATATGCTGAAATATTGAATTTAAGTGGTGAAAGTGATACAGCAGAACAAATTCTAAAATATGTTAAAAAACAGATAGAAGCCGTTCGTGCTCAATGGACTGGTAAGTGGTTTAAACGAGCTTGGTTAACAGAAGATATCGGATGGTTTGGAGAAGATCAGATATGGTTAGAGCCCCAACCTTGGACAATTTTAGGAGAAATTACAGATCAAGAACAAGCAGAAATTTTAATTAAATCTATAAATCAACTCTTAAGAGAATCATCACCAATTGGTGCTATGCTCCATAATAGGGGTTTTAAAGGTAAAATCATAGGTATGGGAGCAAATGCAGGGATCTGGTATTCTATAAATGGTACATTGATATGGGCTTTGTCTAAAGTAGATGGAGATATGGCTTGGGAGGAGTGGAAAAAAAATACTCTAGCTTATCATGCTGACAGTTATCCAGATATATGGTATGGGATATGGAGTGGACCAGATACATATAATTCTATATTATCTAAATACCCAGGTCACGTTGTGTTTAACCCATTTTACCTCACAGGAGATATTAAAGATGAATCAGAAATTCTTACATCAACGGGTTTAAATTTCACAGATTTTCCAATTATGAACCTCCATAGTCATGCATGGCCATTATATAATACAATACATTTAATTGGTGCTGTATTCAATGTTGAAGGTATAGAGTTTACACCTATTATACCTAAAGAAGAATATGAATTTTCATCTCCGTTATTAGGATTTAAAAAATCACGTGATGGATATTCTGGTTGGTACGCACCCTTAGTTGAAGGGAATTGGAAAATTTCCCTGATAGTAGATAAAGATGAATTAAAAGAATTTAGAAATATTGAAATTAACGGTAAAGAAGTAGAATTACTTATTGAGAATGATAAATTAGTATTATTTGGTAGAACTGCTCCAAATAATCCATTAAATTGGATAATTAACAAATATTAAATTGTTATCTCAAACAACAATTTTTATATTTTTTTCCACTCCCACAAGGACATGGTGAATTACGACCAATTTTTTTTAAATTAACTTGGATATTTGAATTAATTTTATTCCTTCTTTTTATTTTATCAGCAATTATTTTAAATCGCGGTAAAGTATACGTATAGAATCTTTTCCATCCTTTACATAAGTTACTTAAAGGATTTGAATCCATAGAGCTTCCAATACGGAATTTCTGGCAATCACCATGGCATAAACTAATGAAAGGACAAGAATTACAATTTTCATGCCAGTTAGCTTTTTCTCGTCCGAATTTATGATAAATTGGAGATTTTAAAATATCTTCCCATTTATCATGAAGAACATTTCCTAATAATAGATCCTCACGAACAAAAAAATCACATGGATAAACACTTCCATCGTACTCAATTACAAAATATTGGGAACAATTTTTACCCATATAACATACGTTATAGCGTCCATACACTAAATATTCCAATATTGAATCAAAAAGTCGAATAGAAATTTTATTTATATCTTCTTTTATCCATTGATCAAATAGATCACAAAGAAAATTTCCCCATTCTTCTCCTGTTACTGAAAAGGATTCCGGAATATTTCTTTCATTATATTCAACACATGGGATATATTGATGATAATAAAAACCTTGTTCTTTTAGATAATGATAAATTTCATTCGCTTTTTTTACATTTTCATTGTTCACAAGAATTAAAATGTTGAATTCTACCTTATTCTCTCTCAAATACTCAATACCACGTATAACTAAGTGATGAGTGGGATTTTTACCTATAGTTTTTCTATAGTAATCATGTATATAAGCAGGTCCGTCAAGACTTACTCCAATTAGAAATTTATATTCTCCAAGAAATCGCGAAAAATCATCAGTAATAAGAGTACCATTTGTCTGTAGCCCATTACTTATGACAGCTCCAGAAGGAGCATAAAGTTTTTGAAATTCTACCGCTTTTTGAAAGAATTTTAGCCCCATTATCATCGGTTCCCCTCCTTGCCACCCAAAAGCATAATTATTATTTTGATTTGTCTTCATATAGCTTGCAATCATTTTTTCTAATACCTCATTTGACATTCGAGGTGTGCCGTTAATCTTTTCAAGGTGATCTATATAGAAACAGTACTTACATCTTAGATTACAATCGGCTGAGGCTGGTTTTATCAATAATGAAAAAGTCTTCATTTTCTTATAAATCAATTTTTTTATTTTTTTGTCTAAAACATATCAAAATAGCTTTTATCTGCAATTAATTTCTAATTTTAATACTCAAAGCAAATTAAGGATAATTCTTATAATTATTTTACATGATTAAACATTAATAGATTTATCAAATAGATATCGTATTATCATGAAAATTTTTTTAATAATATTTGATACATTGAGGAAAGATCATACTGGAAGGACTTATGGAAATGAATGGATAAAAACCCCAAATTTTGATGAATTTGCTAAAGATTGCATTATATTTGATAAAGCTTATCCTGAATCATTACCAACAATACCTGTACGTAGAGCTATTCATACTGGAATTCGTACTTTCCCGTTTAACCATCAGAGACCAAAACTTCGAACTGATGATATAGTTAAGGCTCCAGGATGGCATCCAATCCCTCCTCAACAGAAACATCTTTCTGAGTACTTAAATAGTTTCGGATACAAAACGGCATTTATAACAAGCGCATATCATCAATTTAAACCTAATATGAATTTTCATCTAGGGTATGATCAATGGAATTGGATTAGAGGTCATGAAAACGATAAATTTAGGGCAATTTTAAGGAAAGGTAAATCTGAACTTAATCAGATGATGAAAGAACATACTGTTAGTGGAGACCTTGCTGGTAGAGGGTATCAAAAACTTATATTAAATAGATATTTTCCAAATATTCAAAATAGAAAAACAGAAGAAAATTATTTTCCAGCTAAAACTTTTAAGAAGGCTATTGAATTTATAAAAGACACTCAGGCAATTAATAAAACTTTTTGCTTAATTGATGAATTTGATCCACATGAACCTTGGGATCCTCCTCAAAAATACCTTGATCTTTATGTGGATAAGAGTTACACTGGTAGAAAAGTAATTACGCCTGCTTATCGCCATGATATCGATTATCTTACTGAAGGAGAGTTAAAATATATGAGAGCTTGTTATGCGGGAGAAGTTTCGTTATGTGATGCGTGGTTTGGATATTTTATAAATGAATTAAAAAGTATGGAATTATATGAAGATTCTTTAATAATTTTTATCAGTGATCATGGACATTCCATCGGAGAACATAACGCAACAGGAAAGATCCCTTATTATTTGTATCCGGAATTGGTTGATATTCCTTTTATGATTAAACCACCTCATGAGATTAATAAACCTAAAAGAATAAAAGAGCCATATGTTTATGATTTTGATATTTTACCTACAATCTTCGGTTTTTTAAATAAAGATAAACCCGATATATTTGATGGAATAGATCTTTCAATATTTATTGAGGAAGATGATCAAGTTGTTGAAGATCGTAATTACATTACATGTGGTTTTCATGCTTGTACGTTATATAAAGACGATAAATTTTCTTTTATTACTTCTAATAATAGATTATATCAACGACTCTTTGATTTATCAAAGGATCCGGAGTGGAATGTAAATATTGCTGAAGATAATCCTGAAATTTGCGAGAGAATATTTGATATAATCAAAAAAGATGCAAAGGGAGAGCTTCTCATAGAAGATAATACACAATTATTTGAAATGAAAGATTGGTACGAAATGAAGGAAGGATAAAATAAAACAATTTCCTTTTATAGATGAATCTAATATATAATTAAATACAATTTGGAAATTTTGAGAATATGTTAAGGGTCGGAATAATTGGATGTGGCGATATCGCCAATTTGAATGTGTTAGGTTATCTTCATTCCCACGATACAGAAATTGTTGCCGTTTCTGATACTGATATTAAGAAAGCTAGAAATAAATTAGAACAATGGAGCTTAAGAACGATAAAGATATATCCAGACTATCGAGAGATGGTTAACCAGGAAGATTTAGACATCGTAGAAATTTTAACTCCACATCATCTTCATGGAACTATGACAGAATATTGTGCGAAAGCAGGAATTAAAGGAATTTCAGTTCAAAAACCAATGGCTCATACAATAACAGATTGTGAAAACATGGTAAGGGTCTGTGAAGAAGAGAGGGTGAAATTAAAGGTATATGAAAATTTTCGATTCTATCCAGTGTATTTAAGAGCAAAGGAATTGTTAAATAATGGAATTATTGGAGAATTGTTAAATTTTAGAATCAATTCAATTAATGCAGGAGGCCCTAGTATGCCAAGAGATCTTAAATCAACTGGATGGCGTCAAAATTTTGAGATTTGTGGTGGAGGTCCATGGGTTTACGATGATGGTATTCATAAATTTTCAATGGCACTATGGTTAATGGGTCAAGAAAGAGTTGAAAAAGTTTATAGTTGGATTGATTATTTTGCAGCAGTTTTTGATGGACCTAGTTATATACTTTGGAGATATCCAAAAGGAAATGTTGATGAACCTCCCAAATTTGGCATTTTTGAGATTACTATAGCTCCAAATCTATATTATCCTACCAACTATTATGTATGCGATGAATTTATTGAAATCTCTGGTACAAAAGGTTTAATGTGGATAAATCAATGTACTTGTGGAGGGAATTATGTTTCAAAAAGTCTCCAATTCCCTCCTATTATAGTATATACTAATGGAGAAGCAAAAACATATGGGAATGACCTTCCAAGAGATTGGAGATATTCTTTTATAAATTCAACTGAACATTTTATTGAAGTAATGAAGAGTGGAGGAAAACCAATTTACAATGGAGAACAAGGAAAAAACCTATCAATTTTTGCTAAAATGGCACACCTCTCAGATCAGCAAAAAAGAGCTGTTTTTTGGGAAGAAATGACTTCTGAAAATGAGAAAGACCGTTCCTGCTTAGTTGAGGCACCTAAAGATATTAATGGAGCGGGATTACATAAATATTTTATGAGGATTAGAAAGGATTTCAAAAAAGGCATAAAAGAAGGTTTAATTCATAAGGAATTGAAATATGATAAGGATTTATTATTAGAATAATTTTTTAATCAAGATATATCTCTTTCCCTTGCTCAACGGACTTAATAGCAGCTAGATTAAATTTTAATATAGATCTTGCTTGTTCACCAGAAAGTATTGGTTCTTTATTATTTTTTACTACATCTATAAAATAATTCGTTGCGTTAATAAAACTATGTTTCCAGTCTTTTTTGAAGTCCCTATAAGTTTCTACCTTACCATCTCTTATAACTACGATAGGAGGAAAGATTTCAGAATCTGACATCTTATTTCCTATTGAGGTACCTTGGTTTATCTTCAATATTCCACGACTAGCTATAATTTCAATAAATTCATCAACAGGATAGTATTTTGAACCCGAAAAATTCATCTCAGGCATTAACGCAAATTCCATATTACCATATTGAGGAACTACATGTTCTTTACTTTGCTTATATTTAAACATTACATAAGCGGGAGCATCTATACCTTGATAATTACCTGTCCATGCAAAAACTTTTTCAATTTCTTCTTCAAAAAACCACCATGCTAAAGAAAAAGCATGCCATCCATTATCGAAGAGAATTGGAGAACCATCAAGCCCTCCACCAATTTTTTTAGGGTCTTTTCTCCATATTTCTGCACCTTCTGGGATTTTCCAACCATCTTTAGCGCCTATTGCGGTCTTAATCCGAATTGATGAGGGATCACCAATGTAATCGTTATCTAATAATTCTTTTGCTTTCATTATATGAGGGGCAAAAACGAAATTCTCATAAATCGAGAGAATTGATCCTGATTTTTTACATGCATTAATCATCTTATCAGCTTCTTCTAAAGTTAAAGCCATTGGTTTTTGAACAGAAATTCCTTTTATTCCTTTCTGAGCAGCATGAATAGTAGCATCAGCGTGGAGATAATGAGGCAAAAGTATTTCTATAATATCTAAATCCTCATCATCTATCATTTTCTTATAATCAGAATATATGGAAATATTAGAATCTAAATTGAATTTTTCTCTTTTTTGTTTAGCTTTTTCAATAGTCCTATTGCATAAACAAGTAATTTTTATATCCTCTCGATTTAAATATCCTAAAATATTTAGGTCAAAAATAACACCCGTTCCAATTAACCCAACTTTCAACATGAAATATTCAAAAGTAGAATAATTAATTAAATTTATAAAATTACTTTTAGTAAATATAGTTATCTAAAGCAGATTAAGAGGAAAACAATATTGATAGAGGATTTATATGATTATCTCAATTTGTTTTTTGAAACAAGTGAGCTCAATCGCCTTCATGAGAATTATGGAGGTGGAAAAATTTTCAATAATCCTTTAATAGGGATAGCTAAGGGAGACGATCCAATTTTTCAAAAATTTAAAGAGGTTGTTGGACCTGAACACTTAACTCCTCTTGAGTTATGGTTAGCAGATGATCTAGAAATGATAGATGCTTCAAAGCTTCGAATTGTTTCGATTGTTTTTCCTTATGTTGATAGAATCCGCAATGAAAGTAAAAATATAAAAAAGTTATCAAGAATATTACTTCCCGCTGAAATTTATTCTGTAGGAAGGAACTATGCTAATTCTTTTAAACAAGAAACTTGTAGACAAATTATTGGATTTTTTAAAGAAAAAGGCTATAATGCTATAGCTGGGATGCTGAGTAAGTCATTTTCTATAATAGTAAAGGGAAATTTTTACTCAACGTGGTCAGAACGGCATATAGCATTTGCTGCAGGTTTAGGAACTTTTAGTTTACATGAAGGGTTAATTACTGATGTTGGTTGCAACATCAGATTAGCTTCTGTTGTTACTGACACTCCACTCAAAATTACTCCAAGAAGGAGTGATAATCCTTACGGAAATTGTTTATATTATTCAAAAGGGATTTGTAGAGAATGTGAAGAGAGATGTCCCGCTAATGCTATCGATGAAAATGGGCATGACAAAATAAAATGTTATGAATATGGGCAAAAAGTAGCAAGAAAAATGATAGCAAAAATGGGGCAAATATTGAAACCACATATCCGTTGTGTGAATAGGAAATTAAGACCTCCTTCCTATCCAGTTGGATGTGCATTTTGTCAATTTGGAGTTCCTTGTATGGATAAAAATCCAACAGCAGAAATGTGAGTTATTCGATTTAAATTATAAATTTTTTAAATATATTATGTTTAAACACGCAATTGTGAGAAAACCGGGGAAGAATTTTAAAGAGGGTATTACTTCTTCTAAATTAGGGAAACCAGACCTTGATTTGGCAATTCTTCAACATTCAAACTATATAAAAGCATTGAAGAAGTGTGGTTTGACTATTATTGAAATGGATGCTGACGAAAAATTTCCTGATTCCACTTTTGTCGAAGATACTGCTATTGTCAATACTGATGTCGCAGTAAGCACAAATTTAGGCGTATTAAGTAGAAAAGGTGAAGAATTAGAAATAAGAAGAATTTTAGAGAGATTTCATGAAAATATTGAGTGCATTAAAAATCCTGGAACACTTGAAGGTGGAGATATTTTAAAAGTAGGTAATCAATATTATATTGGCCTATCAAATCGAACAAATAAAGAAGGAGCGAGGCAATTAACAAAAATCTTGAAAAAACATGGATATTCATGCTTAACTGTGCAATTAGCCAAACTTCTTCATTTAAAATCTGGAATAGCTTATATAGGAGATAATAATTTAATTGTATCAGGAGAACTTATTGACAATCCAATTTTCAAGGATTTCAATATTATTGAAGTCGATAAGGATGAGAGTTATGCAGCAAATTGTATAAGAGTGAATAACTATATTCTAATTGCTAAAGGCTTTCAGAAGTTAAAAAATTCAATATTAAATTTGCGATATAAAATAATTGAAATTAATTTGTCAGAATTTAGAAAGATGGATGGAGGTCTTTCTTGTTTATCTATAAGATTTTAAGAATATTTAATTAAGAGAAAATTACGTTTTCCAATTTTTATCAATTAATTTTATATAATTTCTATTTGTAAGATAAATTAAACATGTCAATTAAGAAAGAAGAATTAGATCCAAGAAGAGCTTATGAAAGAGCATTATATTTAGGATGTGGTTATTCTTATAATGATTTAAAAAAACCTAAAGTTGCTATAGTGAATTCTTGGAATGCTATAAATCCCGGTCACGTACATTTACTTAAATTGGCTGAATTTGTTAAGGATAGCGTAAAGGAGTCTGGTGGTACTCCCATGGAATTTAATACCATTGCAATTTGTGACGGAATTGCTAATTCAGGAAATTTTTCTAAATATGTTTTACCTTCTCGAGAGATTATTGCTGCTTCTGTTGAATGTACAATAAAAGCTTACAATTTTGATGGGATGGTAATGTTATGCTCTTGTGATAAGATAATACCTGGGATGCTTTTAGCAGCAGCCAGATGCAATATTCCAACTATTTTTTTAACTGGAGGAATTATGCTTCCTAAAACATTTCAAGATGGACCTCTTAAAGGTAAAACCTTTGTAACATCTGATATTAAAGAGGCGATTGGAAAGTATAATGCAGGGTTAATATCAAAGGAAGATTTTTTTCTCATTGAATCAGAAACATGTTGTTCTCCTGGAGCTTGTAATATGATGGGTACTGCCAATACTATGGCTTGTATCGTCGAAACTATGGGACTTTCTTTACCAGGTTGTGCAACAATGAGTGCAGTTAGTGAGGAACGAATAGAATTATGCAGAGACACAGGAAAGTCGATAATGAACTTAATTGAAAAAAGAATAAGGGCTTTAGATATAATCACTCATGATTCAATTGAAAATGCAATTAAGGTTGCACTATCATTTGGTGGTTCTACTAATATGGTACTACATTTATGTGCGTTATCACATGAATTAGGTGGTAATCTAAACCATTTTGATTTTGATAGAATTAGCAAAACAGTTCCTCTACTAGCCAAATTCAAACCCGCATCAGAATATAATCTCTCAGAGTTTCATGAAGCTGGTGGTGTAAAAGTTTTAATGAAAAAATTATCAAAACTTTTAAATTTATCAACAAAAACAGTTCTGGGTTTAACTCTTAAAGATTATCTTAAAAATATAGAATTTGAAGATTTCCAGATTATAAGGAACTTAGAAGATCCTATCTCAAGTGAAGGAGCGATTGCAGTATTAAAAGGAAATTTAGCACCTGAAGGTGCTATAATAAAACAAAGTGCTGTTGATCCCAAAATGAGATATCATAAGGGTCCTGCTAAAGTCTTTGAATGTGAAGAAGACTTGAAAGATGCTTTAATATCAAATATTATTGAAAAAGGGGATGTATTAGTGATACGTTATGAAGGACCTAAGGGTTCTCCAGGGATGAGAGAATTGTCAATTCCGGCAGCAATTTTAATTGGTATGGGTTTGGGTGATTCAGTAGCAATGATAACGGATGGAAGATACTCTGGAGCTACGAGAGGTCCTTGTATAGGGCATGTTTGTCCTGAAGCAATTGAGGGTGGCCCAATTGCAATTGTTCAAAATGGTGATATAATAGAAATTGATCTTGATAATCGAAAATTAGACTTATTAATCCCTCAAGCAGAAATAGAGACCCGTTTAAACATGTGGGAAAAACCTGAAGTAAAGTTTAAAACGGGTTATTTAGGCATTTATAGAAAAATCGTAAGCTCAGCAAAGTATGGAGCATATCTACAATAAATTGTTAAATTATGATTGATGAAACGCGTATATTAAAAAATTTAAAAGAATTTTCTTTTCCAAGGTTATCTGGAACTGACTTTGAGAAGAAATCGTTCATAATTGCTAAAAAGAAGATAGAAGATCTAAGTTTTTCACCAATAGTTCAACAATTTTCTTTTAGTATTTTTTATTCAAGAATTTATCCTAAAGTTGCTTTAACATTACTAAGTTGGCTTCTTATGGTTTTAGTTTTGAATTTTAATTTAGTTTTCAATGTAGTTAATCTATTTTTGATATTCATTTTAATTTTGATTCTAATTATATATACTCGGAATCCAGAGACAATTAAAGTACAGCATGAATATCATTCTCAGAATTTATTTGTGAAACTATCATCTCAGGCTAAGAATGGAAGCTCAGATTATAATATTTTCCTACTTTCACATTTAGATTCAAAAGGACAGACATTCTCGATAAAAATTCGCATCCAGTTGTATTATATATGGATTATTACTTTTTTCTTAGGTCTTTTAATTACAATCCTAAATTCTATTTTCTTAACTGAAGATTTCTTATTAATAGATATATTCGCAATTTTGATCATAAGTATTAATTTTGGAGCTACTGTTGTAATTTGGATAAATACAACTAATAATAAATCTAAAGGAGCTATAGATAATGCTTCTGGAATATCATGTGTTTTAGAACTGCTACATTATTATTCAAATCCAAAAAATATGCTCAATAATTATGATTTGTGGTTTGTGTTTACCGGCGCAGAAGAATCTGGGACTATGGGTGTAAGAAATTTTTATAATAATATTAAAGATTTTGATAGAGATAAGACTTTCATAATCAACTTTGACTCTATCGCTAAAAAAGTAAATCTATGGGATCATGGTCTACTTAATAATAAAAATTATAAATCTTTTAATTATATTTTAGAAAATAAAGATATAATGAGTTTAGAGAAGAAAACACATAGGTTTTACATTGGTACATATAGTGATGGATTATTTCTATTAAATAAGAGATTCAAAGGACTTGGTAATGGAGACAAAAGCACTTATAATTATGTTCATTCTGAAAACGATGATCTGGATAAAATTGATATAAATGTATTGAAGAAACTCTGCCAATTTTATACAGTCCTATTAAATGAAGTTGATATTAATTTAAATAAACAATAATAGAGTGCTGATTAGTTATCCAGTATAATAATAAGGATTTAGGAATAGTTATTACTCCTCCTAATACTGTAGAATATATTATATCAAGATTAGGAAGAATTCAAGAAGATCACAAAATTATGGACCCGTGTGCAGGACCTGGCATTTTTATAAAGAAGTTACTAGAATCTGGAATTAATAAAAATCAAATATTTGCTTATGATATAAATTCAAACTTTAAAAGCGAAATAGAAAAATTAGGTCTTTTCTTTAAGGAGCAAGATACACTTCTAGCTTTATATCCTGACTCATATAATGAATTTGATTTTATTGTGGGCAATCCACCATATTTAAACAAGGCAAGTAAATATGTTCGTAAAAACAAAGCAAAACTACGAAAAATATATGGGAAAATAAATGCTCATGAAACATATGCAATGTTTATTGTTAATAGTATTTGGAGATTAAAAGATGGAGGAAAACTTGGTTTTATCACCAGCGATTCGTTCTTAACTCTAAGTACCCATAAAAAGCTAAGAAGATTTATCCTTAATACCTGTAAAATTAACGAGATTCTTTTAGCACCAAAAAATTTGTTTTCTAATCAAAATGTAAGTACAAGCCCTGCAATTATAATTTTAACAAAATGTTCTGGTCAGAAAAATAAAGTTAACAGAGATAATAATTTAATGAGGATAATTCCTCGAATAAATAATGAGGAAGACTACCAATCTCCTCCAAATGTTAATCAAATAAAGCAATTCAAGTATAATTTTTTACCATTTAACATTTTTTATACCGATGTTGATGAAAAAGTTATTGAATTATTTGAAAAAGCTCCTAAATTAGAAGAATACTTAAAGGGTTTTATAGGAATGCACACACATAATAATAGAAAATACATTGCTGCTATTGAGGGCACAGAACTAGCTGAGTTGTTTAATAATAGAAACATGAAGATTAATGATTCGCAAAATAAATTCAAAATTATTAAGAGATCGGGTTTAGAAAACATTAAATGGAAACCTTATTTAAAACGAGGTGGCGCCGACCAGTATTATCGACCAATCATGGAAGCCTTAGATTGGAGTGAGGAAGCTATAAAAATTTATGATATTCCAAAAAATGTACCGTTTGAAGAAGAAGGGATAATAATAAGCGGAGTAAGTTCAAGATTAGCAGCACGTTATATGCCAAGGGGATGCTATTGGGATTCTAATAAAGCAATTGGATTTATAATTAAAAGTAAATTTGTTTCAATTGGCTATATGTTAGGTTTGCTTAATAGCTCGTTATATAATTACCTTGCCAAGGGAATTATCAATAATACTAGTAGTATCCAAATTACTGGAATCCATGCCATCCCTTTTATAGAACCCGAAAAGGAAATTAAAGAAACAGTAGAAAAATTAGTGGAAACAATTATTAAATGTAAAGAAAAAAACTCTAAGTATGATTATAATAAAGAGCAGAAAGTAATTGATGATACTATTTTTGATTTTTATGCTAGAAAATTTAACCTTCCTAACAATTTAAAGAAAGTTTTAGATGATAAATATTCAATTTATCAGAATTAGAGCTTTTCTCCTTTACTTTCTTGCTCATATTTCTTTCTTCGGTCTTCTATATACTCTGGTATTGGAACATCCCACCAACCCACAGCGGGAGATCCTGTATAGGGATATTCCCTTTGAACTTCAATTTCTATTACTGCTGGTTTTCCTGATTTAGCAGCTCTTTCAAGTGTAGGAATAATCTCTTTTTTGCCAGAAATTTTTTCAGAATAACACCCAAATGCTTCACCGATTTTAGCAAAATCAGGAGAATATGTTTTTCCCTTAATATCTTGAAAAGCTGTACCATAAGCCCTATCCTCTCCAAACGCAGCTTGTTGTAAGTCCTTAATTGCAATCCAACCATGATTATTAAGAACAATAAAGAAGATATTATCTAATCCGAGTTGGACTGCCATAGATAATTCTGATATAGTCATCATAAAATCTCCATCTCCAACAAGCGCAACAACTTGTCTATTAGGTTTTCCAATATCAATTGACCCCAATTTAGCTCCAATTGCTGCAGGAACACAATATCCCATTGTTGAGAATCCTCCAGCGGTAAGACATGTGTTAGGTTCATAAAACACTAATTCTTGAAGCATCTGAGCTTGCACATTTCCAGAACTAGTTACTATTACAGCATCTCTGTCAAAAAAGTTTCTTACTTCTCTTAAAACTGTAGATATCATAACAGGTATTTTTGAATCATCTCGATTCTCATCAAGAAATTTGAACCATCTATGTTTCTCTTGTTGAATTTCTTTATAGTATTCTGTATTCTTATAATCTCTTGAATAATTTCCTAATTCTTCCAAAATTTGGGTCAGACAAGCTTTAGCGTCACCAACTATTCCTACAGAAACAGGATAATTCTTACCTATTTCATGTGGATCGATATCAATTTGAATTAGTTTTGTTGGTGGAATGGAAAAGCTTACGCCATCTTTATATGAACTCGCAGTTTGATCAGCAAATCTACAACCAATTGCGAGAATAACATCTGCATTTGAAGTCATTTTTAGTCCAACTGTCGTACCTTTGGAACCCGCTGACCAGCAATAAAGTGGATGAGAATTATCAATAATATCTTTTCCCATCATGGTAACCACTATTGCTGCACCTATTCTTTCTGCTATACTTTTAACTTCTTCACTTGTATTTGAAGAAATTGCTCCTCCGCCTATGAATAAAACAGGTCTTCTTGAGTCTTTAATTAACTGTACAGCTTTTTTTATAATTTCAGGATCACCCCTCATACGTCCAACTGATCTCCTCTCTAGAGGCTCTGGAATTTCTACATCAATAGAATTCGCTTGTACATCCATAGGAAGATCAATATGAACAGGTCCTCTTCTTCCTGTTAACATAATATTAAAAGCTCTCTGCATTATCGTTGCTAGTTGCCCTACAGTATCAACCTCGAAACTGCGTTTTACAATAGGTTCTAAAATTTTAGGCATATTAGAATTTTTTTTTCTTTCAATTTCTTGGAGTACACCTTTACCTCTCATATGAACATGAGTATCTCCAGTAATAATAAGGCAAGGAAAAGAATCAACAAAAGCATCGGCAACTCCAATAGCAGTGTTAATTGCTCCAGGTCCAATTGAAGTAAAAACACATAAGGGTAGTCCTGTAACTCTATAATATCCTACTGCGAGATGAACTCCTGCCATTTCCTGCTTAGGTTGAATCAACTGGATTTTCTCCTTATTTTTGAAGAAAGCATCTACAAGAGGAAGATTTCCATGACCAGGAATCCCGACAATATATTTTACTCCCTCTTTTATCAGATATTTGGTGATAATCTCTCCACCAGTGTATTTAGACATTTTTAATTCCATTTAGTTTATTGGTTTTTATTAAATATAATTTGCTAATATAAAAATAGATTTTAGTTTGTTTATCATTCATGGATAGCTAAATTAATTTAAAATTTCGAGAAAAATCGATAATATGTACATATTATTCTTATTTAAATTATCTCATAATTTGAGATCTTTCTTGGAATATAATAATGCAAACAATAACTCATGTAAGCAATAGATTAAACCTCTTGCAAACAAAACGAGAAAAATTAAGAAAGTTGCTTCTGAATTATATAAATTTTCTAATTAAATGTCTTAATAGTACAGAATCAAAAAACGAAGCAAAACGGGTCCTAGCGTCACTAAAGGCACTTGAAAACAAAATGTGGATTCAAAACCATTCTGATGAAGATTTATCCCATAATTCTTATTTAAGTGAAGAGAGAAAAATCTATCAAGCAATAGAAAATTTATACTTACCTTATTGAAAAAGATGATTGTTATTTCTTCCTATTTTGATTAGTGGTAATTTTAAAAATATATTCTACTATTTCTCTACTACAAACATTTAAATATTATAGTAGATATTATAGTAGTAAGTGAGAATATTATGCCAAAAAAAATTGATAAAGAGAAATATGTACGTATTCTTGAAAGACTTGAAAAAGGAGAAAAACAATCCTCTATTGTTATTGATGAAAAGTGTTCATATGGCACAATCTCAGCAGCTAAACAATGGGATAAAGAAGGAAGACCTTCTACTATTATATCTTCTACTAAATCAGTAGCAAATACAACAAGAATAATTTTTTCAATTCCAACTTTCTGGCTCGATCTTTTAAATGAAAATATTGAAGCAGGGATTTGGATGGATTATTCTGATGCAATCGTAGACATAATTCGTACGCATTTTCGAATAAGAATGGATTCACATAAACCTGCTCATGGGGATATCCCTACTTTTGCTGATAAAGGTGAAAATTTTGGAAAAATAAGGAAAAGTATTCTTAAAGACTTAAAAAATAACAAGAAATGAAGTAATATTTTTGTAAACTAAAATTTTATTGAAAATTCAATATCCCCTCTCTTTTTATAAGGAAAATTTCAAGATTTAAACATATACCACATAAAGGTATGATATTCTAGTTAGTGGATGGGTAAAGTGCCTTCTGTTTTAGAAAAGATTCGTATCTTAGGAGAAAATTCAAAATATGATATTTGTGCAAGTACCGCTTCCAGTCGTACCGATAAATATCCAAAGCTTTTTGGAGATTCAAAAGAATGGATTGGAGCTACGGCAAGTGCAGGCATTTGCCATTCTTATACCCCTGATGGACGATGTATGAGTCTTTTTAAAACACTTTATACGAACAAATGTATTTATAATTGTAAGTATTGTTTTTCTCATAGTGCAAAGCGGAAGATGAGTTTTACTCCAGAAGAGTATGCTCGAACATTCATGAAGCTCTATTCGATGAATGTTGTGGAAGGAGTATTTATTTCATCAGGAGTATGTGGTAGTGCTGATAAGACAACCGAAGAAATGTTAGAAGCAATTCGACTTCTCAGATTCAAATATAAATTTCGAGGGTATGTTCATTTTAAATGTTTACCAGGTGTGAATCAATATTTATTGAAGGAAGCAATAACTCTGTCTGATCGCATATCAATTAACTCTGAGGCTTCCACTAAAGACCATCTAGCTGAAATCGCTGACCAGAAAGACTTCAACAATGACATTATAACACGCCAACGTTGGTTAAAACAAATTCGAATTAAGCATAATGATGAAGCGCTTAAAGCTATGCGAGATTTTAAGCAAGATAATCAATTGAAATTCCAAGAAAGAATGATTAAGGATCGACGAGAAGATGGATATAAAAAATTTAGATGGGATGGAGCACCAATTCTTAACAGCGGGCAAACAACACAATTTGTAGTAGGTGCTGCCGAAAATGAGACTGATTATGAGCTTCTTAAAAGGATTGATTGGGGATATAAAGGAATTGATTTAAGGCGAGCATATTTTTCTTCATTTATTCCTATAGAAGGAACACCCTTAGCTGGAAAACAAGCAGCGCCATTAGCAAGGGAGCACAGGCTATATCAAAGTGATTGGTTATTACGGATCTATCATTATAAACTAAAAGATTTAAAAGAAATACTAACTGAAGAGGATAATTTACCTAAAGGTGATCCTAAAATGCACTTAGCAAGAAAGCATTTTAAAGATCATGGCCTTGTAGATCCCAATCAAGCCTCTTACCAAGAATTAATTCGAGTTCCTGGAATTGGTCCGATTTCTGCTAAAAGAATAATTAACCTGCAAACTAGAAAATTTGAATTTAGGCATAGGAAAGATCTAAAATCGGTTGGTGTAGTTTTAAAGAGAGCTGATCCATACCTTTTGATAAATAAAGGAAGTCAAACAACTCTGAACAATTTTATTTAGTTAAGTGAGAATAAAATTATGGGAAGAGAAATCTAATGAAAAAAATAAAAGAAGTTCAAGATCCATTAGAAGTTGTTGGGTGTGCTAAAGGTCACTCATATAATGAATTGATTCAAAATCTTCCTCGTCATTGCAAATTTTCTCCCATCCTAATCAAACAAATTAAAGAAATTCCAGAAGTCGTTTTACGTAATTTAGGTACCCCATTTGCGAGGAAAATCAACCTAATGATGCGAGAAGTGTCTACTGAATCATATCGTGCAAGACAATTTACACGAACGCAGATAAATAATCGCGGTGTTTTATATGGAGTGGTTTTATTGAAACATCATGTAATTGATATTATTTTAGAATATTTCCATGAAAGATGGCCGCAATGTATAATTTGTTTATATAATGAATACAATCATAAAACAACGATAATAGATGAAAAGGGGAAAATCGAAGCATTTGATTCCCCTTTAAAAAATGTAGTGGAAAAAGTTAGTAAAAATAGGGATGTTATCCCTTATTTCAATGATATTCAATTTTCAGGAGAAAGGATTTTCGAGACACTATATAATTCACAATTTATATCTGAACGAGAAAACCAAAGCTATTTCAAGCGAATGGTTCCAGACAAATGCTTTGAATTACCTGGGATGAGAAGTGGAGTAGAAAAACGTTTTCGAAATAAAAAGATTAATGATTATCTGTAATTTATTAGACTATTTTCGCAAATAATTCTTTACTTGTTATATATGCTTCACTTTCATTTGGCAAGTTTAGGAGATTTTCACCAACTATATTCATTTTACTTATTTCATCGCTATTAGCAATAAAACCAAGAAGTTTTACGTATTCTTGTTTGATTTTGGCGACTTCCTTTTCTAAAATATCTCTTATATTTTCTGGAAACCGATTCCCAAGTATCCAAATATTCTCAAATTTTAGATCGACCTCCTTAGAAACTTCTAATATGCGGTTCATAGTATGAATACCCATTTTGCTTGGATCACTTACTATAACTAAGTCTGTGACGTTTCGACCCGTTTTTCGGGCAAAGTATTCCAATCCTGCGGGGGCATCTATTAACGTCACATCATAATTTTTAGAGAGGATGTCAATCACCCGCTTTAAGGTGTTATTTACACTGCAATAGCACCCTTCACCTTCGCTACGCCCCATTTCTAAGATATCAAAGTTGTCCATTTCGATTAAAGCATCAAAAACCTCAGATTCAATGATCTGAGCTTTCGACACGTTAAGGGGGATCTGTCGTTTTTGTATCTGGTCTTTCAAAACCGTCATTTTTCCGCCGATAGTTTCTTTAAAATGGATTTCTTTTCCGATAATATCTCCGATATTTGCATCGGGATCTGCATCAATTACGAGAATGTTGAGATCTTTAAATTTTTCAAGGAGAAATTTGAGCATTAAGACAAGAAGCGTGGATTTTCCAACCCCGCCCTTTCCAGAAAATGAGATAATTTTTTTCATCACTAAAACACTTAAAATAAGTAATATTTCTCTATGTAAAGGTAATTGATTTAAAATTAAAAACTTATTATAAATAATTCAAAAGAATAGGACTTGTTAAAATAAGAATTATAAGTGGAAGTAATATGGATATTAATAATTAATAACTTATCTTCTTTTTTACTTTAATTTTAAAAAAAGGAAAAAATTCCTTTTGTGTGAATGAGTTTTTATACAAAAATGTATTAAAGTAAATTACCTACTTACACATTATAATAGAGGTCGAATGATATGATTTATATGGTAACAGTGTGGTATCCGTGCGATCAGGCAAAAAATGTAATAGAGGCAACTAAAAAAGCCCCTAAATTGCCTGATTATATTAAAAAGTGGCTACTTTATGGCACACCTGATGGAAATAATGGTTATAAGGTTTACAATCTTATTTATGTTAAGGAAGGGATTTCAGATGAAGCCGTTATTTTTATTGGGAAAATGCAGCAATATTTTATTGAAAATATCAATGGATATCATTGGAAGGCGGAACTGGTTTTAGGAATGAAAGATAGCATGAAATTATTTTTATAATTTACAAATCTTCATTTTTTTTTTTAATTTCTTTTTTTCTAATTAAAGAGCAAATACTCTTTGATACGTCAAAAAAACCTAAATAAGACTTATTCAACAAAATTAGGGAGTTGCTAGTAAGAAATATAAAATTGGTAAACGCAGATATTAATATTTTATAAATTATCTTCTTGTTGACTTCTTGTCTGACTTCTTGTCTGACTTCTTGTCTGACTTTGCTGTTCTTGACGGTACACAGGAACAATTTTTGAAGTAAAATCGTCTAGTGAGTATCGAAACTCATCTTCACTTGATATTTTACCTAACTCTAACAAAATTTGTCGTGCTAAAAGCCAGAATGCTAACCCTAATGCTTTTTTACCGCGATTATTAGCTGGGATCGCAAGATCTATGCCTGTAAGAGTGTCATCGGTATCAAATAGAGATACTACAGGAATTCGAGCTAATTTAGCTTCTCGTAAAACTACTTTATCTGCATGAGGATCTACAATCACTACAACACTTGCGTCTTTAATATAGGTATCAATGATAGGATTAGTAAGTGAGCCTGGAATAAACCTTGTAGTTATTGCTCTACATCCTAAGACTTCACAAAATTTTTTTACTGGTTCTTTCCCATATCGTCGAACTGAAGTAACAATGACTCTATCGCTTCCTTCTTCAACATATTTGCTTAAATATTTAGCAGCAATTTTAAGTCGTTCGTCGGTTTGAGTTAAATCAATAACATATAATCCATAATTAGTCTGCCTATAGATGAATCTTCGAGCATCTCCAGTTAACAATTTAGTTCCAATATGTATCCCACAACTTAAATAAAGCTGTTTTCTCTCCTCGTCTTTATCAATTAATTCTTCTTTTATCTCAATTCCTGCTTCTATATCGTTAGCGTCTAATAAATCAAGTTCCTCTTCTAAATCTAAATCTTCTTCAAAATCAATATCGAATTCTTCGCTAAAATCTTCTAGATCGTCGTTTTTTTTCGTACTTTCTGGTTCTTCAGTTTTCTTTTTCTTTCGAGCCAAATTAGTAGCCTTACTTTTTTTTTCTGACGTTAATTAAATTAAAATATATTTATGTCTAACGAATTTATGAATATATTATTGAATACATAATAACTTTAATATTTTATTGAGCAGATTTTTCTAAACCCTTAAGAACTAAAGTTTTAATATAGCAAAATGATTTTAATTATTAATATAACTTATTGAATATAACTATAATATATTCATTTAGATCGGTTTTGGTTTTAGTCATGACTTCCTATCGATTAATTATTGGCATCATTGTTGGTATAGTATTTAGCTTCTTTACTGTTTTTTTCTTTAACATGACGGTTATTTTAAACCAAATTCAATTATATGCAAAAACTGACATAATAAGGATAGCTTCTTTATTAGCTGGAGCAAATTTTAATTTTAATATGATTTCATATATTACAGGAACACCAACTATCCTAGGTTTTTTTGCACCTGAAATTTTAGCATGGATTTTCATTGGTTATATCACAGGCTCAATAGCAAAAGGTTTAAGAAGAGGGACAATAGCCAGTTCATTAGTTGTTGTAATAGTATTGTTGATTTGGATCATACTAAGCATCTTTTCTCAGGTGGATTTAATGGCTTTATTCCAAGGAACTCAATTAACTGAAACGCTAGGGGGAATAATTAGTGCATTTTTAGGAGTCTTAATAGGAGGAGTAGCTGGTGGATTAATTAGTGGTCCTTATGAGGAGTTCTAATAAAAATCTATTAGCAACCACATCTTTTCTTACAAATTAGAAACTATATTCTATTATTAATGATCTATATATATTTATATTTTAAAGATTGCAGATATCTTGGTTAGAGTAATTATTTACGGATTTTTATAATAACTCAAACTTAAAGTAAATTGGTTAATTATAAAAAATAATGGTGAATAAAGAAGATATTTTGCCCGATCGAGAGTTTGCATTAGATCTATTAAGAAGATTGAAAACCCCACTCTCAGTTAGACGCCATTCTGAAAAAGTTGCTGATAAAGCCATAGAAATAGCAAATAAAATAAAAAAAGCAAAATTAGATTTAAATTTGATTGAAATCGGGGCTTTATTGCATGATATTGGGAGATCTAAAACCCATGGTTTTGACCATGCATTAATAGGGGGTAAAATCTTAAGACAGAAAGGTTTTTCAGATAAACTCGCGAGAATCTGTGAAACTCATATTTTAGGTGGTTTAGATGAACAAGATGCTAAAAAAGTAGGATTACCTGAAAAAGATTATTTACCTATTACTTTAGAAGAAAAAATAATATGTTTAGCAGATAAACATATGGCTGGTACGAGAGAAGTTTCAATCCAAGCCAGATTTAATAGATGGTTTCAAAAATATGGAAGAAGTAAGATCTTGTTAAAATCAAAAAAAAGAATCGAAACTATTCAAAAAGAAATTGAAGAATTAATGTAGCGAGTTATTTTAATGACTTGTTCTATGGTTAATTAACTAATATCGCAAAATAATTCTTGGTTTTTACATAAAAGCTCATAATCTTTATCTAATGAAAAGATTACATTTCGGATTATTAAACATGCATCCAATAATACTTGAGGGTCCACTTTCTCAGGTGTATCTACTTTATTATGAGTATATTTACCTCCCGCTCTTGTAACAATATCAACAGAATCATATCCCCTTAAATGAAATGGAACAGAATCAGTATGTGCTCCAGTAGACAGATGGAATCCTTTAATCTTCACGTTTTCTTCCATTGCTGCCTTATCTAGGTATTTACTAAGTAAAGGAGCTATTTTTTTCCTAGGTAAAACCCCATACGATTTTAAATATTCTACCTGATTTTTTTGTTCATGAGCACAAGAAATCATATCTAAGTTAATTTGAAATACTCTACCCTTTATAAATTCGTCTTGATGGTCATTTACAAAAATCCTAGACCCCATTGTTCCTAGTTCTTCAGCAGAGAATTGACAGAACCAAATATTGAAGTTATCAAGTGTGTTTTCTTTAAAAAACTCACTTAATTCAAACACTACTGCCATTCCTGAAGCATTATCTAAAGCTCCGGGTGAATTATTAGAAGTATTTAAAAACATTAAAAATACATTTGAAATTGAGATTAGTATGGTAAAACTCCAGATACCACTCCCTATCACCAAGAGGTTTATATCAATTATCGTATATGCATGAATAAATAAAATAATAAAAAAACCTCCAAGAAAAATTCCACCATATAACCACACTCTATATAAAAAGACTCTCCAATAAGTTTTGAATGATTGAGATTTAGAATCTAAGTGAGCAGAAATAATAATATTACCCGCAGTATCTGCTGGCAAATTTTTTGCTGGCAATTTTATAACGACATTTGTTGCTGAAATAGTCTTTCCATAATATTCTCCCCAAAATCCCGGATGTTCAGGATGTTGTAAACCTTTAATAATTAAAAAAAATACGATTATCATAATTACGCATATGATAATTGTAAAAAGTAAATTTATATAAGTAAACATTAAGATAAAAAGAGAAAATGTTAGGTTAATTACCATTATTAATTTTATAAGTGTAGTCGAGTAGAAATCAGAAAATTTAAAAGTTTTTTTTTGGATTTGTTGTTCATTAAATCCAATATTTTTAAAAGTCTTCTCTGTTAATTTAACAGCTTTTATTTCTCCGCTTGTTCCAGCTAGGCGTGGAAAACTGAAACTCTTAACATAATTAAATAAACGATCGACTTTAAACGAAAGATCTTTAATAGAATTCCCAGTTTTCAACTTTTTTAATAAAACTATCAATTATGATTTGAAATTTTCAATTTACATTATAGTATTGAAAATAAATGTTTTGTTACTTTTTTTTATAATTTAGCTCAAATCTTTTAGTTTATCAAATATAATTTTCTGAATCTTTTCTTGAACAAATTCTATAATATCATCAGAATTAACAATAGAATAGCCTTCTTGTTTAGCACGGCTGAGATAAAGATTTCTTACTTTATCTAAGAACGAGTTATCCTCAAATTTTTCCAAAACATCTTCTTCTTTCCTTGCTAATGCCGTTTTTGGATCGATATCTAAAATAATTGTTATATCGGGTAATTCTACAAATTTATTAATTTCTATAACCCATTCAACAGAGATTTTATCTGATTGTAACGATTGATATACTATAGAAGATTCCAAATAACGATCGGATATAACGATATACCCTTCTTCTAGTTTTTTCTTGATTTCGTTATGATAATGCAAGTTTCTATCAGTAGCAAATAATAACGCATCAGTAGCAGGTGGGACATTTTTATCTTTTAAATATTTCCTGACTAATTTCCCAATATCGCTTTCAGACGGTTCCATCGTTAAATAAACTTTAAACCCCTTGCTTTCTAAAAAACCTTTAAGAAGGTGACTATGAGTGCTTGTGCCTGATCCATCAATCCCTTCTAATGCGATAAATAAAGATTTTTGCTTCAAATTAAATCAAAAAATAAATTATATTTTAGCTATAATTCAACTAAGATTTTGTAAATTATTATCAATAAGAACTTATTTGTTTTATTTTTAATTAACTCATTTTATTAAATTTTTAACAAATTAAAGCACAAGGGAATATTATAATAAATTCTTATAGAATCCTACCACAAAAATTAAAATAATTAAATATTCTTATTTAAAATGAGAGCAATGCGTAAACATAATAAATTCGCATATTGCAAGAATTGTGAGAAAGAAATTTTAAGACCTAAAAGAAAATCCATAGAGAATATGTACATTAATATCTGGATTCTAGCATTTATTTCTTCATTAGGTTTTGCAATAGTTCCCTTTCTCATTTATCGTTATGTAATTTTAAAAAGAAATATTTGCCCAAATTGCCAAAATCAACTAAGTATTTATAATTCTCATGAAGAGATTCCAGATCCAAAAGCCCAAATTAGCCGAATACTTCAAAAAATTGAAGATGAAAAAAAAGAATATGACAAGGTTTACTGTCCATATTGTAAGCAAGAAATATTAAAAGAATTAAAAAACTGTCCAAGTTGTGGTGCACACCTAATAGAATAAAAATTTAAATTAATATTTATATTCATAATCTTAAAGCCTAAAGGAATAAAATAAAAATCAAATATAATTACGTAAAATGACAACTACAAATCCTACAGGATATTGCAGCCGCTGTAACCAAGAAGTTTTGTTGAAACGTGAAGAGATTGATACTTGTCTCGCAATAGTATTGTTGATTTTTACAGCGGGAATTGGTTTACTAATTTACCTCGCAATCTATTACAGTAAACCTGAAGATAGATGCGTTCATTGTGGAACAAAAATTACTGTTTTTCAAACTCCAAGCCCCTATACTTATCAACCTCAACCTCAACAACCATCATATTCAGCACCTTTAAATATATCCGAAGAAATAACAGGCTCTAGACCTAATTTTTGTTCTCTTTGTGGAGAAAAATTAGACTCAGGTATAAGTTATTGTCCGAACTGCGGGAGTAAAATTTCTGAAAATTAGTTTTTTTATGATTTTTTACTTAGTACAGACGTTTTTGCATACTAATTTTAAAAATTGGACTCCCATTTTTTTTAATTCAATTAAAATCTTCTTCTAATTAAATAAAAATAAAAAAATTTGGGATGATAAAAAATGTATTGTCCAAAATGTAATATGAATGTTTATACAAAAAAGAATGAATTTAATATTGGCTTGGCGATTATTTTAGCTATTTTCACAGGGGGTATTGGCCTATTGATTTATGTTGCGATCTATTTAGATAAGGAACATAAACCTCGTTGCATTCATTGTGATTCAGTATGTTATGATCAAAAAGAAACTGACCAACAAAGTTCAAATTATCAAGTAATAAACGTTTCTCATCAACCAGAGAGTCCAAAAGTTAGTGGAAAATCGCAAAAAATTGAAGAGAAATCATTCTTTTGTTATAATTGTGGAACTGAATTAGACAAAAGTGAGAATGCTAAATTCTGTGCACTTTGTGGAAGTTCAATATAATAATTTTTTTAATTTTTTTTTCTTTTAAAATCTTTTTAAATTTATCAATTTTATTGCTATAATTAATCAAAATTTTAACCTTTATTAGCTCTCCCCAAGAAATTCAATTACTTTTTTTCTCATTAAACTAGTATTAGGTTTTTTGTTTGTCCACCATTCAAATGCTAAAGCTCCCTGATTAACTAACATATCTAAGCCTCCTAGTGTTTTGCATCCTTTCTGAGCAGCATCAGTTATTAATTTAGTTTTTAATGGGTTGTACACTACATCATAGACAATTAAATCTTCATGCAAAAATTCTTCAGGTATTGGTGATATATTTACATTTGGATACATACCAACTGGAGTTGCATTAATAATAATATCGGCTTTTTTAGATTCATCTTTTAAAACATTATTACTCATTTGCTTCGCTTCAACATTTATCCCACTATATTTTTTAATTTGATTAGAAAGTTTCAATGCTCGTTTTTCAGTTCTATTTACTATAACTAATTTGTTAACTTGTTCTGCCATTATATAGCTTAAAGCTCTTGCTGCTCCACCAGCTCCTAATAATAAGACATTTTTTCCTGAAATTTTGTACCCTGCATTTAATAGTGCTCTCATAGCTCCTTCCGCATCTGTATTTTTCCCAGTTAAGTACCCCTTATCATTTTTTATTGCATTTACGGCTCCAATTTTCTTTGTAATAGGATCAATTTCATCTAAATATTTCATTATTTTTTGCTTAAAAGGAATTGTCACATTAATTCCGATGATATTAAATGTTTTAATTCCCTTCACAGCAAGCTTCAAATTAGAAGGAAAAATATTGAATGCTAAATAAATATAATCAAGGTGTAATTCACGTATCGCAGTATTATGCATAATTGGACTCATAGAATGTTCAATTGGATACCCAATAATACATAGAACTTTTGTATGAGCAGTAACAAAATCCTTGTCGATCATATTAATTATTTAAGATATATTTGCCTTAATCTATTATCTCATCATCAAAATGGCTCTCAAATTCTTTTGAGCGAACCATCGTAACTTGTCTATATCTTTCAAAGCGATTCTCCCATTTTGCATCAGCATTAAACGCAATCTTAGCAAATTCAATTGATTTTATTGCTTTAATCAATCCTTCTTTCTCTTTAGGACTATAAATTCTAATAGGATCTCCAATAGCTATGTTATTTGGAGGAATAAAAGAATTTGCGGGAACAACTGTATTTGCATGAACAAAAGCCCCAACGGCTATTGCGGCACCAGATTGAACAATAGCACCTTGTAAAACAGTGGCCCCCGTTGCTACATATGAATTAGACTCAACCTCACAACCAATAAGAGTTGATTGTGGTGAGACAAAAACATGAGCCCCAATTATTACTGGATGCTCGCGATTTCCCGATGCTGTAGCTCTAAGAACAGCATTTTCACATATTATTGAGCATTCACCAATTTCGATCTTAGAACCTTCTGAATCAAGGACAGAACCGTACATTATCCTTGAATCTTTTCCAATCAAAATATTACCTATAACTGCTGCTGTGGGTGCTATAAATACAGAGGAATCAAATTTAGGTTCGAAACCCCGATGTTTTATTATAATTCTCTTTCACCTTATATTATTTTCAACGGATTTTGATTACTTACTAATTTTTTATTATTTAAGAGTTTTATAGGAAAATTTGATAATATTCAAATTAAAACTATTTAATAAGTTAAAAATTAAAATAATTAATAATTCAAACTAATAAAATGATATTAGAATGAAAAAAGTAGACTTAAGTCCAAAAATCTCAACTTTTCCTATGCCCGTGGCAGTTATTTCTGTAGGAACAGGCGAAGACGCTAATTTAATAACATTAGCATATGTAGGAAAAGTTTGCTTTGAACCTCCTATTATTGCTATTTCTATACAACCTAAGCGACATTCTTTTCATTTAATTGAAAAACACAGTGAATTTGTTATTAATTATCCGACCCTAGACCAATTAAGAGAAACTGATTATTGTGGAACACGTTCTGGAAGAGAAGTTAATAAATGGAAAAAATTAAATCTAACAAAGCAAGATGCTTCTGTTGTAAAAATTCCAATGGTAAAAGAGTTTCCATGGAACATGGAATGTAAAGTTATTAAAAGAATAGAACTTGGTTCACATATATGTTATTTTGGTAAAGTTGTTGCTACACATTCTGATCCTATCTATGTAAAAAATGAAGCTTTGGATCCAGGAAAATTTAACTTTCCCGCATATATATCAGGTAACTACCTTGAATTAAAAAAAGGTGTTTTAGAAAAACATGGATTTACATTAGAATCATCATTCTAAAAAGACATGTATAAAGCACTCAATAAAATAATGAATGTAATTTAATATGCTTAAAGATTCCATTGCTCTTATTGGTTTTATGGCTACTGGAAAAACAACCGTAGGCAAAGCGTTAACTAAATATCTTGGTGATGATTATCAATTTATTGAAACAGATCAGCTTATAATTCAAAAAATTGGTAAAACAATTCCACAAATATTTGATGAAGATGGAGAAAGCAAATTTAGAGAATATGAAAGTTCTGTGTGTGAGAAAGTTTCTGAATTACACAAAGTAGTGATTTCATGTGGGGGTGGCGTAGTTTTGAATAAGAGTAATATTGACAATTTAAAGAAAAACAGTTATATTGTCTTATTAAAAGCTAATTTAGAGGAAATTTATAAGAGATCAAAAAAAAACGGAGTAGAAATAAGGCCAATCATTAATAAAGAAGATTTTAAAAGAGAAATAAAAAAAATTCAAAATATTCGAAAATCCAATTATGAAGAAGCGGCAGAAATTGTTATTGATACAACTAAAAAAAAAGTGAAGCAAATTGTAAGAGAGATTGTTATAAAAACCCACTTAAAAACCTAAATTTATATAAATATAATCTACAAATTATGTAAAATAATTTAAATAGAGTTAGGCTAATATGGCTGATTATAAAAGAGTAAAATGTCCTAAATGCGGAAATGATAATCCACGGATGCTTCATGAAGAACCGGATAAGAGTATTGTACTTTACTATAGTATAAGTATCGCTTTTTCAGCATACTGCTAACGCAGGGTACTCCGGTTTATGCAAAAAACATGAAGTGTGGAGGATGCGGAAATCTTTTTAAAAAGGAGTAATTCATCAAAGAAAAATATCTATTTTTCAATTTTCTTATTTTTTAATTTTCATTTCTTAGAATTAAAAATAGAATAAGGGGGATTAAAATATTGAAACCTATTTTGATTGTTGAAGATAACGAGGAAAATATGTATTTTTTGAATTATTTTTAGAAAAACATAAATATAGAGAATTTCAAGCTTGGATTGGTTATAATGGCTTAAAGACTACCCTAAAAGATAGATTCTGTTCTTTACATTAAAGATAAAACAATCTTGTTCTGTGCTTTTAGCATATCTTTCATTATGAGTTCCATAGCCTCTTTAATATCTGGATTATCTTCAGGAATACTACGCTTTGCATTCACACTTGCCATTAAGACTTCATTTAATCCGCGTAAAATCATATCAGGGCTGTACCAGGGGCGTTTCGATGCCCACCATTGCTGACAGCTGTGAATTCCACGATCCAACAAGTTTCTTGCATTATCAAATATTCTTTTCTTCTCTTCATTCATACCATCGCGATATTTTGCTGCTAAATGAATTAATGTAAGGGCGTACATGAAAAATCTATGTTGTTCTATATGAATTTCATTATTTGGGTCGAGCCATAAAGGGAACGGGATGTCACTAGCAATATCGTAGGGCATTGTGGACCAACTAGAATCTCGTGGAACCTGAGTAAACCCTTTAGGAAATTTATCCACTATTTCCGAAACGGTACATAATTTCACATCGTCTCTATGCGGTAGAGCTTGAAAAAGAGGTATGAGGAAGTCCTTTATTGCGTGTTTTACGTGATGCCCAAAAGTTTCACCGTCCATCGCAAGGAGACTATATGTGTCCTCAGGACTATTCGTATATTTTAACCTATTGGTAAAAGCATCTATATTGTTAATCTTATCAAAAGCGCAGTCAATTGATGTATAATCATCTCTAAACAGCACTCTTAATCCATTTGGATGCACGGATATATGGTTTGTAGGGAATTCTGGCAATGTATTAGCAATACCGCTCATGATCATCCAATCAAAACCCTCCTTCTTGACGGTTTTAAACACCTCTTCTGAAACAGCCATTTCGGGTGGAAAAAAACCACGAGGTTTAAAAAGCTTCCCGAAAAATTGTTCGTTAGTTTCATTATTGAGTTGTATCTGACGCCTTATTTCGGGCTCGGGAATAAGGGGGAGTAAAGGGTGAAATTTACCCGAACCTGTAAATTCAATTTGCCCTCTAGATGCCAATGTAGTAATTGATCCTATTAGATCATCATAACCATAATCATGTAATTGCTCAGTCAATGTTCCATTTATGTTTAACGTAATCTTAGCTTCTGGATGATCTCGTAAAGCCTCAATTATCGGCTTGTACGATTCTTTCACGATTTGTTTTATTACCAAAGGAATTTGCACAGGTGGTTGGTAAATATGAAATAAAAAAGCGAAATAAACTACCATATAATAATCTAAAACTCCTACTTTTTTTAATCTTTTTAGGTTTATTCTTAAAAATTTTAGTAAATATTAATGATTTTAAAGGGTGAGTATATAATATTAGTTGAGTTTATATAGTAACATGAATAAATGGAAAAATTAGGTAAAATATATACAAAATGATAATTATTAAAATATAGATAAGAACTAGAATAATATATCGTAATTTTTTATTTTTAAAGATAGAGAGAGACTCTATAAACTTTATTGAAATAACTTTTGGAAGGAAAAATCCTGTATTTAAGTAATAATTCTGAAATTCATCAGGATATTTCTTGTTTAATCTAAGATCCCCAAAATCAGAGTAGAGAATCATAAGAAAGACGAATTGTATCCAAGTTACAATGTTTCCTATTCTGACACCATACAAAATAAAAAACGGAAAGGTCATAATTATTATTGCTAAATTTTGCGGATGCCGAATATATTTATAAACACCTTGTTGAACTAGACTTTTTTCCTTTTTAAGCCAATAGACTAATTGGGCTATTGAAATTGTAAATAGAATTAATCCGGTAAGAAATATAATCATTTTAATTATTAAAAATGCTTCAGAGTAAATAAACGAGCAATGTAAATAAGTATTCAACCAGATTGTACTTATATTTAAAACATATGAAGACATGAAAAGGCTTAAAAAGAGGGTAGGGTCAGCAAAATACCAAGAGATATCATAAAAATAGAAAATAACACATTCTATCCCTATAAAAAACAGCATTGGAGATACTATAACAGCAAATACCGAACTAAATAGCACAAAGGAATTAAAAAATTTCAAATATAATTTGTAATACTTTATACTAATTATTATTATGTCGACAAAAATAATAATTAACACAAAACCACCAAATCTTACGACTTCTAATTCGAAATCTAAAATACCATAACCTATCAAAATGGAAAGTAAAAACATAATTAAAAACAAAAAAAGACTTCCGAAAAGTAAATCTATCCCAATTTGAGAGTAAAAATTGGTACCTTTAATCGTCTCCTGTCTAGAGATAAATGTGAATTCTGGATTTTTTTTATTTTTATAGAATGTTGGATAGAAAAAAATAAGAAATAAAAATAAAATGCAGATTATGGGAATTATGATAGGATTTAACCTAAAAATTAAAGTGTTTTCTATTTTAAATATTATAAAACTTAGCGAAATTGCCCCAATTATTAATTCAAAACAAAATAATATGATTGAAGTATACCATATAATTTTGAATTCAATATGAAAAATCTTCATATTCCTCTTTACATAATTATAAACAAACTAAATAAAAAAAATTTTACTTTGTTTAACATCAAGATATTTAGAAGATAAGAGTTAATTAATAAAGATTATTATAGAGTTGTGAATAGATGATTAAGAAATTTTATTATGTAGGAGCCGTTATCGGGTTAATTATTGGAATAATATTAGGAGTAGAGGCGGGTAAATGGATCGGTGGATGTGGGAGTATCCCAGGAGGTACTGGATGTAATTACGCCGCCAATTTTCTTTTAACAGGTATGGTCGTAGGAGCCTTGTTAGGTTCATTAGGAGGGATATTAATAAGGAATATTATTTATAAAATAAGATTAAGGTATTAAAACACAATTTACTTATAGATAATGAACTCATAATAGGAAAAAGGAATTATTTATATACCTTAATAATTAGAAAATTTTAATGATTATTTGGAAACAAATCATAGATTTCTCTCATTTTATCGATAGTTATTTGTCCGGGAGCTGTCTTTTCTTCCAAGGACGCGTAGGTTAAAAATGAACCAAGAGAGACGCACATAATACGAGAAAAAATCCCCATGGGGCCCATACAAAACGAGATAAGTTTTTGTGAAGAATTTGAGAATTGTTTACATAATCTTAAAGGGATTATATTGTCTTCAAAAGTGTGTGCAGTAAATATAACTTTATAGATATAATTTTGATATCTTTCTGGATCTTGAGCAAACTTCTGAATTACTGTATCATTGAACTTGTGGATAAGGGTGATTGCTTCCTCATATGTTAATGTTCTTTCTAA
Organism: Promethearchaeia archaeon; assembly: GCA_029856155.1. Lineage (GTDB taxonomy): Archaea > Asgardarchaeota > Lokiarchaeia > Sigyniarchaeales > SOKP01 > Loki-b32. The sequence continues at coordinate 130,392 of JAHQWL010000040.1, forward strand.
ATTATGGTTGGAAAAGATAATATTGACCCCTTTTTGGGAAGCTAACTTGATAATTTCGTTTAAAAAACTATAATCGGTATTCATTTCAATGTCAATATAATCTGGTTTAGGCTCTATAAGCATTTTCAAGATTTTCAAGCGTTCTTTTTGATGGATTTTGAGTTGACCACCTTCAGATGAGTCTCTTAAAGTGAATATAACAGCAGCATGAGGATGAATAATATTTAGTAAATCTCTTACGAAATCCACTGAAAAAGTTTTAATATTAGAAATATAATCAAATCTTAATTCAATTAGGTTAGGTTTTGATTTTACTGCTTTCTCAATTAATGGCCTAACTTCTTTAATACTTGTATATTTAATAGGTATCGAGATACAAAGATTATATTTCATGATTTAGTTCGAATTCGAAAGAAAAATTTTATATTTCTATAATTTTCTTTATATCATCTTCAGTGAAACTCAAAGTATCTGTAGCATCAACTTTTTTTAATTTTCCCCTTTTCTTATAATATTTAATTAACGGCTTTGCATTTTTTTCATAAGCGTCTAATCTATTTTTCAATGTCTCTTCATTATCATCAGCTCTTTGCTCAAACTTTATTTCAGCACCACATTTATCGCAAAAACCTTCTACTTTTGGTGGGAGTGTATATTTATTGTATATTTCCCCACATTTATTACAACCATACCTGCCCAATATTCGCTTAAATATAATATCTCGGGAAACTTGTAGTAAAAGAAGTAAATCTATTTCAGTTATATCTGTTAATGCTTCTGCTTGAGGTACTGTTCGTGGAAATCCATCAAGAATAAAACCATTTTTTTTAACATCCTCTCTATTTAACCTTTCCCTAACCATTTCAATAGTAACATTGTCGGGTACTAATTCTCCCTTATCCATATAGCTTTTTGCTTTTAATCCTAGAGATGTTTCGTTTTTTAGATTTTCCCGAAATATATCTCCAGTACTTATATGAACAATTTCAGGAGCCACTTTTTTAATCTGTCCTGAAAAGGTGCCTTTTCCCGCTCCAGGTGGTCCAAATAATATTAATTTTTTCATCTTAATCAATTAGTTTTATTTATAATCTGTAGATTATTTAATTGGACATTAATTAAAATTATTTTGCCTAAATATGTTTTAGCAAAATTTATCCAGTAAAATAAGAATTTTCTATTTTTTTTACCAAATATTCAACCAATCTTTTTTCTCTTGAGCTAAATAGGGTGGTAAAATCTGTTTTTATAGAAGAACCATAATAAGAGTTCCCAAAAAACGTATTTGCTTTTTGTATTGAGTCTATTAGTAATTTTTTATTTCCTACATGAAGATAAATAGATATATCATTAACAATTAATATTGATGTTGGATTATCATTAAATGATTTTAAAATTTTAAAAGTCTTTTTATAATTTTTACACGCGTTTTCATAAAGATCTTTAATATTTCTAGCATTAAGGCGTGGTGGGATAATTTCGCCTTTAAAATGAAGGTTATTACATTTAACACTATTCTTGTAGAAGTCTTTGATTTTACCTCCAATTTTAATATTGTTAATAATACTATGAGGGGGAGCAAAATCTAATATACTTATATCTTTTAGATCAAAATATTTTGATTCTATGAGAAACTGAATAAATTTTGCTGTACAATAAGTCTTTTTAGTGTTAGTTTCTCCGTAAAGTAGAGTATGATGTCCAATACATTCTTTATAACTTAAAGATGATTTAAATTTCATAAAAATTGTTTAATTTTGTATTTATTTTTTAAAAAAAATCCTCCCAGGTGATTTTTGCTTGTTTCAAGACAATTAGAATTATAAATCCCATTATAGATCCCGGGATACAACTTAATGCAAATAAACTCCAATATGTAAATAAACTCTCAATCGCAAAAATACTTCCAATAGGTGCAATTAAATGTCCAATAGTTCCACCTAAAAAGATAGTTCCCAATGGTTCTGTAAAAGCGGCTAATTCAACATATTTAGGATATTTTTTACGTAAAAGGGAAGAAAAAATTCCAACTATAAATGCTCCAGTTATACCCCCATGAAACGCATGAATAGTCCCAATTCCAATCGAAAAACGAAGGATCGCAATACCTAATGCTACTATACATGAAAAAGTCAGACCAACCAAAACTCCTGTTATAGCATTAATAAAGTGAGCAAATGGGTTAATCTTTATACCGAAAATATAAAAATATCCAAATGGATTTAGGTAACTTAAAACCAATCCAACTGCTATAAAAATTCCTGAAGCTGCGACTTTTCTATTTATACTGGTGTTAAAAAATCGTTTCTCTTCATTTATTCCTTCTATATTGTTAGGAACTTTCTCACTCATTTTTAGATCAGCAGTTTAAATTTATATCTCTTATTAAGTTTCAATAATCTACAAAGTTCTTTAAAATTTAATCATTTTTTAAATTAATAAATATTTTATCATAATTTTTATCAATAAGCAACTAAATTATGAATCTTGGAGAGCATATAATAAATCCTACTAAGATTATTTGTGTTGGTACAAATTATATGGATCATATTAAAGAAACCAAATTAGATATCCCAAAAGAACCAGTTCTGTTTCCAAAAACATTAAATTGCCTGGTTTCAAATAATAAGCCAATAATATATCCTAAATTTTTGTTTGATAATCGAAAATATAATAGAGTAGATTATGAAGTAGAGTTGGCTTTCATTATAAAAGATAAATGTAAAAGTGTTCCAAAAGAAGAAGCATACAATTATATACTAGGTTATACAGTATTTAATGACATTACTGCGCGAAAAATGCAAGCGAAAGATATTGTTTCTAAATTGCCATGGTTTCGTTCTAAATCATTCGATACTTTTGGGCCAATTGGTCCAAGAATAGTTGATACTAATGAAATCAAAGATCCCCATACCTTAAATATCGAATTGAGGCTAAATGGAGAGATTAAACAATTTTCTAACACTAAGCATCTATTATTTAAAATTCCCAAACTTATAGAGTATATTTCAACATTTTTTACCCTTGAGCCTGGAGACATTGTAGCTACAGGAACACCAAGTGGAATTGGGCCTGTACAACCAGGCGATCTTATTGAAGCAACAATAGAAAAGATAGGAACTCTTACTAATAAAGTAGTTATGGAAGGTGAGTAAAAAATTAATATCAAAATTGGAGAAAAAGAGATAAGTCCTACAAAAATAATTTGTTTGGGACGTAATTATGTAGATCATGCAAAGGAGATGAAAGCAGAAATACCAGAGAATCCAGTGTTCTTCGGAAAAACGATTAATACATTGGTGACTGATGGGAATCCAATTATCTATCCTAAAATACTGTATGAAACTCAAGAATTTAATCAAGTGGATCATGAAGTAGAATTAGCATTTATAATTTCTCAGAAATGTAAGAATATTCAAACTGAGTATGCTCATGAATATATTGAAGGTTACTCCATTTTTCTAGATATAACCGCTAGGAAAATGCAGATAAGTGATAGAAATATTAATTTGCCATGGTATAGAAGCAAAAATTTCGATACGTTTGGGGTCATTGGCCCGAGAATCGTACCTTTTGGTGAGATTGAAGATCCTCATAATTTAAATATTGAATTAAAAGTTAATGGAGAAGTTCGTCAACAATCAAATACTAAATATATGATTTTTAAAATTCCAGAAATTTTAGCGTATCTTTCCAAATTTGTCACTTTAGTCCCAGGAGATATTGTTGCAACAGGTACACCTAGTGGAGTAAGCCCAATCCAACCCGGAGATGTTATTAAAGCCTCAATTGATCAAATTGGAACGATCACACATAAAGTTATTTTGGGTGAATAAAGTTAAGGGATAATTATTCAGGCTAAAAAGAATTAAAACTTATTTTTTTTTATCAGAATTTATTTAAACAAGTATTTTTATTATTTTCAGTAGTAGAATATTAGATATAGAATGCCGAAAAAAGTATTAATAGCTTCTGAATCAGCTTATCGTAGGAATTTATTATCTGAAATGCTTTCTTCACATGATAAAATAATTATAGCTGGTATTGCGCGAAATGGACAAGAAGTATTCAATATCATTAGAACGATAGAACTTGATGTGTTAATTCTCGATATTGAGTATGAAAATAAAGAATGGTTATAATCATTTAATCTTTTAATAGACCAATTCAATATTCCTACTATTGTGTTGACAGATACAAATCCGAAAAACGTAAGTTCCTTTGAAATACCAATAATCCAAAAATCTTATGATTATATTGTTAAACCTAGTGGTATATGGAAAAATGTACTCCCAACTATCAAAGAAAATCTAATTTCTAAAATTCGAATGATAGATCTCTCTAAAATACAGAAAATTGGCAGTAAATCGAGATTATTAAATAAGGATTCTGTAATTCAGCAAAGTCAGAAATTGAGAATAAGGAGTGAAATTCAATTAAATAAGATTTTAGAATCATCTTTAGAGGATAGAGCTGAAGAGTTCTTTTTAGAGATATCATCTATTACGATAACAAGATTACCTACGCCAATTATTGTTATTGGTGCGAGTGTAGGTAGTCCTAGAACATTAAGAACAATTCTAAGTGAAATTCCTCCCAATTTTCCTGCACCAATTTTAGTCGTCCAACATTTAAATCATCTTTTCATGCGTCAATTTGTGATGTCACTTAAGGATATTTGTAAAGTAAATGTAAAAATAGGTATAAATTACGAAGAAATAAATCCCGGTACTATTTACTTTTCTCCAGGAGATAAACATATGCAGGTTACGGTTAAAAATGATAAACCTTTCATAAGAACTTTTGAAGGGGAACCAGTAAACTTCTGTAGACCTTCTGTAGATGTGTTATTTTATTCAACAGCACGTGTATATAAAGAAAAATCCCTTGGTATTTTGTTAACTGGAATGGGAAGAGATGGAGTGGCGGGATTAAGAGCGATTAAAGAGGAGGGTGGAAAGACTATAGCAGAATCCAAAGAAACAAGTGTATTATATGGAATGCCTAAAGTAGCTGCTGAAACTGGAGTAGCAGATTTAATAATACCTAATTACCAGATAGTTAACGAAATGATCAGATTTATTAGTTAAAATTTATTAAGGAAAACCAACATTTTATCATAATGAGCTCAGAAATTAGTGAAGAAGTTAAGAAAGAAATTTTTGACTTAATTTCGACTCCTGGAATTGAGATTGAAGATATTAGCGAAAAGGTAAACTTAGATTGTGATACAATTATGAATATTTTATCTGAAGAATACTTAAAACATGATTTGAATCATGGTCGTAGGCTATGTTGTAGATTTTAATTTAATTCTGGAAAAATTTTTTAATGTTGTTTTATTCTAAAACTTACTAAGTTTAAAAAAATATTATTCTAAGAAACTTAGGACGCAAATTTGTGCGGTTTCAATATAATAAAAATATTGAAATGGAAATAAATTGTAATTTCGCGTTCCTACCTTTTAGAATATTTTTTAAACCCAGATTTATTAAAAAAACGGTGAGAGTATATGAGTGAAAAAGGAAAAATTGTTGTAAAGGCTCTTGTGACTGGTGGGAGTGCTTATATTTAATAATCATTTCGATTAAACCCCAAATGCATCAGGAGGGCCGCCTATTGCATAAAGCGTATCGCTTTTGTCAAATTAAGGTAAAGGTCCCTCCGTAGGCCCCACGGGCATAAATATAAAAGACGTGGTCGACGAAATCAACAAGCAGACACAGGTATTTAGGGGGTTAACGGTACCCGTTAGAATTGAATGCGATCCAGAGACAAAGCAATTTGAAATCTTCATTGAAACGCCTTCTACAGCATCATTATTACTGAAAGAAGTTGGTGTTGAAAAAGGGAGTTCTAGTTGTTCAGAAACAAAAATAGGAAATTTGACACTTGATCAAGTTCAAAACGTAGTGAAGGCTAAAACAGATAAATTTTTGGATAAAACAATTAAAGCAGGTATAAAAACAGTGTTAGGTACAGCATTATCAGTGGGGTTAACGGTAGAAGGGCAAGATCCAAGAGCAATCCAAAAAAAAATAGATAATGGGGAATTTGATGATATCATAAGAGGTGATTAAGAAAATTTGAAAGTCGATGATAAATTATTAAAGAAATCGTTAAACGCTGCTATTAATTTTTCTATAATGAAGAAAGAAGGATTTAAAGAAAAAGTTAGGAAATTCGACGAGTCTATTGATCTCATAATTAATATTAAAGATATTAACTTAAACGATCCAAAAAACAGAATTGATAAAGAAATTATCTTATCAAATGAAGTAGTTTCAAATGATAAGCCTAGTATTTGTGTAATTGCGTCAGATGAGATTTTACTAGAGGCGAAAAAACTTGGGATAGACACTCTAGATTCCAGCGGTTTGATTAATTTGAATAATGAAGAGAAAAAATATAAGAAAAAATTTGCCAAAAAATATGAATATTTTGTTGTAGAAGATAAAATGATGAGAGATGTTGCTCGATACTTAGCAAGATTTCTTGGTCCAGTTGGTAAAATGCCAAAACCTTTCCCTACAGGATATGGGATCATTTCCAGCCCAGAAGATTTAAACGTCGCTTATGAGCGATATAAAAAAATAATTAGGATTCAAATGAAAAAGCAACCAATTATTTTCGCTAAAATCGGTAAAAAATCTCTGGACAGGGAGAAGTTATATGAAAATATTAAGGTTGTAGTGAATTTTATTGCTGATCAAATGCCACATAAATTTAACAACTTTAAATCTATGTATCTTAAATCTACAATGGGAAAACCCGTGAAAGTGACAGAAGAGTTCCTAAAAAGTATTGAGGTGTGAAATAATGATTAAAAAAAAACATATACCACAATGGAAGATAGATGAAATTAATCATTTAATTGATTTATTTAAAAATTATAAGAACATCGCTGTAATCGATGTTGCTCATATAAACGATATGCAATTTCAAACAATGAGGAAAATTTTGAGAGAAAAAGCAATATTTAGGATGTCTAAAAAATCACTTCAATTACGAGCAATAGAAGGGTTTAAAAGTGAAGCTAAAAAGAAAAACTTAGATGAATTTGCAAATCATATTCCTGGACAATCTAGTCTTGTATTTACAAATATTGATCTTTTTGAATTAAAAAAGATATTTCTTGAAAATGAGTGGATGGTACCAGCAAAACCCAATGAAGTTACTCCCGTAGATATATGGGTTCCAGCGGGTGATACTGGTTTGCCCACAGGACAAGTAATTAGTGAATTGAATATGACATTGCGATTACCAACGAGAATTATGAATGATACGATACACGTTCGTGAAGATACAAGAACCCATAAAGCTGGTGATGTAGTTAATGTTAAGCAAGCAGCAGTTTTAAAAAAGTTGGGAATTACACCAATAGAATCATTGATAAGAATTCACTTTGCGTGGAGCGACGGTGAAATAATCCCTGAAGAAATCTTATATATGGATATGGTAAAATTCAGACATGATGTTGCGAGAGCTTATAGAGAGGCACTAGGAATTCTTTTTGACATGCCATTCTATTCAGAGGAAATGACGGATGAATATATTCGGAAAGCTGTATCTGAATGTAATACAATAGAAGCAATGATCTTTGGAGAGGGGATCAAGTTATCAGCTGAACCAGAATCTAAAGTTGAAGAAAAAGAGGCTGAAGAGGAACCCGAGGAGGAAGAAGAAGTTGGTATTGGAGGTCTTTTTGGATAAAAAATTAAGATTTTTTGAAATTTTACTTAAAATTACTAATATTAAGATAAAAAAATAAAAAAGAGGTTAAATTTTATGGAAAGTATTTACGCTGCCTTATTATTACATAAAGCTGGAGGAAAAATTAACGAAGCGAATGTACAAAAGGTATTAACTGCCGCAGGTGCGAAAGTTGATAAAGATCAAATCGTTAAATTAATTGCTGGATTAAAGGAAGCAGATATTGATGAAATTATAAAATCTGCTGGGTCTATGCCGGTAATTGCAGCTCCTGCTGGAGGAAAAACTGAAAAAAAGCAGGAAAAAAAGCAGGAAAAAGAAGAAGAAGTCGAAGAAGAGCCTACGGGGATTGGATCCCTTTTTTAAGCACACTAAGAAACAATTCCTTAACTGAGAAAGCAATTTGGCAAATAAAATAATAAATATTAATAAAAAAATAACAGAAAAGGAAGATTTATATAAACCGATTTTAATTTTAAATTAAATCGTTAGAATTTTATTTAATTAATTTTGGTTTTTATAACATAAACGACAGATATTTTTTTATTTACTTTTTTTGTATTTTATAATTTTACTGTAAATAAGTAAATCATTATCATATTAGATACATCATTAAATCGCAAACTTTTTTTAAAATTCTATTTTTTTAAAATTACACTTCAAATTTAAGAATTTGATATTAATAACATAGTGCAATTATCACCAAATATTCAAAAAAACTTACGTTGCTGATTAAATATGGCTGGAAAGTTCCTTAAATTCTTCACACCATTCGTAAAAGCAATGCCGGAAATCAAACAGCCGCAGCGTGAGGTTAGTTTTAAAGAAAAATTCATTTGGACAGCGGTTGTACTTATTATTTATTTAATATTAAGTAATATTCCTCTATACGGTGTAAACCTTGCAGAATCAACTGATTATTTCTATTGGTTAAGAGTTATTCTTGCTAGTCAGAGAGGAACATTGACGGAATTAGGTATAGGTCCGATAGTCACAGCGGGTCTTATTATGCAATTGCTTCTAGGGTCTAAAATAATCAATGTAAATATGGCTGATCCATATGATAGAGCTATGTTTAGTGGAGCTCAAAAAGTGATGGCAGTGTTTTTAACCATTTTCAATGCTATAGCATATATTGCGGGAGGAGCATTTGGAAAATTAGGAGGCGCTGATGGAATAGGTATACAGGGAGCATTTTTTATTTTCTTTCAATTACTATTTGCGGGAATAATTATAATATTATTAGATGAATTGCTTCAAAAGGGATGGGGTCTTGGCAGCGGAGTTTCCTTATTTATAGCAGCAGGGGTTGCAGGTCAAATATTTTGGAATTGTTTCAGCTGGGTTCCAGCTCAAGATAATCTTCCTAGAGGGGTTGTTATCGCTTTCTTTACCGTGTTATTTGATGGAAAATCTAGCACAAATCTAGGGCAGATTTTATTAAGAGGTCCCTTTCCCTCGTTAGTTGGTATAATTACCACCGTCACTATCTTTCTTTTAGTGATTTGGTTTGAATCTACACGCATTGAAATCCCACTTGCATATCGAGGCTATCGAGGTTTTAAAGGGAAATATCCGATGAAATTGCTTTATGTTTCAAATATTCCTGTAATTTTGGTTAATGCATTATATGCCAACGTTTTATTCTTTGGGCAATTGTTCGCGGGTCCGTATTCAGGAATACGAGCTAGTAATGGTGGATTGATTGATGATTTTTGGGTTAATTTAATAGGTATATTCAAAATTGAAGAAGGGACCGGTACTGTGGGAGGAAACCAACTTATACCTACATCTGGGTTGATATATTTACTTACTCCGCCATTGGGAATTGATCAAGTGGCATCAGATCCATTCCGTGCAATCTTTTATCTGGTAGTATTTATTTTTCTTTGCATATTGCTCGGCCGAGTTTGGGTTGAAGTTTCGGGTCTTTCGCCCAGAGATATCGCAGATCAAATAATAGATTCAAAGATGCAGGTTCCCGGGTTCAGGAGCTCAGCGAAAATAATCGAGCGAATTTTAAAAAGGTACATCCCGACTTTGGTGATTTTAAACGGAATCATTATCGCGGTGTTAAGTTTTACTGCAGATACGTTAAGGGCTCTAACTTCAGGCACGGGATTACTAATTGCTATAGGAATTATCCATAATTATGCCGAGACAATCAGTAAAGAGCTAGCTGCGAGTCAGTATCCAGGCATGCGTGCAATGCTTGGAATGGATTAAATCCATAGTTAAATAGAAAATCACTGATGAAGATTACAGGCAAGAAATAATACTTTAATTCAGATAAAGATTATCTTATCGTCTCAAATTATTTGTGCTACATTTTAAACATTTATTTTAGAGATTCATTCCTCTATAAAGAGAAAAAATTTCAAAAGAACAAGACAACAACAATTATATTAAAAAAAAAGCCCTAAATATTCTTAACCTAATAAATTAGGAATTTATTATAGACACACATAGTCATAAAGTCGTCAACATCTTGCTGTGTATCTCCAAAAATTTTCACTGTGTGTCCAGAATCAGTTTTTTGAATGTCAACCCGAAATCCAGATTGAAGTGCAATACGTTCAATCATCATAGATTCAATTTTTGAATTATGTCCTTCTAGATGATGCTCTGCAAAATGATCTCCTTTAGCTAATGTACGACAATGTCCTACTTGGCATGATTTCTCCTCTCCCCTTTGATTTCTATAAGTGCAATGTCCCATATCGGACTCTGGTTTTTCCAACAAGGTTACAACTCCACTACCTGCTGTCTCGATAAAACAAAATATCAAATCACCAATTTCAGCATTTTTTATTAAGTCGAGCGCAAGTTGTTTATGTAATTTGGATAAAAACTTACTATATTTCATTTCCTCTTGAATTGGAGGGCACGCTTGACTGAGTAGGGACTTTGCGGTCTCTTTATCTTGATTTACCCAACTAGCCAAAACCCACAATATTTGATGATTCAATTTAAAGTTCTTGGCATTGATAAGTCTCCTGAACCTGATCAAACAGTTTCTGTTGAGACCCTAGTTATTTGGTTATTTTTTATAACAGGTTCTCTTGCATCGTTTTATTTGCTTTATATTTCAGCTAAGATATTAAAGCAGAAGCTACGAGATAAACGAAATCTTATCAATTTTTTAAATAATATTGAAGGATTAAAACTGTTTAAGAAGGAATTAGTTAAACGATTTAGGAATGTTGAAAACCTTAGAAAAGCATCAAAAGAAGAGATTGCTCAAATTGTTGGAAAAAAATTAGCTAATAAAATCTATTTATCTTTAGTTAGCTAGATTAGATTTAGACTAATAGTAAAATAAGTCGAAGAAAGCGTTATTTGTATTAAAAAAATCTTATATTTTCTCAATTAATTAGAATATTTTAAAATTTTAGATAGGTTTTTCTGAAAAGAACCTCATCTGAAAAGTTTATTACAATTTTAATATAATTAAATATTGATATGTTGTTTTCAATCTTTCAAAATGCATTTTTGGATTTGATTACCACTCCTCCTGGATCAATGATATTTGTTCTATTGTTAGCTTTAACAACAGCATTAATAAGTGCTCTTTTGACAAAATGGTTGGTAGATACAAAAGAAATAAACCGGAAACAAACACAAACCAAAGCTCATGAAGAAGAAAAACAAAAGATCATCGATTTGGCTGAAGTAGACCCAGAACGTTATAGAAAAGCTCGAAAAAGATGGGAACGGAAAGATGCTATGGTAAAAAAGTCTCAACAAAAAATGTCACTTCAAAGGATGAAACCAACGTGTATAACCTTTGTTCCAATGATTATTATTTTTGGTATTGTGAATACGTTGTTTAGAGGAGCTCCAGTTGCTCTTAGTCCTATGAATGCTAATGATGTTCCTTTAATAGGAAATTTTATCAGTTCTGGCTCAGTTTGGATCAATTTTACAGCTTGGTATTTCCTATGTTCATTAGGAATTAATACATTAACACAAAGATTGCTGAAACTTCAGTCACAAGCTTCTGGTGGTATGGGGGGAATGTTTGCAGGGCAAAAAGCAAAAGCCTTAGAATTTCCTGATGTTTAATTTAACATATCTATAGAGAGAAATACGCAACGGGAGGGATTTATTCCTATAAGAAGAGCTTTCTTATATTTTGAACCCCCGAGTGCATTCACACACTGGCTTTCTGGGTGAGACTTACCACTCCAAGCCAGCGCCGTACCGGGCTAGGCAACCGTTGCATTTAAAAAATAAAAATAAAATGTTTATTATGTTACTCTTTATTCTGACTATTTTATTGGGATAGAGATAACTTCCTTCATTTTCTTTTCTAATTTAGCTTTTTTGATTGCAGTTTCTACCTGTTCATGTGATGCTCCTTTTTTAATTTCTATTGTTTCTGTGATTGGTTCGATATGTCTATAATTTACTCTTCTTCTTCGGACTTTTAATCCGTCAATCAGCAAGTAATTTTTATCAATAATATCAACAATTACACAACGATATCCTGCCTCTCTTCCCATAGTTTTAACACATAGTCTACCAATATCATATACGCTCATATAATTTGTCACCAAATTATTTTTAGATAATTCTTAATTACTGGCTATTTTTAATATCCAGTAAACGTAATTAATTTATAGTATTATTATAAATCAATATTAAAATAAAATTTTTATGTTTTTTAAAACTTAAAAGATAATTACAATTTTTTTAATTTTGTAAGAATTTTTTCTACGATATCTTCGATTGTGAGGTTTTCTGTGTTTATTATAAGATCATATATTCTTTTTAAAGTCTCTTGATCACTCAAATCAATGTCATAGAGACTTTTAAATCGTTCCAATTCTGATTTTTCTCTTAATTTAGTTTCTTTTAATTTTTTTTCATAATCTGTATTGTCTCTTTCAGCCATCCGTTTAACTCTGATTTCTAAAGGACATAATAATATTATTTTAAAATCCGCTATAGTTTTCAGAATGTGCCCACTTAATTGACTATCAATAATTATATTCCTTTTTTGAGCAATTTTTTCAATTTTCTCATCTAGTCTTTCATCAATTTTAGGATTTTTTTCTACATATTTAGTAAATTCTTCTAAAGTCATATTCATTTCTTGCGCTAGATCTCTGAAAGCTTGTCCAGTACTATAATATTGGATTCCGAGCTTTTCTGCTATCAATTTTCCTATTGTAGATTTTCCAGTTCCATGAAGCCCTGAAATGGTTATTATCATTGTTTTTAGTTATTTTAAATTTAAATATTAATTCAATTAAGAAGAATAATATTTATGATTTTTACGATTACAGGAATAGAATCTAAAAAAAATCAGAGAACTATTATTGAGTCCAAACAGTCTGTTTTATTAAAGTTTGAAGACAATTTGCACAATACCTTCCACTTTCCACTCTATTTGCTCTTCTTGAGGTCATTTGGGTTTTAACCATTTTAGCAGGTCGTAATCTTGGAACAGACTGAAGAGGTCTTTTACAAATCGCACAATTTGCTCTTTTGGGTTTTTTTCTCCAATAATGAGTGACATTTCGGTTCCCAGGTGTGCTTAGTTTTTTTCTTGCTTGAGCTTTAGATCGTAAGCCTGGACGTGGAATAATAATTACCTTATATTTTTTTTCAAGATGATAATTAAATTATATGATTTTAAATAACAGAGAAAATATTAATTTTATTGTTTTGTTTAAGGTTTAAGATTTAATTTATTTTGAAATTCTTTAAATAATTGATATAAATCATCTATTAATTTTTCTTTTAAATTCATGTCAGATGGAAGATGATCAATTTGTTTTACAGCATTTTGTTGTACTAACTCAACTTTATAAAGAATATCATCTAATCCAGGAAATTTAGCCAGTTTATGATTCAATTCATTAAATAAATTAAAAATAAATTCTTTTTTTGTTATACCGTCTAATGTTAAAGCATCCATTAGTGTTATAAAAGAAGAAGTTATTTCTGAAGTAATGCTTGGCAATTCTAAAAAGGTATGATGTTTAGAGGGGGTGATATTATCAGACAAATTTAGAGTAGAAACCTTATTAATGAGATCTAATACAGAGTCATATTCTTGAGATAAGTTCATTGTTTTTAGGAGATCTGGGAGGGAAAAGTGGTTTTCTTTTATAGAGATACTTAACTTTAAAAAATTATTCATTGCGCTTTTTAACGCCTTTCTGAAAAAATTATCATTAACTATGCCTTTTTGATATTTATTATTTAAATTTGTTAGAGATTTAACTAACGCAAATAGTTCAGATTCAATTTTAAATTGCATATCTGAATTGTTATTATTCTTTTCTACCATAGTACAAATAAATATTTAAAATAATCAAAATTTTTATATAACGTTTGGATTAAAAGTTAATAAATTTAACCAAATAGGGTTGGTCGTAAAAAATAGAAGAATATAGCAACCACAACTCCAATAATAAATGAAGGGATTAAGACTCGAGTAGTAGAAGAATTACTTAATTCTCTTATAGCTAAGGTCATTAATATAGGTACCCATACAGCTATAGTTAAAGCATCAATTATATCTAAGACTGCCCAAGTTTTAGAATTGAACAAGTCATCAAGTACTGCTTGATTAAAAGATGTTAAATTTGTGAGACTAACTGGTGGAAAACCGGCAAGTACAATCAAAATTTTAATAGCATTCATTAATAAGAACGGTGCAAACGCACATAACATCATTTTGAATTTATATGAACCCTCTATTTGAAGCATTGTCCCACCTTTATAAATACTAAACGGACTTACTTCTGTTTGTTCATACTTTTCTCTTTGTTCTTTTATTCCTCCAAAGCGCTTTTCTAACTTATCTGTGAATCCTACAGCGTAATTAGCACCCTTACTAAATAGCCATATTAAAATTCCATAGAATATTACTTGAAAACAAAATCCAAACATGAAAAAAGCACCAAAAAAACTTAAATTAATGGCGGCCATGATTGGATCGAAAATATCAACACCACTAAAAGTAAAATGTGATAAAAATGCCAAACCCATTAAACCATTTAATAATGAAGAGAATAACAGAATCAGCCATCCAGGAGCTTTACTTCTTTTATGATTAATATCAAAAAAAGCTTTTGGAGGACTCACGAAAAGATAGAGAATTTTGAAATACCATGGATATGGTGCAGACCATTCTGCTTCATATCGTCTAAAGAACCTAATATTCTCAATTCTTTCGGTTTTTAATCTAATACCACAGAAATTGCATGCAAAACTATCCGCAGTATTCTCATTTCCACATCTTGGACAACGCTGGAATGCTGCAACTGTCTTGGACATTCTTATAAGTAAGTGTTATTAATTTTTATAATAATCATATAATAAAATAATCTTATAAAAATTTCTTCAAATTTTTTAACCGAACCATAATTATAACTTTCTTTATATATTAATTTTTATCTAATTCTTGAAGTTCTATTATAAAATTATTATTATCATGTAAAATTCTATAATTCCTTTTTAAAAACAATTTCATTAGTTCTAAGTTAGTTTTAGTGTGGCTAGTAATCTCAAGTACTTTTATTCTCGATGATTCCTTAATGAAACCCATAAAAGGTATTAATTGATCGCTTAGATAATTATCCACAGGAATCTCTCTTTTAACATATTTAATAAATTCATTAACAGTCCGTTTAGCAAGATTTTCAGAAGTAATATTACGTTCACCAAGTATAGTTCCGGAAGAAATAAAAGCTCCTGTATCAGAACTTGCCCATAAATATAGCCCCACTCCAGGGCTCAATGAATTTACATATTTGGAACTAATTTCAATATCCATTTTGAGTTCTTTCTTTAATTGTTGTTGAGCGGTTTTTTTTATTCTTTCACTGACTTCATTTCTTTTTAATTGATTGGCAGTAACTATTTCGCCTTGAATTAATTCAATATTCCCTAATTCAGTTAAAGATATTGGTCTCAATTTACTTTTAGAAGGATATAGAGTACATTTTACTAAAGCGCCTCCTTTAGGGTAAAAACCATGCTTTTGAATATCAACATCAATTTTAAAGCCATGATTTCTAAAAATCTTATAAGTCACTTCATTAAGGTAATTAAGACCAGGAGCCCATTTACCAAATGTACCTCCACCGTTCACAATAATTTCAATTTTTTCTGGTGTATTGAATCCCAGACAAGCAATTTGAATCGGTTGGAGTAATAATCCTATACTTCCAGCTGTTCCAATTTCAACCCGTACATTATCTTTTATAGATTGCCTGGGATTTAAAGTGATTTCTTTAGTTCCAACCGTGCAATTAGATAAATTACTATTTGTTAATTCGGATAAGGTTTTTAATCCAATCAAATGCTGCAATCTTAGACCTGGTTTAGGTCTATTAGCTCTTATATTTTTTATTCGAATTGGGCGTTTGAATAATATTGAAAATCCCGCTCCTATTCGAAGTATCGCACCTCCACCTTCTCCGAAAGAACCATCAATTTCTAAGAATTTAGTTGTTGTCATGGAGTATCATTTTTTCCATATAATGATTTAATTCGATTGATACCATTAAATTTTTCAATTAGCTGAACTACTTCTTTTGGTACTAGTGTTTTCCACTTTTTATCATTCTTGTTGATTAAATTTCTAATATTATTAGCATTGAAATGCTTTTTAAATATAATGATTTTTTTTTCAACTTTAATTCCCTTATCAAAAAACAATTCTCTTACCCAATCACTATTAGTATAAATTGAATCAAAGTCCCCTACAATAGAGATAACATGATCAACCCATTTTTTAGCATTAAAAATATCCTGAATATAATATATTGTATACCGTTGAGAGGAGATACCTCTTTTTTGTAAGGCAGTCTTGATAAACATTTTTCTTTCATCACTTGAAAATGGATCATTTATAGTATGGGATAATTGAGAGCTACCTATGCCAATTTTAATTTTTTTTTTAGATTTTAAAATTTGGTTTATAACATAAATATGCCCATGATGTAAAGGTTGAAATCTTCCAATAAAAAGAGCACTTCCATTTTTTTTTTCAATAGATTGTTCTATTTTTTTCTCGAAGAGAGATGAAATATTTGCTATTAAGAGTTTTTTCCAAATTTTTTTTGAATAATCTATATATTTTTCATTTTCTAACAGTTTTTCAAGTTCAGTTTTAGTATAGAATCTACTAAATCTAACATCTAACTCGTTCTGATCCGGGCGTAAAGTAACATTCCAATCAACAATCCCTAAAAAAATGTATGCTATTTCATCACTTTCAGTATTTAAATCATAAAATATTACCTTCTGTACTTCTCTTGGAGGAATTCCAAATTCTTCTTCAAGTTCTCTTAACGCATTTTTCTTAATTTTATTTAGATCTAAATTTATCACCCAATTTATATGTCCAGAAGATGAATCAGTAAAATAGTTTGGGAATGCTCTTTTATTTTTTCCGCGTTTTTGTACTAAATATGATATCGTACCATTTGGTGCTATTGATAAAATAAAAAATCTTGTTATTAAATGACTAATATTTTTCTTATGAGCCTCCGTTCTTTCCATTGGAAAAACATATTTAGAAATCTGACCCGATTGTAAAAATTTTTTATTTTTTTTTTCAATACAAGCCAATATTTCTTTATCCATCTTAATACACTTCTCTCTATAATCTTAAAGTTAAAACATCTCCTATTAAAAAACCCAATTTCTTAGATGCGTTTCCTCGATTAATTGAAAGTTCAAGAAAACCAGTTGATCCGACAATAAATAAAAATGATTCAATGGGAACACTTGAAAAGTGTGAAGTAAAGAATCCTTTATATGATTTCCCCTTGAATTTAACAAGAATCTCCTGACCTTCATCTAATATAAATCTGCTATCTTTAATTGTATTATTTACTATTGGGATATTAGTTGTTCCATTTCCAAAAGAGTCAATATATTGAATTGAGCATTGGATAACTTGATTTTTACTATCAATATCATATGTAAGTTTAAATTCTTGTAATTTATTAAGATCAAAAGTAGGACCGAATTCTTGCAATGGAATACCAGATAATAAATGTGCACCTATTGGAGCCATAATATCTCTTCCATGAAATGTATTTGAAATTGGTTTATTAAAAAAGATATCATTTTGAATTTTTCTACATTCAGCAATGCTATTAGTAAAAATATCGGAGAATATTCCATTGTTAGGTCCGATAAAATAATAGTTTGTTAGTGTTTTTAATACCAAAATTTCTCGAGAACTCCCTACTCCGGGATCAACAACAATTATAAAAACAGTTTCTTCAGGAAAATACTTATAAGTTGTTTTTAATACATAGGAAGCTTCAATTATTGAATATGGAGCAATATTATGTGAAAGATCTATTATTCTTATATTGGGATTCACACTTAATATAACTGCTTTCATACTAGCGATATAATGTTGCCCTTTTGAGCCAAAATCAGTTATTAAGCATATTATTTGTTGATTGAAATCTACCATTTCAATAAGAAAACAAGGTATTTAATAAGCAATATTTATGAAAAATAAAGAAACTGAATTTATTTATTTTTTCTATATTTTTGATCGATTTTATAAAAATCTTCTAATGCTTTTGATTTTAATCTATATTCCTCCTCTTTTTCGAATTGGATCAGTTTTTTAGAAATATCAGCTGCTTTTCTATAAGAAGTATAGGCTGAATGTAAGTCTTCATTTCTAAGAGAATTTCTGGCTTCTTGGATAATCCTTTCCCTTTCTTTAGATAATTCAGGAATTCGTTGACAGAAATCACTTTTTTCTTTAAGTGAAATAGCTATATCCATTATGTAGAGACTTTCTGCGATTTCAGCTGCTTTATTAAAAAATTTAGCTGCTTTTTCATAATCTAAAGATTTCATAGATTTTTCAGCTATTTTGTAGTTGTCTGAAATTTTGGTATGTTCTCCATTTTCAATCTTCTGTACAAGATCTTGAGCGATTTTTCTTTCTTGCTTATCACCACTTAGCATAAATTTAGTGATATTAATAATACTATCTTTTAACGCTTCAGGTTGAAGTATATCAATTAACGGTTCTAAATGCTCCAAATATACATCCTTTAATATTATTTCAAATTCTTCTCTTGATTTCTTAAGAATATCAAGACTTGGAATCTCAAAAGCTTCTGCCGCTTCTTTAAGAGATGAACGAAATTTCTCTGGCTTATCGTGCTCATTTAAAAATAACCCTATTATAATTCCAGACGCTTTCCGGGTTATTTTTCCTTTAAAATTGTAAATATATGAAAAAATTTGAAGATCCTTTATTTTTAACAAAGTATACTCATTTTTTGAGTGATCAAGATTTAATCTAAGAAACAAATCATTTGAAATTTCAAAATCTATTTTTCCTTCTTTAAAGTAATACCCCATTATCTTATAATCAGAATCGGTTGGAAGTAATATTACAAAACTGCCTGATGGCATAAAAAATTTTACACCTATTTGTCCTATTTGTTTAATTTTATTAAATTAATATAAAACCAAGATAAAAAAATTTTATAATTTTAAGATCGACTTGCACTAATAATTCTATTTGTTTCTTCTCTAATTGAGGAAATTATGTTTAGTAATTGAGCAAAATATAGATTGTCTGCTACTGTTTTCGACGCTTGTCTTATAATCTCTATAGCCTTCTTTTCTTCTTCAGTTAAAGCTTCAATAGCCTTTTTATCCCAAAGTTCTTTTATCTGTTGGTTAAAATCATCTGAAAGTTCCTGAAGAGTTTTACCAGATTGAACTCGGAATTGTTTTAAGACTTCTACGATTAATCTAATATTCTCTGTCATAGCAACTGTCTGTTCAGAGAAACTTTGACTCATTTGATTAATTGCTCCCCTCATTTGGCTAATTTGAGCTATTGTTCCATCTAGTGAAGCCATAATTTGATTTATCTTTTGAATCATTTCTTCAAGTAGTTGTTCTGCCAATTTTATCACCTTATCTTTAATTTAAGATATTTTATTCTACTACCTCTTCTTCTTTAATAGATTCTTTAAGGATTTTAACAGAATCGATCGCTTCAGATAATAATAAATTTACAGTTTCTTGATTAAGAACACTTTCAGATAGTTTAGAAAAATCCTCAAGCTTTTTAATTAAATTAGTAAGAGCATCTAATCCTAAGCCTTCTTGAATCACTTTTAATTCCCTAGTTGTTCCTTTTCCAATTTCTTTTACTACATCAATATGTTTAGTTTGAGTAACATTTATCTCACTAGAAAATTCCTCTAATTTCAAGGTTAAATTTGTAATTTTTTCTTCAATATTTTGATTAAGGCCATCGAGAGACGTCTTTAGCTCTTGTATTGCTGAACCTAGCTGTGCAATCCGTTTATAGATATTTTGAAGAAGATCCGTTAACATCTCAGCCATAAATTATCAACCTTAAATTTTTTTTATTAATATAATAATATCTCTTTTTATCACTTCAATTATAAATATAACAGATTACACCAATAAAAAAATTTTTATCTTTTCGTGGTTTTATTAGATTATATTTACTAACTAGATATATAACCATTGAAAAAGGTATTTATATAAAAAATTAGATCGATAACTTATATCTGAGTAAATATATTTCATATATGGGCCATTAGCTCAGACTGGTTAACAAGGTTTTAGAAAAGCTTGGTCAACAAGCGCAGGTCTTATAAATGACCTACGGACATACAAATGTTTGAAGAAATTGTCCGTATTTTAGTAAAAACCTGAGATCCGGGGTTCAAAATGGCTTGATTGTCTAAGTCAATCATGAAACTCCCCGATGGCCCATATAATTATTTTTTTGATCGTGAAATATCTATTTTACGTTTTTCTTTATATATCTAAATATTACCTTAAAATGTATTGAAGTTATATTATTCTTAAATGTGGTTTAAAAAAATTCTTAAAGAAAAAGTACTTATTTATCTAGAAACGAACTAATCAAATCAAGGAGCCACTTCTTTATCTGTGTAAGATTTTTAAGAATACCGGGAACAAGATTATCAGGAAAAGTATGTTCTTGTTCTAGTCTTTGAGCTGTTTCCATCCACTTATTTAAAGCTAATTGAACCAAACTGGCACCTTCAGCTTCCATAAATATTGGAACAACAGCTGCTGATTCTCTAGCATCCCCAATAGTAAAATATATTCTTCGGTTTATTCCTTTTAACAATACTAAATTTGCGCATTCATCGAGTTTTCTCTCAACCAAAATGCTTTTTAAAATCTGGATTTTCATTTCTGCATCCTTAGAGATATAATTCTCTTTTCGTTTTCTAAGTAGCGGTTGAATGTCTGTTACAACTTTATCACCAGTAGTTCCTTCGCTAAAATATTTAGTAATTTTTAAAGAATTTTCTAATCCTTCTATTGCAATAAATTTTTTGTCATTCGAATATAAAACTGCTTTAGAACCACCTTGTTCTTCGCTTGAAGATTGTTTTATATAAATATTTCTCATAGTCACGGAATTACATGTGTGATATGCGATTTCAAACAATTCTCGAGGGATTAAAGGACTATATGGCTCTTCTATTTGTTTAGAAAGCCATTGAAAAGTAATAACATTATTAAATTGGTCTAATAGCCTATTTTCCATCATGAATCTCTTTCTATCGATTTTGTATTGTTCGTATAATTTTTATTAAAATATAGAACTTCTAGTTTTTATTTATTTTTATTTCTGTTTAAATAGAACATCAAAATATTTGTTTTCAATTTACAATTATTTAATTTGGTTATATGCTTTTTCAAATCTCTCGACAGCAGAAATGATATCTTTTTCTGATGCTCCAATTGCAGCATTCATTACAATATATGGGGTTGTATAATTGCTACAACATGTTCCAAATGAGTTTTCTTTTGGGTTATATACTCTTGGTCCTGTTACTCTCAAGTTATACAAAGCTCCACCAAGGGCATACAATTTTTTTTCACTTAGATTTTGTAATGATAATGCTACAGCAACGGGATTATATACATCAAGAATTCTTTCATTAAGTTTTTTAGCAATTTCCCTTAATTTCTTTTCGAGAATTTCACGATTATGCTGTTGTTCTTTGAGTAGTTTTTGATAACCACTTATTCCTAATGATAACATTGAAATTAAAAAATTCACAACAGGTGTAGCTGAGGCACGACCTGCGTATGCTTGGCTAATTTTGGTTATAGTCTCTTTTACCGGTGATGCTATTACAGCTCCACCAACAGGAGTAAGGAAATTTTTATCTGTTGATTGAATTATTGCATCTACTCTACCTGCATCAAGTGCAGATCGAATTAATTTCATCCATTCTGGGCTTTGCACACCATATGCGTTTATAACGATATGGACAAGATTATTCTCTTCTGCAAATTTACTAATTTCTTTAATATTATCGTGTTCACGAGGAGGAAAAAAACTTGTAAGTGAGATAATAGCAAAACAGGTATTATCAAAATGATTTTTTATATCCTCAATCGGAATTCTAACCGCATCACCAAAAATCTGTCCGGGGATAATTTTTGCTTTAAAACCCATTAATTCAATCGCCTTTAAAAGAGATTTATGATCTACTTGAGGAAGTAAGACTGTTCTTTTATAATTCAATTTTTTTTCGCTTATATTAGGTTTTAAAGCACTTAATGCTAATGATAAAGACATTCCTGTACATAACGGGACAACAATTGCTTCCTTAATGTTTGATAATCCAAAATTTCTTAAAATGTCTCGAGCTAAGTAGTTGGAAAGTTTATACATTATCGATCCACCGGGAGCCTTAGGCTGAGGTGCTGTTAAAAATCCACTTCTTCCCACACCATGACAGAATCCTGCTGATGTTCTTAAATGTAATTTTGAAGCGATTCTTCCTTCTCTTTCACCTACTCTAGCAGCATTAGTATCTTTATCTGTATCCATATTTGAAAGCGTTTGAAGCAAGAATTCGATTTGTTCATCAATCCAAGGTTTATTAGGTACAGATCTTTGTTCAAATAATATTTTTAGTGGATTTAAGAACTCATTTAGTACTAATTGTCCTCTATTAAGCATATTTTTTGGAATATTTACACTTTCAAAAAAATCAATAATTTTATTAAAGTCAACCATTGAAAACACAGTATAACTATTTTTATGATATAATGGCGGCCCTCGAGGGGAATCGAACCCCTATCCCTCCGCAGGATAACTGGGTTTGAAGCCCAGTGTCAGAGACCACTCCAACCGTCAAGGGCCATAAATAATAATTATTTCTAATTCAAATTATATATCTTTTAAAAAGAAGTTTTTGGTTATAAACAATGATGTAAATCAATAAGCAAAATTATTAAAAAAAATCTGACACTTTTTTCCCTTCTTCAAAAATAGCATTAGCTTTCTGCATAATATCAGGAATATCTATTTGTTGTGGACACTTA
This sequence comes from Promethearchaeia archaeon, assembly GCA_029856155.1. Taxonomy (GTDB): domain Archaea; phylum Asgardarchaeota; class Lokiarchaeia; order Sigyniarchaeales; family SOKP01; genus Loki-b32. The sequence goes on from JAHQWL010000040.1 coordinate 153,480, forward strand.
TCAAGGCATTCTCCACATTGAATGCATAAAATTGCTGCTCCATCTACTTCATCTCCTTGAGATAATCCTTCTTCTAAAGCTTCTTGCGTTTTTGCCATCCTATCATAAAAGAATGAAATTCTGGTTTTACGTTCCTCGCCCCAATATCCTAGGTCATTTAATAATCTAAAAACCCATGGAATAGAAACTCCATTTGGACATGGTAAGCAATATCTACAACTAGTACAAGGCACAAGATCAAATTTATCATACGCATTACGTAATTCAGAAATCGTTTGCAGTTCGTCTTCAGTTAAACTATTATTAACAGAAAGATTTGCCGATTCGATATTTTCTTTAACTTGTTGCATATTGCTCATTCCACTTAACACAACTGAAACTTCAGGATGGCTCCAGACGAATCTTAGAGCCCGTTCAGCCATAGATCTCTTAATTTTTGATTTGCTTAGAATATCTTTAATTTCTGGTTTCTTCCCTAATTTTTTATCTGGAATCGCCAACTTACCACCCCGAATAGGTTCCATGATTATTAATGCAATTTTCTTACTTCCAGCATATTTAACTCCCTTTGTACCTGCTTGATAATCAACGTCAAGATAATTATATTGAATTTGACAACAATCCCAATCATAATAATCGAGTATTTCTTTAAAAACTTCAAAATTATCATGGAAGGAAAACCCTGTATATTTAAATAATCCCTTCTCCCTTGCTTCCTCCATTTTTTCAATTAAATTAAAACTTTTAATTTTCTCTAGTCGATTTTTAGTTAAACCGTGGAAAAGATAAATATCGGGTTTAGTTTGTAATCTTTCAATCTGTTCGTTAAGAAATTTATCAAAATCCTCCCTTTTCTTAACTAACCAGATTGGTAATTTTGTTGTAAGATGGACTCTCTCGCGATACCCATTTTGAAGCGCTTTTCCCACTATTACTTCACTTTCCCCATTGTGGTAAGGATAGGCAGTATCGATATAATTTACTCCATTATCTATAGCATAACGAAGCATTTTAATAGCTTCTTCTTCATTCACCGTTGTTTGATCAATCATAGGGAATCGCATTGCGCCAAATCCCAGAACAGATACATCCCAACCAAGGGATCCCATTTTCCTATATTTCATACTATATTCATAAGTTTTTTATCTTATTTGATATCTATTATTTTTGCAATATCTATTGTGTACATAGTACAGGTTTTTTTAAAGCTCGCTTTTAAAATAGCAGTAATTTGAATAACGATTTACTAAATTTTGAGTGTTTTGCTTTTTATAAATTTATAACTGTTATATTTTTTTAAAATAATTTTTTTAGATAAAGGGAAAATTATATGAGTATTGATTTGAAATTAACAATTGATGCTGAGTTGATAGAATGCCCATTTCTTTCAATATGTGGACTCCCAAAAATTCAATTTTTATGCAAGATTCCCAATTGCAGAAATTGTCCTGATTATACTTCCAAATTAGAAAAAATCAAATAGGAAAACTATTGTTTTTTTACAAGTTAAAATTTACTTGTAATTTGGTCTCTATATTTGATATATTCTTTAATGAGTTTTATTTTATCAAGCTTAAATCTTTTTAAATTAAGTTCTGAAAGATTATAACCATACACTCTTTCAATAAAATTTGAAATCAGGTAACCTGTGGCACCCCACACTGTAAAGATTTTTCCATTTTCTTTTTTTGTATAATTAAAATAAAATATAGGAAATTTACTCCCATTAATGTCAACAGCTTGTTCTCTAAAATTGATTTTACTTGTGAAAAAATCAATTGGAATTCTCACGATTTCTTGTACTTCTCTGTCATCTTTTACTAATTTTTGATCCTCATCAATAATTCCTACAAAGGGTGTAATTATGTATCTTGTCATTGTTGGAAAATCATCAAGACACCCTATTATTTTAACTTTATCGGAAGGTACACCTATTTCTTCTTTTGTTTCCCTAAGAGCAGTGTCTCGTAAAGATCCATCTAATTGAGGGTCAAATTTTCCTCCAGGGAAGGACATTTCACCTCTATGTCTTATCCCCTTATCTGAACGATGAATTAAAATTAATTCATATGGTTTATCTTTATAGGGAATTATTGAAAAAAGAACAGCTGAACTTGTAAAAAAATTATCTTTTATAGAAATTCTTAGAGGTGAATCACATTGATATAAAGCTTTTTTTATTATATTTCCATTAAAGATCAAGTTTGCTGAATTCATATTTGTTTTAGCAAAAATTTTAAGATAATAATAATTTAAAAAACATAATATTTTATTCTAATAAAGTTTTTAGCAAGTGGTTAACTGTGAAATTTCCAAAGGAGCTTAGAGATAAAAAAGATATAGGTAATTTAGCTAAAAACAAGACATGTTCGATAAAGGATTGTAGTGAAATTGCTATAAGGTCGCTTTCAGAAAACTCATGGAAAAAATATGTAGAAAAAGCGGGCTTAAAATATAATGCGAATTCACGGCATAAGATATTTTTATGTAAAATCCATTACCATCAATCCAATAAATTTAGGAAATCACAAGAAAAGATGTTTCAGAAAAAAGGATTTTTAGACAATTCAAATGCCGTGAAAAAGGGAAAATGGGGAGATGATTAAGGAATTGCAACCATTTGCTCATAAATAGAATTTATTAAACTATACTGCCCTTGAATAACTCCAATTGTTATTAGTGATATTCCTATTAATAAAATTATAATGGCAATTAATTTATTTCTCATGGTTGTTGTAACTTTTAATATTTCTTAATAAAAATAGTTTAACCATAAATTTCTATTTTGTTAATTTTTCTAATGTGCTAATTTTAGTATTAATTTTTTTCAATTTAAGGTCAAATTCTTTATCTTTTTCCTTGAATTCATCCTCCGTAAGCTCTTTCGCATGGTATCTACCCTTACTAAGTTTTCTCTCTCCTGATATTTCTGCTTTTTCTAATTTTAAATCTTGAATCCATAATTTCATCCCTTCTATTAACTCTTCTCTATCAGTTTCTAGCTCAATTTTTTCTTGCTTATATTTTTCTTTTAATTTTTCAAAAGTTTCTTTATCAACTTTATGTAGTTTATGTTCTCTCGCTAAATTTTCAAGTTGAAATATTTTAGTATCGATATCATTTTGGATCCTTTGAACAATGAAAGGCTCTTCTAAGTTCTGCTTAATTACGTTCTCTTTTTGTTTTAATTCACTTATTAAGGTTTTTATTGCCTCTAATTTTAAGTTTACTTCTTTTTTAAATTCCATATTATAATCATACCTTTCATCTTTCGTTGATTTTGAAATTTCAGTTAATTTGTCAGCAAGAACTTTTTTATTTAATTGAATATCATTATATTCAATATAATAAACCATTTGTTCTTTAACTTCTTCAGGAAGAGGTTTTATACCTCTTTTTTCTTTATTTTTTTTGGAAATCTTCTTATCTTTATCTGTTTCTTCCCTATCTAAAATTCCATCCTTCTGTTCCTCATGCTTTTGTTCTTTTTCTTCTATTTTTTCTTCAACTTTAATTTCTTCTTCCTTTTTTATCTCTTCTTTTCTATCTAATCTTTTTGCTGCTTTTGGGATGTCAGTAAGCATTGGTTTACCGCAGATGATACAGTATTTATCTGTTTCTTTTACAGGATTACCACAATAGACACAAAACTTTGGGCTCATTACTTCACCATAAAAATATAGTTAGTAAATTATATGTTATCTTAAATTAAAATTATAATTAAAATTAATTGAGTCCGATTTTTGAAATTCCTTATATTATGTTAAATTTTTAATCAAATTCAATAACAATCTATAAATTTAAGTCATTTTTAATGTAATTAGAGATGGATATTGAAAAGAAAATCCCAATACACATTGGATTGTTTGGACATATCGACTCTGGGAAGACGGCTATAGCAAAAGTAATTAGTGAAATAATTTCTACAGCTGGTATTGATGCACATCCCCAAAGCAAAGAAAGAGGGATAACAATAGATCTGGGTTTTACAAGTTTTTTATTGGATAAGTATCTAATTACCTTAGTAGATGGCCCCGGTCATGCAGATCTAATAAAAATCAGTGCATCCTCAGTAGAAATTATTGATTGCGCTTTAATTGTCATAGATATTAATAAAGGCCCTCAAGTTCAAACGGGAGAGCATCTTGTTATGATCGAATCACTTAAAATCGATAAGATCCTTGTGATTCTCAATAAAATCGATCTTTTTACTGGAAACCTTGAAATAGAAATCAATAAAACAAGAGAATTTTTTGATTCGACCCCTTTCGGTCATGATGTTCCAATTTTTGCTGTTTCTGCAAAAAAGGAAGATGGGTTTGAAGAACTAAAAAATGGAATATTAGAGATGATTAATTCATTAAAAATTGAAAGACATAGTGAAGGAGATATTATAATTCCTATTGATCATCATTTCCCTATAAAAGGTATGGGAGCAATATTAACAGGTACAATTTTAAATGGAACCCTAAGGTTAAATCAAAATTTAGAGGTATTACCAGTAAATACATCCGGTAGGGTAAAAAACATTCAAATATTCCACCAGAATGTAGAAATTGCGAAAGCTGGTGACAGAATTGGTGTTAATGTAAAAGGAATAGATTTGAAAAAAGTTTATCGGGGTTGTTATGCTACAAATAACCCAAGTGATTTTGATTATTGCAATATTATTGAAATAAAGGTAAATAACAATAAACTATTCAAACCCAAGACAAATTTTGGGACACAAGTTCATATTACGATTGGAATGGTAACAACTACTGGTAAAATTTATCCATATTATGAATTAGATGGAAAAAGAATTCAAACTACAATCAAAAATAAAGATCGAGGGTTTAATGCTTTAATTTTATTTAAAGAAAAAGTTCTAATAAGAAAAAAGAGAACAATTATGCTACTTAGTCGATTAGATTTACCTCCTACTACTTTAAGGATATTAGGCTCAGCAGAGTTATTGAAGATACATAGGAATCCACCTTTCTTTTATAAATACAAAACCAAAAGAGGGACAATAAAAAATCCTGAGCATCCACAAGGAATTATATGCATAGGATTGGCGCAAAGCCATATTGGGGCAAAGAAGATTATTGGAAAATTATTAGAATCCCCCTTTACAAAGGTGCTAAATACTTTTGGCACTAAAGGTGCTGTTATTGTGGGTGTTGAAAATGAAGACAAGAAGGTAAAAAAAGGAGATTCCGTGTTTCTAAAAGAATTAAGAAGTTATGAACTAAAAAACATTTAAATTACTAAAAATTAATATTATCTTAACAGAGGTGTTAAAATTGGAAAAAGCTAATGATTCTGAAATTGACATCAGCCAAGATATCTTAGATGAATTAATGCGTGCTTTAGAGAAGTTGGAAGCTTCAACCGATTTGGAAGGAACGGCTGTAGTGTCAAAAACGGGGTTAAGAATTGCTAGTTCTGAAACTGCTGATGTTGTTTGGGATATTTATAGCGCCAGTCCTGCTACATTAATTTCCTTAGGGGAAAAAATTAGCCAAGGTTTACAACAAGGTGAATTAAGAGACATTGTTATTAGAGGAACTAAAGGATATACAATTATTTTGGTTGGATCTGCAGAGAATAATTTTATGTTATTTACTAATTGTAAAAAAGGATACAAGTTAGGGTATTATTTTCACAAGATTAGAAAATCCTTTAGAGAAATGGAACCTGTTTTAAAGAAAATTGAAACAAAAGATATGACTTATTAAACCAACTTGTTTATTTTTGGATTTTTGATTTATTTAAAAAAGAGAATTGAAGTTAAAATTCAATGTTAATATAATACATCTTTTTAAATAACCTTATTCTTTTATCAGCCATTTTACCTCATCTCCGTCATTTAATGGGTAGTCAGGAGCAGCCATATTTGGCGTATTATTATTAACCATATAAATCCACCCCCCACTAATCCCATCTATTTCATTTACAAATATTCCCCAACCAAAATCAACGTATTTAACATCACACCATTTATCTAAAGCATCAAAGGCCGTTGTTTTGCCATTATCTAAAGTAAAATTTTCTTGAGCTTTAATGGTACCATTTTTGTAATCAACGATTAAAGAAATGTTGTTAACACTTTCTTTAGGTGGAGTAGTAGGATTATAATTTAATTTGAAATTAACTATTAAAAGCAATGAAAAACTGGTTATTCCCGCAATTGCTATAAAGAAAAATTTCAATTTTTTATTCATAGAATGGGTTCACTAATTCAAAAAAAGAAAAATTTTTAATTTTTAGTTTGTTTTTATTTTCTTGCCTAAATTAGAAATCATTACTATTAAAGTTATAGCACTTATAGCACCAAGTAAAAATAAGGGAAACGATGGAATTCCTTGTTCAGTCTTTTGAAAATTTAATTCATAACCACTTAATTGTATCTCGAGATCAGGACCAAAAATACTCTGAACTTTACTATAGACAAGAATACCAGTTGTTCTATCATAAATCATCGTACTATTTTGATTCTTATTATCTTGTTTAAAAGTAAATTCAACTATATAATCATATTCCTTAAAAATAAATTCTCCTGGTAAGAATCCCGTATCTAATACCTGTCCTGCAGCTAAGGTTGTTAAGTTTACTAAATTATTAATTTGAATTAGAAAACCAGAATGAAACGAATTATACCCAATAGCTAAAGATAATCCTGCTTCGCTATTAGATACATTATAGAATGTGGTGTTAGTAACCAACATTCCAGATATATTTTCTATGAAAGATATGTTAATGTAAGGAATAGGATTGTTAAAACATGACGCTGATAATGCTAAAGCATCATCCTCATAAAATCCCGTAAAATTAACAACAATCTGACCACCTGAATTTGTAATAGCATCACCTCGAGGAACCCAATTTAAATCAAGCCATGTAAATTTTGAATCAAATTGCGTGATATTGTAAATATAAGTTCTATTTAATTCTAATTGTTGGGAATAATTTACTGGAATTGTAATATTTGCTCTTGCTGAATTAATTGTTAAAGAGAACAACAATGGAAATACTATAAGAATGATTAACTTTTTGCCTGAAATATGCTTGAACTTCACAATAATACACTCCTTTCTTCAGATTCCTTTATAATAATATATAAATACTCTTTATTGATTATTAATAGACAAAGATGTATAGGAAAGTTAACCTAGTCTAACTTTCCTAATATATATAAATGATTTTTCTATTTTTAAAGTTTCGAAATTGAATTAAATCTCTAATCTTGGTAATTTGACAATGAATTCACAGATCTATAAACTTTATTAATATTTGCCAAATTTGACAAGTAATATTGAATTAGAAGAAATTAAGAGTGTAGAGTAAACTTTTTAAATTAAGGTAAAATTGTATGCTTTATTTTTTCCTTCAATCCTTGAAGTGCCTTTAACCACGCATTTTCAAAATAGTTACGAGCTTTTTGCCAAACTGGATCCTTTCTCCAGCCAGTATGGAATAAATGAACAGTTGTTTTATTTGGATGATTGTCATTATGAGAAAAATAGATTATTACATGTGTTAGAGGATCAGCATCATTCATAAAAGATTGAAAATCAATAGGACCTTTCCAATCAAATGAAAGAAATTTATCTGTTTCAATTCCAGTGACTTTACAACCAATAGTACTATTAATTTCTCTGTTTTCAGGTTCCCAAAATAGTTCATAATTTCCTCCAACTTTTGGATCTATCTCAGCTTTTTCAGTTAACCAATCCTCTAATAATTCGTTGACAGTAAATAAATTAAATGCTGTAGAAATATTACAATCTAGTTCTTCTTTAATCAGAATAATGTTCTCCATATCAAATTACCTTTTAAACAATTAATTAATTATACTGCACAATATTATAAAAGATTTACCTTTAAATCCCTTAGAATTTAAAGATTTAAAACTAGTACAAGTTTCCTAAAATTTATAAAATTTAATTTATTTATATTCTTAACCAAAATAAAAATGAGATTTAATTGGAATTAGAGTCTGATATAAAAAAACTTGATCAAGAAATATCAAACCATTCAACTTGGCTTGAGAGAAAAACTTTTCGTATAGTCTTAATTAGCACATTTTCTGCATTAGCAATTGTTTTAGGGTATCTTTTAGCATCTATCCCTAATATAGAATTATTTACTCTAACAATTTTTTTATCTGGTTTTATACTCGGCAAAAGAGATGGAATGATAATTGGATTTCTAAGTTCATTAATATTCTGTTTTTTTAATCCTTTAGGAGCATCTCCTTTACCACTTTTAGCTTTCCAAATAATTCATTATTCTATAACCGGATTGTTAGGTGCTTTATTGAGTGATCTTTTACAAAAGAAAAGATCATTTAAATTAGATGACGATTTGTATCAAATTTCTGTAATGGCTATATTTGCAGGGATTGGGGCATTAATTACTTTGAGCTATCAAATTTTTTCTTCATTAATTTATGTTTTATCTTATTTTGGTACTATTAGTGAATTCATACCATATTTCCTAACGGGTGCATTATTTACTGCTGTCCATATTATTGGAAATACGCTGGGATTTATTTTTATATTACCTGGATTAATCCAGCTAATAAACAAGATGCTCAATTAAAAAGAATTAAAAATTTAAAAAATAGCCAAAAATGCAATAGTTGTTGGCAACATCATTATTAGGATTAATATAATACAAATTAATAAGCACATTTTTCTCCGATTTGACTCTTCTCCGTCATCATCTGTCTCATTCAGATGTTCTATTTCCATCTTAAAATCTCTTATATAAATATGTTTTTAAATATTTAATAAAAAAGGAATAATGATGATTTATACTTAATCTAATCTACTTGAGATAATAGCGTAATCTTGCCACCAGCGGCTTCTACTTTTTCAATAGCCTTTTGAGATGCTTTATTTACCGTTATATTAATTACTTTATTTACTTCTCCTTTTCCCAAAACTTTTTGAATATTAATTTCATTCATGTTGATGTTATATGTATTTCCAGATTTTGTCGCTTTATTGTTCAGAACGAAACTATCAATTCTTTGATCTATATCCTTAACATTAATTGCATTAATATTATAAATTCTAACTATATCTTGTGGTCTTTTAAAACCTTTTTTCCCCATTTCCCAATCTGGGTCTGGGAATCCAAGTTCTTTTTGTTTTAAATAATAACTTTTTTTACTTTTTTTCCATTGAGTAGTTTTCCCTCTACCAGCACGTTGTCCCGTTTTTCTATGTTGCCCTACTCTTCCATAACCATGAGTACGTCTACCTCTCATCTTTCGGACCTTTTTTGGAAATTTCCTTGTAATACTCTTTCACCTTTTTATTATAACATTTTATGAATTAATTCATTGATATATAGTCCAATATTACCAAGCGTTCCTCCTTCCTTATAATGCTTTTTAATAGATCCTCGATGTCCTTTTCGTGGGGGATGTAATCGGAATACTGGTTTAATTTTGTAAATTTCTTTTTCTCGATATTTTATTTCTCCATTTAGTAATGCTTTTGCTAATTCTTTAAAATTTTTGTAATTGGTTAAATTCTTAATATGCTCCTCTGTTAGTGATACATTTCCTTCTACTTTTCCTCGTACTCTTAATAGTCTAATCAAGGTTTTTTCATCAATTTCTCCATAAGCAATATAATCTTTACATTTTACTAACATTCCTTTATATGAGGGATTACCCCATACAAGCACACCGTGATTTACCTTATGCATTCTTAGCATCTTTAATGTATCTAAAATTTTGCCCTTCATACCTGGGGCTCCTCTAATACGAACAGCGAAATACAATTTTGGTGTAAATTCTGTTTGTTTTAATTTTGATTTCTTTTTTGCCATAGACATTTAAACACCACTCTTTTTTATATATTAAAGTTAAATTTATGAGCTAGTTTGAGGGCATCAAATGTAGCTTTAACTAAGTTTTCACTTGTCCTAGTATCACCAAAAGTCTTGCTCCAAATATCCTCAATCCCACATAATTTTAATACTGGTTTTACTTTATCTGCACAAGCTAATCCTACGCCTACAGGAGCAGGAATAAGTTGAATTCTAACTGAACCACATTTTCCTTTAATCTTAAAGGGAATACTATGTGTTCCTCCACAACCACACTCTTTACTTCCACAGCCTCTTAGGACTGGAATAACTGAGAGTTTAGCTTTATCAATTGCTTTCCTAATTGCAGGTCCAACTTCTCTACTTTTAGCTGAACCGATTCCAATAAAACCATCTGCCCCTACAAGTACAACTGCTTTGAATTTTGACCGTTGTCCACTTGCAGTCATCTGCTGGACCATTTTTATATCCGTCACAGATTCTTGTAGTTGTGGAAGCAAAATATTAATGATTTCTTTTTCTTTAACGACTAAATTATTTTGATAAATTTTATCTAATGTAATTAAACCTTGTTGAACAAGTTCACCCAATTTGGTTTTAGGAACCCATTCTTCATCCATATTTCTTAATCGACTCATTATATTTTCACTTTTTAAGTTTTATTTTCAATCTGTTTCAATGAATTCGAAAACATTTGGCTTATTTTCAGTGGATTTAGTTTTTGCTTTTTCAAGTAACCGGAGAATACCTGTTCATATTTTTCCGGCTCGTTTGATTTTAAGTTTTTTGCGTAATTCTCAATATGAGTACCTTTAATTCTTTCTTTTAGTTCTTCTGGAAAAAATTCTTCCCGATATGGTATAATCATTCCAGTATCTATTAATCCTTTACAAGCAGCAAGTACTCGATTTTTATGGTAAAAAATACCTAGATCAAATATAGCATCTTGAATATTTTTAGTTTTTGCTCTTAAACCTGCTAAATATCCAGTCAAATATGCTGCTGGAATATTTCCGCTATTAGCACTCCAACCATACTTTGAGGTTAATTCTTTAGAAAAAGCAGAGATTAAGATATTATCTCCTCCAAATTTAGATTCCACAATTTGAACTCTTATATGATCGTTTGAAGCTCTTATGACTACTCTTAATTTTCTTGATTTTAATAATTTTAGTCTTTTATGATAATCTGTTTTACCGTCATATCGCCGTCGAAATGATCTTTTATACCTTGGACCTTTTGCCATTTTTTAGCGACCTCTTCTTATTAAATCTTTTTCTTTAATATATCTATTTAATTGAGCTACGCTAGTAAACATTCCACCTTTAGCATTTTTATATAATTTCCGGTAATTTGATATCGTAATTAATTTTCTTTCTCTAAGTTTTTTCAATTCTCGTCTAATTGGCCGAATACGTCTGATCCAGGCTCTTTTCTTTGGATTTCTTGCATGTTTGGTACCCTTTCTTTTTCCTAATCCTCTGGCTCTTCCTTTTTTCTTCCTGGCATGGTTTATATTTTTCCTATAATTTGAGATCCCTTTCTTGTATTTTTTCTGTATAACGCCTTGTTTTATTAAATTGCGAATATCTTCTCGAGTGATTGCTAGTGAAATATCTTCGATTAAATATGGATCAAAATATACTCTATTCTCTCCACATTTAAGAATGTCAGCTGCCATTCTTCTCTGAGGTTTTAAATTCATATTATTTACCCCCTAAAGACTCTTCTAATTCGTCAAGATCAATAAATTCATCTTCTTCCACATCAGAAATCGGCGCTTCTACCATTGCTTCTAAACTCTCAATTTCTTTTTGTGATATCCCAAGATTTAATATTTTAAAACCTCTTTTTTGGCAATAATCTATAAGCGCTATTCGTTTTTTAGCTCCTAATTTGCCAGAAACTTTAATTGCATGTTGTTTATTATTTAAATTGCTAAAATCTTGAATTGTGGTGACTTTTGCTTCTACATATCCAGATGGATGTAAGCCTCTTATTTTTTTTGGGGTTCGGTATCCTATTGTAGGAGATTTAACGCCTGATTTTTCTTTCTTTCTAGTTTGTGAATCAATACCTCTAGCTTTCCTCCATGAATCTTTTACTCTTTTATATCTCCATGATTCAACTCGTCTGAATGAAGGTTTTTTCTTATTTATTACTTTTCGTTGTTCTATTAATCTTTTTTCTTGTACCATTATATTTACCTCACTTTACGTTATTTCCCAGATAATTTCGTCTCCAAGCATTTTTTTGTATAGATAGACTCCATCCTGAAATACTCGTGGGTCTTTTTTTCTAATACGACAAGCTCTTTTAACATTAGCTGCTGCTTGTCCTAATGATTCTTTATCAGGCCCTATAAAAAGCACATCATCTCCATTTACTTCTACTTTTACATTCTCTGGATACTTTGCCTTTCTTGGGGCTCTTTCTCCTAAGAAATTAATGACGTGAATCTCATTTTTATCTGATTTCACTTCACAATTACAAGGAAAATGTGAGTAGCAAATTTTTGATATATATTTATAATTTGTTTGAACACCAATAATTAAATTATTAATAATACTTACTATAGTTTTAATTAATGCTAGAGTAGCACTTTTTGGAAAATTGGTTGTAAAGAAAATTTCATTCCCCTTAATTGAGACATTGATACCTCTTACATGAGAGAAGTCCTTCGTAATATTTCCGTTTGGTCCTTTTACTCTAATATGGTGCCCTCCCTCGAGAGTTACTTTTACACCTTCTGGAATTTCCAATTTATCTTGAAAGAATGCTATTTTAACCATTTCATTTTTCCCTCAATTTAATTTAATAGATATAACATAAAGTGTGGCCACCAATATGCTTTTCTTCTGCTTCTTTAATTGTCATTATTCCTTGATTTGTTGTCAGGATTATTATCCCTAAGCCAGGAGCAGGTAATAGATTTCTTTCCAACATGTCATATTTTGATACTTTATAATTCAACCTCATTAAACCAGCACACTCATTTATTTTACCTAGTAAAGCGATCTTGAATTTCCCCTGTCTTCCATCATCATATCTCTCAAACTCTCCAATATAAGCATGTCTTTGAAATATTCGAAGAATTTGTTGAAGAAGACTAGAAGCTGGACTGATTACTACTTCTCTTTTACGTGCTCTTTCAGCATTTTTGAGAGCACAACAAGCATCTGATATTGTTTTTACCATATATTATCACATTTTTTCTTCTTTTAAGTTCTTATTCAAACCTTTTAAATCCAATTTCTTTTCCTATTTCATAAAAACATCTTCTACAAAGATACAATCCGTAACGTCGGATTACACCCCTGTGAGTATGACATCTTCTACACTCTCTCTGGCCTTTACCGTGATGTTTGCCTTGTGGTATCTTTTTTCACCATAATTATTTAAATATATTCTAAATCTAGTTTTTCTACAATTTCAACCCCAAATTTTTGTATCAAAAAATATTGGGTCTCTTCTCGGGATAAGTAATGATGTTTTGGAACTTTAGTACGAGCTTTTCGTCGAAATCTTACTCTCATTCCGGGCCTCACGATCCTTCCTACACAATCTAAGCCCCATATTCCAATCATGTTATCATATTCGATACCGGGGATTGAAATATGTTCTGTTATTCCAAAACCAAAATTTCCATAATTATCAAAACTTTTTCTTAAAATTTTATTGTTATTTACAATTAATAATTTTTTAAGCAATTTTTCTGCATTTTGACCTCTAATAGTTACCTTAGTTCCAATTGGACGACCTTTTCTTAAATTAAATTCTTTTATATTTGTCTTTGAAAGTGTCTTAACTGCTTTTTTACCAGTAATCGTTTCTAAAACGGTAGCAGCCTTCTCTAATTCCTCTCCCCCAAGTCCAACCCCTATATTCAACACTATCTTTTCTAAATATGGTTTTTTCATAGGATTTTTCCAATTTTCTTCAAAAATTTTTGAGAGGGCATCGGGTATAATTCTTTTTGTCTTAGTGGACATCCTTTTCTCACTTTATTGTTTTTTTATTAATTTTCAATATTAGGTAAATCAATTTCGGAAATACCTTCTCCAATAATAAATGTATAATCATATAATGTTTCTGTATGATCCCCATTGTGCTGAATTGAAACTGTACTTGCTTTGGGACCAAAACGCTTCAATATGTTAACAATTTTTCCAACTTGTCCGATATTTTTTCCAGACATGATGATACCAATGTTATTTTCTTTAAATTTCAATATTTTGGTGATTTCTTGTTCGGGGATAGAAATTTTAAGAACATCCATTCGCTTATATATATCCTCCTTAGGATTTCTAGGATCTTGAACTTTTATTAATATATTTCTCCCATCATGCAAATTTAATTGAATATGACCCCCCTTCACAGAAGTTTTATTATTTATTCTGCACAATTTATATAAACTCTCTTGTTCAGGAATTTCATGCAAAATTAAGCCCTGATGAGAATCTGGTAGTATTCTATAATGTTTATTCATTTTTTCAATTGATAATACATCCATTAACCCTACAGGAAAGGATTTATTCTTCACTATTTTTCCATCGACTTTAAAGTAACCTAAACCAATTAACTTTTTCGCTTCTCTGTGAGTATCAACAATATTGAGAAGATCTCTAACAATATGAAGAAGTGGTAGGCTAAATCTACTGGGATGTGGTCCAGGAGCAGGTTTTACGAAGAATTTTCCATGTTTTCTTTTAATTTGTAAGAAAGAAGGAGTATTAAGCCTTTTCACCCTTTTTTGATTACCATGACGAGTCATTTTTTATTTTTCTACCTCTTTTTCTTTTTTTGGAGCTTTTAATTCCTCTTCATAAAATCCATATAAAGCTTTTCGTTCAATCATATTCGCACGCCATGGATCCATTTTCTTTTCTTTCGCAAATTTAGTAATCACCAAGTTTGCTATATGAATTGTAGGATGAAATTGAGTTCCATCAGTTTTTTCAAAAGTGCATTCTTTTATCTTGCATCTTTGATTTTTTGTAATCTCGATAACTTCACCTTCAAAATCCTTAAATTCACCTCTACATACTCTAACTTGATCCCCAACTCTAAGTGGGAGTCTTTTTATTCCATATTCATCACGAAAAAAATCAGCTAACCTAGTGCTGAGTAATTTTGAGCGATCATGATTTTTATAATTATACAGAGCTTTCCTTTGTTTTCTTGGTTGTTTTGATTCAACTTTCATTTTAAAACCTCGTTTATATTATTAATGAAGATATTGAAGCTAATCTAGGAAACATTTCTGCAGCTTCTCTGGCTATTGGTCCTCGAATTTCTGTAGCCTTTGGATCACCTTCTTTTGTTACAATGACTCCCGCATTATCTTCAAAACAAAGCCTTGTACCATCTAACCTTCTGTAAATCATTTTTTGTCTAACTATTACTGCTTTTACTATATTTCCTCGTAATTCGGGTTTCCCTTTTTTTATTGTAACAGTACATACACTTCCAACAGATGCTTTAGGTAATCTTCTTAATCTTGTCTTGAAACCATCTACATTAATAATTTGAGCTATTTTTGCTCCAGAATTATCAGCAATAATGATTTTTGATCCATTACATAAACCGTAACTGGTGCGAGGTTTAGTATATGTTTTTCTTCCTAATTTTCTTCTAGTTCCCATTTTATTCCGCACCACGAGAAATTTTTTCTATTACAATAAAAGCTTTTGTTTTAGAAATCTTTCGAGATTCACCAACTCTTACTAAATCTCCTATATCAATTTCATGATTTAAACAATTTGGTAAATGACACGCTAGACGAGTATTACGGCGCTCATACCTTTGATATTTTTTTACAAATTGAACATAATCACGTCTTATAATAACTGTATTTCTTGATTTTTTACTAACTACAATTCCTTTAGTAATTTTTCCCCTAATTCGTGTATTTCCATGATAGGGACAACATTGATCGTCACATTCCTCTGCTTTTACTTTAGGAGGACTCACTCCTGGAATACCAATATTTCTACTCATTTTATTAACCTTCTCTTCTTCTTTAAACTTCTTAGTCTATTTACAGGAAGGCCAGTAAGCTTATTTCCTGCAACTTCCACATAATAATATATCTCATCATTCTCGTAGTTTGGAATTTTAAACCTAAATATATAATCTTTTTTAATATATTTCTTTATTTTATCATTTTTTTCTGTAATTAACATATCTCTTGTTTCATCAATCACAACGCCTATAGGCGAAAATTTAATACCATTTAACTTTGATTTTGTTTTAATAAAGGCATAAATGCCTATCAAATCATGGTATATTATAAAATTTGGATTTAACATCATTCCTCTTCTTTCATCACAGTAAGTATTCTTGCTATTTGTTTTCGTAATAATTTTGCTTTAGCTGGATTATCAGATAGACCCCCACCCGTTTGCATAGAGTATAGCATCATTAACTCCTCTCGTAAATTAATCAAATTTCTCTCCCTTTCTCTCTCATCCATTTCTCGTATTTTTTTAGCTGTTAAAATATCCATATCTTACCACAATTTTATATTATTATAATCATTCTTTCTCTGATTCCTCATGTTCAACTTCAGTAGTAGGAGTTAACGTAATCTCAGAAATTTCTTCTTCATCAACATCATCAAGTAATTTCTTATCCTCCTCACTTAAAACTCCCTCTTCTTGTTCAATCATATAGTCTACTCTTGTTTTTGCTAATTTTGCTTCCTCTTCTGCTTGAGCTTTAGTTAATAGATCATCCTTGATTTTAACATCATCTCCCATTTTAGTATTAGCTCGCATAATCTTCACAATTATTCCTAAGACTCCTGATTTCTGTATACATTGAGCAACACCTTTATCAACTGCTGCTGCTGGTTGACCTGATTTAGACATTGTACCTGCTCTGAATATCTGTGTACGAGCACGTTGTGAAGTAACTTTACCAGATACAATTATCTCTACACCACGTGCTCCAGCATCCATTACTTTTCTCAATATATAATAACCTGCTCTACGGTAATGGCGTCCTCTATCTAATGAATAGGCTAATCTTTCTGCCATTATTTGAGCATCTAAATCTGGTTCTACGACCTCTTCGACTTCAATCTGGGGCATTTCTAACCCGAATCGATCTTGAAGGACATCTGTAATTTCTTGAATTCTCTTTCCCCCTTTACCAATCACTAAACCGGGGCGGGATGTTTTCAGTGTGATTCTTACTCCCAATGGAGTACGCTGTAATTCAACGCCTGCAAATCCTGCACGAACTAACTCTGAACGTAGATATTCATTTATTTGCATTAATTTAATTCCTTGTTCAATAAAATTTTTTACTAGAGGACTCATTTTCTCTCAATATTCGTTAAATTAATATCTCTATTTTTTTATTAAATTACCTAACTTGGGAATTCGTAAATAACTATTTCTATATGTGAAAGATGTTTAAATTTTGCCGTGCTACGTCCATGTGATCGTGGAATATATCTCTTTATTATTCTGCCCCTATGTGTTGCGGCATGAATAATCCTGCATAGATCGATATCTAAACCTTTATATTCTGCATTTGATTCAACAGATGTGAGAATTTCATAAATTCTAGCTGCTGCTTTTTGAGGATATCTTCCCGCATACCATTTAAATTGCGCTAAATCATTTTTATGAGCGACTTTTTTTTTATGCCTTCTAAAAGGCACTGATTGTTCTATTCTGATTACTTTTTCTAGGTAACTTTTTGCGTGATCTACCTTCATACCTTTAATTACGGCACAAATTTCTCTTGCATGTTTTGGTTTAATCCTAATATCTCGACCTGATGCCTTTGCTATCCTATCAGCATCGTACTTATGTTCTACAAAAGAATAACCCCAAGTAGGCATTTAATATCAACTCAATTTGATTATCTTTATTTCAATGGAACATATTTGGAACTCCTTGTTGCTCCAATTCCCGGAGAACCATGCTGAACTCGTTTACGAGTTAAAGAAAATTCTCCTAAATAATGACCGATCATCTCAGGTTTTATATCAACCATTTCAAAGACTCTTCCATTGTATACTCCAATTTTTAAACCAACCATTTCGGGAAATATTATCATATCCCTTACATGGGTTCTAGTGAGTAAATCTTTCCCTCTTTTCTTTGCTCTATAAGCCCTTCTTAACCTTTCAAGTAATTTCTTTTGTCTTGGAGGTAAACCTCGATTTAATGAACGTCTTGCTCTTGAGGGTAATAATTGTATAAATTGATCCATATTCATTTTCTTTAATTCTTCCAATGTATACCCTCTATACTTAAATCTTAACCTATCTAATTCTGCTTCCGTGTCTAAATCTCCTTTTTCTTTAGATATTTCTTCTCCCTCTGTCTCAAAATCAGTTTCTACATCTTTCTCTGAATCTGAATCTTTTTCTAAATCATTATTTAATTCTTCTTCTAATTCTTCTGATTTTCTTTCATCAGATTGTTCATCCGGAGTCATTTTTTAACCAATCTACTTATTCCATTTATATTATTCTGTAATTTTTTTCTCAAATAATTTATTACGATGAGGTTTTAAGTGTTCAATAGAATTTTAACTTTTAGGTTAAGCTATTAAAAATCATAAAATTTATAAATGTTAGATGTAAATTTGAAGAGAACCTCACTTATCTTAATGTCTTAAATAATAATCTGCTTTTTGTCTACTTTTTTCATGATTAAAAAAGAGTTATTTATAATGATTTGGATTAAAGACGCGTTGTATATCATTCTCATTAAATTTTCCATTCCAATATTCTTTAATCATAACAAATTTGTTTTTTTCTTTATTGGGATTAATAATTGAATGGTAAGTATTTACGGGATTTTTAAATTTTATTCCTGTTTCTACATAATAATGCACTTTTTTTCCAGTGATAATAATAGGTTTACCATCCAATATTTCCCAAACCTCATTTCTATATTTATGAATTTGAATTGAAAGCCCAAATTCTGGTCGAACAAAAATCAAATTATAATCTGGATATGTAAATTTAAAACTATACCACTTTGGAAGCGTATCGATATATCCTTCACGTATATTATATCTTTTTATGAATATATCTGATTTTAAATTAATCCTTTGTGAAGATTCATACTTATAAGGATCATAAATAATTTTATGGCTTGAAATATCGTGATCATAATGGATATATAGTGGATCTTTTCCATTATTTATTATCATGTAACATTTATTTGGACTGATTGTCAAATCTGAATTAGAAATTCCTTCAGTAATAAAAGATGATCCATTAATTAAGAAAATATCTTTAAAATTACTTTGGTTGATGTCTATACTTAATTCCCGAGAATTATTTTCCCTTAATGAAGTACTTCTTTCAACGAGAATACATTCTTTTTCCATTTTAATTACTTTTGTTATTTCTTATGTAATTTTAATTCTTTTATTTTGTTCTGAACTTCACTAAAATATGGCATTGATTCTTGAGCACCTGTTCTAGTAACTGCAATTGAAGCTGCTATTGTTGCAAATTCTACCGCATTTATAATATTTTCACCTTTATTCAACATACTGGCTAAAACTCCAATGAAACAATCGCCTGCACCTACAGTATCAATAGCTTTAACTTTTGGGGGTGATATTTTAAAAACCTTATCTTTTATTCCATCAAAGATTAAGCATCCTTTATTTCCTAAAGTTGTTATGATATATCCTATACCTAGACTAGATATATCCTTTGAAGCTTGAATAATCATTTGGTTTCCTGCTTTTATTAATGGTTCAAAACCTAAAAGTGAATGCATTTTATAAAGTTCACCTTCATTAGGGATAATTATATCCACCATTTCTAAGACTTCAAGAGGTATAGGTTTCAAAGGTGCTGGATTAAGAATTTTAAGACTATTTCCCTTAGAGGCTATAGTAAATATTTCTTGAATTGTCTCAGTTGGAATTTCCATTTGAACTACAAGAGAATTTGCATTTTTGATAATTTCTGTTTTAGAACGTATCTCTTCTGGATTTAATCTAAAGTTAGCTCCAGGGGCGACACTTATCATATTTTCCCCCTTTTTATTAATTAAGATAAAAGCAACTCCACTTGGTTCTTGAGGATCTCTAATTATATGTTCCATATTAATACCTTCATCTATTAATCGAGAGATCATCTGATTACCAAATGAATCAATTCCAATCTTTCCTATGAATATTGTATTTGCTCCTGATCTAACTGATGCAACTGCTTGATTCGCTCCTTTTCCCCCCAAATACTGCTTAAATATTCCTCCTGTGACCGTTTCTCCCGAATTTGGAAATCTTTCAGAATATATATTTAAATCCATATTACTAGAACCAATTATTAACACATATTCAGCTTTCTGAGTCATACAATCAGCACTTAATCTTAACAAATTTTATGATTTTAATTGTATATATATTTTTTATTTATGGATCATCATAATATTTTATTTTCGATCAATAAGAGTTGATCGAATGGTTTTAATTTAATCATTTTTTAAAATTCATATTAAGCAAAATTTACGTGCTTAACAAAAATAGAAATTATATTATCAAATTAAAAAAATAAATAGGAATATTCTAAGAGGTTATACATTTGGCTAAAGATAAGATTATTGGCGCAATTGTAATGATCGTTGGCATTTTAATCGCTATTATTTATACATTAGGGTCTGTTGTAGATCTCTACATGGAGGCTGTATTGGGTATTGCTGGTGGGATTGATCTTACTAATTGGTTTTTTGAACTGGATTTGCTAAGTTGGGAACTCATGGTAGTTCTACCTATGTGGCTTTTAGTAATTTTAATTTCAATTATTGCAATTTGGATTGGATACAGTATGTTAACCACACCAGCACCAGTTCCACTTGAAGAATTGGAAGAGGAATTAGCTGCTGAAGAAGCTGAGGAATAAGTATTAACAAAATTTTTATTTTTTTTTCATTTTAAATGTAAATAGAAGTTAATTTCACTTTTTTTAAATATAAAAAGCATGAATTATGATTATTTGATTCTTATATAAAATTTTTTTACACTAATATATCTCCTAATTTATAGGCACTTATAGTTCCATCATCATGACAGCAAAAAAGGTACTTATTTTCTATAAGGAATTGAATCATATTTATACAAGATTTTTTTTTTTTATTAAATAATATTTTACCCGTTTTTTCTTCAATAATCATAAGATTCCCATTAGTAGTACCAGCAAAAATAAGAATTTTATCATTAATTACAAAAACTCTGAGAACTTCAAAGTTGTATCCTTTTAATTCCCAAAGAATACCAATAGAATCATTTAAGCAAATTAGATTGGAGGTATAATCAATTTTTTCAATAGTTATAGATTGATTAAAATGAGCAAATGAATAAGAACTAACAAGTACTTTTTTAAATTTTGGGAATGGGTAAGATACACATTTCCATACATAATCTTTGAATTCGTAAGTGTTTATTTCTTTTTTTGTTTTTTTATCAATGAAATGTAATTTCTTATCATCTCCACCACATATTATAATACAACCTCTAATTGAATTCAAATAAGAAACACAGCGTATTTTATTTGAAAATCTTTTAAACCATAGTAGTTTTCCATCAATACTATTAAAACCTCTAATTGTTCCATCATTTCCGCATGCTAATATTATTTTTTTATCATCTGTATAGACTATTGCATCTCCTACACCATCTTCAAAAACTTGCCCCCATATTAAATTCCCGTCTAACGGATTCAAAACTCTTATTGTTTTATCAAGAGAGAACACAATCAATTCACTAATATTATTATAGTCAATATCATTTATGAGAATTCCACTAATAGAGGCATTAAATTTATGGTCCCATAATAAGACTAAATCATAGTTAGAATTACATTTAAATATTCTTAAAATTCCATCCATTCCACCTATAATTATTTCATTATTTCCATCATTGTCAATATCATATAATTTTATATGCCAAATTGGTAGATTTTTCGAAATAATTTTTTGGTGCATCTGCTTGCCATTTAGCGATAAAATTAGTAATGTTCCAGTTCTAGTATACGCAATTATATCTATTTCCCCATTATTATTGATATCTCCTAATTCAATTCCAAGTATAGGTTCAATATATTTAAAATTCCAGATTTCTTTGACTTTCATGTTAAAATGACAATTTTATGTTAAAATATTTAATTTAAATTTAAAAAATAATAAATTGTTGATAATTTTTCTTAATAAAAACGAAATTTATATTTTTTATATTATTATCAAAGTTAGGATTATTATAAAATAATCAAAAATGTTGAAATAAGAATTAAGAACAGAAAGGAGTAAAAAACAATGTCCTTTGACATAAAAATAGATAAAGATGCTTGCACCGGTTGTGGTACATGCTACGAAGTATGCCCTTCCGAATGCTTTGGTGAACCTG
Source organism: Promethearchaeia archaeon (assembly GCA_029856155.1). Taxonomy (GTDB): domain Archaea; phylum Asgardarchaeota; class Lokiarchaeia; order Sigyniarchaeales; family SOKP01; genus Loki-b32. The sequence goes on from JAHQWL010000040.1 coordinate 175,695, forward strand.
AAGGAGGCAAAGTAAACGTTTTAGAAGAAAACAGAGAAGACTGTGTTGGTTGTAGAGCTTGTGAAACCCAATGTCCTGAGGAAGCAATAGAGATTATAGAAAATTAAATTTTCTGAACAAGAAGTTATATTTTCTTTTTTTTATTTTTTCTTTCTAATTTGTCTTTAAAATATATTTCAGTGTATTGAAATATAATAATTTATTTTATAAATTTTTTAATTAAAATATCGCATATCAAATCCAATTATAATAATAATTAATAATAATATGAAAATTATAAATAAGAGAAATTAAATGTCAATGAAAAAAGTGTATGAGTATCATTAAAAATTAAAAAAAAGATTTACCATAATAGAATTCTACCACATTTTTTGCATGTCCCCTCATTTACTTGACTATTAATACAGTTTTCATGATATGGAGCTTTACATGCTTGACAGACAAATATTTTTCCCTTATTTTCAGTAAAATCATAACCACAATAAATGCATTTACTCAAAAATGAAAAATCAGGACTATTTCCATTTACTTCATTTATTTGAGATGTTTCGGTCAATCCAGTTCCTCCTGAAGCGGGTGTTAAGTAGTCAGTTTGTTGAGGAGGTAAAATCCATTGTTCCTCTAAAGGAAGTTGATAATCATTCTGTTGTGATTGAGGAGATTGCCAATCAGAGACATATTGTGGTGGTGTTTTTTTTGAAATTCCCATTTTTTGGGAGATTTTCTCATCTAATATATTTGTTAAAATCAAAGCAGAGGCATATTTACCTTTAGCTCCACCTTTCTGTAAATGTGTATGACTAATCATATGAATTACTCGACCCCCCTTTTTTCCATAATCAAACTCTACTAGAACAGGAGACTCTCCCCACTTATTTTGAATTTCCAATGAACCAATTAGCACTCTAACAGTTTGATGGTTTATAATTTGTATAGGAAAAGATCTTGTTTCAAGCCACCAGCGAAATTCACTTTTTTTTGTATTTTTAACTGTTTGTTTTTGCCACTTACTTTGTTGAATTTCACTTAATACTCCTTCTAAGAAGGGGTGATTTGGATCAATAATTTGGCAAGCTACTACAGCATCAGCTGTCTTTGCACGATTCCAACGTATATAACCTGGAAAAATATTTTCTATTATACTACGTAGAGCCCAATCAGTTGTGATCAACCATCCACCATTCAATACAAAATCTCTAACTTTTGGATGAGAGGCATATGGGATATCACTTCCTGGACATCCAATAAGTACTACATCATAAAGCATGAGATCTTCTTTCATAAATTCTCTCTCTCTGATCACTTTTTTTAATGATGCATACATATGCTCGATTACTTTCTTAGGTTTTTCATATCTTCCCGTAACAGCTAAGATTTTTCCATGTTTTTCAACAGCTTGTACTACTTCTTTTTTATCTAGTGCTTCCATTTTCCGCTTCTTTACTTCTGAATATAAATCTTTCCAACTCATTTGATAAGCCTTTAAATAAAGTTATAAGGAATTTAGTGTTATTTTATAATTATCATAAATGAAATAATATATATATTTTGATTAAAAGGGATAATATTGCTAAATTTAAAAGATTTAGGGCAACCTTCTGAATTTTGGGAATATTTCGAAAAAGTTTCTAAAATTCCTCGATGCTCTGAGCATGAAGAGAAAATTCGAATCTTCATAAAGGAGGAATCAGAGAGATTAGGTTTTAAGAATAAGATTGATTCTACTGGAAACCTAGTAATCAGTATCCCACCAAAAACAAAAAAAGCAACAAAAAGTGTTTTACAATGCCATATGGATATGGTATGCGAAAAGAATGAATCTATAATTCATGATTTTTCAAGAGATCCATTGAAATTAAAAATCGAAGAAATAGAAAACGAAAAATGGCTTACAGCTGAAGGTACTACGTTAGGAGCGGATAATGGAGTAGGAATATGTTATATGTTGACTCTAATGAAAAAAATACAGCAGGGAGAATTAGAATTTAATTCCATGGAATTGGATCTACTATTTACTATTGATGAGGAACAAGGTTTACGAGGTGCATTTAATATTGATAAAAATTTTATAGATGGAAATTTTCTGATAAACCTTGATTCAGAAGAGGATGATGCGGTAACTATAGGATGCGCTGGGGGTCTAGTTCATTTCATTGAAATAAAAAAAGATACAATAGATTTAAGTCAAGAGCTTGAAAGTTTCATACCAATAAAGATTTTTATTTCTGGGTTATTAGGAGGACATTCAGGGGTAGATATTCATTTAGGGAGAGGAAATGCTTTGAAAATCATTGGTCAGCTTCTTTGGAAATTAAATCAAGAATTTTTGATTCATTTTTGCTCAATAGAAGGAGGTAATAGAACTAATGCCATACCTAGAGAAGTAAAGGCAATCTTTTATATCGAAAAAAATAGATCCTCGGAGATATTATCTTTTATAAAGAACAACTTTAATGATATAAAAGTAGTTTTTGATGGGATTGAACCGAATTTAGTTTTATCAATTGAAAAATTAGAAGATTATAACCTTAGTAATGTATTATCAAAAAAAATTCAAGATAAATTATTAGATATAATGTACCTTATTCCAAATGGACCTATTTCGATGCATCCTCAAATTGAGGGCTTAGTATTTACATCATCTAATTTTGGGACAATAAAGACCAAGGAAAAAGATATAGAAATCAAGTTAAGCCAAAGAAGTTTAAGTGAATATTTTAAAAATGTAATATGGGAAAAAACCAAAACTCTATTAGAAATGAGTGAATTAGAAATCAATATAAAAAAAGATTCTGATTACCCCGGATGGACACCAAATTTTCAATCCAAACTGTTAACAAAATGCAAGGAAACATATAATGAATTATTTAATGAAGACATAAAAATTAAAGCTATTCATGCTGGTTTAGAGTGTGGAATTCTTAAAAAGAAGTTTCCTCAAATAGAAATGATTTCAATAGGCCCTAAAAATGAAGGTGCACATTCACCAGATGAGCGATTACTTATTAAATCTATAGAAAAGGTTTGGAATATCTTAATTAGTTTACTAAGAAATTTGTGTTAAATTATAAGAATCAATAAAAGACTCTATGAAAAACTTAATAAATTTAATTTAATAATTATTTCATAGTTTATGCAAAAAGATACATCTATAAAAGAGGACATAATTGGCTCAGAAACAGTTTTAGAAAAAATTAAAAGTAGAACTCCTTGGATTTTTGGAAAATCATTAAGAAAACCCAAAATTGGTTTCCCTAAATTGAGACTTCCAAGAATTTCTCTTCCGATGCCATCAAGATCTTTGAGTGTGATAAGTATTTTAATAATTTTGTTCGTCCTTCAGACAGGGGTTGTTTATTTAATGGTTCGAGAACCTCCTGCTCTAGGATCTAATTCTGCTGGAGACCCCATTTTTATTTATAGTGATGTTCATGAAAGTTTTATTATTGAAGGTATTGTAGCATCAATATTGATTATTTTTTGTTCAATGGGATTTATTTTATTATATCAAGCATCTAAATATGTATATAATAAAAAAATGGCAGTATGGATTTTACTAATTGGAGTGGTAATGATTATTATAACTTTTATTTTACTCGAATATATGTTATCTGTGAAGATGGGAACATTATTAAATTGATATTCAAATACTAGCACCTTTAATATAATTTAACCTCATTATTCAATGATATATCTATTAATAAAAAAAAGAAAAAAGTATTTTAAAAAAATAAAAATTAAAAGTATTTTTGGTTATTGTGCAAAACTTTTATATGCTCCTTCGTCTAGTAAGTTGCCTTTTTCAGCTTCCCAGTTTGATGGCTCTATTTTAAATAACCAAGCAGAGTAAGCATCTTCGTTAATTTTTTCTGGCTCATCCATCAAATCTGAATTAACCTCAATGACTTTACCACTTACGGGTGAGTAAATATCACCAACCGCTTTACTTGATTCAACTGTACAATCAATTGGATCGCTTGAAGGTTCCTCTCCATCCATTTTAACTTGTTCAAGTTCAGCGCCTTCAAGACCTTCTACATCAACAAAGCTAATTTCTCCAAGCTGCTCTGCTGCGAAAGGTGAAATTCCAACCATTTTTGTCGAATCATCAAACCATTGATGTGTTTTAGTAAACCATTTAGCCATTTTTATCTAACACCTTTTTAAAAAATTTATGAATTTTAATAATATTGAATTAAATAGTATGTTTTAATTAATTAAGGTAATAATTTAAAATTTTATTATTGATTTTTTCAATTACATAATTTAGAAAATATGGATTCTAAGTTAAAAGATCAACTAAATTTCTATACTGAATTTAAACATTGGTATATTCAAATAAGAAAGGATTTTAATTTTGACCTTCAAAAGGATTACGAAGCCCGTGATTATCTTTCCCTAGTTCTCTTTAATAAGCATGAAAATTGGCAATTGGAAAATGTTTTAAATTCATTTAAAGAGAGGATTTTATCAAAACAAGCCCTTCTAGTGTATGGATGCGGTCCATCGTTGGAAAAAACTGTTGATGTAATTTGGAGGCAAAAAGGAATTAGTTTTTTTAAAAATTTCATTAATTTAACTGCAGACGGCGCTTCAGTTTTATTAAGAGAAAAAGGAATTAACGTTGATGCAATCTTCACAGATTTAGACGGAATTACTAAAAATGAATTTAAATATGCAAGTTTTAATATCGTTCATGCTCATGGCGATAATATTGAGAGATTAAAGTTTTTTGAGAGTGAAATCATATCATTCGAAAACGTTATAGGAACAACCCAAGTAGAACCAGTTACAAATATAATAAATACAGGCGGATTTACAGATGGAGATCGAATCTTCTTTTTTTTACGTCCTTTATTATTATCATTTCATAACTTATTTCTTATAGGAATGGATTTTGGAAGTATCATTGGGAAGTATTCTAAATTAGAGGTAAATAGAAATCAAGATGCAAACACTATTAAAAAAAAAAAACTTCTATACGCCATGAAATTAATAAAATGGCTAAAAAAAAAGATTAAAAATAAAATATATTTTGTTAATTCTGAGTGTATATCTAAAGATTTTGAAAATCTCTCAATAGAGGAATTCTTAAATTTCTAATACTGCAAAATTAAATTTTGTAATCTTGGATTCCCAAAGAAGTTATTTTGTATAGCAATCTTTTTTCAGGAAGAGTTATAGAATTTACTAATTGAACATATCTTTGATTATGTTCTTTATAATCTAAGTACACATATTCTGAAAAGAAATGGTTTAACAAATGGTTACCAACGGGTAACACTTTTATCGAAGTATCTTTAATTAAATTAGAAGTTACTTGTGCTGTTGCTATAGTGATTAAATTAAACTTCATAGTGAGTTCGTTAATTGTAGTTAAAATCCTCATAAAAATATCTTTAGTTTTATTTGTAGAAATCTTTTTATTTGCAATTTCAGAATTAAAATGGTTATTTATAGTGTCAATAATTAATACATTAATATCATGCTTTTCCAGAAGGCTCTCTAATTCCTGCAATGATAATAAGAGAGCAGAATTACTCATAATTTTGGACACAAAAATATTTTTAAGTAATTTGTTATAATCAACTTCTCGCGACATTATGAGTTCATTTAACCGTTCTGGGCGGAAAGTATTCTCTGTATCAAAATAAAATATAAGATGTTTATTTAATATTTGAGATCTTTCATTTAAACGAGATGATTGAAAATAGGCTTGAACACATAATTGATGACACAATTGAGTCTTACCCGTTTTGTTTCCTCCAAAAATCAAATATTTCTTACCTTGGTAAAAACCACCTCCTATTGTTTCATCAAAATTTTTGGCTCCTGAGGGTATATTGTATTGTAATTTTTTCAAAAATTGAAAATCCTTTAGAAGTTCTTTTGTTTTAACAATTTGATGCTTATCGATTTCTAATACTTCATTAATACTTATCATTATTTATGATTGAACTTTTTAGTTTAAACACAATTCGAAATTATTAATATAAAATAAGCTACTTAATTATATTAAATCTGAAGAAAAACGAAAAATTATTTTTAAAATATTCATAAAGATAGGATCATAGTACTAATAATTTTATGAAATTAAATTAACTCTTCAAAATATTTCTAAAAGACTATTAAAATGGCAAAAAAAAAAAGAGAAGTATGCCCTTATTGTGGTAAAAGTTTTGCTTATTTATCCCGACATAAATGCAAGATTAAAGAGCGTGTTGAAGGCCCTTTAGAAGAAAAATCTAATGTTGAGAGAAGAATTGAAAGAATTGAGGAAAAAAAAAAGGAATTTAAACGGAATTTACGAAAAGATGAAAAACTAATTCTCAATATTATAAACAGGGAAAAAGATATCTTATTTAACAGACTTAAGGAACTTAGTAATAAAGAGCGAAATGATTTAGAAGAAATTTTAGAATTATTAGTGTTGCAGTCAAAAATAAAAATGAACCGAGAATTGGTTGATGCCTCATGGACGAAACATATTTATGCTCTTGAAGAAATTGATGTGAAAGTAAAAGATCTTAAAATTAATAAAAACAGAAAAGATTTCATTTGGAATATGTTTTCTAGACAACCATGCTTTATTTGTCCTTTTCGAGATAAATGCAATGAAACCAATTTAGACCAGTTTAATCCTCAGCATTGTCCATGGTTAACTGAATGGATTGAAATAACTTCAAAAGGAGAAGAGTATAACATAAACTTTGGTGAAATTGAAGCAAGAATGCAAGATGTATAATTATTTTTTTTGTAAACCAATTAGATAAATTTCATTACTTTTTTTTTTAGAAGCTTTTGGTTTATAAGATTTTAAAAATCTAAATAGCAATTTCATTTCTTTCGCAAATTTATCGAAATCAGACCCTTGGAAAGCTTTAATAATAGCATTACCTTTATATTTTAGATTGTTCTTTACAATTCCTAATATACTATAACAGAGTTTAAGTTGTCTAATGTGATCTGTGAATTTATTGCCAATCTTTTTAATAGATGCATCTGATAAGATTAGATCTAATTTAGCTCGAAAGTAAGAATCAATTTGCTTTTGGATTTCAAGCTTAGTAAGATCTGCTTTAATGGTGCTAACATTTTCGATTGGTGATACTTTCTTAATATCAATACCAATTATTTTGTAATGATCACGATAATAGAATTGATCTTTATATTTTTCTAAATTTTCTTCAGCAAATTTTTTAGCTACTTGCAACCATGAACCAGGAGCGCATCCTAAATCTAATATATAAAAAGCTCTTTTAAAGATATTAAATCGTTTTTGAATGTCGAACAATTTATATGCAGATCTTGCACGGTAACCTTCTTTTTTTGATTGCTTGTAGAACGGTTCTTGTTTATGCCACTCTCTTTTATTTGTCATTTTAAATCGATATTTATTCCTGTAATTTATATATAATCTCTTTTATAGTAGGTAAATCCAAATCACTTTTTATTGATAAAAAATCAAAATGTGTCCTCGAACACCGATATCCCATTTCTTTAATTTTATCAATTATAACTTCTATTTTCGGAATGGAGGGAAGTTTTAAACTTTGACATAATTTATGAACGTTATAATAAGAAATAGGCATATTATTTTCTTCAATGGCAAGAGTTAAGAGTTTTTCTATTCTTTTTTTATTGGGAGATTTAAGATTTCTATTTAAAATAAGTATCTTTTGAATAAAGCTAACATCATGAATTTTACCAATCCATAAAGGTCCAGCATAATCAAGAACACCTTTATTATTACATGTTGGACATTCTTTAGGCAAATCTAAAATATTATTTCTAAATGCTGAACGGTAACCACAATTATTACAATGTATAATATAACCGAATTTTTCAAAAAAACTAGAAATTTTCTTCTTATTTTTAAATGATAGACACAAAAATCTAATAAAATGGTGAGAGTAGAAAGTTAAAAGGGGAATTATTCCTATTTTATTAATATTTGCGATTCGAGAAACGAAGTATATTAAAATACGTGCTCCAATTTCTTTACAATACTCAGTATGCAGAGGTTTTGCTAAATATTTCCTGATACATGCATTCGGCCGTACTCCAAATAAGACAGCTGTATCTGTAGCTGTAATACACATTAACCCATTTACCTTTTCTATTGTTTTAAAGGTAGAGTCCATATAAAGATTGGGTGTTCCAAATGGATCAATTGAAATTATATTTGGTTTTTTGTGTATTTCATCTGAGTTATTTGCAATTTCAGAAAAAAGTAAATTTGCGTCCTTATTTGTCACTTTAATTTGCCTAGGATCCTTATCTAAATTATTTAATCTAATATTTTTCTTAATTAGTTTAACTGCTTCAGGATTAATATCATTAATAAAGATCTTTTTTATTCTTGTACACTCTTTTAAAATTCTAATAGCACTTAATCCTGATGCTGCCATAGAATCTACAATTATTAACTCATCTTTTTTAAATAAATCCCTATATGCATTAATAGCTAACGTTGAAATGTCACGATTTATCTCCATTCTCTTATTATAAAAAACATTCATTGATTTCGAAGGGATTGATCCGTTATCAATAGTATGAATGTAAAATTCTATTAATCCTTCCTTAATTAAAGTTAGAGCTTTTTTTTTCATCATTCTATATTAAGATATATAGTTCAGATATAACTAAAGTATTCTTGCGACTATTATTCAAATCCTTCTTCTCTCAAATTTAAAGTAAATTCATATACGCGGTTTTCAGTCATATTGCTAAATATAAATTTTCTTTGATTTAGAGTTTTGGTCTTTTTAATTTTTAAATTAAAATTTACCCAAAACTCCATAACTTTTCCACCACTTTGGACCTCGATAAATTGATCATTAAAGTTTTTTCTACTTAATTCATTAACTATTAAAATTTTAATGCTATATATTTCATTTAAATAAGTTAAGTTAGCTAATATTTGATGTAATTTGTAATTAAGGCTATAATTCTTTTCTTTATTCTCCTGGTTTAATTCTAATCTATATAAATTAGTAATTGAATCAATAATTAGTAATTTTGTTTTGTCTTCATTATTTTCTAATTTCTTTAAGATTAAAAATTCTAAATTAAAAATAATATTGTATAAATCCTTAAAATTCATGGGTTTAATAATTGTAATTCTATCAAGAACTTCTTCTGAACCTTTAGATAAAGATATAAGTTTTTCATAAGGTAAATTGGGTTTTGTATAAATATAAATGACGTTTTCATTATTTTTCGCAGTATTTATGGCTGTTTGTAAGGCAAAAGTAGTTTTTCCAACACCAAAATCACCCCAAATAGAAAAAATACCTTTAATAGCATTAATTTTTCTTATAATTGCGTTTAATTTTAATGTTGGAAATTTCATTTGATTTAATATTTTTAATTTATATTTAATTAATATTTATAACTTGAAAAAAAAAATTTATGTTTTAACAGAGGATTTATCTTTTTTTTTTCAGTTAAATAAGGAATTAAATCACCGAAATATATCATTTAAAATTCTAAATATTGGGAATAAAATTCCCGAGTTTAACGCTCTACTATTAACTACATGTGAGGAATTGGTAAAGTATAATCTGAATAATCTCAGTACTGAAATTGTTGCCTATGATAAGAAAGAAAAGTTTGAAAAATTTCTTATTAAATTAATCGCAGCGTTTAAAATTGGTTGCAAAGATAGTTATTCAGAATTAACATTTTCAATTGATCCTGGCACAAAAAATATAGGATTAGTAGTTTTCTTAGATGATTATTTTTTAATTTCTCAAACAATTTATAACAAAAATGACTTAATCAAAAAACTCAAAGATTATGTTGAATATTTACAAACTAAAGATGAGAATCTTTTAAAACTGAATTTTAAGTTTGGAAGAGGAGTTCTTCCACTTACACACCATTTGGTTTCTCAAATTTTTAGTAATTTTTATAATAGAAAAAAAATACGTATATTTTTAATTGATGAGTCTAAATCTTCAAAAATTAAAATATGCAATGAAAAAGGGAAGAAAATTCCTAAAGATGAAGCTTCAGCCTTAATTTTAGCTTTAAGGGACGGAATCGAAGTTAACCAGTATAATTACATGAAAATATTTGACCAGATAAAATCAAGAAAACTGAAAACAAAAACATTTATGAAAGAAAATTCTAATAATTGCTATGATTTAACCTTTAATTTGAAAAAATTGGGAGAAAATGTGCTAAGCGGAGAATTTTCTCTAAGTAGAGCTTTAGAAATTTTACATCACGATCAAGAGTTAAGCTAATATTTTTTTTTTTAATAACTAAGAACTGGAATCTTCTTTTAAATCATTTATATACTATCAAATTAGAAATAGATAAAAATTCTTATTAATTCTGGTATTTATCTCAAGTATTATCTTATTTACTCTTATTTTCTCTAGATCTATATGAAACGATTAAAAAGCCTTGATATGTTTCGGGGATTAGCTATGTTATATATGCTGGTGGGACATATGGTTACATGGTGGCCTGTTCCTGAAGAAAAATGGATTTTAATTAGTTACGTATCTATTCTTTCTACATTAGGAGCAGTTGGATTTACTTTCATATCTGGAATAAGTACTATGATATCATATAGAAATAGAATTATTAAGCTAGAAAAAGTAGAAAATTTTAGTTATACTCAGATCAAATATGAATACTTTTTTAGGGCGACTTTTATAGTAATCCTTGGTTTAATCTATAACATATTTGTAGCGATAATATTCATGGATCCCTCTCAAATATGGACTTGGTTCATATTATTAACAATAGGAGTATGTCTTTTAATGTCATGGCCGTTATTAAGGACATCAAAAAAATTTAGATTCTTTTTTGGAGCACTAATTTGGATAATTAATCAAATAATTTTAGTTCTATTAACTCCATTTGAAGGGCAGTTTAATTTATACGGCGTTTTATTTCATATTTTATACAATAGTATTGATCAAAATATTATACTATCATTTTTTACATTTTTTCTAATAGGAACTGTTATAGGTGACATAATTTATGATTTCTCTCTTATTGATAATGAGTTTGAAAAAAGGTCGAGTGTTAAAAAAAACCTATTATTCCCCTCATTATTAATAGGGAGTATTCTTATAGTAATTGGATTTTATTTTTTATTACCTTTTTTTTTTACGGAAGAAATTCTATCAATAAAATCAAATTTATGGTGGTTAATGTATTCTTTAGGGATTGAGATAATTTTAATATCAATTTTCATAACAATTGATGTTTATGAAGTATTTAAGCCAAAAAAGAGCTATAGGTTCTTATATTATTTTTCTTATTATTCCCTAACAGTCTTTTTATTACAAAATATTAACTATTTCTTTTTTTATCAATCTTTGCATTGGTATAATCTATGGTTCTTTATTCTAATAACAGTTATATTATATGGACTTTTTTTAAGGTTATTATATAAAAGATGGGGCTCAATTTTTTCTTTAAAGATCCAAATTGGTCGATTAGCATCAGAAATAACTAAAAGACTTATGAATAAAAAGATGCGATTGTAAAATTTGATAAAATTTTAAATCGGATCAAAATTACATGAAGCTACTTAAAAATATTTTATAAAGATAAATTTTAATTTTTATCTTATTTGATTATTATTAGAAAAATTATTATTTCTTAGGGTAATTTAAAAACGTTTTACCCCATTCTGATTGAAGAAATTTCCTTATTCTTCGTTTTCCAATAGTTGGATACCATAACATATCATGAAAAATCATAGATGCATATGTAGGTCCTAGAAAGAAGAGTTCACTTTTAAAAAGAGGATAAAGAAATTGCAAGGGTCCTTTTCTCACCATTTGGTCTCCCCAAATGACTATACTTCGTTTAACCTTAAAATTCCAATTTACCTTTGAGATATCTTCTCCAATAATTTCAATTTGCTTGAAATCTCCACATCCTAATCCTTCTTCATGAGCCATTCTTATTGCTGGTAATTCTAAAGGTTCAAATCCCATCATTTTAGCAACAATAGTATCAACAGCAACTTGATCATACCCCGCTAGAATCATATTCTTAATTCGAGGTATCATTGTCCTAGGACCTGCACCATCACCACAGACAGTCCCATCTACAACAGCCAGTATATTTGGATGGATTTGTTTTTGGATGATAAGTAAATCTACTAATACTTCAGACATATATTGATGTGAAAAATGTCTCCTTTTTGTTAAAAGCCCTCCAAAAGCATTCTTCATAGCGCATGTTATACCTCCTTGTTTCATTTCTCCACTTGTTTGTTTCAAAGCCCCACCAATAGCTCCAGTATGACCATGAGTTTTCATAGTTGGGAGATGTATTATTGGTTTACCTACATAAAACTTCGGAATAAGAAACCCTTCGGGAAAAATTTTTGAATCTAAAACATGTAAACTTTTATTTTTAAGGGTAAGAAATTTAGATCTTAGAGATTCGTAAGGTACAAAAGGGATTCGAGTTAAAGGAACAAACCAAACCCCGTGTTTATCGAAAATTGGACCCCACTTGTTTCCCTTTAATCCTTTTTCTATATTTGTTACTACAGTTCTATTTTCAGCGGTGAATATTTTCTTTGGATTGTACCCATCTTCCACCATGGTTTTCAATACTCCTTCTACTTGCCATGGTGGGCTAGAACATGCGGGAAAGAATTTAGACCAGCTTAGATTTAATTTTATTATTATGTTTTCATCTTTACTAAATATTTTTTCATAATTTGTAAGTTGCATTAAATTTTTATAATCATCCAAGACAGTCTTAGGCGATGTTTTAACAATAAATACTTGAGATTTTTTTGGGTTCATTAGGTGAAAAAAAAAAGAATCATTTAACTTTATTTCTAAATTTCAATCAATCTATAATTTAAAATATTAAGAATTATTGAAAAATGAAGTAAAATAATAATAGTAAAAATATTAAGTTGATTAGCGATATAAAAACTAATCGGAAATATATTTCATTCCTTCATAGGATTTACTTTCCTTTTTAAAGGGTAAACATACCATATAATGGTCTCCCCCTAAATGAATTTTTCTAGGGGTTTCTACTCCACAGCCTATATGTTTATCTTTATCGGGACATCTTGGGTGAAATGGACAACCTTCAGGGGGATTTATGGGGCTAGGAACATCACCTTCTAATATAATTCTATTAGTTTTTGAATTGGGATCAAAGGTGGGTCTTGCTGATAATAAAGCTACAGTGTATGGATGCGAAGGATTGTAAAATACTTCCTCAATAGTACCTGTCTCGACAAATTTACCAAGATACATTACGACTATTCTATCAGCTATATGTTGCACTACACTAAGATCATGAGTGATGAATAGAAATGATAAATTGAATTG
>JAHQWL010000045.1 GCA_029856155.1 Promethearchaeia archaeon
GATAAAAGTGATTTTCTATCATATTTGAGCCCTGTTGCTGCATTAATATGTTCTATAAAATGTTGAAGACTTATTTTCTTAAAATTGCAATTTACTGCCGAATCATCAATAGCCCTTATATCCTGCAAAGCCATAACTCCTTTTTCTCTTCTTTTAATGGAAGAATTTTCTCCTGACCTAATTCTCAGCCTAGGATAATTGGTAGAGCCCATTTCTACATTAAACCAGTCGCATTTTTCATGATTTGCACCTACGCAACAAGTCATATAACTTAAAGCTTGTCCAGCAAAAGCCCGAGGATCATGCATAGGAATTTCTAATCCCTTAACTTGAGCCGCTAATTCTGGATCTACTTCAAATTCCTTTGCCATCGTTCGCACACCTTCAGCCAGAATATTCCCGATACTTTCTCTTTTTGAAATCATTTCAATTAAATCCAGAACTAATTTCCCATTTCCCCATCGAAACTCTTCAAGGTTAATATTTGTAATATTTTGTTTTATTTTATCAATACCTAGGTTATTTTCCACTAAATATATTAAAAAAGCAATACTTACACCACAAGATATAGTATCTAATCCAAAAACATTGCATAAATGATGAGCTAAGATTACGCTTTTAGATTCAAATACACCGCATAAAGGTCCAAATACAGCAACAGATTCATATTCTGGTCCATCTACTCTAATTTCTTTACCGTTATCTTCTATAATAGTTTGTTTTCCACATTTTATCGTGCAACCAGCACATCCATAATCTAATACAGGAAATTCCTCTCTTAATGTTTTTCCTGTTAATTTTTCAGCTAAAAATTCTGTTTCGGTAAAATAATATCCTGGAGTATCACCAAGAGCCATTCCTATATCAAGATAACCATTTGTCCCATATAAAGTAAATAAAAAGGATCCTAAACTTCCGAGAGCATCTTCTTTTGCTTCTTCTTCAGCTTTTTTAATCAATTCTTTACCGATGTTGCTATCAGCTATTTGAACTCTACCGCTTCCGATAACCGCTAAAGCTTTTACATTTTTTGAAGCCATGACTGAGCCTAATCCGCATCTTCCAATCGCCCTTCCTTCATCATTTATCATTCCAGCGTATTTTACTAAATTCTCTGCTGCTAATCCAATTGTTACTACTCTTACTCGATCTTCTTTTAACTCATGCTTTATGAGTGATTGTGTCTCATAAGTATCTTTCCCCCAATATTTACTTGCATCTTTAAATTCAATAGTTTTATCATGAATATATAAATATATTGGCGTATTAGATTTGCCTGTAATAACAATTGCATCAAAACCACTATTGCGTAGGGATATACAGAAATAGCCTCCAGAGGAACTTTCCCCCCATATTTTTGTGAGTGGGGATATTGCGGTTACAGTATATCTTCCACTATTCGGTCTAATCGTTCCAGTAACAGGTCCCGTGGCAAAAATTAAGGGATTAATCTCATTGAATGGATTTTCTTTTAAAATTTTATAATCTGATTCCGATAGTAAATCATATGTTAATTTTGCGCTTAATCCAGTTCCCCCTAAGTATTCTCTTGCGATTTGGGGATTTATATCTTTTATTTCCCAACTCTTATTACCTAAATCGACAAATGCAATTTTTCCATTATAACCAATTAAATTTTCACTCATTTACTTCCCTCTTTTTTAGTAATTAAAAATCTATATCTTTTCCATCCCAAGCATACTCAAAAATCTTTTTATAAAGATTTACAGTCATAGGTCGGTAGGAGAGAAGACTTACAGCATCATCATCAGCATATTCTGCTAATAAATCAATCTTATTTATATAATCATCTTTATTAATTGTAGGTTCATTCAAGTCTTTTACACATGTTGGAGCATCTAAAGAATGGATGAAGTATTTAAGTGCATCTAAAAATTCTTTAAGTAATGTATCCCTCTCTTTATTTCCAACTTCTATACCAAAAATATGACATAGATCTTTCCATCTATCAGTAACTTTTGCTTGAAATCCTATCGAATAGGGTAAAAGCATACCTACAGCAAGACCATGATGAACATTGAATATTTTTCCAAAACTATGACCTAATGAATGGTCTATTCCTGGTAGACTATTTCCAAATCCAAGTCCTGCTAATGATGCAGCCATTTGCATATGACTTCGTGCTTCTGTATCTCCTTTTCCATATTTATAAGCTCGTGGAAGATATTTTATAACTTCTTTTATTGCAGTTATATTAAGAGCATCAATAAGTGGAGTTCCCCAATTTGAAACATAACTTCCAACAGCATGAGCAAGTGCATCCAATCCAGTTCCTTTTGTTAGAAATGGAGGCATATCTTCTACAAAATCAGTGTCTAAAATAGCGATATCTGGGACTAATTCAGGCCATGTTATTTCGAATTTTTTATAAGGTGTTCTATTAGTATCTGTTAAAACAGCAGCATTAGTAACTTCCGATCCCGTTCCTGAAGTAGTAGGAATCGCTACTAAATATTTAATTTTCTTGCGTAATCCTAAAGGGCTACCGAGTGGTAAAAGCATATAAAAATTAGTTTCAGGTTTTTCATATTTAAACATAATAATTTTAGCAGCATCCATAACGCTCCCTCCTCCGATAGAAATTATGGCTGTAGGGTTAAATTCTTTGCAAATTTTGACACCCTCTTCAATATTTGTTAAAGGAACTTCAGGTTCCACACCAGAATAAATTCTATAATCTACTTCACAAAAATCAAGACTTTCAGTGACTTTAGATGCGAATTTTTTAGTAAAAGAGTCAGTTATGATTAGAGCTCTTCTATTTTCCTTATCAATACCAGCTTTTAGTACTTCTGCCATTGAGGAGACCCCAGTTTTACCCGTATATATTTTAGGGGAACTAAATGAATTTGAGATTCCTCTAATAGCTTTACCACCTAATAATCCCATCATATCCTTAATAAATTGTTGTTCATACCAAGTAGGTTGTTTTCGACTCATAGACTATCTACTCTTTTTAAAGTTTATAATTTAATTTTATAAGATATCTTTTAATACAAATAATTATTTTACTTGGATATTTAAGTTTAGCAAATTAGTTAATTAATCGTTAAATCTTGAAAACAGGTTTGGATTCTTCAATTAGAATTAAACTATTTAAGATAAAAGTTATAATTTACAATTGAATTTTATTTAATATACTTTAATTTATTCAAATCTATTGTTAAGATAAACTGAAACTCCACCTATATTATTTAAAAATTTAGTGGTTAAGATAAAATGAAAGTTAGATTAAACATGAATGAAATGTATAAAGCACCTCCAAAAGATATAATTAATCCAGTAAAAGAGAGTATTGATCAGATTAATCGATATACTCCTCAGAAAGAAGTGGATATATTAATAGAACATTTATCATCCTATGCAAAAGTTCCTCACGAATCAATAATTCTAAGTTCAGGTTCAGATCTCTTAATTAAAGAATTTATTTTTCTTTTTTCCAACACTAGACAAATAATAATTGCTGATCCAACATTTGTAGTGATAAATAACTCAGCTCAAAATACTGACTCTCATTTATTGAAGATTAAATTAAATGAGCCAAATTACCAAATCAATATAGAATCTTTAATTAATGAATTAGTAACGCCCACTTTAATTGTACTTGATAATCCAAATAATCCAACGGGAAGTTTAATATTAACGCAAAAAGATATTGAGACCATATTAGAGCATAAAAATATAATCTTATTACTTGATGAGGCTTATTATGAATTCTCTAAAGTAAGTTATGTTGAATTAATAGATAAATATCCTAATCTAGCGGTTTTAAGAACATTAAGTAAATCTTTTGGATTGGCAGGATCTGGGATCGGATATCTAATTGCTGGGGATTTAATCCGTAATAAATTCCAAGGGTTAGAGATAATGTTGCCATATCCAAGTGTGATCGCTGGAATAAAAGCGTTAGAAAATCAGAATTATATGGAAGATTACATTAATGAAGTTGAGACTGAAAAAAGAAGAATAACGAAATCTGCATTAAATTTGGGGATAATTGTTTATCCTAGTCATACTAATTTTTTACTAATGAAAACAGAATTACATAACATATCAGAAAGGTTAGCAGAACGAGGAATATTAGTACATGATGCATCAAATCAATTAGGATCAAAATATTTCAGAGTTACTATAGGTAGTAAAAAAGAAAATGATTTGTTTTTAGATTCACTCAAAAATATTATCATTAATAGCAGAGTTTGATTAAAAAAATTATTAAATTTAAGAACAAAATTATTACTAACATAATTTTAAAATTATGAATAACTAAAAGTTGAATTTAAGGTGAGTGTATGGGAGATAAAATCACTACTATTTCCGTAATTGGAGCAGGTTTTATGGGTCGACAGATCATTGAAAAATCTGCTTTATATGGATATAATATAAATATTTTTGAAATAAAACCTGAAGATTTAGGTGATTTTATTAATAAAGTAAAAAAGAAAACTGATAATAAAAAAATCGAAATTGATATTAAATCTTTTTCTAGTATTTCTGAAGCAGTAAAAAATACAGATCTAATTATTGAAGCAATACCTGAGAAACTTGAATTAAAAAGAAAAATATTTTCAGAGATAGATAAATCAGCTCCTCCAAATGCTATTATTACTACTAACAGTTCTTCCATTCCAATTTCGAAACTTGAAGATGTTGTTGAACGAAAAGATAAAGTAATGAATCTTCACTTTTACAATCTATTCATAATGCCAATGGCAGATATTATGCGAGGGACTCACACTAGCGAAGAAACATTTCAAAAAGTAAAGAATTGGGCAGAGAGCATTGATATTACTGCTCTTGAAGTTAAAAAAGAGTGTTATGGTTTTGTATTTAATAGAATATGGAGAGCAATTAAAAAGGATTGTCTAAAGATTTGGGCGGGAGGGTATGCTGATATTGAAACAGTGGATAAGGCTTGGAATATCTTTTGTCAATATTTTATCAAAAATCAATATGGCCCTTTCCAGTTTATGGACCGAATTGGATTGGATGTAGTTTACGATATAGAACTGTCTTATTTCAAGAATAGTGGTCTAGTCGATGATAAACCTCCAGACGCTCTTAAAGAAATGGTCGATAAAGGGGATTTAGGGGTTAAAACTGGAAAAGGGTTTTACAATTATTAAACCAAATATTTTTTTTTTGATTTTTAATTTAAAGAAGTAATATAATAGGAATTTTTATTTGATATTATAGATGTCAGAAAAAAGAAAACAGGAAATTCAACGAATTAAAGAATTAGAAAGCATCAATTTAGCAAGAGATGATATAAGAGATCTTGTTATAGAAACAAAAAAAGAAGTAGAAAAAGACAATGATTCTCTAGCAGAACAGATAAATGTTGAGCTTAATAAAAAAGACATTAAATCTATAGATATTGTTGGAGCAATAGGATCAGGAAAGACTGCACTTTTAGAAAAAATTGCTGAAAAATTATCAAAAAAATATCGGATCTTAGTGATATGTGGTGATGTTACTACTAGAGTTGATGCGGACAGAATTGAGAAGCATAATGTAGAGACAGTTCAAATAAATACAGGGCGAGAATGTGCTCTAAACGCTTATCACATTTACCAGATTATTAAAAATAAAGATTTAAATGATTATGACTTAATTTTTGTTGAAAATGTTGGCAATCTAATATGTCCTTCCGATTTTAGACTAGGGACTGATAAAAGAATTACTGTCGTATCGATTACAGAAGGTGAATGGGTAATAGAAAAGCATCCAATGCTCTTTAAAATGTCTGACGTTGCCGTTATTAATAAAATTGATCTTTTAGAACGATTAGGGACAGATGTTGATAAAATGATAAAAGATGCAAAAAATTTTAACCCTAATATAAATGTGGTTTTGACAAGTGCTAAAGAAGGAAAAAATATTGATAAGTTAATAGAAGCTTTAGAGCTATAGCTTTTTTAGGTGAAAAAAAATGAAAGGAAAATTGAAAGAAATTGAGAAACTCATTAATAATTTGGAGTTAAACTCTCAATCTCAAATTAAAGAATTGTTGAATGGTTTCTTAAAAAATTATTTAAAACGGAGTAAAATTGATAACTTTTTAGGGGATTATCCTACATTTATAGAACCCGTTTATCTTGAAGAGAATGTTAAAATTGGCGATGATGTACTTTTAGGACCAAAAGTCTATATTGGTAAAAATTGTGAGATAAAAGACTACGTAGAAATTTCAAACACTATTATTTTTGATAATGCTAAAATTAGTGAAAATATTAAGTTAGATAACTGTATTATTGGAAAAAATGCCACGTTAAATTGTACAAATATTACTATAGACAATTGTGTTGTAATCGGAGATGTGAAGAATAAGGAAGAACTTTTTAGAATCATGTTTAAATTCAAGTAATCTCCGTTTCTTTTAAATGAACTTATTACATTAAGAATTAAATTTTTAGGTTATTATTTTGAATAATGATAAATTTTTTGATATAAATTTAAAAAGATGGAATGATCTTGTAGATATAAATGCTAAATCAAAAATGTATGATTTAGAAGGCTTTATGTCTGGTCAAACATCACTATTATCAATAGAACTTGAGGAATTAGGAGATGTTAAAGGTAAATCTTTATTACATCTACAATGTCATTTCGGAATGGATACCCTTTCATGGGCAAGATTAGGAGCTAGAGTTACTGGTGTAGACTTTTCA
>JAHQWL010000046.1 GCA_029856155.1 Promethearchaeia archaeon
TCAATTTTACTATTTGCCCTGTACGTGTCTTATTATCCGTTGTATTGATTTGAACTATCTCACCGTATTGAGCATCATGTTCATTTTTAAGAAATACTAGAGGTCCAATTATTTGTTGTATTTTTCTATAAATCACACTCATTTTTATTTAAATACTCCATGGGTTAATTTTAAAGATTCTATTTCATTGAGTAAAATTAGTTTTAAATCGTCAATTTTATCGAAATCTTCATTCTCAATTGAACGATTAATTCTTAAAATTTCATTTATTATTTTTAGTTCTCTAAGTTCTTCTATAAAAAAACCTTTTTCTAATAATTCCTCACCTTCCTTATATAATAGAAGAATAATTTTAATCATTCCTAAGAGCTTTTTAGCATTAGTAAAATTGTCAATATTATCGAATGCATTCTGGATTAAAAATCCCTCTTTGATTAATTTAGCAATAAATATAATTAGTCGTTGGTCCTCTGGGAGATTCTCCTCACCAATAAGTTGTACGATATATCTTAGCTCATTATCTTTAGAGAGAATCTCATTTACTTGTCTACGGCAATCATGCCAATCTATATCAATTTCTGTCCAATCTATATCTCTTTCATACCACCATTCTGAGATATAATCTGGATAATTTGAATATGAATTTAGCCAATTAATTGCAGGATAATGCTTTGAATATGCTAATGCAGCATCTAAAGCCCAAATACCTTGAACAAAATTTTTAGTTGTGGCTGTAACTGGTTCACTAAAATCTCCTGCAGGTGGTGAAATAGAACCAATTATGGTTAAAGACCCTAACTTCCCTTCCTTAGATTCTTTTTTTCCAATTAATTTAACAGTTCCAGCCCGTTCATAAAAACTGGAAAGTTTGGAAGACAAATATGCAGGATAACCCTCTTCTGCCGGCATTTCTTCTAATAGCCCAGAGATTTCTCTTAAAGATTCTGCCCATCTTGAGGTACTATCTGCAAGAACAGCTACATCATATCCCATATCTCGATAATATTCAGCAATCGTTACACCTGAAAAGATACTGGCTTCTCGTGCTGAAACTGGCATGTTTGAAGTGTTTGCTATCAAAATTATTCGATCTAATAGAGGTTGACCAGATTTAGGATCAATTAATTCAGAAAATTGTTTTAAAACGTCGGCTATCTCATTTCCACGCTCTCCGCAACCTACAAATACGATTACATCCGCATCACACCATTTTGCTAAGGATTGTTGAATGACGGTTTTACCGGTCCCGAAGCCGCCTGGAACTCCAATTGTACCGCCCTTTGTAATGGGAAATAATAAATCTATAACTCTTATCCCTGTAATTAAAGGTTCATGGGCCAATATTCTCTCTCTAAAAGGACGGGGTATAGTAATTGGCCATTTTTGCAACATTGAAAAAGTTTTTTCTTCATTATCAATTTTCAATTTGTAAATTTTATCAGTAATTGTGAATTCTCCTTCATCTACTAAGAAAGTTAACTCTCCCGAAATTGTTGGAGGGATCATTATTTTATGTTTTATAATTGGAGTCTCCTGTACTGTGCCAATAATATCTCCTCCACTTACATATTTATTGATATTTTTATTAGGTGTAAAATGCCATTTCTTTGAACGTGATAGGGAGGGAATTTCTAATCCTCTATGTAAACCTCCACCCTTAAAAAGATCAAACGCTTCTTGTAAGGGTCTCTGAATTCCATCAAAAAAATTTCTTAATAATCCAGGAGCTAATTCCATAGAAAGAGGTTCTTTTAAATTAACAACTTCTTCATTGATTCGTAAATTACTAGTATCCTCAAAACATTGACAAACTATATGGTCAGAATATATTTGAATAACTTCTCCTAAGATATGATGCTTAGAGATTTTAATTAGATCATGAATTCGAATTTTGGCTTCTAGTCCTTTAACTCTAATTAATGACCCAATTATCGCCGAAATGTAACCTAAGTCAGAATTGGCTTTAGAATTGGATTTGTTCATAATATTTTAAATATTCCGTTATTTTTCCCTTTTGATTATTGATAAATTTTACATACTCTTTTTCAATTTCCTTAATTTCCGAATCATCTACGATCTTAGCAATTTCTATTTGAATAAATGAAGATAATTTATTTATCAAGTTATTAATTGTATAATCATAAGAGATAATCCCTCCAATGAGTGATATTTTAAAACCACCTATAAAATCATGTTGATCTTTATCAATTTCAACAGGATTATCAAATAATGCATTAATTTTTTCAAAATTTTTAATAAAATAATTATAATCTCTTGAATTAAATAAAATTTCTAAATCTTGTGGTTTTTCTATAGTACCTTTTACTTGTTCAATAGATTTTAATAAATAATTAACATATCCCGGATAATTCTTTTTGATTTTGTTTTCAATAAGATTAAATAAACTTCTTTTTAACTCTTGAATCAGATTATTCTTTAATCCAAGAAATTTATCTTTCCCTGTTAATAATGTTGATGATAAGGATTGATTTAAAAAGTGTTCATAAGTTTCTATAAAATGATCTTTTAATCTTTGAGATCTTTCATTGCTTCTTTCAAAAAATCTTTTTTTAATTTCAGCCTTTTGAAATAATGTTTTTTGACTCAATTCTTTAATTTCTTTTTGAGCTTTCTCAATTAAGTAATACCCTAATTGTCCAACTTGTTTCTTTAATTCTTTTTCTTCCGAAATTTTAACTCAACTCATTATTTAAAAACAATATCACCTAATGCATTGCGAATCTTATTAAAAATAATGTCACCTTGCTCAATATTAGGTTGAAAAATATCTGGTAAAAGAAATATAAAAGGTTTTCTATTAGCTTTTTTATAATCCAATAGAAAATCAATTACATCATCTGATAATGGTATTGAGATAATAATAATACCAATAGATTGTGTTTTTATCAATTCTAAGAATTCATTTAAGAAATCTTCTTCATTTTTAACAACAGTACCTTCTAATCCTAAAAGCCCCAATAATATTACGATTTCTTCCTCTCCTATAATATGAATTTTTTGAATTTCCATTAAAAATCAAAGCCCACTTTTTCAATAATTAATTTTTGTAAATTTCCAATATTCTTTTTAAAATCAACTTCAATATTTTTAATAGCATTATCTATATTTTTCTCATAAATATTAGTTTCTTTATCAACCTCTACTGTTAGATTACCTATTGCAGTATTTATTAGAACATTTATTTTAGATAAAAATGATTCAAAGTTTTGGTTTTGTTCCTCTCTATATTCTTCAATCTCTTTCAAATTAGCATTCTTAGTGTTATTTATTAAGTTATCATATACTCTTTCTATATCCTTGACCCATTCAAAAAGATTCATTTTTCATCCCTTCTCTTACTCTTTTTCTTATTTTGTATAATTATGTTATTCTAAGATTTTATATTTTTTATTGATAATCGATACTATTTTTGGTAATATAAATTGATGTATTTCTTTATCCTTTTTAATCAATACTTCTATAATCTTGAAAATTGCTAGAGAATCAATGTTATCTCCTCTAATCTGAAATTTTTTAAAAAAGTAGTCTGAATATAAAGAATCAACAGACCAAATTAAATGATTTTTGTCGATTTTAAAATTTGAAAAACCTACTCTGAGTTCTGTTATTTTACTTAATATTTGATATAAACTTGAAATAAAATCTTCTATATTTGATTGATCGATTAAAAATAATAGTTTACTAGTGTTTAAGAATAAAGAAGTATTAACTAAAAATTGTAGCAACAAATTTCTATCAATATTATTTTTAACTCCCCTATAAATTATGTTTAAATTGTAAATCTCTGAGATATATCTTATATATAAAGAAATTATTTCTTTTTCTTTTGGATTTAAATTTTTTATCTCATTTATCAAATTAGTATAAAATAATTGATCTAAAAACGCTTCAAGTACAAATATTTCATTAGTTCTTTTAAAGTAAAGAATTCCTTCTCTTATTACCCTATTATATTTAGTGCGTTTCATGAATAATTGAATTTGATCTAAAGAGGATATTTCAATTAGCTCTCTCATAAAATCTGTATTATTTAGGTATTTTTCAACTAACCAATTTACCATTTGTGTTTTTTCTTGCGTATTCATACCTAAAATTGTACCAAGAATGACATGCTTAATATTCATTATTTCATATTTCGTTAAAAAATTCTTTAGAAAATTCCTCATATTTTCAGGAGAATACGATAGAATTTTACCAATTAATTTTATAAATGTATGGAAGAGTGCTCTCTCAATATCTTCTATTGTATATGTATCAAAACTAAGACCTGGATAATAAACCTTTAAATATTCAATAAACTCATTAATATCAGTGATTTCATCTAGCTTATGAAATGATACTTCATCCATTATTAATTGTTTTAAAAAACCAATCTTAATTAAAGTATAAGCGTAGCTGGGGACAATAACACTCGTAAAGAATTCACCCATTAAGGTATTTTTGTATAGTATCTAAAAAAGTTATTTCTAAGCTGGTGGGGTTGGGATCTTTGTCCAGAGCAAAATTCCTACAATTAAACCGTAAATTGCTACTGCTTCACAGAAAGCAACAACTAAAAAGGCTTTAAAAAATGATTCTTCTCTCTCTGAAAGGGCTGAAATTGCTGCAGTGCCAACTGTTTTCATAGCTAATGCACTTCCAATTCCAGCTAAACCAATTGATAACGCTGCACCAATAGCCAATGCTGCTGCAGTTATTGAATTATAGTAATCAAATGTATCAGGAACTTGAGCTGCGACATAAGTAATAATTCCATTAGAGGTAAAAATTACTAAAAAAATCAATACAACTTGAAATATCCCAAGACACAAATAAAACTTATGTTTACCATTCATATAATTGACATCTTAATTTTTGTTTAATAAAATTATATATTTAAATGAGAATAATAAAGTTTTGCGTATAAATTTTCTCAATTGAAATTAGCTTTCAATTGATCAAAAATTATTATTGATAAAACCACTTAAGATTAATATCTTGTGTAATTAACACTTATCATTAATTTTAGGAACGAGAATTTGATTGATAAAGTAGGATTACAAATATTAATAACAGGATAGTTTCCTGTCCCAATTCACTGATAAAGCAAAATTCTAATTTCGTCTGCTATATCATGCATTCTATCGCAAAGTTGTTCAAGTAATACAATACTATCTCTTAGACGTAAAAGAATCCTTAAATCTAAACCTTCATTAGAGTACAAAAATTCAAGAAATTGCCTATATATAGTATCAATTTCATTTTCTAACTCATGTATTGTTGTTGTGTTTTTAAACACAGCATCTGGATTATCCCTTAGGCTTTTTATTGTTGATTTCAAAACATCGGCCATCTCAATTGTCTTATTAATCAACTTCTCATATCTCTTTGTTATTTCTTGGTTATCCTTAGCTATTATTTTAATATTGGGAAGCATATCCACAAATTCCAAAGGATAGTTGAGAACGTTATCCATTTTTAAAATTAGGGAAATAAAATTTCCTAAGCCCGCTCCGGATTCAGAAAAATTTTGAATTAACTGTATTTTAATAGCGTCTGCATCTTCTTCATTTAATTGCATCTTACTCTTCTTCTTTTCAAGTGAAGCTTTATTTTTCTCATAATCTTCAGCCCATCTATTGTAAAAAACCGCCATATCACTGAGAACAGAATAAATAATTCTGGAATGTTCTATAAGCATTGAGATAATTTCTTCCTTTATTTTATTCATGAAAATTCAACTCAAATATTTAATTAACTCTTATTATTATAAAAATTAGATCAATAAAAAATATAGTATTTAAAGAAATTTTAATATATTTTTAATTTATTCTATATGTAAAATCAAAAAAAAATTAAAAATTCCTCTTATATCATTCTATTTATCTAAAAATCAAATTAAGATTAGAAATAATAAAAGGTGAAAATCGAACTCAATGAAGATCAAGGAAAAAATTCAACAATGGAAAGATTACTCAAAATTATCTGATTTAGGAATTATTGCTAGGAGAAAGTTCTTTAACAATGCTTTTGATGGCGCGTTAACTTGTGCAGGAATTGTAAGCGGGATTTTCATATTATTTTTGGCAGAACCTTCTACATTTGAAGCCAAAGATGTTCTCATAACTGGTTTTGCAACAGCTTTAGCAATAGGAATAAGCGGTCTATGGGGTGCTTTTCTTTCCGAAGAAGCTGAACGAAAGAAAAAAGTCTTAGACATGAAGAAGGATATGGCGATTGTTGAAGAGGAAGCTGAAAATCCGGAGTTGAAAAATAATAAAAATAAATCTAATAAAATTAAGGAACCTAGAACATTAATAGAACGAGCTGAGAAGTATGCGACAATTGTAGCATCCTTAGTAGATGGAGGTGCTCCAGTTCTTGGAAGTTCTCTTCCTTTAGTTCCCTTCTTCTTTGGAGTATCTCTAAATTTGATACACTTTATTTTCTCTTATATAATACTTGCTGGTTTACTTATTTATTTAGGGATTTTCTTAGGGCAAATCTCAGGTGGGGGACGTTTAAGATATGCTTTGCATCTAATTACTGCCGGAGTTGTAACTTTGATTGTGTCCATCTTACTAGGTATCTAAAACGATAAGGTGTGAAGCAGAATTATTAGAA
>JAHQWL010000047.1 GCA_029856155.1 Promethearchaeia archaeon
ATGTATGGAATGTGGATATGAAGTAGCTTTGAATGAATTACCAGACAATTGGATATGTGCGTCATGTGGTCGTTCTAAGGCTTATTTTAAACGAAAAACTTTAAAACCAAAAGATTTTGTAATCAAGACATCAGAAATAGAAAAGGCTCATTGGATATGTTTAGAATGTGGGCATGAAGAAGAAATAGAAATGCCAATTGGATGGAAGTGCCCAACATGTGGGTTCTCAAAAAAATAATTAACTAAATTTTACTTGGACGATTTTAGCTGTTTTAAAACGTTCAGCCATCTTTACCATTTTAAGGGTTTTTTTATTCCATTTTGGATTAAATTCAGTTCGGGCATATATAGTATACCAATCAATCACTTTAAGTTTATTAGACCACTTAGCAAGGGTTTTTATAGGATTGCTTATTCCTATATGCCAAAATGGTGTTCCCACTCCGGCTTTTTTCGCCCTTATATGAGCTACTTTGATAGCTAAATTCGATACACAATCAAAAATTATTTCTCCATTAGGAAATCTTTTAGCTAAAGCATTAAAAAGTGCTGAGATCTCTAATTCTTGAAAATAATAAATAAAACCTCCAGCAATGATAAAAATCCCCTTATTTAGAGCGAATTCTACGTCATCAAACCAAGAATAATCAAGAGCAGATTTTGAAACATATGAACATCTATTTGATTCCGGTATATATTTTCTTCTAAATTCAATTGCATCAGGTAAGTCTAAATCATACCATTTAATTCTTCCATTATCTACACGATAAAATGTTGTATCTAGCCCTGCTCCAACATTAACAATTGTTGCTTCTGGAAATTTTTCGATGTATTTTATTATTGCATTATCGAAGTTCCTTGCTCTGACTAAAAGTCCAATACCACGCCATTCACCAAGATAGTCTTGTATTTTTGTAAAGTCATAATCAATATTATTAATTATATCAGATGACTTTTTATCATTCAATATTTCAGGGTATAATTGGCTATATTTCACTCGTGCCCACAAAGGACCAAGCATAGTTTCCTGCACAGTTCCTTCAAATGAAATTTCATCTTGTGTCATAAAAGTGCAATTTAAACAATTTTAAAAATATTATTTAAAGAGACGCTTGAGATTTATACCCACCCTTCTGTACTGATCCCGTCACCAGGCGTCAGTCGGAGCATCAAACTATGCGGCCTACCTAAAGCTAGCTCCAAGTACCTTATCGCTTTCATTTGGCCTTGCATCAAGGTCTGAGTCGTTTCAACCGTTCCTTCTTACAATCTCTCTGGCTTATATCCAAGTCATTAATATGCGTAAGAAGGCAGTGTCGTTTCAGTTGCTAAATTACGGTTCTCACCGTAGTAGTTATCTACACCTTGCTTGGAGAGAGGGGTTGAGGTTCCTCAGCGGGTCAAGCCCACCGTCAGCTCCATATCTCACTCGTCTCTTTTTTAAAAGGTAAAATAATATTTAAATTTTTGTTTCTGAAGGTGTAGTCATTCCTTTTCTAGAGCATACGAAATTATATCACAGTATTTTTTAAATCCTAATTTTTGATAAATTTTTTCACCCAATGAAGATGCTTGAAGTACACCAACATAATATCCCATGGTGAAAGCATCTATTAGAGCCTTTCTACTTATTGAAAGTCCAAATCCTTTACCTCGATATTCAGATAATGTAGATACCGCATGAAGTCCTGCTACTCCAGAGGAAAGATATAACATTAAGGTTGAGACTGGATTTCCTTTATAATTACCTAAGTAAAAGTTAGCTTCTTTTTGTAATTGTAAAAATTTAATCAAATCAAAATCTATTTTTATACCAAAAACTTGTGAGACAACATCAGACCATTGGATTAGAAATTCTTCAGTATCTACTTTTTCAATCATTAAATCACTTTTTTTTATTTCCTTTTTTTCTAGGTCTTTTAACTCCACTGCCATTCCCGCTTGTTGATAGACGTTAGAAAATCCGAATTTCTCAAGAAGTCTACCCATATTATTAGGTTTTGTCAACGGTCCTACTGTCCAACCATTAGGTGCTTTCCTTTTTCGAATTAATTTTTTAACATTATTTATTTCTTTGTCAACATTTATATTTTCAAAATCTGCTCTAAATATACAATCTGGCCAATTTGCATTCTTAGCTAAAACCCAATTTATTTTTTTATCCCTTCTTGAAATAAAATTGGGATGTTCAGAAGCTTTAATATAAAAATCATCCAGATTATTCTCGATATAAGAATTAATTGATTCTGGGATTATCTCATTCAAAACTTTTTTCATTATTTCTCGCTTATTATTGATTATAATAATTTTATAAATGAAATTCTGTTCCTATTACTCCCATTACATGAGAGGGGTGGCGATGCATGATTCTATTAAACTCAAACCCAGTACAATGCATACCACACGTTATTTCTGGGTTTAAATCTTCTATAAAGGAAACAACTTCTTCAATATTTTCACTACTTTCCCGTTCTTTATGAAATCCTCCAATAAGAGCATAAATTTTATCTATTCCAGTTAATTTTTGACCATGTTTTACTATGTTAATAATACCAGTATGACTGCATCCGGTAATAACAACTAAGCCTTTATCTTTAATATTAATATATGCTGCAATCTCTTCTCTAAATGTATGTTTTTCATATTCTGTTTTACTTGTTCCTAAGTAAAATCCTTTTGGAAGCTCAGTTTCATCAAAAATTTCAATCTCTCCACTCGTAATTATCCCATTATATAATTTTTCGGGTTTTGTTGTTTCAATGACTTTTACATTGTTTTCATTTGCGCGATCATAGACTATTTTTTTATTAAGAGGAATTCTTCTGTAATATTTGATTTTTCCTTCCATTTTTAATTTCCTAAATGAAGAACCAAAATCTTCGGAAAGTATTTCATCTCCAGATTCAGTTCTAGCGTAATAGCCTTTGGTAAGGCAGATCGGACTCAGATATATCTCACTTCCTTCTTTCAATTCAGAAATTATTGGTATTAATGCCCCATAGTGATCTAAATGCCCATGGCTTATAATCAATTTTTCAATTTCATTTAATTTTATTTTAAATTGTGTAAGATTATTAATTAAGGTTTGCATATAACCTGCTGTGTCAAATAAAATGAGATGAGTTGAATCTCCTTCTAATATTTTAATAGTCATTGCAATTCCATGTTCACCAAGTGTCGCAAAAGAATCATGCCCCGGTTGGACAACTTTCCCTTGCAATTTCTCGTTACTTGGCAGGGTCATACTTGTTCTATTAGACGTTATTACTTTTACAATCAGATTTCCACTTTCTATACTTCCAATATTCATTTTTATTTTCTTTTGATTCTTTGATTTCAATAATTATCTTAATCCTTTTTAATTAATAAATTATTAATTTAAAATAATTTAGTAATTAACTATAAATAGTCAAAAGAAGAACTCTTTATTTATTATGAACTAAATTTAGGAGATTTTTTAGATGAATTTAGATAAGATTATGACAAATTTGGAAGAAATTGTTGGTAAAGATTTTGCTTCAAATAAAGCAGAAGATCTTTACATATATTCTCAAGATCCTGGAGCTTCTGAACCTCGACCAGTTAATTTTGTGGTAATGCCTAAAAATGTCGAAGAAGTTCAAAAAATTGTGAAATTGGCAAATGCAGAAAAAATCCCGTTAGTTCCAATGGGTGGTGGATTAACACTAAGTGGTTTAGTGATCCCTGTAAAAGGTGGTATTGTAATTGATATGAAAAGAATGAATAATATAATAGAAATTAATAAATTCAGTAAATATGCCCTTATTGAAACGGGAGTTACTACGGGGCAGTTATTGTCACATCTGAATGAAAATTATCCGAATTTACAACCTCCGGTACCAGATGCACCTCCCTCCGCTACAGTGGCGGGGAATGTACTAATTCATGGCTCAGGGTATTTATCACAAAAGTATGGTGATCATGGAGCCATGATAAATGGTTTGGAAGTTGTATTGCCAAATGGAGATATCTGTAAACTTGGTTCTGCCTCATTATCCCCATTTTGGTTTGCTCGAGGACCTATTCCAGACTTAATTGGATTATTTATAAGTTCTTTTGGTACTATGGGAATTATTACAAAACTATCAATTCAATTATTTGATAAATCTAAATTTAGGGAAGTTGTTTTTGGATTATTAAATGATCCTAAAGATATCCCAAATATTCTCTTAAAAATTACTGAAACTGGATTAGCAGAAGATGTTTTGCTAGGAATGCAAGACAAACCAGATTGGATGAAAGGTTACATTTTTGTTATAGTTTATGTTACAGGAGAATCCGAAGAGGAAATAGATTCTCATATTAAAACCTTTAAACGTGTATATCGTAAAGCTAATGCTAGGTATATGAAAACTCCTGATAGGGTTAGAAATATATATTTAGAGAAACCTATTTTTGCGGCAACAGCTGCAGACTATAGAAAAGGTGGAGGTTTTGAATATGTAGGAGCAAATATGCCATTAGAAAAAATTCCTGAAGCTTATAAAAAAGGAGCTGAAATCTCAAAAAAATATGGAATCGTGCCAACATTGGGCTCAAGATTAATTGGAGGAACTCATAATATAGTAATGTTTTTCTCTTATTCATTCAATCGTGCGGATCCGAAAGATATGGAAAATGCCAGAAACGCTTTACATGAAACTAATAAATTAGCCTTAGAATTAGGAGGGATTCCATGGAAAGCAGAATTAACAGGACAACAGTTAATTCTTGAGAAAATGGATCCTAATTATAAAAAATTATTTAATTCAATCAGAAATAGTCTTGATCCAAATAGAATAATGAATCCAGGAAATTGGGAGGTGAATCAATAATTACTATAAGTGAAAAACAAGATTGGAGAGATATTGTTCATAGATGTTTCCGTTGTGGTTATTGTAAATTCACTCATGAATATTCTGATTTCAATTGTCCAAGTTACAAGAAATTTCGTTTTGAAACATACAGTACAGGGGGAAGATTGTGGCTTATTTACGGTATTATAAGTGGTGAAATTCAATGGAGTGAAAACTTAGCTAATGTAATCTATGCTTGCCCTACATGTGGCAATTGTATTGAAAATTGTAGATTTGAAAAATTTAACGATTTTCTTATTGATATAATTGAAGTAGCCCGAGCTGAAGCTGTTAAAAATGGATTTTGTCCTGAAAGACAGAAAGCGTTATTAGAACGCACTGAAAATACTGAATACTATAATCCATATGGAGAAAAAAATTCAGATAATACAGAGTTAAAAAAGAAGTTTGACTTACCAGATAAAGCAGAATGGGTTTATTATATAGGATGTACTTCTAATTATCGTCAGCAAAATTTAAGGGATGCAACATTAAGGTTTTTGAAAAAAGCAAAAATTGATTTTACATTGATTGATGAACATTGTTGTTGTAGCCCTATAATAAGAACGGGTCAAATTAAACCTGTAAACGATTTTATAAATTATAACGTAGCCAAAATTAAAAATGTAGGAGCAACTAAAATTATTACTTCATGTGCAGGATGTTATCGTACTATAAAGAAAGATTGGTTAAAATTTGGAGCGGATTATGATTTTGAAGTATTCCATACTGTAGAATTAGTCAAACAGCTTCTAGATGAAGATCAATTAAAAATTAAATCTGAATATAAAAATACAGTAACTTACCATGATCCTTGCCATTTAGGCCGCCATATGGGGATGTATGAGATCCCAAGAGAAGTATATAAGAAAATTCCTGGAATTAAATTAGCAGAGATGCAACGAAATAGAGAAAATGCATGGTGTTGTGGTGCTGGAGGAGGTGTAAAGATTGGTTATCCAGAGTGGTCAGTAGAAATCTCACAAGAAAGGTTAGAAGAAGCTAAAGAAACAGGAGCGTCTGTAATATCTTCAGTATGTCCTTTCTGTAGAACGAACTTGTCAGATGCAAATGAAAAGTATAATATGGAAGTTGAAGTGATAGATCTAATAGAAATTTTAGATAAACTAGATATTGAGATAAATAAATAGAGTTAATAAAAAAAATTTATATATTTAATCTTATTTTTTTTATCTTTTAATAATCTAATTGCTCTCCTAGAGCCATTCTGCATAAATCACTAAGTAGATAATTTTTAATTCCTTTTCTTTCGACTCTATATCCAAGAGCTTCTTTACACATGGAACAACTATATACACATACTTCTGCTTTATGCTCTAACATATCATTGATATTATCATTTTGAGTTTTTCGTAATAAATCTTTCTTTCCTAAAGTTGCAAGCAAACCCCCACAACACAATGCATTTTCTCTATCAAATTTTCTCGCAACTCGTTCAACTCCTATTAAATCACATACTTTATCAACCCATTTTTCTATTTCAGGAATGAAGCGATTTGAGCAGGATCTCTGATAAGC
>JAHQWL010000048.1 GCA_029856155.1 Promethearchaeia archaeon
CTTTAATTCTATCTAAAGCTTTCATTTGATCCATGATTGGAGTTAAAGCTCTTACCATTTCAGCAATTCCACTAAATCTTGTCCTAAAATAATCTTCATAAGAAATTTCAATTTTTTCTTTAGATTTATCATCAATATCTGGCATAATATACTGCTCAGTTTATTCTATATTTTTCTTATAACATCTTCCCACTTATATTTTTGGATCATTCATTAATCATAAAATGAGAATTAAACTTATTTATAGTAGTTGAATAGAATTTTTTATACAAGAAATTTATTTACAAAAAAAAGAGATATTAAAATGCGAAGTTCAGAGAAAAAGAGTATTGTGAAATTAACGACTGTAATAATTATTACCGTAATAATTTTGACAATCTTTTCAATTCCGTTGATCAGTATTATAGCTCCACTTGGAAATATAATTTTTCCTGGTTCAGGATTATGGAATGCTCCAGCGGAAGTTCCACAACATGAAACAGTATATTTTCCGGGTTTAAATAGATCAGTCACTGCTTATCGTGATGAGTGGGGAATTCCACACGTATATGCTTCCAATGAAAATGATTTGAGTTTTGCTATTGGATATATTCATGCTCAAGATAGACTTTTTCAAATGGATTTAGCACGACGACAAGTGCGAGGAAAACTTTCTGAAGTAGTAGGCGACCTAGCTTTAGAAGAAGATAAGTTTAATCTAGCAATGGGTATGGAATACTGGGCTAATCAAACTCTTCAAGATGCTATTAGAAGACAAGAGTTAGGAGAAATTGATTATTTAGATTCATTATATGCATATGCTGATGGGGTTAATTATTACATCAATACCCATCAAAATGATTTACCTATTGAATATGCTATGTTAGGATTCAAGCCAGAAACATGGACACCCTTAGATACTATGGTTTATACAAAATATATGAGTAAAATGCTAACTTGGCAATATGATGATTTGTATAGATTACAAACCTTTGAAGCTCTCGGTGCTGCTGACTATACTGAAATAATGTCGATGTCAACCTATGGACAAATTCCAATATGTCCTAATTATGGTAAATTCAACGATAGCTCAGAGCTTACATATAATGGTGGTCCTTTAAAAGTCAACTCAAAGGTTTTGGACGTGGTTAATACCTTTTTGAGTAATATTGAGAATATACCATCAGAAAAATCATTAATGGATCTTCAAGAACAAAATACTATAGGCTCAAATAATTGGGTTGTGGATGGAATAAAGAGTAGTACTGGAAAACCAATTTTATGTAATGATATGCATTTAGCTTGGAATATGCCTGGAATATGGTATGAAGCACATTTGGTTGACGAAAGTACTGGTTTAAATTTTTATGGATTTATGCTTGCTGGTGTAAATATTCCTATAGTAGGTCATAGTGATTACGTAGCATGGGGTTTTACAAACACAGGCTATGATGTAATGGATTGGTATTACTATGAAGAGGTAGATGATGATCATTATATTTATGATGGCATAATAACAGAGTATAACAAAAAAACCTATACTATAAACGTAAAAAACGAAGGATCTCAACAATTCACCGTTAAAGAAACAGTCCATGGTCCTGTTCTTAGTGACTTTTTAGGAAGTGCAATTCCTGATTCTATAGATGCACCAAATATTGTATTAGCACCAAAATGGACAGGAAATAATATAACTGGTGAAATTTATGCTCTATATGGATATGCTCATGCCAAAAATCGCACAGATTTTGATCACGCTTCAGAGAACTTTCATTGTCCCGCTCAAAATCATGTGTATGCGGATGTACATGGGACTATTGGAATAAGACCTACTGGATTAGTACCTATAAGAGATGATAGTTTAATTGAACCATGGCATTTTGGTAACGGAACCCTACCATATAACGGAACTAAAGGTGAAGGTGATTGGATAGGTTATGTTCCATTTAATGAATTGCCTAACACTGTGAATGACTCTCAGCATTATTTAGCTTCAGCAAATCAAATAGTTACTGGCCCTGGTTATAAAAAATATGCACTTCAAAATAGTTACGCTACAGGTTATCGAGCAAGAAGAATTAACGAATTACTTAATAATTCTGCAGATGGAACTGTTGGTGTTGAAAAAATGAAGGAAATACAACTTGACATTAAATCATCTGCAGCTAGAGCTCTTATCCCTTATCTTATTAATGCAATAGAAGATTTACCTTCTTCTCAGAAAACATCTATAATTTTAGCTGCTTTAACGCAAATAAAGAATTGGAACTATGATATGGATAAAGATTTAGCTGCACCAACCATATATCGTAAATGGCGAGATTATTATGGCGATTACACTTTTAATGACGAATATGCTCAAGCTCCAATACGACCCCCATTGAATGTTTTAGAAAAATTAACAAGAGATGAGCCAAATTCATCATGGTTCGATGATATTAATACTGGGATGATTGAAGATAGGGATTATATAATGATTAAAGCGTTAAATTCGACAATCGCATGGCTTCTCGATTTTTATGGAACAAATGAAGTATCTACATGGAGGTGGGGGGAGATTCATCAAGTTGATTTTCCTCATCTTGTATTCGAGAGTCTAGATATTGGCCCGTTTGAAGGAGATGGGGAAGGATATACCGTTAATCCTGCAGGAGTAAGTATAAGAAATGGTGTAGGATATGCTCGGGGTGGTGCTTCTGGACGAATGATAGTCGATTTCAGTGATTTACAAAATTGTTGGAGTGTAATACCCTCCGGGCAAAGAGGGATATCAAATTCAAAACATTATTCTAATCAGGTAGAAGAATTGTTCTTACAGGGTAAATATCATCGACACTATTTCTACGATAATAAAGTTGATTTTCCAAAAAGTCATATTGAATCTCAGATTAGTTTTGTCGCAGCAGAAGACCCTTCATTTATTATTAATCTAACAATTGGTTTAATCGTAGGATTCTCAGTTGGTGCTGTGGTTGTTGTAGTTGGGTGGTATAAAAGAGATTTTATTCGTTCAAAATTCAAAGAATTAAAAGGGAGAAATAGAGGTGAATAAAATGAAACTTAAAAATATCAAAGTTCATGTCAATCCTGATACTAAGTACTTTCTAATTTCCTTTTTAATTACAGCAATTATTACATTCCTTCTAACTTATATTCCAATTTGGCAATTGATCATAATCCCTGGAATAATAGGAGGACTTTTTAACAAAACAATGAGACGTGGAATATATAGTGCTGCTCTAGGGGTTTCAATAGTATGGATTTTTTATATGATTTATAAAATGACTGTAAACGGTGCTTATACTAATTTAGATCAATTTGCTGGATTAATCTTTGGTGATTTAGGATTTGGTTGGGTCATTTTTATTCTAATACTATTACTGGGAATTTTACTTGGAGCCTTAGGAGGAGCATTAGGAAGTGGAATTATGATACTATTAGGACCAAGATTTATACCAAAATATTTTGAATCAAAAAATTCTGAAGTAAATGAAAAAAATCTAAAACCATAAGTTTATTTTTATTTTTTTGTTAAATTAAGGATACTATTATACTGGGTAAAATAAAAATATTAAATCAAATTAAAGAAATATTATTAGTATAAGAAAAGGGGAATAACCTCGATATGGAGAATGAAATCAAAAAAATAGAAGAAGGAGCGAAAAAGAAAGAAAATTATATCATAAGTAGGGTCGATAAAGAGTATGCTCCTAAATTGGATGAAATTGAATTAAAATTAGGACCTATTCGCGATGAATTTAAAGTAGTTGAAAAATCTATTGAAGAATTGAATGATAAAATAAAACAGTTAAAAAAAAGGAAGACAGAATTAATTTTAGCAGCCCAACCTCTAATGAAAGATCTAAAAAATGTAAATAAAGAAAAGTCAAAATACTTGGATAAGGAACTAAAAGCAATCACTAAAGAAAAGGTTATTAAAAAGAAAGAGATTAAAAAATAATTATTAAAAATAAATTCTGTATTTATTTAATTTTATATTGACTTTTTAAGAAATTAATGATATAATCTTTAACTTTATCCCGATCGGGTAAACTAGCAACCATTCCATATATCGCAGCATCTCCATCAGTTGATTCACCAGGGTTTTTGATAACATCAGTCACAGTTTCTCTGAGATCTCTTAAGAATGTATCAACAATCTCAGCATGGTGAGGATTTACCATCATGTGTAAAGCATTTGGAAACTGAATTCTGTCCAAATGCCACCCTTTCTTATCCATACGATCACCTAATTGATAGATATCTATTTTATCAGATGTAAATGAAAAAACACTCATTACCGGTTTTCCAATGATATATAACTCGGGTATTTGGTTAATCCCATCAATTAGCTTCTTTGAAGCATCCATAACAATTTTTGCTAAATGTAAATATCCATCCATTCCAAGGTGTTTCATGGCAGCCCATGCTGCAGCTATTGCTCCTCCAGGACGAGTTCCTCTCATAGATGGGGAAATATAGATGCCTCCTTCCCAATCTGTATACACAGAAAATTGGTGTTTCCAAACTCTTTCTTTTCGATAGAGAATTGTAGATGCTCCCTTCGCACCATAACCATATTTATGAACATCAGCAGAAATTGACGTGACACCAGGAACAGAAAAATCAAAATCAGGAACTTCATAACCAAGCTTTTTTACAAAGGGTAACATAAATCCACCTAAGCAACTATCAACATGTAATCCAATTCCTTTTTCTTGGGCGATTGTACCAAGTTCAGATATAGGATCAACAACACCTCTAGGAAAATCACAAGCAGATCCAACCATCATAATAGTATTATCTGTTAATGCGTTTTCCATAGCTTTTATATCTGCTAGATAAGTTTCTTTATCTACTGGAACTCTTACAGATTTCACTTTAAAATAATCTGCGGCTTTTTCAAATGCTGGGTGTGCGGAGCTAGGTAAAACCATTTCTGGCATTTTAATATTTGGAAATTTTTCTTCTGCCCAATCTCTATATGTTTTTACTGCCATTAAAATACTTTCAGTTCCTCCCGAGGTCATACTTCCACAACATCTTTTATCTCCATTAAATAAGTCAACTGCCATGGAAATTACTTCTATTTCGAACTTCTTTAAGCTAGGAAATGCTATCGGGCTTAAAGCATTCTTAGAAAAAAACATTGTATACGCTTTTTTGAGCATTTCAGTGTGTTCGTCTGTGGCATGATAGACTAAACTCCATACTTTACCATTCCTCCAGTTTATATCATCTTTACGTATTTCTTCCATTTCTTTTAGAAGATCAACTTCATGTATTCCCTTTTCTGGTAATACTACACTAGGTCTAACCATTTTATTTTCACATAAAATTATTTTTTTATTAAATATGTTAAGTTAATTTTAAAATAATAATTATACTAACTTCAAATTTTTAAATTTGTAGAGGATATTTCCCATATTCTAAAGTAGCTTCAATCATCCATTTTAAACGTTCAACAGACATCTCAGGGTGAAAATTAGCAGGAGATAACATAAAGCCACCTCCAAAGCCCATCGCCTTGATTGCCTCTTTCACAGCTTGAATAACTTCATTTTTTGGGGCTTTTACCAAGATATGTCTAGTATCAATATTTCCAGATAAACATAGTTTATCTCCTACTTTCTTCTTAACTAAATAGGGATCTACTAATGGAGGTTCTAAGCATTGGAGGCCATCGAAACCAGATTCAACTATAAAATCTAAAAGACTGGTAATATCTCCATCTGTATGTAAGATATATTTTCCACCCCACTCATGAATTGCTTCTGCTACTTCTTGATAACAAGGTAATACATATTTATTAAAGTACTTTGGATTTATCATTGGTCCTCCACTATGAGCAATATCTCCACCCTCAAGAAAAATCTTGGCACCACAATCTGAGTATGCTTTAAATACAGTTAAAACGAAATCTGTTGTGAATCTGAAACGTTCCTCAATTAATTTAGGATCATTTTTCAAAGCTCGAACGAAATTAGTCATTCCCATTCCTTGCCAAACTGGTGGAAAGACTGAAGTGAGGGCGTTTTGAGCAAATATACAAATCTCATCTTTAATATCGCGAATCTTTCTTAAGACGCCTTTGTAAAATTTTTTAGCCTTTCTGTATTCTTCTTTTAAATCTGGTTTTGGGTATGCTTCCCAATCTTCTCTATTCTTAATATATCCCCCATAATAATCTGGATATGGGTTTCCATCTATATTTCTTACTTTATGTCGCTTCCCAAATATATCTGTCATCTCAGTTTGACTTTCGAGGATAAATGGAATGTATTGAATACCAACACCATCAAAGCCTAATTCATAACCAGCTCGAACTGTTTTTGCAAAGACACTAATTT
>JAHQWL010000049.1 GCA_029856155.1 Promethearchaeia archaeon
ATTAAAAAACGGTAATAATGTGACTACATTTGATTTCCAATTAAGAATAATCTATGCAAATAGCAGCCTCATATCTATAACTAATCCTGGAGGTCAATTATCTGCTAAAGATAATTTTTACGAAACATTCATTGAAAGCAATATTAATATTGAATTTAATACAACAGATGCTCATTTTGGAACTATTATTCAAATTGCACCAGGAGTATCTTATACTATTTATTATACCAATATTGATACATTGCAAAGCGGAACCTTGATAAACACAATATCCGAAACAGTCTTACATTCTGGATCTTTAAACATTTCCCAATTACCGGTCGGTAATTATTCATTTTCTATTATAGTGGCAAAAAATGGTAATAATGTGACATCGGTGAATTTTCTATTAAGAATCGTAGATAAATATGAGACAAGAATTTTTGTTTATAAACCTAATGAGGTAAAGGCTGGACTGCCGTTCACAATACTTATCAGGGCGGAATATTTTGATGGTTTTGATTGGTTACCCATAGATGGATCAAATATGACTGTGATTCTATATTATAATAGTGGAAGTGGCGATTTCTATGATTATTATACTAATAGTACAGGAGAAAAAGCTATTTTAATACCTACATATAGTGATACTTTAACGTTGAATATAACAATTCAATTAATTAGTGCTTATTATCACCAAGGATATACAACTGATGTTTCAGACATTGACATTATTCCCATACCAGTAGGTTTTAGTTTTAAAGATATTTTGCCATACTTAATAATTGCGGGGATAGCTATTGCTGCTGTAGGAGGTTCAGTTGGTATTTATCGGGGTGTAGTAGTGCCCAAAAAGCGTGAGAAATCACGTATTCTTACTGAAGTTAAAACCATTTTTGATGATGCAATCAATTTAGAACATGTTCTAGTATTATACAAGGGAACTGGCACGTGTATTTTTTTCAAATCATTCGGTTCTGAACAAGTTGATCCCGAGTTAATTTCGGGATTTATTTCAGCAATAAGCAGTTTTGGTAAGGACTTAGTAAGCCAAGAAGAATTGAATGAAATATCTTATGGTGATAAAATGTTGCTCCTTTCAGACGGAGAAAACATTAGAGTCGCTTTAGTATTAGGTAAAAAAGCGTCACTCATTCTACGCAGAAATTTGATGGAATTCATACATATTTTTGAGAAAACTTATGCCAATGAGCTACCTAATTGGAGAGGTCAACTAAACATATTTAGAGATGCTGGTACTATTATCGATGATGTATTAAATACTTCAATTATTTTACCACATGAAATTAGTTATGAAATTTCTAGTGCTAAAACACTAAAGAAGCCCCAATCTAGAGATGTTTTAAAAATCGCAAATAATCTAATGAAAGATTCGGAAAGGAATTTCTTCTTTATTGCTACATTATTAAAAGAGACTACTGAAAAAACAGGTAAAGAAACAGCAGAGATTTTCATGGGAATCAAAGAATTAAGAGATAAGAAAATTTTAATGCCAATAGAAATTGCAGCTATTGAAACTCCACCAATTTCTCAACAAGAATTAAACCTTATTAACCAGAAAGTCACAGGATTGGTTAATTTATCACCTGAAGACAGACAAAAGTTGGTTAATGATCTTGCTCAAATGGGTCCTGCAGAAAGAGAAGCATACTTTGTGAGTTTGAGTGAACAACATGAAATTGTTTCTGCGCCGATTGAATCACAACCGGAAGCTGCTGAAATAATAAACATAAAAGGAGCTAAAAAAGAAATTAAAATCTTAAAAAAGAATGCATTGAAGGCAAAGAAAGAGAATGATTATGATACTTCAATAAAAATTTTCCATAATGCGGTAAAAATTGCAACAACTTGGGAATTAGCAAATGAGTCCCTAATATTAGATGATCTAATACGTATGACTAAAATCGAAGATCTTAACATTAAATTAAAAGCACTTGAAAAAGAAGCAAAATTAGCTGCTAAACAAGAACAATATAATGAAGCTGCGCAGAAATATAAAATATCTTCAAAAATTGCATCGGAAATCTTTAAGTTAGGCGTAGATGATATGACGAAGGAAGTTAAGAGATTAACAAATAAAGCAAAAGAATTTGAAAAGCTAATATAATTAATTTTTTTTTTTTTTTCTTTAATTAAGATTCTCAGTACTTATATTCATAATTTCTTAAATAAATTAGGGTAGATCTTAAAAATAGTCAATACATTTATATCTATAATAGTAAGTAATAATATTTAGAGAATTTCAATAATGTGATTTTTAAAATGTTCACTGGATTCATTAAGAAACGAAAAGTAAAAAAGGAAAAGGACGTAAAAGAGATTAACACTTCAGATAGTTTAGTTGAAAACACTATTATACAAAAAGAAGATACGATTATTGAGCCTGTAGAGAAAATATCTCAGAGAATAACAAATGATAAGAAACCTATAGTAGATTATCAAGAGATACAAAGAATACAAGATAAAGTTAAACTGAAAGGAAATATTAGAGAACAAGATCAAAAAACTAGTTTATTTTCATCCGATTTCAATCACGATGAATCTCTGATAGTCCCATTAAAAATTAAAGAAAAAATCGAAAGAATTATTTTAAAGATTCTATATGATCAAAAAGCAGTAAAATCCTTAAAAGAATTAACTGAAAAAGCCTTAGACAGAGCAGCTAAAGAGAGAATCACGATTTCTGAAAAGTCTATAAATTTGATAATTCTTCAAATAAATAAAGATGAAAAGATTCAATTCACTCAAAAAGATGGCTGGAAAATAAGAATTTAATTTTAATTTGGGATTCTAACAATTTTTAGTTTTTTAACTAGTCAGTTATACCATTTTCAGTTATAGAGAAGATAGCATCCGCTTCTGGTAGATGTGGAGCATCAACAATTTTAGCGATTCTCTGCTCTCCTTTACCCTTCCTTAAATAAACTCTAATTGTAGAACCATGTGCTACAATATTACCCCCAGCGGCTTGTATTGGGTTTCCATAAAAAACATCCGGCTTAGATTGAACTTGATTAGTCACAACGACTGCCAAATTTGGATATATATCACATAATCTTAATAAATCATGCAAATGGGCATTAATTGTCTGCTGACGATTTGCTAAAGTACCACGTCCTATATACTCACTTCGAAAGTGTCCAATTAAAGAATCAACTACAATTAATTTGATATTTCTTTCTTTAATTATATTTGCAGCTTCTTTAATCAGGAGA
Organism: Promethearchaeia archaeon; assembly: GCA_029856155.1. Taxonomy (GTDB): domain Archaea; phylum Asgardarchaeota; class Lokiarchaeia; order Sigyniarchaeales; family SOKP01; genus Loki-b32. The sequence goes on from JAHQWL010000049.1 coordinate 3,216, forward strand.
ATTTGGTGATCGCTATTATATGCACGGCCAAAAATAATATTTTTCAACACTTTTTTATGGTCCATATCTAAACCTTCAGCCATCTGGATAATTCTTTCTGGTCTAAATGTACCTTCCGTGTCTATATATAAAGCATTTCCTTCAATTCCCCCATTCTCCTCGGACATCTGAACATTTACGCATAATTGATGCATTATTTGAGTTTTTCCGGTTCTAAATTCTCCAAAAAACTCTATCACACTACCAGTTTCAACACCACCACCTAAGGAGTCATCTAATTCTTGACTACCCGTTGTTATTCGAGCGATATTTTTTCTGTGTTCCCATACATCTTCTGCGGATTTAAAACCAATATTTAATTGTTCCATACTCGATTTAATTAATTTTTCAGTTGTTTTTTCTCCTAAGCCGCTTTCTTCCTGTATAATTTTGGGTGGGGTAAATGCTATTGATTCTAAACTAGAAAATCCTGCTTTTATTAATTTGTTTAATGTAGCTTCTCCTACACCGGGAAGCTTTTTTACGGCGTCGACACATTCTTTTATACTTTCTATATTACTTAGATCATCTTCCCCATCTAATTCTAAATCATCTTCTAATTGATTTTCAGCCTCAATTTTATTAACTTGATTATCAATTCCCTCAAATGCTTCAATCAATTCTACCTCATCATCATAATCATCATTATTTAATTCAATGTTTTCATCTAATTCGTTATCGTTATCATCTTTTTCAAATAAAGCAAAATTTAAATGTTCTTTATAGATTTTCCCTTTTGTATGATTACGTTTGCATTCTTTGCAAAAATAAGGATTACCCATTTCAAAACCATTATTTTCTTCAATTTCTGTTGCCTTAGCCATATAAGATCATCAAAATAAGTGTAATTTTTATAGATACTATTTATTATGCATAGTTGGATGCATCCTTATTTTAACTAAAATAGAGTTCTAATTTTCAAATTTTCTTTTAGTGATGAAAAAGCAAGGAACGACAAAATTCTATAATTTTTAACTGTGCTAATAATTTCTTTATCTCTATGGTTAATAAATAAAATAATATATACATGAATAGATTATATAAAGTTATTATCAAAATCACTAAATTATACTGGATGAAATCTTATGAAAATAGAAGTAGAATTTGAATGTTATCCAGAAATAAGTAATTCAATGGTAGAAGATTCTATTAATCTTATTAAGAAGAATAAAGAGAATTGGGATCCTCCTTTTTTCTTTGACACGAAGTCTTATATAGATCTACCAAAACTTCAAAAAATTACAGAACAATTTATTACTGATAAGCTTAAAAATATTATAGTTTTAGGTACAGGAGGTTCAATTCAGACTTTACTTGCTTTAAAACATTTAGCGAAAAGAAAAATATTTCCTGTTACTAGTTCCAGAGTTGTAGAATTAAAGGGATGTTTAGATAAAACATCTCCAGAAGATTCAATTGTAATTCCAATATCGAGAGGAGGGGAAACCTTAGATATTAATTCAACAATTGGAACTTTTCTTAAGTTGGGCTACAAATTTATAGGTCTCTCTTCCATGGGCACTATGAACACAATTCTTAAAAAAATAGATTGTCCTATATTAGATGTACCTAATCTTTCTGGACGATATGCTGGGTCTGTTACTAATGTTGGAATTGTTCCAGCATATATAGCTGGCATTGATGTTAAAGAATTTTTAAAAGGATTAGAAAATAGTTATGAAATGTTTTCAAAATGCGAAAAACAACCATCCATAGAACTTGCAACATTTCTGTTTAACTTATATAAAAAAGGTTATAATGTGGTTTTTTCAATGCCGTATTCAAAAAACCTTGAGGGATCTGTTGGATTATGGGTTCAAGGATTATCGGAAAGCACAGGTAAAGATGAAAAAGGAATGATTGGTACTTATCAATCTGCTCCAATTTGCCAACATTCTGTTTTAGAATATCTATTAGGAGGAACCAAAGGAATCGTCATACCTACATTATGGACAATTGATAATGAAGATCCTGACATTTTCTTAAATTCCTCTATTACGTATGTAGATGGTCAGAGTGCTCAAACCATTGTTGACTATCAAGCGAATGCAACATTCCAGGCTTTAATTCAACAACAAGTACCATCAGCTAAAATTTCAATTGGAAACCCATCGGAGAGTAATATTGGACATCTTGTGGCGTTTATATTATCATCTATTTATTATCTTTGTTTACTACTTAATGTAAATTGGGCAAATAATCCTAAAGTTATCATCGGTAAAAAAATTTGTAATGAAGCTCTTAAAGAAAGAATTTCTCCAGCCCAAGGGAAAAAAATCAGAAAAGAAATTGCACGAGAAAAGTTCAGGGTGTTTTTTAATTAAGCTAGTAATATTAATTTCACATTTTAATTTTAGGTTAAGAGGTAAAAAGATTTGCTTGAATAAAAGTAGCAGAGATTTTTGATACAATTTAGTAAAATAATTTTCGCAAATAGTCTTAAAATGACAATTATAACTTTTTATTAATTAAAATAGATAAAATTTATATTATAGGTTAAAAAAGCGTTAAAATGTCTACTTCTGCAAAAAAATAATTAAAAGATAAAAATGATGATTGCTATTGCTACTAAACAGCCTAATATCGAAGATCCATAGGTCATTAGATGATTACCTACTCTGAAATTAACATGGATTATTTTAAAGTCAATATCAATAGTAAAAATGTTTTCATTAGTTATTAAATGACCATATAGAATTAAAGGAGTTAAATACCTCACATATAATCTTTTCCAGAACATTATTGAAAACATTACTATAATTGAGAAAAACGTGATTTCTAATAGATCTGCTTTTTTAACACGAAAAATGAGATATCCAAGGAAAATTATTAAAAACAAACCTAATTTAACAAAGATTGATATTTCATTTAAACCTTGGATATTGGAACCCGAAAGCCATCCCACATAAAGATCTAAATAATTTGGTAAATATAATAATGGAGAAATTAGAAAAATTAAAATTGGTGTTCCGAGGAAAATTATAAATTTCTTCATCTCTTTCCAATCTTTTTCCAATAAAAATTTAATGAAGAAATATGGGGCAGCGGGTAATGTAAACCATTTTGTACACATTGTGAGCCCTGAAAATAAATAAAATTTTGATTTATTTTCATCTAAAAAATAAAATAATGAAAGTGTCAAAAAAATATAAAAAAAGGAATCCGTAATATGATACCCGCAATTTATTGGACTAAAAACATTGTTTAAAATGATAAAAGGATTAATTAGAAATACTCCAAAAATTAGAATGATATTGGGAATATTATATTTTTTAAGAATAAAATAATATGAAAGAGATACTAAAAATTCTAAAAGAAAAGCATAAAAAGCAAAAAATTCTAGACTACCAAAAGATATGAATTTAAAGAAGACTAATAAATATAATGTTAAAGGTGGATATTCTAGCTTAGTAGGACTCCAAACCCATTCTCCAGTAAACATAGTATTTGTCGTATTAAAATTAATTCTTAAATCGCCCCAAGAAACACTTGGATCTAGATGAATTATGTAATAATAAATTAACATAAATATTCTAATCGCAATACCGATTGTAATTAACAAGAGCCCTATTACACGTGTATTTTTAATTTTCCACAGCGTTTCATTATTATTATCTTTCAATATTATTTACACTTACCTGTGTTTTAACTAAAAATATAAATTTTCAAAAGATTCATTAAATTAAAATTTACTTATAGACTCAATTACATATTTAAATAAAATAAAATATCGATTTGGATAATATAGAAAAAGGGTATTGATTGAGAAAAAAATAGAATTAAGCATTATAGTTCCTGCTTATAATGAAGAATATAGGATTCCTCATTTTTTGAAAAAATTGATTAGTTTTGCTATTATTAATTTAAAGAATTATGAAATCATAATAGTTAATGATGGATCAATTGATAATACTAAAAAGATTGTGGCTAATTTAATAAATAATTATAAAAACATAAAACTCATTAGTTACGATGAAAATAGAGGAAAGGGGTATGCTATACTTCAAGGCATACTAAATTCTACAGGTGACTTTATCCTTTTTATGGATGCAGATGGTTCAACAACTCCAGAGGAAATTCTCAATATGCTTCAAATTCGTAAAAAATATGATCCTGATATTATAATTGGGACTAGAATTGCTAAGGAGTCTACTATTACTATTCCTCAACCCATTAGTAGAAAAATATTAAGTAAATTTTTTAATATATATTCAAATCTATTGTTTAAACTAAAATTAGATGATTTATTATGCGGATTTAAAGGATTTAATAGACATGTAGCACTACAAATATTCAAAGATTTAATATCATATAGATGGGAATTTGATGTTGAAATTTTGTATAAAGCAAGAAAAAAAAATTTTTCAATTAATCAAGTTCCAATAAGATGGAAGCATAAAGAAGGGTCAAAAATTAAAAAAATTGACCCGCTTTTTATTCTTTTAAATTTACTTAAGTTAAAATTAAAGCTTCAAAGAAAAATATGAAAACTCAATTTAAAACGTCAATATCCTCTACTTTTTTAATATGAAATGTTTTAAATTTAAAATTTATTGAAATTGTTGAAATACCTCCATAAATAAAAACGTAAACTATCCGAAGAATATGGTCTAATATAAAAATGGATAAAATAATCTCATAAGAGGGAAAAACAGGATAAAAAATTGAAATTAAAGTAGCTCCAGTAATTTCAGATACACCCCAACCTCCTGGAGTTATAGGTATTGTTTTTGTAAAAAATGTTATGATTTGGGCTAAAATAATTATAAAAAAATTGATTTTATAACCAACTAAATAAAATAAAATTACTAATGTCAAGGATTCGAAAAACCAAGTAGGAATATTCAGGAGAAATACCCAAATTATCCGTTTAGTATCTTTTCGGAAATCTTTCAATCCTTCAACAAATCTATTTATAAACTTTTCTATGAATTTCTTTAATTTAGTAGAAAATTTTTCCAGTACACGTAATACCCATTCAGTTTTAAAAAACAGAAGCAATAATAAAAGAAATCCAAATAGTAATATTAAAGCACCAATGCCAACAAATAAGTTTAAATTTAATTGAGTTGAGTATGAAAAATCAGATATATAAATTAAAACCAAAGTAAAACAAGTTATAGAAAAGAGAATTATTAAATCTATAAACCGTTCTATTAATACAGCACAGAAACATTTACTAAAAGGAAAAGAAAATTCTTTTTGGTGAATATACTCCATTTTTGCAATATCTCCAATCTTTGCGGGAGTTAACTCATTTATAGCCCAACCAGCCCCAATCGCACCATAAATTGTTAAATAACTGGGATTAATATTTATTCCCTTAAATATTAATTTCAACTTGTATGTACGGAAAATGAATGCAGCTGTATATGTTGCACAGAATAAAATAATACCTGCTAAAGATATTCTTTTCAAATTTACAAAAATATTTTGATAATCTACAAAAATTATCATTAAGAAAATAATAAGAATCGTGCAACATCCAATTATGATACGTTTTGTTTTTAATTCCATGTTGAGAAATCAGAATTAAAAATATTAAATAAATTTATATATTCTTTAAAGGTAAATTTTATCTTTACATGAAATTAATCAATTTTTAGCAAGAAAACTAGAATAAATTTTATTTTGTTAAGAATAATTAATATCTATATACGTCTAATTTCTTTAAACCAATTTAGTATCAAATATAATGAAAAAAGTAGAGTTAATGGCTCCCGCTCGGAACTTTAAGGCAATAAAGGCTGCTTCAAAATATGCAGATTCAGTTTATTTTGGTATTGAAAAATATAACATGAGGATGCGTTCAGAAAATATCTTATTAGAAAATTTAGATAAGATTTTAACCTATTGTAATAAAAATGAATTGAAAGCGTATTTAACATTGAATATTTTAATCTATGACAATGAGTTAAACGATCTTAGGAATTTAATAGAAAAAGCTAAAAATTCTGGTATTAATGCTGTGATAGTCCATGATCTTGCTGCGATCCAAATAGCTATAGATTTAAATATACCTTTTCATGTTTCCACTCAATGTAATGTATCTAATTCTTTGACTGCAAGGTTTTACGAGGATTTGGGAGCAGATAGGATAATTTTAGCAAGGGAACTATCCTTAGAAAAAATTAAAGAGATAAAACGAAATCTTATAAATGCAGAAATTGAGGTATTTGTTCATGGAGCAATGTGTGCCTCAATCAGTGGAAGATGTTATTTTTCTCAAGACATCTGTGGAACAGCTGAAAAATCAGCCAATAGAGGTAGTTGCGAGCAACCTTGTAGAAGAAGGTGGTGGGTTCGTGAAGAATCTGGGAATGAATATATTTATGATGGTGTAAGATTTATGAATTCAAGAGACCTATGCACCATTGCGTATGTTCCTAAATTAATTGAAGCTAATATCGATGCTTTTAAAATAGAAGGGCGGATGCGTCATCCACATTATGTAGAAATTGTTTCTAAAACTTATCGAGAAGCTATCGATGCTTATTATGATGGAACATTTTCAAAAAAGAAGGCAGGAAAATGGGTAACTGAATTAAAGAAAGTATATAATAGAGGTTTCACACCAGGTTTTTATTTTAACAGAATGACAGAAAAAGATCATCAACATAAATCACCAACAAATTTATCTCATTATAGATATATAAAAGTCGGACAGATTGAAAAATACGAAAAAAAACCTAATCTTACTACAGTTTCGTTGGATAATGGATATATCTCGGTAAATGACGATATAATAATCATGGCTAAAGATACTGATACTTATATTCATCAAAAAGTTGAAAAAATTATGTATCATGGAAAAATGGTTAATAAATCCCCAAGGGGTATGAAAAAGAAAGAAGTAATTGTTGAATTTGAAGTAATTGATAACGTTATTGGAAATGGAAAAGATAAAGTTTATGTATTTACTGACAAAACGTACTACAAAAAGAAATATTCATTATGATTTGTTCATATTATTTCAAGTAAGAACTCAATTAATATAGGTTTTTTTTATGGAAAAAGGTAAAAAGAAAATTGTTGAGTCGATTCCTAATTATAGCGAAGGCCAGAGCAGCGAAAAAATTGATATAATTGTTTCTGAGATAAAAAATACTCCTAATACTCGTATTGTAGATGTTGAATATGATTCTGATTATAATAGAGCTGTCATCACTTTTGTTGGAACTCCTGAAGCTGTTTTAAAAGCAAATATCGATGCTGCTAAAAAAGCTATTGAATTAATTGATATGAATGCACATAAAGGCCAACATCCTCGAATTGGCGCTGTTGATGTAGTTCCTTTTGTACCAGCACAAAATGTTACAATGGAAGAATGTATAGAATTATCAGTAAAGTTTGCTGAAACCATGGCAAAAGAAGGAATACCTGTGTACCTGTATGAAGAATCTGCTAAGAAAATGGAGAGAAAAAATATTGATAATATTCGTAAGGGAGAATATGAAAAACTTAAAGAAGCTATCAAAACGGATCCAGAGCGGCAACCTGATTTTGGTCCATCTGAGTTTCATCCTACTGCAGGTGCATTAATAACGGGAGCAAGAAATCCATTAATAAGCTTTAATATTAATTTAGGCACTAAAGATGTTACAATTGCGAGAAAAGTTGCCAAGTTTATTCATTTACGTTCTGGTGGACTGGTAAATATAAAAGCGATGGGTACAGAACTGGCAAATCGAGAATATGTACAAGTTGGAATTTCAAATATTAATTATAGAAAAACTCCATTATATAGACAAATGGAATTAGTAAAAATAGAGGCTGCTCGTTATGGAGTATCAATAATAGGTTCTGAGTTAGTAGGGGTATTACCACTAGGTGCGGTTCTGAACTCATTAGAATATTACTTGCAACTTGATAAACCAGATAAACTAGAAGAAAAACATTTATTAGAATATTATTTTGATTTTTAAGAAATTAAGATGAAAAATCATTGTCAACTACTATTTTTCCATTTTTTATTACTTTTAATGCTAAGTTTACACCAAAATGATAAGGTAAGAATTGGTGATTAGGTACATCTAAAACTATTAAATCTGCTTTTTTTCCAATTTCAAGACTCCCTATCTCATCTTGTCTTTGAACTGCACATGCGCTATTAATCGTTGCTGCTGTGAGTGCTTCTGCTGGTGAGAGCTTCATATGATAGCAAGCTAAAGCAATTATCATTTGCATCGATTCTGTCCAGCAATTTGGATTAAGATCAGTTGCTAAAGCAATAGGTATTCCTAATTCTATCATTTTTCTTGCGGGTGCATAGTTATCTAACATTAAACAAAATGGTGTTCCTGGCAAGAGGGTAGCGATAACTCCCGCTTCTGCCATAGCTTTTAAACCTTCATCATTAGATTTAAGTAAATGGCCTGTTTGAATTGCCTTTATTTCAGAAGCTAATAATGCACCATTCGTATCCACAATCTCGTCAATATGAATCTGAGGTTTTAAGCCGTATCTAATAGCTGTTTTCAATATTTTTTTTGTTTGTTTTCTTGTAAAAATCCCTTCTTCACAAAACACATCACAATATTCAGCAAGATTTTCTTTTGCAATTTTAGGAATCATTTCTGAGATAATTAGTCTTACATACTCATCCGATTTATTTTTATATTCCGGAGGTATTGCGTGTGCCCCCAAAAAGGTTGGAATTATATCTAATGGGTGCTGTTCATTTAAAATTTCTATAGCTCTTAATTGTTTAATTTCACTTTCAGTAGTTAACCCATAACCAGATTTCGCTTCTACTGTAGTTGTCCCGTATAACATCATTCTATCTAAGATTTTCTTACCATTTTCAACTAACTTTTCTAATGGTGCTTGTCTAGTTTCGTAGACAGTTTTTAAAATTCCTCCTCCTGCTTTTAAAATTTCAATATAAGTCTTTCCCTCAAGTTTCATTGATAATTCATTTTCTCGCGTACCATCAAAAATGATGTGAGTATGTGGGTCAATAAATCCGGGAATAACCAGCTTATTTGTGGCATCTATTTTAGTAGGAATTTTTCCAAATTCAAATTTTGATATTAATTCATCAGTTGTACCTATAAAAATAATTCTATCATCCTTAATTGCTACTGCACCATCACTAATATTCGCTAATTTAGACATATCTCCGCCTAATCTTGGAGCGCCATATTTTGTGTTCATAGTAACAAGTTCATTGCAATGATATACAACTAAATCTGGATCAACACTTGTATAAACTTCTTTTTTTGAATACGTCGATGCTACAAACAGTTTGATCAATCTCTTATATTTTTTGTGAGATTTTTAATAATTTATTACTTTTGATTATATCTAATGCGGAGTTAATGTATTCGGATAAAATAGTATCTTCATTGATATGAGGTATTTGAGTTCGTACATATTTATGACATTCTTCTAGAATTATGCTAGATTTCAATGGTCTCCTAAAATCAAATGCTTGAGCAGCACATAAAAGTTCAATTGCAAGTATTTTTTCTAAATTAATTAATATTTTAAAAGCTTTTCTTGCACTTATTGGTGCCATACTTACATGATCTTCTTGTCCTCCTCCCGTAGGAATACTATCAGCACTTGCTGGAAAGCAAAGTGATTTATTTTCACTAACTAGAGCTGCTGATGTATACTGTGTCATCATAAATCCTGAGTTCAAACCAGCTTTCTCAATTAAATTTGAAGGTAACCCCCATTTTCCTTCTAGTAATAAGAAAATTCGTCGATCAGAAATATTACCCAATTCTGATGCTGCTAAGGAGATATAATCTAAAGGAAGAGCAAGGGGTTGGCCATGAAAGTTTCCCCCACTATAAGATTCCTCTGCACTAAAAATAATCGGATTATCTGTAATAGAATTGAGCTCACATTCTAATTTTTCATTCAAATGTAATAAGGCAGCTCTAGAAGCTCCATGGACTTGTGGGATACATCTAATAGAATAAGGGTCTTGAACACGTTCACAATCTTCATGAGATTTTACAAGTTGGGAATTCTCCAGAAATTTTCTAATTCTTTCTGCAACAAATATAGCCCCCTTATGGGGTCGTAATTTTATTAATTTCTCTACAAAAGGTTGAGGTGAACCTAAATAACCTTCAAGGGTTAAAGCACTAATAAGATCAGCATGATCTAGACAATTTAAAAATTTTTCAGATATTTTTGTCCCATATGCGGTAATAAATTGTGTACCATTAATTAAAGCTAAGCCCTCCTTTGCATGAAGCTTTAGAGGATTCATCTTTTGTTCGGTTAATATTTTCTCAGTTGGTGTATAATTTTTGCCATCTTGGGTTAAAAATCCTAATCCAATTAATGGTAAAAATAAATGAGCTAACGGTGCTAAATCTCCGGATGCCCCCACTGAACCCTGCTTAGGAACTAATGGGATAAAATTATTCTTAATATGCCAACAAATTCTTTCTACTACTGCAAGAGAAATTCCAGAATATCCCATACATAACACATGAACTTTAAGTATTAACATCAGTTTTGAAATTTCAGATTCTATAGGTGATCCAACTCCTACACTATGGCTTTTAAGAAGATTTTCCTGTAATTTTCCTGTTTCTTCTTTTGATATCCTAGTTGTACATAGAGGTCCAAATCCCGTATTGATACTATAAACTAATTTTTCTCCATTAGCTATTGATTGAACAGCATTGTAATTTTGAAGAATTCTATTTTTCACGTCATCAGTTAGAATTCCTTCAATAAATCCTCTTGATATTTCTAAAGCTTTTCCTACAGTTAATTTATCTACTCCATATCTAAAATTATTGTTCACTATGATTCACTTTCTAATTTTAATAATCGATTTATTTCTTATTTGAGTTTTTTAAATAAGTATCAATAATATTGTCTAAATATTTATCATCTGCTATAAAAGGTAAAGTTAAATGCCCCCTGTTTTCATTTTCATTATTCCAAGTATAAGCAGTTTTAAAGGCATGTGTATTTCTTGCCCAGCTTCTTCTTGCTATACCTCCCATTACATCCCATTCTATAGCTGTTTTGATAATTTTATCAACTTTTTCAGAACCATCTAAAACTAATCCAAAACCACCATTAAAACATTTTCCAATACCAACCCCACCTCCATTTGATAGAACTACGTAGGTCATACCACGAATTGCATTTCCAGTAAAGCAGTGGACGGCCATTTCTGCCATTATGTTACTTCCATCTCGAATATTTGATGTTTCTCTGAATGGGGAATCTGTTCCAGAGACATCATGATGATCTCTTCCTAACATTATTGGTCCGATTTCTTCTTTCCTGACTAAGTTATTAAATTTTAAAGCAATATCTATTCTTTCTTTAGCATCAGCGTATAATATTCTGGCTTTTGTACCTACTACTAAATTATTCTTTTTTGCATCTCTTATCCATATATAATTATCTCTATCTTGAGCACTTCTTTCTGGATTAATAGAATTCATTGCGACTTGATCAGTTTTATCTAAATCTTGATCTCTTCCAGAAAGACATATCCATCTAAATGGTCCGTAACCATAATCAAAACATATAGGTCCCATTATATCTTCCACATAAGATGGAAAAATAAATCCTTCGGCAGGATTATTCTTAATTTTAGCAATTTCGTCTACTCCCGCATCAAAAACAGCTTTCATAAAAGAATTACCATAATCCCAAAAATAGGTCCCTCTTTTTGTCATAATTTTTATGAATTTAAATTGTTCTTTCAATGATTCATCAACTAACTGCTTGAATCCTTGAATGTTAGTTTTTATTAACTCTCTGCCTTCCTTAAAACTAATTTGAAATGGAGTATACCCTCCATCATAAACCGCATGACAAGAAGTTTGGTCCGAAGCCAGTTCTACTTTAATATCATTTTCAACAACATATTTCCATAAATCAACAATATTTCCATGGTATGCTATAGATAAAGGTCTTTTTGTTTTCCTAGCATTTTTAACCCATTCAAAAATTTCTTTTAGATCATCAGAAATTTGGGAAACCCATCCTTGTTCATACCTAGTCTTTATTCTTGATTCATCAACTTCAGCAATAACTCCAATTCCTCCAGTTATTTCAACGGCTTTTGCTTGTGCTCCACTCATTCCACCAAGTCCTGATGAGATATACAAAATTCCTTTTAAATCTTTATCTTGTGGAATTTTGAGATATAATCTTCCTGCATTTAACAATGTAATATATGTTCCATGAATAATTCCTTGAGGTCCAATATACATCCATCCACCTGCTGTCATTTGACCATAATTAGCTACACCCATAGCGGCAGCTGTAGCAAAATCGTCTTGATTGTCGAACATGCCAACCATTAATCCATTTGTAGAGACTACTCTTGGAGCATTAGGTGAGGTAGGGAAAAGCCCAACTGGATGACCGGATGCTATTACTAGTGTTTGAATTTCAGTTAATTGTTCTAAATACATTTTTACTAATCGGTATTGCATCCAATTTTGAAAAACTTGCCCAGTTTCACCATATGTTGTTAATTCATATGGATAAAGGGCAACATCAAAATCAAGGTTATTATCAATCATTACTTGTAGAGCTTTTCCTTCAATTGTTCTTCCATTATATTCAAAAATTGATTTTGCTTTAATATTTCCTTCAGGTCTATATCTATACCCATATATTCTTCCTCTCAATACTAATTCCTCTAAGAATTCAGGAGCCAATTCATTATGGAGATGAGGAGGTATATACCTTAACGCATTTTGTAGAGCTAATTTTGTTTGAGCAGGGGTCAAATTATAACCTCTAGATGGTGCTCTTCTTATATTATCAATAAATTTAGGATAATGTGGTAGCTCATCTGGTAATTTGATTTTCATAGCTTTTGAAATATCCATAGTTTTATCTAACTCCATTTAATATATAAATCATATTATTTTATGGTTACTACTTACTAAAACAAATTTCATAAGATGATTTGATATTGATTGAGAATGTTTTTTAATAAATTAAAAAGAAGGATTTTTGAGAGAAATAATTATTTATGAATTTTGATCCCTCTGAGTTCTAATTTATGTAAAAAATCTAAATATCCTTTCAGATTGTTCTTTTCTATATTTAAATATTGGAGAAAAGGTAAAGATTCTAGCGATTCTGGCAATTCAGTCAAATAATTAGATCTTAGAAAAAGGTATTTTAATGTCTTAAGCCTTCCTATAGATTCAGGAAGATTTGATAATTTATTGTTTCCTAAATATAAATATTTTAAAGATTTTAATGAACCAACTGATTCCGGAATCATTTCTAATTCGTTATAATATAAGTATAGATGTTTGAGAGAAGTAAGAGAACCTATTGTTTCTGGAATTGAACTTAAAACGTTTTTCCCTAAATCCAACACTTCGAGTGTGGTAAGGAAACCTAATGATTTAGGAATCATTTTTAATTTATTAAAGCCAAGAATTAGAGTTTTTAGTATAGGAAGTGAACCAATTGTTTGTGGGATCATTTCTAGCTTATTTGTCGAAACATCTAATTCTAGGAGTGAAGTCAATGACCCTATTGATTCTGGAAGTTTTTTTAATTGGTTCTTACTTAGATCCAATATTTCAAGAGAAGAGAGAGATCCAATACTTTCTGGTAAATTCTCTAATTGATTATCATATAAATTTAATTCTCTTAGAGATTTTAAAAATCCAATTGAATTAGGTAATTCTATTAGTCTATTAATATTAAGCTTTAATGTTTCAAGTTTACTAAGATTACCAATTGAATCTGGAATATTTATTAAATTATTACGCCCGCATCTTAATATATTAAGTGATGAAAGCTTACCAATCGATTCTGGTATCATATTTAAATTATTATCCGATATTTCAAGCCTTAATAATGATTTAAGAGACCCTATTGAATCGGGAAGTTTAACTAACTTATTACTTGAAACACTTAGATTTTCAAGAGAAACCAATGAGCCGATACTCTCGGGAAGATGAGTTAAATGGTTTGAAGTTAGACCGAGATAAATTAAATTTTTTAATTCCCCTATAGATTTTGATAATTTATCCAAATTATTTCCTTTTAAAAAAAGAGAAGTTAAGGATGATAGATTACCTATTGCTTCGGGAAGATTAGTTATGTTATTATTTCTTAAATTTAATCTTTTAAGTGAAATTAGTTGATTAATTGAATCTGGAAGCTTTATTAATTTATTGTTTCCTAGGAAAAGAATTTCCAATGAATTCAACATTCCTATTGTTTGAGGTAATTCGTTAATTTTATTGCCACTTAAATCTAAAGTTTTTAATTTTTGCATCTGACCAATTGAATTAGGAATATTTTTTAATTTATTTTCACTTAAATCTAAAATTTCCAAAGATGAGAGAGAACCAACTGTTTCTGGTAAGAAGACTAATTGGTTCGTCTCTAAATGCAGTTCTTTAAGTGAAGAAAGTAAAGTAATTAAGTCTGGTAATTCTACTAAATGATTTTCACTTAAATCTAAAATCTCAAGGTGAAGCAGAGAAAATAGCTCTTCAGCAACTGACGTTAAATTATTACCTCTAAAATATAACTCTTTAAGCAAAGAAAATAATCCAATTTCTTTTGGAATTTCTGATAAACCACATGAATATAGACTTAATCCTGTGATATGCCCGCTTTCTACATAATATCCTAGTGAATACCGTTCTATCTTCGAGATTTCTAAGATTGATTCTCCAATTTGATTTTTTAATATTTGCAATGCTTCTAATTCATTTTCTGAAATTGTCATTTTTTTTTTAACTTCAATAGTATTTTAGAATAATTATCACTTATACTTTAAAAATTAATATAATCTGGTAATATTTATGTTTAATAATTTACAAACTTAATTACTATAAGAATATATTTAAAATAGAGCATAGAATAAAATAAAGAAAATAAATTAGGTTTAGATTTAAAAATCTATATCTTTTCCTTCATAAGCATATTGGTATAAACGTATCACATCTTCTTTATTAGGAATTCTAGGAGCCATAACTCCTGAAGGATCTTGATAAAAGAGACTAACTAAATTAGTAATATTATTATCAAAATCATCTTTAGAAATTCCCAAATCTTTAAGATTAGAAATAAAATCTACTTCTTTCTGAAGTTCTTTTATTTTTTCAACAACTTTATAAGCAGCTTTCTTATTATCATCATCCCAATTTGCCCATCCTAATTTTTTTGCTAGTTCAGAATATAATATAATTGATTCATTTGTTTCACCTGGAGCATTTAAACAATATTGGGTGATATATCGAAGAAAGAGACCTACTGAACCACCATGTGGAGTATGGAAGATCGCTCCCCAACTATGCCCCATTGCATGAGCTAAATGAGCTTGGGAATTTCCAAAAGCCAATCCTGCCATAGTTGCTGCTTGATGTAAATAATCTCTTGCTTCTTTATTAGTTCCATCCTTATAAGCAATTGGTAAGTATTTAAAAACAAGTTCAATTGCCTTTAAACCCATAGCATTACTAAACTCGTTTCTCCAACTCGAAATATATGCCTCTACAGAATGGCATAATGCATCAAAAGCAGTATCCGCTGTTAGTTTAGGAGACATTCCCATAGGAAAAACCGGATCAACTATAGCATAAGTTGGGACTAATATCATATGAGTTAATGACATCTTCCTCCAAGCGTTATTTTGAAGCCTAGAAATTACAGCTGCCCAGGTTACTTCTGAACCTGTTCCTGAAGTGGTCGGAATTGCCACCAATTTTGCTTTATTTGCAAAATCATATAATTGTTCGTTAAAAGGATCCAAATTATTAAGTGTGTATTCAGGATACTCATACATTACCCAAATGCACTTGGCAGTATCAATAACAGAGCCTCCTCCTAGAGCAATAATTAAATCTGGGGCATATTTATTGCAGTATTCTTTTCCCTTCATTACATCTTCTTCGTGAGGATCTGGTACTATATCTTTAAATACATTATAATCTTTTCCAAATTTTTCAAGTTTATTCGTTAGAATCTTTAAATAGCCCAAATCTTCAATGATATTATCAGTAACGATGAAGCATTTTTGTCCTTTTATCCTTTCTAAAAAATCTAAAGCATCTTCACCATATATTATATTTTGGCAATAGAAGTGCCACATACCTTTTTTCACCTTTAATTTTTATATTGAGATAAGTAATTTTTATATATTCTGATAGTAATACTTAGAGTTTTATTAAATTTAATATTCAAATTAAAATTCAATGAACTATTTTATTAGACATAAGTTACATTTCACTATAATTAGGATATTAGGAAGGATGATAGGAATATGATAGAATCAGAAAAAGATAATTTATTTATACTATTTCAACAAACTATTGAAGCTGTAATAAAGGAAAAGGAAGAAAATCCCAAGAATGAAAAATTAATAAAAAAATTTAAAGCAAGAGTGATCATTGGCCTACAAATTGAAGAAGATTATTATTTTTGGATAAATTTAGTTGCCAATAATGGAAATTATTCCCTAGGAAAGGGAAAATTGGATGAGTTTGATTTAGAATTAAGAGCGGATCCTGAGGATTTAGTCTTTTTTGTAAACGGAGAGAATTCAGTAATTAATATGGTACTAAAAAAGAATCGATTTGGATTTAAGAAATTAAGATTCTCAAAAGGGTCAACTGGTAAACGCAACTTCGGAATTTTGTTAAAGCTTTCTAAAATTCTCGTTTTAGATTGAAGTACTTTTATAGAATGGGTTAATATTTTTTATAAATCTGGTTATTCTTAAAGGTAAAATAGAACTCTGAAACATTTATTTCTCTTTTTTTTTTATCAATTTGGAAAAGTTTTATAATAATATCCTTAACGTTATTATCAATATATAATTCAATAAAGGAAGGAATTTTACTTGCTACAAATGACCACGCACCGGTCACACTTCCGGGATTTATTAATAGAATCCCTTCTCTTGTTAAAAAGACTTCCTCTTTATGGGTGTGTCCAGAAACTAATATATTATATCCTTTCTCTTGAGCAAGAATCTCTAATTGATCATGATCTCCTCGAGGACTTATCTGTGATCCATGAGTTAGACCTAATATTACTTTCTTATTATCTTCAAAAGAAATATCTAATTTTTGGTAAATAGGTGAATCACGATTCCCATAATAATAATCCATATTTCCAATTACTTTAAATAGAGTTCCCATGGTTTTTAGGTTTAAAAAATCAATTAAATTAGGGAAATTAATTATATCCCCAGTAAAAAAAGTGTAATCAAAAAGCTCTGATTCTGTTATTTCATTTATTTTATCATATATTTGCTTAGGTATGTCTTTTGCGCGATTGGGTACATGTGAATCTCCTATGCATAATATTCGAACCATGATATAATTTAGCTTTTGTTTTTATTCTTTGAATCTTGTACTAGTATCCAAAAATTCTTAATCATATCTTCTAAACTTGGATAATTTGGAATATTATGTTCACTTAATAATCGTGAAACTTTACGGATTTCTCTAACTTCTCCAATCAACCAGAAGAATATCGGTTTAGAATGATGATTTATATGATCAATCATATTTTCATAATTATTAATTGCTCGAAAGCGACTTGAACAAAACATCATATTAAGAACACCTTCAATCTTATCATCGTTTAATAAAAGGTCGTATACAGAATTCACAAGCTCACCAGGGTTCATGTTAGTCATCATCGCTTTTTCCATTGCGGGCCAAATATCTACAAGTGCAAATCTATTTGGCGGCATCCATTCTGGAAATACTTCAACAAGTTTAGTATATATACTCTCATCTAAATTAGGGAATTTTAAACCATATTCAACAATAAGATCGGCAGAAATTGTTCCTGCTCCTCCTGAACCAGCAACTAGTGCGACATTACCTTGTTTTGGCATTATTATTTTTTCTCGGTATAGCATTGAAAATGTTCGAGCAAATTGAAAGAGTTCAAAGAAATTTCTCGCTTGAATTACACCAGATTGTTTTATTATTGCTTTGATTAATTGTGAATTTTCTGCTAGTGATCCAGTATGACTTAAAGAAGCTTTTTGACCCTGTGAAGTTAATCCCCCTTTCACAAGAATAATTGTTTTGTTTGGTATTTTTCTCGCTTTCTTACATAATTCGATAAATTTTCTTGGATCCTTAAATGATTCAAGATACACAGCTATAACATTTACAGTTGGATCGTCAATAAAGTATTCTAAAAATTCAATTTCGCTTAAATCCATTTTGTTTCCTATTGAACACGAATATCTAATACCTAAGTCTGGATATTTCTCCATCATATACATCAAATATCCCCCATTTAACATCCCTGACTGACTGATTATAGCAATATTACCAGTTCTATATTTGTAAAAAACACCAAAACTTGTAAAAAATCCGCCTTTATCATTAGGTTCTGCATCACTATCTCCATCAATCCGAGTAAGGCCCATACAATTTGGTCCCATAATTCGGATTTTCGAAAAATTATCAGTAATTTTTAGTATCTGGTCTCTTAACTCTAGACCCTTTGCACCTACTTCTTCAAATCCTGAGGCTTCAATAATAGCACCTTTAATCCCTTTCTGGATACATTCATTTAGTATATGCGGTATTTTACGATTTGGAACATAAAATACAGCTAAATCTACCTTTTCTTCAATATCTAAAACTGACTTCTTAAATTCTAATCCAAATACCTCTCCCTCTGAAGTAGGATTTATTGGATAAATTTTACCTTTAAAGTTGTTTGTAACAAGATTTTCTAATATTCGATGCCCGCCTTTCATTGGGTTTTTTGAAGCGCCAATTACTGCCACAGACTTTGGATTTAAAAATAGCTCAATAATTTTATTTTCTGTCAACTTTATACCTATCTATATTTAAACTTCGTTCAATTAATATTTTGTATATACTTTTTGAACAAATTGATATAATTTCTTGGCGTTTTCATTGCTCTTAAAATGATCTATAACGGGAGCTAAAAATTGGTTAATATATTTAACAACGGCATGTTTTAAATCAGGAGGATTCAACATACCTTCTGAATAATCTCTTTCCAACTCCTCATAGGAATTATATTTAATATTTCCTCCGTATTTTTCAGGTCGTTCAATTTTAAAGACATCAATAAGTTCAAATATGATATATTTGCAATATTCTAAAATCGGATTTTCTTCAGTTTGTTTAGGTGGACAATATGCTTTATTTATCTTACGTTTTACATCAGTAGGTGTATCTAACATGAATATTGATGAATCAGGGTCAGATTTAGACATTTTAAGATCTATGGTTCTATCTATACCAGATAAATCTGTAGCGGGGGGCTTTAAACCCATTAACATATGATGATGGATTGCAGCTGGTTTTGGTTTATTCAACTTCTTTGCCACCTCTCTTGCCAACATATTTACCTTTCTTTGATCCATTCCAAGCTGACATATATCTGCTGGAAGATAAAAAATATCTGCTGTTTGCATCAGGGGGTATAATATTTGAGAAGCGTATAATTTATCAGATTCACTTCTTCCCATTATCTGAGTGCATCTTTTAACTCGTTTTAAAGTTGTTTCTATCCCTATTTTTAGTACTAATTCCCAATATTCAGGATTTTTTACTAAATCTGAAGCATATATAAATTCTACTTTAGTTAAATCCATACCAGATACTTTCCATAGTTCAATGAAAAAATCTCCAACTCTTTTGATTATTTCTAAATTTCCACCAAATTTTTTGTTCGCTGCTGCATGCCAATCTGCTATTAGAAATTTGAATCTAATTCCCGTTCTTGTTATTTTATTCACATTTATAGCTCTTAAAAGTCCTTGAGCAATATGAATATTACCAGAAGGCTCAAAACCATCATAAGCATATACTTTTTCGTTATGTTCTGTTTTCCATTGGATCATTTCTCTTAATTCATCTAATGTGATAATTTCTTCTCCAACTTCTTTTAATAAAGCAATTTTTTCATCTAAAGTCAAAGACATATTATCATTCACTAAACATTTTATAAATTAGTAAATTATTTGATTGATAAAACCTTTACGGAATTTAGAAATTCATTAGTAATCTTTAATATTTTATTATCGGATATGAAATTTAGATTATATATGCAATTTTCAAGATTGAATATTTGTAGAATTAGTTACTAATTTTTTTTTCGATAGAGAAATCCTGGAAGCCATAAAATCATACCAAATAAGGCTCCTAATAAAAAAGTAATTGAATCCCCCCACAGAAAAATTTTATAAATAATAGTTATAATAAGAACCATAATTCCAATTAGAAATCTTAATGGATGTTTAAATCGACTATTTGTAACTTGATGAAATAAATAAAAAAATAATATAATTGCATGACCACTAAACGGAATACTTATAATATATCGAATGAAAGAAAAGAAACCAACGATTATACATTCAATAAACAATAATATATATGTTTTTCGCTCTTTTTTCTCATTCCAGAGCCAAATTACCTCACCTATTAAAATCCCATAAGGAACAAAAATTGAAATCATATATAATGGGGGGGTAGAGATATTTAATGTCTCGGTAGCAGTATTAACTAAAGGATAACCTCTAATAGAGAAGAATATTACTGAAAGAATAACAATTATCAATCCAGTTCCATAGATAATAATTAGTTCCTTCGTTGAAGTGACCGTTTTAATTATCATAATCTTTAGAATGTATTATCATTTAAATTTACAAAATTTAAAGCGATAATAAATAAGATAATCAATAAAAATTTAAGGAATACTTATTTTTGTTGTTGCTCAATTGCAGCTTGAGCTGCTGCAATTATAGCTACGGGAATTCTATATGGAGAACAAGAAACATAATTTAAACCGATAGTATGTGCAAACTTTATTGAACTTGGGTCTCCTCCATGCTCACCACATATACCTAATTTCAAATCTGGTCTAGTCTTTCTTCCTAATTCAATAGCTATTTTCATTAACTTTCCAACACCATCTTGATCGAGAATTTCAAAGGGATTATTCTCTAAAATATCCTTGTTTAAATAAATAGGGAGAAATTTACCTTCGGCGTCATCGCGAGAGAAACCATAAGTCATCTGTGTTAAATCATTTGTGCCGAACGAAAAGAATTCCGCTTCAATTGCGATTTCATCCGCTGTTAAAGCTGCTCTGGGGATTTCGATCATCGTCCCGAATTTGTATTCTAAGTCTACGTTCGAATCCTTGATAATCTCTTCGGCAATCTCAAGAAGCTGCGATTTAACCAATTGCAACTCTGAAAGCATTCCAACAAGAGGAATCATGACCTCAGGTATTACTTCAATGCCTTGTTGTTTGAGTTCACAAGCTGCTTCGAAAATAGCTCTCACCTGCATCTCGTTGATTTCTGGCCATACAATTCCTAATCTACAGCCTCTCAGGCCCATCATGGGGTTCTCTTCAGAGAGAGACCTGATCAGGCTAATAACTTTACTCTTTTTCTTAATTTCAGCATCAAGTGGACTTGTACCTAATAATGTATTAGATAAGGCATTTGTCATTTTGAGTTCTTGGCTTTCTAACATAACAGTAGATAACTCCGGTAAAAACTCATGCAAAGGCGGGTCTAGCAATCGTATTGTTACAGGTTTCCCTTCCATAATTTTAAAAATTTCATAAAAATCACCCCTCTGCATTGGAAGTAGCTTATTTAATGCCTCCTGTCGTTCTTCTGTTTTTCTTGCCATAATCATATTCTGAACAATGGGCAGACGAGAAATGTCCATGAACATATGCTCTGTTCTTGTAAGTCCAATTCCTTCAGCTCCAAATTCTATTGCTTTTCGGGCATCAGTAGGGGTATCAGCATTAGCCCTCACACCCAAAGTCTTTATCTCATCTGCTATTTTTAATAATTCAAGGAACTCTCCTCTAATTTCAGGCTCAATTAAGGGAACTTTTCCCTCGATAACCCTGCCTGTTGTTCCATCTATTGTAATCCAAGTTCCTTCGCTAACGACCATTTCATCAACTCGAAATTGCCTATTTTCTTCGTCAATTTCAACATCTTGAGCTCCTACAACAGCAGGTTTGCCCATTCCTCTCGCAACTACTGCTGCATGTGAAGTTTTTCCACCAAATTGAGTCAATACACCACTTGAAGCATAAAGCCCATGTACATCTTCAGGTTTTGTTTGAGGACGTACTAAGATAATTTCTTTTTCGCCTTGATTTGCTAATTCTTCTGCTCTATCGGAGTCAAAAATTGCTTTTCCAGAAACCGCTCCCGGAGATGCATTAATTCCATGAGCTAAAACATGTACAATGGAATTCTCATCAATACTTTTAAATAATAATTTAGCAACCTTGTTAGGATCAATACTCATTATTGCCTCTTCTTTTGTAATGGAACCTTCTTTGACCATGTCAACAGCAATTTTGACTGCTGCTGATGGCGTTCTTTTCCCATTTCGTGTTTGTAGTATGTTTAATTTCCCATCTTCAATAGTAAATTCAATATCTTGCATATCTCTATAATGATTTTCCAGTTTATCCATTGTCTCCAATAATTCTTTATATATTTCTGGAAATTCTTCCCCTAATGTTTCTAATTTTTTAGGAGTTCTTATCCCAGCAACTACATCTTCTCCTTGTGCATTTGTTAAGTATTCACCGAATTTTGTGTTATCTCCTGTAGATGGATCTCTTGTAAAGGCGACTCCTGTAGCAGAATTCCAACCTTTATTTCCAAATACCATTGCTTGGATATTCACAGCTGTACCAAAATCAGGGATATTGTTAATTTTTCTATAAGTAATAGCTCTTCTGTTATTCCAAGATTTAAATACAGCTTCAATTGCTAAAAATAATTGTGTAGATGGATCTTGCGGAAAAGGAGACCCAATCTCTTTCTCATATAGAGCTTTATAATCAGCAATAACTTTTTGTAAATCATTTGCTTCTAAATCTGTATCCTGAGCATTTCGGTCTATAGCTCTTTTATATTTATCTAAAATCCTCTCGAATTTTGCATCTCCAATTCCCATACAAACATCTCCGAACATTTGTAGAAATCTCCTCCATGAATCATAAGCAAATCTCGGATTGTCTGTTTGTTTAGCTAATCCTAAGACACTCTCATCATTTAAACCCAGATTGAGCACTGTATCCATCATTCCTGGCATACTTATGGGTGCTCCAGATCGAACACTAACAAGTAAGGGATTATTTTTATCGCCAAACTTCTTACCAGTAATTTTTTCAAGCATTTTTAAATGCTCAATTACTTTTGGCCTTAAATCTTTCATTATTTTTTCTGGGTTTCCAAAATAAAGTAAACACGCCTCGGTTGTTATTGTGAAACCGGGGGGAATATTAAGACCTAAATTAGTCATTTCAGCTAAATTAGCACCCTTTCCACCAAGGAGATTCTTTAAATTCTTATTGCCTTCACTAAAATCATAGACAAATTTTTTATTTTCAGTGGTTGTCATGTTATTTTACCAAAATCTCTGTAATCAACACATTTAGATAAGATAAAAACAACAGTTTTAGTTTTTATAGTTTACCTAGATAACTTGTAAAACATTTATTATAATAGTAATTCCATAAAGGAAATAAAATTTTCGAAAAATAGAATTATATCATTGTACATATCAATTACTTGTTATTTAAATTCTTTTAAAAGTTCCCAAATTCCATTTATAATGAAATCGGGTTTAAAATCACTATTTTTAATCGCATCCATGGTTATTTCACCGGATAATACGCAACAAGTTGTTACTCCCGCTTCCTTTCCCATTTTTATATCAGTATAAAGACGATCTCCAAATATAATTGCATTTTTAGGAGAAGTACCTAATTCGTTCAACTTAAAAAGAAGCATTTCTTTATTTGGTTTTCCGAAAACGATCGGCATTCTCTCTGTGGCTTTGTAGAGAAGAGCAGCTATTCCTCCTGCATCGGGGATATATCCAGTTTCAGTAGGACATCTATTATCAAGATGGGTTGCGATATAAGGAAAATTTTCTTTTTGAAGTATATAAGCAGCTCTTACTAAACGATTATAAGTAAGCTCTTGATCAAAAGCAAGCACCAAAATTTGTGGTTCTTCTTCTGTTAATTCAAATCCTTCATTCCTAAATTCATTTTTAAGAGATTGGGTTCCTAATAAGAATATTTTTTTATAGTTGTTTTTTTTTAGAAATTCTATTGTGGGGTGTTGTGATAAAATAAGATTATCTCGATTTATTTTTAGATTATATTTATTTAATTTTTTCAGGTAATCTTCAGTTGATTTACTTGAATTATTTGAAAGAAAGAAAAATTTTTTCTCTTGTTTTTTCAAAAGTTCAATTAGCTCAGGAACACCTTTAAACAGTTTGTTTCCTAAGTAGAGTGTACCATCTAAATCAAAGAAATAGACTTGCTTGGTTGTTAATTCAAATAAATTATTGGTGATATTATCCATTATACTTTTTAAAAGCTTTTTAAGATTCAATAAAAAAGAAAAAAATAATAAAATTTCATTTTATTTTAGTAAAATTCAGTGTCTATCATTGTGGTAGAAACTACAAGTTCTTGTGCAGCTCTTGTAGCTCTAAGAACTTTTGCCATATCGCCTTTAAGTTTAAACTTTCCAGCGAGTAAACCTCGTATTGGATCTAATTCCTTTTTTAAGACTTGTACCCAAGCATCATAAGGTCCTGAATATACATATTCTGTCTCGACGTCCTCGCCTTTTTCAACTATTCTAGCTCCTGTACATTCTCCATGGTAAAGTCCTACAAACATTCTAATTTCATGGTCTAAATTCCCAGAAGGTTCTACAATGAAGAGAAAATCTCCTTCCCATCCATCAGGTGGAAATCCATCTGGTCCGGCGGCATCTTTATAATTTGCATTATCATTAAGTGCCTTACAATACGCGTTAGCCCATTCTGGCGTTCCAAATTTCATTTTTATCACTCTATTTTTTTTTTTTTAACTTTTGAATATTTTATTTATTTTAAATTTTAATTGATTTTTATAGGTAATCTATTTTTTAATCAGATGAGTAAAATAAAAAATGTTAAATTAAATTTATTTAGATTTTATATTCAAGTTATTTAATTTCTCCTCTTTCCTTCATTTTAGCGATTTCCTCGTCTCTAAGTTTTCGCTTAAAAATTTTCATAGCTAATGTTAATGGTAAAGTTTTCCGAAACTCAACATATTTTGGCACAGCATAGGGTGGAAATTTTTCTCTGCAGTACTCAATAATTTCATCTGCAGTTGTTTGTTTAAATCCTGGATTTAATTGAATAAAAGCTTTTACTCGTTCACTTCCAGGACGTTCTGGATCTGGAAGCCCAATTATAGCGACTTCATTAACCGCGGGATGTTCATATAAAAGATCTTCAAACACTCTAGAATATACTTTCATACCTGATACACTGATCATATCCTTAATTCGATCGACTATATAGAAGTATCCATCCTCATCCATTTTACCAATATCTCCAGTTGCAATCCATCCATCTTCAGTTAATCCTTTACCCGGAGTGGGCCAATATCCTTTCATTAGTTGGGGACCTCGGACAAGTATTTCTCCAGGTTCTCCAAATGGAACCTCTTCCCCTGTTTCTGGTTCGACTATTTTAACATCAGTGTCAGGAACCGGTACTCCAACACTTCTTTTAACTTCTGCCATAAATCCTGTAACTTTTGAAAGACCGGAAAGATTTAAATGAGTTACAGCTGATTCAGTCATCCCATAACCCTCACCTAATGGTACTCCTGTTTTTTTCTCAAATTTCTCGGCGATTTCAGGAGGAAGTGCTGATGCAGCAGAATAATAAAAAATTGGCATCTTTGGCATATCTCTCTCAGTAAGAATCATGTAATGAGTAGGAACCGCACAAACCATGAAGGGTCGATGTTTTTTTATAATTTCTAGGATTTTATTAATATCCCTTGGATCAACCAAAAACATATTCATACCCATATAAATACCAGCGAACACCATCATATGTCCATATTGATGAAATATAGGAACACAAATTAATAAAGAAGCTTTTCCTTTTATTCCTGCTTCCAATGGTTTAATATACCACTGGAATGTCTGAATAACTGTTGTAGTAACATTAAAATGAGTTAACATTGTACCTTTTGGAACACCCGTAGTACCTCCGGTAAAGGGTAATTCTGCAAGATCCTCTTTTGGATTAATCTGAACCTCAGGGGGATTTGGTTCATATTTATTCATTAAATCCTCGAATTTAATACCCCCATAAGTTTCTTTTATCTCTGGGAATGAATAATCAGGGAAAATAGGAACAAGAGTATAAATCATTGTTTTGATACTTGTTTTTTCTTTTATATCATTTACACGTTCAAGACGTCTATAGGAGCATATAACAGTTTCAGCTTTTGATTCTCCTAATTCATATAGTAAATCTGGAGATTTATGCAATATACTGAGAGGAACATGAATCGCACCTAAACGTAAAATAGCAAAATCACTAATAATATATTGTGGACAATTTGGTAGAATTGTAGCAACTCTATCCCCCTTTTTCACACCTAAATCTGATAAAGCAGTCGCAAATTTATCTACTTGTAATTTTAATTCCTTGTATGTTATTACATCATCCATAAAACTAATCGCTTTACTATCAGGAAAGGTGGTTGCCGTATCTTCAAGAAATTTATATGCTGATATTTCGGGAAATGGTTCCATAGTCTCAGCTAGTTTAAAAGGTCCAAGTTTATAACTCTTTTTCCATGGTTTATCAGCATATGTTAACTTTTTTTCTTCAGTCACGATTTATTCGCCCTCATTTTAACGTGATTATTTTTATTAATCAATATATTTCCTTAATCGTCCACTCCAATCCAAGCTCTTTTAATCTTTCTTGAGTGGGTTTACCAGTTTCCTTATCCCAACCACGATATTCATAATATGCATCTAAAAGCGGATCTAAATTAACTGTTTGTCCTTTTGCGGGACCTTCGGGCATTGGTTCTTCCAAGAAACGAGCCGGAAGTGTATCATCATTTCTACTTAATCCTTCTCGTACACTATAGACCCTAGCAAGGTTATATAATCTCTCTCCAGCTTTAGCAAAATCTTTGACAGTAAATTTATAACCTAATAATTTTTCAATTAGAGACGCCCAATCCTCTGAAGACAAAACCATACCCATAAATTTACAACCACCAATCGAGTCAAATACTCCAAAAGCATCTTCAAACTCTTTTACAACTCTAGTATCTTTAGGATTTTCATTAAGAATATCATCTACCATAGCATCTTCAACTATCATGAATGGCATTGATAAGAATGCCGGACCTTCAATAAATCCTGTAATATGACATCCTCCCCGGTTAGCAGTGGCATATGCTAATCCAGATATCTTAGCTGCTCTACTATCATAAGCGGGAAGTTCTAGACCTTTAACTTGCATTGCGAATTTAATAGAATCCTTTCCCAGTTTATTTGCCATATTTCTTGATCCTTCAGCTAATAAATTTCCAATTCCTTCTCTTTTGCTAATCTTAGAAATTAAATCAACCACCAAATCGGCATTTCCAAAAGTAAACTCTAATCCATCTGTATCTTCTTTGGTTAAAATTCCTTTCTCATAGCATTCCATAGCAAAAGCTATTGTTCCTCCAGCTGAAATTACATCAAGACCGTATTCATTACAGAGAAAATGTGCCATAGTAATTGCTTCTAAGTCGTCAACACCACACATTGTTCCAAGAGCTCCTATAGATTCATATTCGGGACCTTCTCCTGAACTTTTATATTTTCCTTCCTTGATTTCAACAATACGTCCACAGGCGACGGGACATGCAAAACAAGGTTTACGTCCTATGAGTATTGTTTCATTAATGGCTGTTCCATTTATCTTATCCATATTTGGAAAAACTCCAGTTTGGAAATTTCGCGTGGGTAATCCACCCTTAACACCAACTAAATCAACCATAGTAGCTGTTCCAAACACTTCAAGAGTCATTTTTAATAAACTCTGATTCACCCAATCGTATCTCTGTTTTGCTTCAGCTTTGTATTCTTCTGGATTTGCAACTTCAATTTTAGCATTACCCTTTGCAGCTATAGCTTTCACTTTTTTAGATCCCATGACTGTACCCATCCCACATCTCCCAGCAGCTCTACCGTAATTTGGTTTATCACAATCATTCATAACTGCAGCGTACTTGACTAAATTCTCGCCCCCAATACCTATACAAGCCACATTAAACTTATCTCCTAGTTCTTCTTTAATAATCCTAGTTGTTTCTGAAGTATTTTTACCCCAAAGATGTGCAGCATCTTTAAGTTCTGCTTTTCCATCTTCAATAACAAGATAAACTGGTTTTGGAGATATTCCTTCAAAAATAATACCATCAACACCAGATCTCTTAAGATCACGACCCCAAAAACCAGCAGAATTTGCCTCACCCCAAATACCTGTAAGTGGAGATTTTGCTACTACGCAATATCTTCCAGTACTGGGTGAGGGAGTTCCTGTTAATGGTCCAGTCATAACTATAAGTTTATTTTCGGGTCCTAATGGATCTATTCCTTTTGGTACTTCTTCTAGTAAATATTTTGTTGCTAATCCTGCTCCCCCTAAATATAATTTCAGGGTTTCTTCATCAGGAAATTCTTCACTAATTTTTCCACTAGTTAAATCCACTCTTAGAATCTTTCCCATATAACCGTAAATTTTCTTTACACCTCAATTTCAATTTTAACTTAATTTTCTATTTTTTTTAATTTAATTAAAAAATGCAATTAATTAATGTTATTCCCTTAATTATAAAATCATTTCTATTTTTCTTATGAACTATTTATTCCAGTTTGCTTTTAGAGATTAAACATCAGTTTATAAAAATGATTAAAAAGATTTGAAAAGAGGGAGAATATCTTCAAAAAAAATAAGTAAAAATTATACTCCAATTCCAATTGTGTTACCAATACCTGCTATAATAATTTTACTGCCTTTATCTGTTCGTTTTCGGATAGCTGTTTTTATTTTTTCTACAAAATTTGCTACAGATTGAGTGATTGGTCTTTTCATTGTTGTAATGGCATCTTCTAATGATTCTTTGCAAATGAGCGCATCAATCGGAATCGATCTTCCAGTTGAAGCTTCTTCAATAAAGTGTTTTTCAATTCCTATACCTCCTATAGCTGCGCCAACACCTATTGCTATTGAACCGGTTTTATCTCCGGTAAGCTTCAACCCAGCATCAATCATGATTATCCTTGAAATATTATCTCCATGCTGATCAATTAATTTCTTAATAGCTTTTCCTGGTTTTCCCACAGTTCCCCCCGGACCTTTAGCACGTACTACAAAAATAGTTCTATCCTCAAAATTTACTTCTTGGACAACAGTATCTCGTGTGATTTCATCAGCTTTAATATCACTATCTGTCACGGCTCTAATAAAACTGGCAGCGACTAATACACCGAGTCCGTCGCCAATTGGACTTCCTTCCGCAAAAGCTTTAGCAGCATGATAATAAGCTTTTGCCATACTCATAATTAATCCCAATTGGTATGATATCTGAAGTAATAAAATCATTGATTTTGATTTTTTGCCTAATATAAGATAGTGTCGAATTAGTCTATAGATATAATCTATAGCCATGGTTGCTTCTACTAAATTTTCCAAATTAGCTCTTTGAACAGTATCTGCATTTGGAGCTAATACTTCTACTTCCTCTTTATACCTATTGTCTCGAACATCCACTACGTGATCGAATTTAGGAATAATTCCATATGGATCAAGAGATACAGGACCAATAGTGACAAATGTCATAAAATCTTCAAGTTGGAGCATTAAATCTTTCTGTGTTATCTTTTTATCAGCAAATTCTTTAAAATTTGTAATCAAAATTTCTTTACATTCATCATTCCACTTTTTCAATTTTTCTAACGCAGTTTGAAGTTCTTTAGCTGCTTTCCATGCTTGTATTTTTTGTCCATAAAACATTGAAACAAATATAAGTACCAACCATAATAATGATATAATCAGAGAAACTGGATCTGTGCCCTGTGTTGTTTGATATATATTATTCAACTCTTTTTTAAATTAGATAATGTTTGATATCTTTATTCTATTAAATTCTTATAATAAAAAAATTTATTTATTCTTTTCTATTATAAAGCATAGGAAAGAAGATATTTGGACAATTGCTATGATTGAAGAAGAAGACGACGAGGATATACTCAAAAAAGGAATTACTTTAAAAAGCGTTTTAAAAAACATTTTATTAGCCATATTAATCATTGTAGGATTAATGTTTATCTATTTAAATATTGGGGGAGATCAAGTCTCAAGTTGGTCAATTGGTTTTATCTTAATCTGTTTTGGGGCTACATTAATCCAAATCCAAAAAAGTCCCGCTGAACCTATTAGACAAACTTTAACAATTTTAATCTGTAAATTATGTGGAATTACAAAAGTTAGAAATTATGAGAAAGGAGATTTTGTGTTTAAAAGGATAGATAAATGTGAAAAGTGCGAGGACCTTATGGAGATAAGACAAATATATTCAGTAAGATTAAAGAGTCCTACTGAAAAGAAGAAAGAAGACACAAGTAAGAAAGAAAATTTAAAAGGAAAAGAATAAATTAAATTATTTTTTTTCTGATTGGGGGTTTTTCAGATTCTAAAAAAAATTGGATTAGGGGGAACTTTCGATCATCTTCACGAGGGTCATAAATTTTTATTAAAAACAGCTTTATCCCTTTCTGAATTTATAGAGATTGGATTAACATCTCAAGATTTATTAAAAAGTAAACAATATTCTTTAAAATTAGAAGATTACAAAACAAGAAAAGAGAATTTAATGACGTATATTAATTCTTTTGCTGATTTAGAGCGAATTAATATTGTTGAAATAAAAAATTGGGCTGATATGGATAAATATGCTCAAGATCCAGAATACGAAGGATTAATAGTCAGTCAAGAAACTTATGAAAATGCTTTAAAATTAAATGAGAATAGAGAGAAAAAAGGATTAAAACCCCTTATTCTAATCATTATTCCTTTACTAAAAGATAAAAACCAAAATAAAATTAGTTCTACATCTATTCGTGAAAAACTTCAATAGTAAAATTTTTTAGAATGTAATTATGTAATAAATTATTGTTTAAGTGAATTCTTGAGTGAAAAATTACGATTTTAAATAAATTTGGTATTCAATTGAACTTAATTATTTTTCAAGATTCATTTCTATTTAATTTCTTTAATCCGCCAAGGGAATAAGATTATTTAGCTGTAATTAAGCCCTTGGCTGCGGATTTTTTAGATTTTATTTTAATTGAGATCCAGAATTTTAATATTAAAGATAAAAGAAATTCTTTCTAATTCGAGATTAAGCGATTTAGAATGACTAAATCCACGAAAGATTTAAATACATTAGAGATTTTAAAAGATATAATAAAAAAGTAAAAAATTTTAGCAAAAGCATATGACAATTAGACTTAAAAACCAAGTAATTGACATTTTAAAGGTATTAAAAAAAAAGAGTTCTGAAGTAATTGCAACAGATCTGGCAAAAGAATTGAAAATTGATTATATTGTACTTATGTCTGCAATTAATGATTTAATTGAGCATGATTTAGGAAGTTTCAGAGAAGAAGAGGTAAATCAGATTTCATTAAATGAAGAAGGAATTAATTATTTAAAAAATGGACTTCCAGAACGTCAATTATTAAATATATTATTAGAAGACAATATTAAAGAATTAAATTTAGATGAATTCTTAAGAAAATCTCATTTAGATAGAAATATTTTTTATGTAGGTATTTCAAATTTAAAAAAGAAACGATGGATTGCGCAAAGTAAAGCTTCAGGAGAAAATAAAATATTTATTACTGCTGAAAATTTTCCTGAAACAGATTTTGAAAAATTTCTAAAAAAATTTAAAGAAAATTCTGTTATTGATCATTCTACATTGTCTAAAAGTGAATTAAAACAATTGGATGTACTTAATAAAAGAAAGCTGGTTAAGAAAAATCATAGGACTGAAAGAATCATAAGTTTAACTGAAAAGGGTAAAAAAATTGACATCTCAAAAATTAAGGAATTAGAGCAAATTAGCAAAATTACTCCTGAGATGTTGATCTCCGGAACTTGGAAAAATTATGATTTAAAACCTTTTGATGTTACTAAACCAGGTCCATTATTAAAAGCAGGAAAATTGCATCCAATGATCAGATTAATTAATGAGATAAGAGAAATATTTATTTCAATGGGATTTACTGAGATTAGAGGCCCGATAATCGAAAGTGCTTTTTATAATTTTGATGCTTTATTTCAACCCCAAGATCATCCGGCTCGAGAAATGCAAGATACTTTCTATTTGAATAATCCTAAAGTTGCTAAATTGCCAGAAAGTGATAGGGTTCAAGCAGTTAAGGCAACACATGAGAATGGTGGGGATTCGGGGTCACTTGGTTGGGGTTCTGAATGGGATGTTGAAATAGCAAAAAAAACAGTATTGAGAACTCATACTACAGCAACTACAATAAGAAGATTAGCAGAATTTTATAGAAATAAGGAAAAAGCACCAGTCAAAGTGTTCTGCATTGATAGAGTATTCAGAAATGAAAAAGTAGATAAATCACATTTAGCGGAGTTTACTCAAGTTGAAGGTATAGTTATTGATGATAATTTAACACTATGTGATTTAATTGGATTACTTAAAGAATTTTACAGAAAATTAGGATTTAAAAAGATTATAACAAGACCTGGATTTTTTCCGTATACTGAACCCAGTATGGAAGTTTCTGTATACTTTGATAAATTAGGTGAATGGCTAGAGTTTGGTGGCTCAGGAATCTTTAGACCTGAAGTTACATATCCTTGGGGGATTAAAGATCCAACTCGTGTTTTAGCATGGGGTCAAGGACTTGAGAGAATAGCTATGTTGTATTTTGATAGGAAGGATATTAGAGATTTATATATTAACCCAATAAAATGGTTGAGGAATCAGTCATATTAATAGGGAGGTTTTGAAAAATTGCCAACATTAGAACTTAAACTTGATCGATTAGAAAAACTAGTAGGAAAAAGATTAGATATTAAGGATTTAGAATATGATTTGCAATGGATTGGTTTAGATTTAGAAGATATAAATGAGGAAGAGCAAAAGATTAAAGTTGAATATAATCCAAATAGACCTGACTTTTCTAGTCCTGAAGGAATTGCCAGAGCTCTTCAGGGATTTTATGAAATTGAGTTAGGAATACCTTCTTTCGAAATTTCTCCTGGAGAAATAGTACTAAATGTAGATCCAATCGTTAATAAAGTTAGACCATATATAGTCTGTGGAGTAATTAGAGATATTGATTTAGATGAAGATGAGGTTGCAACTTTGATGAATATCCAAGAACATTTACACTGGGCAGTTGGACGAGATAGAAAAAAAGTGGCAATAGGTGTTCATGATCTTGATAAAATTACACCTCCTTATCGATATACCGCAGTTAAACCAGATTCTGTAAGTTTCATTCCATTGCATGGTGATGGATATCCTATGAATTTAGAAGAAATTTTATTATTACATGAAAAAGGAATTGAATATGCTCATATTTTAGAAGGTAAAGAAGTTTACCCTATAATTTTTGATAATAATAATGAGGTTTTATCCTTTCCTCCAGTTATAAATGGAATATTGACAACAGTTACAGATGATACCAAAAATCTATTTTTAGATTTAACTGGAACAGATTTTAAAGCTGTTAATTTAGCTTTAAATATTCTATCAACAACTTTAGCAGATATGGGCGCTAAAATTGAAAGTGTTAAGGTAAATTATGAGAAAGGGAAGGAGATTATCACCCCCAATCTGAATCCTGAGAAGTGGGAGGTGGGGATTGATTACATTAACGATTATATAGGAATTAGTTTATCTCCAAAAGATATGATAAAATGTTTTAATAAAGTTAGATTAGATGCTAAACAATCAAATAAGAAAAGATATTTAGATGTATGGGTACCAGCATTTAGAGGAGATATTATGCACGTTGTTGATTTTACCGAAGAATGCGCAATTGGATATGGATATGATAAACTACCTACAACCATTAGAGAAGGATGTATCGGAAAATATCATCCGATTCAATCTTTTTCGAATAAAATTCGGACTATAATGATTGGAGCGGGATATTTAGAAGTCTTGAACTTTATTTTATCCAACTCTGAAAAGCTTTATAATTATATGAAACAAGAGTATGAAGAAACAAGTCATGTACAGATTTCAAATCCTGTATCAAAAGAATATAATACAACAAGAACAGCTATATTACCTAAATTGCTGGAGACTCTGTCAAACAATAGATCTGAAGAAAAACCTATAAGAATTTTCGAAGTTGGGGATATTGTTTTGCTAGATAGTAGTAAAGAAACGGGGACAAGAAGAGAAATTCATGTCGCAGCAACAACATATCATGAACATTCAGATTTCACAGAGATTAGATCTACTTTAGATTTTATTATAACTTCATTAGGGTGTTATGATGATTATGAAATTAAACCTGACAAAAATCCTACTTATCTTGAAGGTAGATATGGGAGTGTTTATTTGAAAGGAAACAAAATTGGAGAGATCGGTGAAATACACCCAGAAGTTTTGTTAAATTTCAAATTAAAATTTCCTGTTGCAGCTTTAGAACTAAATTTAGAGTACTTATTTTAAAAATATATATTTTTTTTTATTTCTAATTAATTGTGGTGGTGTTATTATATGAAAGAACGTAATGCCGTTAAAAAGGAAATAGAGTTATATAGGAAAGAAATTGATGAAATTGATAATCAAATGATTAACCTCTTAAATACAAGAGTAGAATTTGCCAAGAAAATCGGAAATCTTAAAAAATTAGTTGATATGGATGTATCTCAACCAAAAAGGGAAAAAGAAATCATTAAACGAATGAAAGATAAATCTATTTTACTAAATGAGGATACTATTGAAGCTATATGGAAAGAAATTATAAATGCTTGTAAATTTATCCAAAAAATATAAGTTTAAGACAAATAAATCTTCTAAGAATGAAGAATTGGATGACTAAAAAATCACAGACAATCTTATGATAATATATTACGCTAAAGTACAATATTGAGATCCTAATTTTAGAAACTTTTTTACTTTACAAAAAATATACTAATATACTCTTTAATTTCTAATAATATTGAAATAATAATTACTCGAGTTAAGAAATGCTTGGAAATAAGAGATATGATGGAAGAAAATTTGATGAATTAAGGAAAATTACTATAAAGAGAAATTTCCTTAAATATCCTGAAGGTTCTGTTTTAATAACTCAGGGAAGTACAAAAGTAATTGTAACAGCCTCAGTTGTTGAGTCTGTTCCACGC
The DNA here is from genome assembly GCA_029856155.1 of Promethearchaeia archaeon. Lineage (GTDB taxonomy): Archaea > Asgardarchaeota > Lokiarchaeia > Sigyniarchaeales > SOKP01 > Loki-b32. The sequence goes on from JAHQWL010000049.1 coordinate 38,528, forward strand.
TTTTTAGTCGATACGGGCACAGGATGGATTACCGCGGAATATTCGATGTTACCTAGAGCTACACAAGTTAGAAACCAAAGGGAGCCTAATAGAGGCAGATCAGTTGAGATCCAACGATTAATTGGGAGATGCATACGAGCCGGTTTTAATTATGAAAAACTTGGTGAACGTACTATAAAAATCGATTGCGATGTTATTCAAGCTGATGGAGGTACAAGATGTGCTTCAATTACGGGAGCGTTCATAGCAGTATTTGATGCTATTAATCATCTCTACAACCAACAACTTATCTATGACTTTCCAGATTATAAGGTAACAGCAGCAGTGTCTTTAGGTATAAAAAATAGCCAAATTCTATTAGATTTAGATTATAGTGAAGATTCAAAAGTAGATGTTGATTTCAATTTAATTATGAATGAAAATTCAGAAATTATTGAAATACAAGGGGCTGCTGAGGGTGCACCTTTTACTAAGAATAAATTAAGAGAAATTGTAGATTTAGGAGAAAAAGGCATTTTAGAATTGATTCAAATTCAAAAAAAGGTTTTAAATATAAAATAAACTCTTTTTTAAGCAAAGTTTTATAGTCAAAATGACGTCATAACTCCTTCTTTAAGGTTTTAAAATCTAAAGTATTAAT
>JAHQWL010000050.1 GCA_029856155.1 Promethearchaeia archaeon
AAACACGGGAGCGGGTGTTCTAATTTCATAACTCTGAACCAATGAATGGGCAATACTTAATTCAAGACCCCCTTTGAAATTACCGCCGCTAGCTGTTTTCGCATCCGTAATTTTTTCTTCCATAATCGTAAATATACGTAATGATAATCTTTTTTCCTCAAGAGGGCTTTCTTCCCATTGCTCTTTATTAAAAGCGATAATATATTTTTTCGCACCATCTTCTTCAACTACACCTTCAATATCAAAACTCTTACTAAACCAACGAGTTTTTGCTTGATATTTGAGTTGTTGATGGACTCCTAACTCTTCGTCATGCAATCGAGTTCGCCAAAAGTTTACTTTCAGTTTTTTAAAAACCCTTTTTGCAGGTTTTACGGGAGCTTCTGGCGTAGGTTCTTTTTTAGATGGTTTCGATACTTTCTTCTTTGTCGGAGTTGTTCTTGTCGTTGCTCGAGGCTTTTTTGCTGCTTTTTCAGCAGTTTTTTCGATTTCCTCGATAGGATCTTCTTCTGACATATAAAATCACATCTTTCATTTAATTTTTAAAATAATTTTTTCTTAAATTAATTTTCATTTGGATTATTAATATTTTTTACGTTAAAGAATTGTTTTATAAAATCATATATACAAATTCTTATTTAAAAGATTTTTGAGTATAATTTAATTATACCTAAATTATACTTATTTTATTTTTGAGTAGGCAATTTAAATTTTTAGATAATATCGCTGAATTAAGTTTTGATATTTTATAATCAGTTTAATTAATTTGATTATCTAATATTACATTAATTATTACGAATTTAAGATAAGAGATCATTAGTGATATTAAAAATATTTGTAATAGGTCCAGGAGGAGTCCTCTGTTATTCTAAGAATTTCATAGAAGAATTTGATATGGATGAGATGATAATCAGTGGTTTTCTTTCAGCTATTAGTAGCTTTGCTAAAGAGATTAAGGGAGGTGAAATTAGTGCTCTTATCTTTAAAAATTTCAATTTTGTCTATTCATATTATATTGAATTTGATTGTATTTTTGTCATTGTTATTGATAAAGAAGAATCGGAAGAAGATGCTCAAAATAAAATCAACTTAATGAAAAATGAATTTATAAGCAGATATCGACCTTATTTAGAAAATTGGACTGGTAAAACTAATGTATTCGAAGATTTTGATGATTTCGTTGAAACCTATATTTTTAATCCACCTAAAATCTTGTTAACTGGAATAAATGGAGTGGGAAAAACGACTATTCTGGATTTATTTCCCGGTGAGAAGTTAATAGAGTTAGATGATGAATTGATGCAGATAATTCAAAAACCTATAGATCTTATTGATATGAAAGGTATTAAACGGTGTATCATACGAGAGTTTGATTTAGAGGAATTAATTTACAATTCAAAGATTCATGAAAAATTAATAGATTCTGTCGATATTTTTCTTCTTGTATCAAATTCAGAAGAAGAAAATGTTGACAGAACCCAAAGATTATTTTCTTCATTAATATCTAAAACGTCTAAAGCAGATTTTTATATAATTGCAAATTTTCAAGATTTAGATAGCGCTGTAAAACTGGAGGAAATTGAAGAGACATTTAGAATAAAGAGTTTTGGATTTTCTGCAATTCAAGAGCAATCAAAAGAGGATATAAAAAGTATTATAAAAGATATAATAAATATTTCCGTCTTAGAAAAACAAGAAAAGAAATATCATCGGTTTATTGAGGAAAAACCTATAATTATTATAGAGGATCAAGTTGAGTCCGGTTTATTGGAAGAAGATTTTGAGGATGGATTAGAATTTTCTGATAATTGGAGCCAGATTGAAGAATCCAGATCTTTAGCAAAACAAGGAGATCATATAAAAGCTGCCGAGAAATTTTCTGAAATTGCTTCTCAATTTAAAAATTTTAGCTCAGAGGTTAATAAAAGCGCTAGAGAAGAGATTAATGCAATATATTATCTTTGTAAAGCTTGGGAAAGTATGGAATTAGCCGAAAATGATGAGGATCCAGAAAAATTTACAAATGCCTGTGAGTTATTTAATGAAGCAAGTGAACATTTCACTGATAGTAAATTAAAATCATTAGCACAAGGAAATGCTGCCTTTTGTCAAGCTTTAGAATTAAGTTTAAAATTTGATAAGTCAAGCGATCGAGCTATTAAAGCAGATTATTACCCAAAAATAAAACTAATGCTTAGGAACGCAGCGAATGTGTATCGTAAGGCAGGATTTGAAAGTGAAGCAGATTGGGCTCTTGCTACATCAACATATTTCGATGCTACATGGTATATTATCAGAGCAGATGAAGAATTAAATTTTGATGAGAAGAAAAAACTTCTAGAAGTTGGATTAGATATGTTAAAATCAGCAGCAGAAATCTTTGGAGAAGCAGGATATAATGATAAAGAAAAGGAAGTATTAGATCGTTTTGATTTAGTAGAAAAGGAGGAGAAAATATTAATATCTGCGCTTAACACTATTAGTGAACCATCTTTTTCAAAAAGCACATTAGATGTGTTATCTCCCTCTATTCCTCGAAAAATTAAGGAGAAGAAGACTTCAAAAAAGAAATACAATCTAATTTATAAAGATTTACTTAGGCAATACCCTAAAATTCAAAAAAGAGAATTTAGGGTAGGAGTTGCTCAAATAGGATTGTCTAGTAATGGAGATTTTATATCAGAATATTATGAAGAAAAAAACTCTGGTTTATTAGAACTACGAGAAGACAAAATTGAATTAGTATTAAATAAAATTAAAAATATTATTGAAAATGCCCATAATAATGAAATAGATATTCTTGTTTTCCCCGAAATGGCAATAGATCTTAATTATGGTCAATTTTTAGAGGAAATCTCAAATTTGGCAAAATTATATAATATGTATATCATTCCGGGCTCATTTCATAAACTTGAAACAAAACAAAATATTAGTATGGTGATTGGTCCTGAAGGAATACTTTGGGAACAAGAAAAACATATCCCCGCGATTATCCATTTTGAAAATAAAAAATTTGAGGAAGGAATAAAAGTTAACGTGTTCCCCAGACAAACTATTGTTTGTAATACTGAATTCGGGAGAATTGCGATAATAATATGCAGGGATTTTCTTGATATGGATTTGAGAGTAGAATTAAAAAATTTTGAACCACCGATAGACTTGATCTTCAATCCTGCGTTTACTCCTGTTACTGCTGATTTTAAAGCTGCTCATTTTGATGCTCGAAGATCTATATACGCCTATTGCTTCTTTGTAAACATTGCTGAATATGGAGAATCTCTCATATACACACCTGAAAAGGAAAGGATTGAAAGAATAATTCCACCAAAAGAAGAAAATTTAATATATAAAGATATAGATCTCTTTAAACTTCGTTCAGAACGTAAAAAATGGGAAAAAGAACAGAAAAAAAATCGCCAATTTATTCAAAGTACACGATAAATGGCTATTGAATTCTTGTTTCTTTAATTTAGCATAATTTCAAACAAAATGTTTATACACATAATTATATAACCTAATATCATCATAGCATTAAAATTGATAATTTAAGCAGATATATGTTCAAATGTTTATTTGGGTGAAATTTAAGATGCTTATGCTTTCTGAAGTAGGCTTTATAAATTTAATATCTTTTTGTGCCCGAATTGCGAAGATTTATCATCAATGGAAAACGCTTATTGGGTGTGTAATGAATCAATAGATAAGAAATAACAATATTGCATATTTTCTAAAAAATATTTTTATCGATAACTTTTTTATACAAGATAGTATATAAGTATAGCAATGAGGTGAAAATCAACTTGTTAATGCTTACTGATGTAGCTTTTATGAATGCAATCAGAGTAGTTATTATAGGTTGTGGAATTTTTGCGTTTGGATTAGTTTTAATATTCCAAGCAATAAGAACAAATGCAAAGCTTCTCCTTTATTATGGTTTAATGATATCTCTAATGGGCATATCAAGTGGAGTGAATTATCTTATAGATTTTATAACTATCCTTATAACAGAAAATAATATGGACCATCAATTGTTCCACTTTTATAACTTGGACGCCCGCTCCTTTTGCTGCTTTTCTTGGTGCTTATGTAATATGTGAAATAACAACACCTAAAAATAAATGGTTTTATCTATCTGTAGCTTTAGTTTTGAATATGCTCTTTTTATTAGATCTTTATATATTTCATTGGACGAGTGAAGTTGTGTATCCTACTTATAATCCTGGAATACCAAATGGTCTGGCACCACCAGGGGGTGGATTATTAAATTCCCTTCATCAATCATATTTTACCGGCAGGTGGTGGCTTTTTATGTGGTCTGGTTCTGTAATGTTCGGGTTTGGAATCTTATGCAAAAATATTGGGGAGATAGGTATAATTCGAAAAAAATATTTCTTTTTATCTTCAAGTTATATTGTATTTGGTGTCTCGCAACTCCTTAGAAATGAACTAAGTACTTCTTTTGGTACCATTGGTGCAAACTTTTATTCAATAATTTTCTATATATTCTTAGTATTTTCTTATTTGGGTTTAAGAGCAGAACCTGAGCAGCGTAAAAAGAGAGTTAAAAAAGAAGTTAAAATTAAAGATTCATTGTTTCGAATAACTCAAAGGCCCGAGCATATTAGCGAAGAAGAAATTACATATTATCGAGAGCAGAAAATTTGTTTGGTATGTAAAGGAAAAGTAGCTGGATTTAATATTTTCCTCTGTCCTAATTGTGAAGCATTATATCATGAAGATTGTGCGCGTGCTTTGACCAGCATGGAAAATGTCTGTTGGGTTTGTTCTGAGACAATTGACAAGACAAAGCCAACAAAGGCTTTTAAAAAGGTTGAAGAAAAAAAGGATGTTGAAAAAAAAATAGAAAATTAATTCAAAATTAAATAAAAAATATTATCAATTAAAGAGGTAAATAGAAAAATGGTTAAAAAAGTTTCGAAAGAGTTAAAACGGACATTTTTCCTTAATTTTATTGTTTCTCTTGTCTTTGGAGTTCTTTTATTCTTTATGCCAAATATTTATTTGGGCTGGTTCGGTATTTCTTACCCTCCATTTCCTCCATTTCCTCCATTTGTCTTTGGAGGATTATTTGGTGGAGCCCTGTTAGCTTTTGCGAGTGCTTCTTTTTTTGCATGGAAAGAGACAGAATGGGAGAAGGTTAAGATTATAATGATTATGCACATCGTTTGGAATATGTTTGGAGCTTTTGTTTTCTTTTGGGCAGTCATTTATTTATCACCAGATCCTAGGTTTTATTTAGCTTATAAGATAATGAATCTGATATATCTAATAGTTTTTTTTGCATTCCTCGCAGCATTCATCTATTACTATGCAAAACATGAAAAGGAACAACCTACAGCTAGAGATGATGTTGAACCGGTAACAGTTATTTCAGATAAAGCGGAATAAGCCCATTTTTATATTTTAATGGAATAAGAACTTGTATAATCATTAGAAGAATTGAATCATTTGTTATTTTCTTCTATTTTTTTTCTTTTCTCCGGGCTTTTCTCTTTCAAATGGCTCCCTTTTCATATCTTCAACGATTATTGGTTCTTGTCGTTCTCTTTTTAATTTTTTCTCAGCTTTATGCTTAAGATATCTCCAACCTAAACCAATAGATGCCACACCGACGAGAGAGCTAATTGATATTATAAATATAATAGGCAAAGGAGATATTTGAACAACAATCTCCACCCAATTTGATAAAGTATATCCCATTTCATTATATGCAGCAACCGCAAAATAATATTTCCCATTAGGTAATCCAGTTACATAGTATGAAGTCGCTGTAGTTTGATCAGATATTAAGGTAAGACTTTCATTTATAGATGTGATTTTTTTATGATAACGAAATACAGAATAATTAACAGCTCTTTCAGAGTCCATCCATGATAGATCGAAGTTCCCATCAGTATCAGGATCCCCCGCATTACTATCCAAAGAGAAAGCATCCGGTCCTGGGATAGAAACATGTACATCATCCAAAGACATTGTTTCACCGGTCTCGTTATATGCAACAACCCTGAAATAATACTCTCCTTTTTTCAATGACATTGAAAACGGAGTTGTTGCCGTCTGATAATCAAGTAAATCGAATTTTTTACTTATGTATTCAATGGGGCTATCAGACATGTATACAGAATAATTATCTGCGCCTATAGACTCCGTCCAAGTTAGATTAAATTTACCATCTAAATCTGGACTCTCAGCAGTACTGTTCATTGTGAAATTTCCTGGTGGCTGGGGCGGTTTTGCAAGAAGCCCATTAATCCCCCAATATGGAAGCCTTAAAGAATCCGTAGCTATGAAATCAGGATAATTTAAGGAGGAAGGGATAACCACTTTAGTTCCATCAATATATTTATACTGGCAGAGAACGCTATAGCCAAAAGGATAATCAAGTTCCAAATCATGAGAAGGTGAAAAAGCGGTTAAACCACCAGCCGCAGAAAATGGATTAGAGGCATTTATTTTCTCCAATGTTTTAACTATTGTATCAGAATTGAAAGATTGCGAATCATTGACTGCCCATGCTAATAATTGAACAGCATCATAAGATCCCGTTCCAGTGTAAAACGGTTCACCACCATAATCTCTTACAAAACTATTAAAAAAAGGTATTGTTAAGTCAGTCTTTGATGTATTATGAATAGCTTGCATAACAATCTCAAATTGACAATATCCTTCAGCATCATCCCAATATGAAGGAGTTTGAGCAAGAATATTAGCAGCACTAAAAAATAAGCACTGTGGCTTTACCTTTTGATATGCTTGAGCAATTAATGCTCCCAGCTGATCTAAAAAATTTATGTTAAAAATACATGTTATTTGAGCTTTCACGGTTTTAATTTGGTTCCAACAAGTCTCAAAATCGGCTAATGACGCGGTTAAAGGGAATAATACATCTGTTATGTTGAAAGATGGAAGAAAATCCTTAAGTCCTTGAACCAGCACATTTATATAATTATTATCTTCATGTAGAAAGGCTATTTTGTCTACGGTTACACCATATGTTAGATTTAAATGACTGACAAGAGAACCTATATGCCTTAAAATGTTTCTAAAGAGTCCTATATCATTTAAGGGCATAATCCTGAAAATATATTTATATCTCTCATAATCGTTTGAAACTTTTTCACATAAATCGTACGTAGCGGTCCCTGTAGTTAAAAAGGGTATTTTATTATCCATGATAGGTTCTAAGTACATTTCTAGAGCAGGATATATAATTCCTCCAATGATGAACTGGGGGTCATGATTATTTATCATGTATTCCGCAGTAATGATTCCATCTGTCATAGGTCCATACACCTCATTAGTGTGCCCCCCGACAAGTCCAATATAATATTGATTTCCATTAACCAAAATGCCTCCCCCTTCATTTATTTCTTTAGCAGCCAGGTATGCCCCTTTCCATGCATGATCTCCTGAAATGTAATTCATATCATCTAATACCCCAATTTTCATTATCCGATCTAATGGTACGGGGGGTGGAACTCCAGGGACAATATAATCATGTGAGGGATAAAGATCAACACTAAAAAAATATACACCAGCAATAATACCTGCGATCGCAACAACACCTATAAGCCCACCAGCAATAACTGATTTTTTATGGGCTCTAAGCCTTCGAATTTTTAGAAAATTCATTCTCATCAACATTTTCAAGTTAATTTTTATTATAATTGTTATAATTACATGTATTTTAAAGCACAAATAAACTAAACAAAAAATTAGTGTGAAAAGATAAACCCAACCATTTTATTCTATTTTTCATAATTGATTTCAAATATATTTGTTTTTAACATGTAATTAAGATAACCTAAAATTTAAATATTAATAATTAATTTTCAATAGTTTGGTGTTGATAATCATTAGAGGTCAATTTGAGTATCGCATACCCAACATGTTTCACCTTTCTTCTTTAAGGCAGTAGCACATTTCATACAATAATAGGTTTCACATTCAGGACATATATATACAGCCCCAGTAATTTTACCTCTATGTACCAAACAGACATGAGATTCCTTTTCTACACTCACTTCAGCTTCAGTTTTTCGTATTTCTTTTTTTAATTTATGAGAGCTTAACAAATTTTTAGAATTTATTACTTTTCGAATAGATATTCTTTTGAAGATTGTCATTCCGACTATAATCATTAGAATAATTATACTAATCACTATTATTATAACAATTTCGGGGGGAGGTCCAGGGGGGATAGTATCATCTATACAGTTATTATTTTTAAATATATTTCCTTCGCAATCTACTTCAAATTTAGATTTATAATTATTATTGGCATTGCTACACACATCGTTATCAAATATATTATTATCATTAGATCTCACTAAATGAATGCCAATATCCGTATTATTAATTATGTAATTTCCTCTGATGTCTGTATTATTAGAATTTTCTAAATATATTCCTATCTCATTATTATCTACAATATTGCTACTGATAGAATTTCTATAGCAGTTAAGTGAATAAATTCCATAATTGTTATAACTTAAATTGTTATTAGAAATTTCCTTAATATGACTACCTTTTAAATAAACCCCATAATTATTTTTTGTTAAATTATTTCTTGAGACTGTGCAATCGGGTGAATCTACAATGGATATTCCTACCTCATTGTTATAATCTATAAGATTTCCTATAATCCTGCTATTTTCTCCACTATATATATTTATTCCAGAATCGCTATTATTGTATATTCTATTTCCTGAAATGATGTTATTAATTCCAATCTCTAAATTTAATCCATCTAAAAGGTTATAACTCGCAATATTTCCAGAAATAATACTATAATGTACATTATATAAGCTTATTCCAATAAGATTATAATTAGCGATATTGCCTGTAATTTCGTTATGATTACTCATTCCATACAACTTCATCCCATAATTAGTGTTATTATTCAAAATATTTCCAGAAAGGTTGTTATACTCACTATAATATAAATATATCCCGTTTCCATTATTGTCTGAGCAGCTATTATTAATTAATTTTCCATGGTCAACCCCCTCTAACTTGATTCCTCCATCTGTATCCGGATTAGATCCAGAATTATTTAATGTACAATTTCTAATTATAAAATATTCATCTGAATTTCTAATCGTGATACAACTGCCCAAACCTTGGCCGTCGATCGTAACATTTTCAATGAGGTAAGGATCGTTTAAAGTGCCTGATCCAGAACACCAGTCATATGTGGCTGCCGTTATTGACCAGTTTTTCGAGTGATTATCATCATCAATAGATATCGGAGTCCCAGTAAGATTCCAAAAACCTGAAGATTTTAGGTTCTTTTCTATTTGATCCTCAGGTTTAGCATTCATTTGTACTCTAGTTAAGCAAGAATATAAAATAACTGAATTTATCAAAACCGAAAAAAAAGTGATAGCTACAATGGTAAAGATAATCCCTTTATTTGATTTCATGAAAATCTTAATTTATCAATAAAATAATTCTACAATTTAATTGACGTATTTGTATTTTCTTAAGATTATCTTATTACCCGTACTTTTAAAAACTTAATGAAAATGGTTAATCATAAAAAAATAGTTAAATTTATTAGTAGTATTAATACAGCTAAAAAAACAAATATGTTCTACACTAGTTATTAATTTTCTAGATTCTTTTAATTTCTAAAATTTAATTATATCTAACTTTTTGTAAAAAAATCTTGATATTCAGTTCTCATTACTTTTTTATTAAGCTTCCCTACGCTAGTTCTAGGAATTGAATCTACAAATAAAATTTCTTCAGGTAATTGCCATTTAGTGAAGTTCTTAGCAAGATATCCTTGGATTTCTTCTTTTTTCATTGATCGAAATCCTTCTCGTAAACCAATTAATGCTAAGGGTCTTTCGTCCCATTTTGGATGAGGAATACTAATCACTGCAGCTTCAAGGATTCTTGGATGATTTAATAAAGAATTTTCCATGTCGATTGAGCTAATCCACTCTCCACTGCTTTTAATTACATCTTTTATTCTATCAGTTATTTTAAGATATCCTTCAGAGTCAATACAACCCGCATCACCACTCCTAAAGTATCCATCTTCAGTAAAACAATTCATTGTATGAGGTGCCTTATAGTAATTTGTAGTAACCCAAGGTCCACGGAAAAGAACTTCACCTGAAGATTTACCATCATGAGGTAGTTCATTACCATTCTCATCGACAACTTTTACATCAAGCCCAGAAACGATTATACCTTGTTTTTTCTTGAGTTCCCATAGTTCTTCTTCTGGAAGTTCTTTTTTAAGCCATGGCTTAAATGAATTTAGGGTACTATTTGACATAGCCTCAGTAGAACCATAAGAATGAATTATTTCTCCTCCTGTTTCATCCCAAAAATCACGCATTAATGCAATTGGTGGTTCAGAGCCACCACAGATCAAACGAGCACCACAAAAATCGGGTTTTTTTTACATTTTTTTAATAACTTCTAGCATTGCCATAAAAACAGCGGGAACACCCCCAGTTAGAGATACTTTCTCTTGGACCATAATTTTAGTAAGTTCTTCGACATTATTCAAATTCCACTTTCCTGAAAAAATTAATTTAGCTCCAACATAAGTAGCAGCATGCGGCATCGACCACCCTAGAACATGGAACATAGGTACTAACTGTAAAACAACATCATTTATAGTAAATGAAAAATAAGCCGCAAACATCATAGTTTGCAAATACAAATTTCGATGAGAGTAATAAACACCTTTAGGTTTTCCTGTAGTACCTGTAGTATAACAAGCCGCATAAGCCGAATTTTCATCTAAATTTAGCCATTTATATTTTGGAATGGCTTTACTCAAGATTTCTTCATAACTATAAATTGGATTTAGATTAGTCTCTACATCCTTTAAATTCTTATCAGTGATAATAATATAACCTTTTACTTTATCACATAAATTTGCTATATTTTCTGCTATTTGGATTAAATCTTCATCAACAATAATATACTTTGTTTCAGAATGATTTATAATATAGGCTAAATCATGAGGAGCTAGACGTAAATTCAAGGTAACCATTACTGCGCCTATACCTGGTAATCCGTAATATATCTCATAATGTTGATGTGTATTCCATGCCAAAACACCGACACGGTCAGCTACTTTAACTCCAATTGATTCTAATGCATTTGCTAGTCGTTGCACTCTTTCATATGATTCTTTATATGTATATCGAAAAAGAGTACCATCAAATTTTCTACTTATTATCTCTTGTCTTGCAAAATTTCTAGCCCCATGTTTCATGAAATTTATAACGTTTAATTGGTAAATAGTTCCTCCTTCAGTTTCAGCTGGAAATCCTTTAATCAATTTCATAATACTCTCACCTCAAATTCTTAATAATGACTATTATTAGTTTTTTTTAATTTATTCTATAATTAATGATTTTCCGTGAATATAAATAGAATTCTAACAATAAATCTAAAATGAATTTTTATCTCTGGTAAAAAAACCTTCTAAATGTTGAGAAAATTATCACTATCGCAATTCTGATGATTTTAAAGGATTTCTTCTACTTGCTTAAGACTCTTTATTTTGTCTTTCAAGGATGAAGGAAGTTTTTTAATGATTTTCTCATCAGCAGTACAAAAGATTTTATCTAAACTTATACTTAATCCGAGATAGGAGGCATCATAAATTGATATTTCATGTTCAACAGCAACTTTAATCATTTGTTTTCGTATTTTATTTTTAATAGTTATTACTTTAAATCCATAATTCTCTAGACTCTCTCCAGCATCGTTTAGTTCACTTGGATTAAATAATTGACTATACTTCAATGCATTCAAGACTTCAAAGTATAATAATGATGGAATAATTAATTCAATTTTGTTTTCTATGAACTTATCTCGAAGAAATATTGCTTTATCTGAATCAATTTCTTCTATAAACCACTTGACCACTACACTAGCATCAATGACTATTTCACTCATCTAACTTACACTCGCTTTTTCTTAATGTCTTTCTTCCCTGAATTTTCGAATAATTTCTACGCTATTATAATTTTCAGGAGCTATTTTCCGAATCTTTTCGTTCAACAAAACAGCTTTAGCTTTATTATTCTCAGTCTCATTCTGAATTTCTGATTTAATCGCTTTTCGAATAATTTCGCTCCAATTAAGATGTTTGAGCGAATCCATCTTCTTTTTTAATTCAGGATCAATTCGTACACTTATGTTTGTCATATTGTATCAGTATATACATGTATTACGTATATATAAATATTTCTTATAAAAAATATTGAAACTAAATGTAAATTCAATAAATAAGGATATGTGTTGTTATTAAAACCTAACCTCACATCTGTCAGAATCGCAAAACTTTTCTCCTATAGCCCGATCTCTTGTTTCATCTAAGTTAAATGATTTAAGTTTAGAGGTAATTTCTTCATATTGCTCTTTAGTAATTTCTTCATAAGGAGCTTGTTTATACCCGTGTTCCTTTATTGGTAAGAAACTTACACTTTTAAGCTTATCTTCGTAACATTCAAGAACATGCTTGATTTGATCTGCTTCGTCTTCTTGGAATGTTATCGTAATTGATACTTGATTGTCTGACCAGTATTTTTGGTAAGCTGCAGCATTCTCAGCTTGTTCCCATATTGAAACTTCATTTTTAGAACGATCAAAAAATCTTTCGTGAATTGGAAATTCTGCTACTACTGTATTGGGTGAATATAAGTCATCTTCAATTTTATATCCAGCACTTTTAATATGTTTAATAAGATCGGAATTCTTGGATAAACGAATTCTCCTAATATAATATTCTGAGTGGGGATAGTGAATTCCAGGGGGAACTCCCGGAAGTAGGCTCACTGTACCACTTGGTTTTACTGTCGTTATTTTAATTGAGCGTGGAATGCAAAGCCACCCCGAATATTGTTCATCTAATTCTTGTAGATAATTATAAGCTCTGCTACACCATTCTAAGATTTTTCGTCTTCCATGTCTCACAAAAGCTTCAATTATTCCCGTCTGTGAAATACCCATCCGCCTATTCTTTAGCATTACAGCATTTGTTTCTTGCCAATGAGTATTTACTAAAGTTACTGACTTCGAATAGAGATACGCATATTTCAAAGTCTCTTGAAATTCTTCATATGATTCATGCCTAGAAGGAAAGGTCTCCACAAGACAACATAATTCAAAAGATTCTAAAGTTTGTTCTCCACAGGGATTAACTCCTGCTGCTTTCTTATCTTTAAAATCAGGTGAGTCTCCCATTCTTGAATAAGCTTTAGCATTTTCTAGCCAAAATACTCCAGGTTCTCCATTTACTGCGATTTGGTTTGCGATAAATGAATAATCCAAGCCCTTAACCGCAAAAACTGAGTTATTGCTTGCCCACCTATGAGAATATAAAGCTTCTTCATTTTGTTTACAGGTTACAAAATCCAAGTCTGTAGGATCACCTAAAGCGATCTCAGCACTCCTACGTACATTTCCCGCTACTACACATTTCCCTATATAATTCATAATATCTACAATATCAACAGAAGTAATTTTTTCTCCTATACGAGATTTTAAAATCTTTTGAACATCTTCTAACATTTGCTTTAAAGGCTCAGGCCCAGAAGCAATCCCTCCGAATCCTCGTATTGGCTTTCCCGCAGATCTGATTAAGCTAAAATTATAATGAGGTGCTTGTTTCCCTAAAAAGTATGCTTCTAACATCAATTTTAAGGATTCAACCCATCCTTCTCTACTATCAGGCAATTGAAATTCGAAATGTCCTTCTTTAGGTTGCTTTATTGTAATTTTTCCAGCACCCTTGGTATCAAATCCAACTCCAACACCAAGCATCAAGGCATCCATCACAAATTCAAAAGCTTTTGAATATTTTAAATTAATATCTTCTGTAGATGCGAAACCACAGTTATTAAGGGACATTGACCCATGGCGAGCTATGAATTCTGTACCCATCATCCATAACCCTCGGCCTGGTGGCAGAAATTTAAAATTCCATATTTTTTCAAACATTATCTGTGCCGATTTTTGTGCTTTCTCATCACTCCAAGGTAAACTCAATTTTATGCAATGTTCTTTCTGAATTGAATAGCATCCTTCTACGACCCTCCTAATTGTTTCCCAAAATTCTTCCTTTCTATTTTCTTTTTCAATTATTCTTGCATAGGTACGCTTATAAGTTATGTATCCTAAGGGACCCCAATCAGGTTGTTTTCCTTTGAATTTCTCTAAAAACTCCTCTTCAAGTTTAAATGAAATATTCTCTAAATTAATTGCTCGGGCAAATAAATTTCTATATTTGTTTAAATGTCTTTGAGTTAACTCAACACATACTAACTCACGTATATAATTTGTTGTAATCTCTTTGACTCCTAGACCAATTATTTTTCGAATGACATCTTCAGCAACTTTTTCCGCTATGTGTATATCCAACCCAGTTTCTTTGTTCAAAATTTTAGCGATGCTATTTTCATCAAATTTTTTCTTCTCTCCTTTAGAATTAATAACATGTTTAGGATATAAATCTATTAACGAAAACGAATTGTTGGGCATTTTCTTCATCATTGATTTTGTAAAATATTATTATTGTAATTTTATCGGCTAAATTAGTTATTTACTAATTTATAATGCCTTAACCGTCCTATAAACTTATGATTTCTTTTAATTTAAAATTAATGTTTACTTTATATTAAGCTATTGATTAAGCTCTTTAATGTTTGCTTATTTATTGCTTGATAAATCTATGGAATATACACAAATTTGTACATATATTTTTATTGATTTTGTTTAATAAATTCCTTGATAAATTTTCGTCGAAATTATGTCGCTGTTTCTATATAAATAGAATATACTGTTATATTTAAACAAAAATTCAGATTTGAATTATTAATTTTTGAATATTTGCTAAATTAGATAGAGATAAAAAATTATTAGACTGTAATGCTATATTTATAATTAGTTAATTATGAATGTGAAATAATATTTGTAAATTATGATAGAACGAGAAAGACATAGGATAATATCGATAACTGAACTGGAAAAGATAATAAATATTGTGTTTAATAATCGAGAAGAAGTTCTACTGTGTTATTTGTTTGGGTCTTATGTATTAGGTAACAGATCTGAATTTAGTGACATAGATCTTGGAATTCTTTTAGATAGTACATTTAAAAAACATTATTTATATCTAGTTGATTTAAGTTTGGAAATAGAGAAAGAATTTGAACATAAAATCGAGATAGATTTATGTATTTTAAACAGCGTTACACCTCGATTTTTATATAATGTTATAAAAACAGGATGTGTTATTCATTCCAAAAATGAAACATTGCAGCATGAGTTTGAAATAAAAGTTTTATACGATTATTTAGAGATAAAACCATTTTTAGATATGTATGATAAAATGACAGTAATGGATGTGCTTAAGGATTAAATTAAATCGGGATTTAATTTTAACTAGATTTAATAAATTAGATCAATTAATGGAAAATCTACTCGAACTTAAAGAGATCGGAAAAGAAGACTTCCTTTCTAACTATAAAAATTATTTCACGGCACAGAGAGCCTTAGAAATTTCTATAAATATATGTATTGACATTGGAAATCATATTGTGACACTCAATAATAAAGAAAAACCTGAAACATTTACTGATATAATAGAAATCTTAGCTAAGCATGAAATTATAAGTAATGAATTAAAAACTCACTTTATTAAAATGGTAAGATTCCGTAATTTATTAGGGCATTTTTATTTAGAAATTGATAATAATATTATCTACAATATCTTACAGAACAATTTGAAAAATTTTGATTCTTTTAAAGAAGCAATATTGAGAAAATTCAAAAATAATTTATTAGGAAATTCGAACAAAGAAAATTCTACTTAAACGAAAATTCAGATTTGAATTACTAATTTTTAATTAATTTTATTTTTATAAGATAAAACAATAAAAAGACTATTCAATTATTAAAATTACAAAATTAAATATATAAGATAAAAAATGACAATAGTAAATATGTTCGTTATCATAGGATACTCTGCTTTGTTTCTTTTAGTATATCTTATAATAGCTTTTATAGTAGGAACAATTAAAAAAAATAATGGTATTATGGACATCTTCTATGGGCCTGGATATTCTGTAGTTGCCTTAACAAGCGTAATCTACTACTTTATTTTAAATAATGCTGTAAATATTCGCCAAATTGTAGTTACAATTTTAGTAATCATATGGTCAATAAGACTTGCTTCATATGTCTTTATTAGAAACCGAGGGAAGCCAGAAGATTACAGATATAAAGCAATGAGAGAAAGATGGAAAACTAATATCCTACTGAAAAGTTTGATAAGAGTCTACATTTTTCAAGGGATTGTGATCTTTATAGTAGCTTTCCCCGTTTGGTTTGTCAATATGAGTCCAAACCCTGTATTGGTAAGCTTTTTAGACTTTATCGGAATTACTTTATTGATTGGCTTAATAGTATGGCTAATAGGATTCTTATTTGAAACATTTGGAGATTATCAACTCTATAAATTCAAACAAGATCCAAATAATAAAGGAAAAGTATTAGATCAAGGATTATGGAAATATACGCAGCATCCTAACTATTTTGGTGAAGTCACTCAATGGTGGGGAATTTATATCATTGCTTTAGCGGTACCCTGGGGGTGGATTTCAATTTTTGGACCGATTTTCATCACTTATATGATTATTAAAGTATCAGGGATAAAACTTCTTGATAGACATTATGAAGGTGATGATATCTATGCTGATTATAAAAAAAGAACCAGCTTATTTTTTCCTTGGTTTCCAAAAAAGAAAAATTAATCTTCTCCGATAAATTCTTTACTTAAGATTTCATATAAATTGTCTCTATGCATCGCATTTGTTGAAATATCTGTATTTCTCCCAATACAGCTTACTTTAAAAGAATATAGAGAATCTGTCATTTTAATTCTATAATTAATAGTATAGCTCATTTGTTTCTTTAATTTATAAAGATCTATAATTGGAAATTGATATCCATAACATATTGGTCCTTGTTGTGCTGACCATTCAGACAACCCTTTTCTCGCCATAGTATTTCCATGCCATAACAAGCTCCACTTCCATATACTCGTGTTCATCCCGGTCGTTTTGATATTACCATTTGCAATGAATCTATAATTGGTAAGTAAGATTCTTCCATTAACTACTTCAGCACTATAAGTAGACCCATATTGAGCTATATCGCCAATAAATTCATATTCTATATGTTCTCCATCATATAAACAATATTTTTTAATAATATCTTTTATAATTTCCCATGATCTTTCATCTCCATATAACTTAAGTATACTTTCATATATCTGGTAATAAAATTTTTCCATAAATAACTTGGGATTCATTTTGAAAGTTTTTACGATAAAATCTGATTCTTCAATAAGATATTGATCCATTTCCAGTCTGTTTTCTTTTTTTATGCCTTGTCGTATTTGACTGTAAAGCAAATTCATAAAAAATTCGGGATCTAAATTGAAAGTCTCACCTATGATTAAATATAAATCATTATTAGATAGATGCTGATATTCTACATCATTTTGAAACATATCTAAATATGAGAGGATGGCTGTTTTTAAAAAAAGTCTCCAATTTACTTCTTTCGTTGACTCAGCATACTTAAATTCTTCTTTTATCCTATTAACTGCTTGTTCTTTACTATATAACCCAAATTTTTCAATAAGATGTTTTTCCATTTCCCCTTCTTTCTCAACTCCGTAATTTTTTTTCATTTTCTTTTTTAGCTCTGGATATAATGAATCCATTGAAAACTTGAGATTTAAATTAAAAATTTCCCCAATGATATCATAAAATTCAAAATCAGTAAGCGAAGGATGACTCTCTCTTGACCTAAGTTCTAATAAAGTTGTTAAAATTCTCTTTTTTGATGGGTTTGTTTTATGAAGTTCATCTTTTAAGTTATCTATTACCGGATTTACATCATTTATACTTATCCTTATCTAAATATTTGAACCAATTAAAGTCTATCATCTTTTTTAGTATATTTAATTGTTCTTTTTTTCCACTTATCCTATGATTTTAAATCTGAAAATTTTTAAATATTCATGAGTATATAAAAAAGAAACATTAAAGAAAACAGCTAAATAAAGAAAATTATAACTCTTATGTGAAAAAATTGGCTTTATTAAATTCAGATCAGAAAAAGGATACTGAAAACAATATAATTAAAGAAGAAATTAGTTTAAATTTACGTTTATGGTTACCGTTGTTCTACTTTATCTATTACTGCTCTTTTTTAATTCCAGGCATAATTTTTATGTTGTTTATAATCTTTTTTTATCTACCATATTTCTTAGAAGTATCAAGCTTTATTTCTCTTTTTACTAATTTACCTTCTCTCATTGCTTCATTATCAATACCGTTTGTAATTATTATATGCTATTTGATTCATCTCTTTATTGTAGCTCTTATAACTCGTTCATTTTGGAAATACTCAGAAAAAAAATCTCCTTCTAAATCCGGGATCATTCCGAGGAATATACCTAGTAAGACGTTGGATTATTATCATTTTCGCAGTTTTATTATCAAATATCCCAAAAATGCATTTTCTCGTGGTCCATTTCCCTGGTTATTAAAGTGGATGTACAATTTTGTTGGGACTAATAAAATAGGAAAAGGATCGGTCATTGAGGAACAACTTGCAGGGGATAGGTTTGTAGATGTTGGGGAAAATTCTTACATCGGGACAAATCCGGGGATTAGTTCACATTCTGTAGATGGCGTTTTCGGAAATATTTCATTTGCTAAAATTAAAATAGGAAATAATGTAACTGCTGCAGGTTTTAATTGTTTTGCACCTGGAGTGGATACTGGAAATAATTCTTGGTGGTTACCTATGACAGGAGCAACTAAATATAATATTTTGAAAGGAGATAATTTCTATTATGGTACACCCCTTAGAAAGATTTTTAAAAAAAGAGTTATGGAATACTTAAAAATTTCAGAAGAAGATTTGAAAAGAGCGGAAAAACTTAATGAAAAATTGAATATATCAAAAAAGGAAAAAAGAAAGACGTGAGAAATAACTAAATGAACTCTAATACTAAAGAAGAAGAAACCAATAATAGTAAAGTAGATTATACAATCGATTTTGTAACTACTAGTGCAATAAGTAAAATTGGCTATAAATTTCTTGCTCTATATATCCCTATTCTATGGATGTCGGGATATATGACTGTAGCGGTATTTTTCGATGTATCAAGTTATATTCCGTGGTATATAAATATGTTTTTAATCCCTGTATGGTTATTTATTTTATATTTTATTTTCGTTTTTGGAATCGCAATTTTTACAAAAGCTTTCATCCTAATAATAAATATGCTTCATAAGCCTAAAGAGGGAGTCTTCAGAGCTGAAGAAGGCGATCGAGATTATGAATATTGGCGATTAAGAGTAGAATTAAAAAAGTTGGTTTTTTGGTTTATGAATAATGGTCCTTTACCATGGATAGTAATGTGGGGTTTCAGATGGATGGGGATTAAAGTAGACTTTTCAAGTCATATGCATGATGCGTGGGCAGATGAAAGATTCATTGAATTTGGTCGAAATGTTACTGTAGGACAAGGAGCAGTAGTAATGAGCTCAATGGTTGTAGGAAAATATCTGATAATTAAAAAAGTAGTCATAGGAGATTACACTGTCGTAGGGGGGTTAAATCTTATATCTCCAGGCACAGTAATGGGGAGAGAATCTGTCACAGGTGCATTTTCAGCAACAATTCCAAACCAACAAATAGAAACAGGTTGGATATACTTAGGCCCACATTTTGCTAGGAAATTAAAACCAAATAAATATGCAGAACAAAGACGCGATATTATATATGAAGTCCGTGTAGATGATGAAATAAAATATGAAGTTAAGCAAGATGTCAATATAGATGAAGATAAGAAAAAATTTCTGAATAATAATATAGAGGATTAAAGATTATGTCAGTGCCTTCGAGTTTAAAAGTAGGACCAAATACAACTCTTATCTTAGCAAAAAAGAGATATTTAATCTTTTATATCTTTTTAATCTGGATTAGTCTTTTTTCAATACAGTTTGAATTTTGGTTGTTCTGGAAACTTTATGAACCGAAATTTATTCATTTCGTATTTTTCTTACCTTTATTAGTTTTTGTTATGTATCTAACATCAATTTTAGTATCCTTAATCTTTGCTAAAATAATTCTAGTAATTATTAATCTTATTCATAGACCACGAGAAGGGGTGTTTTTAAGACATCACTCGGACAAAGACTATAGATATTGGAGTCTTAGAAGTACTATAAAAAAATGGCCATTATGGCTATCCCATAAATTTCCATTCCCTTTTATGAATAATATATGTTCTAAAATGTTTGGTATAAAGACCAACTATTCCAACTCTTTATTTGAAGGATGGGTTGATACAGAATTTATTGAATTTGGTAAAAATGTTGTAGTTGGGCAGGGAGCAATAGTCCAGTCATCAGTTATTGTTGGAAATTTATTTATCATTAGAAAAACCATCATTGAAGAAAATGTTTTGATTGGCTCTCAAAGCGTTGTTATGCCTGGAACGCATATGAAAAAAAATTCTATTTTAGGAGGTCACTCAATGACTAAAATAGGTCAAGAATTAGAAGAGAATTGGATTTATTTAGGGGGCCCAGCTAAAAAGTTTAAAAAAAATGTATTTTATGAAGATGGATTGGCAGAGATTATTAAAAATCAAGGAATTGGCGACATTAAAACAGAAGCGAAATTCGAAGGATTATATACTGTGCGTAAGGATAAAGAGATTATTGATGATTGAAAGACTTTATTTTCTTATTGAATTGTGATATTAAAATTTCTATATGATTAAAAATGAAAATTGGATATATCCAAACATCTCCTCTATTTGGAGATAAAAAATATAATTTTGAAGAAATTGAAAAACTTATAACTGGCGTAAAAGCAGACTTATTAGTATTGCCGGAATTGTTTGCAACTGGTTATAATTTTGTTTCTAATAAAGAAGCAATATCATTAGCAGAAAGCCAAGATGGTGAAACTGCTCAATTTCTTATAAATGTTGCTCGATCGACTGAATCAATAGTTATTGGTGGATTTATCGAAAAAGAAGGAGAAAAAGTATACAATGCAGCAATGATGGTATCAAATAATGGAGTTATCGGGTCATACCGAAAAATTCATTTATATTATAAAGAAAATCTGTGGTTTTCTCCAGGAGATAAACCCCTAAAAATATATGATATAAATGGAGTTAAAGTTGGGATTATGATTTGTTTTGATTGGATTTTCCCGGAAACGGCACGGATTCTTGGCCTTTTAGGCGCAGATATTATTGCTCATCCATCAAATTTAGTTCTCCCTTTTTGCCAAAAAGCGATGATTACTAGATGTTTGGAAAATCGGGTGTTTGCAATAACTTCAAATAGAATAGGTGAAGAAAAACGAGGCGAGGATCATTTTAAATTTACTGGCAAAAGTCAAATTACCTCTTATAATGGTGATATTTTGTCTTCTGCTCCTGAGGATAAAAATTATGTTGATATAATTGATGTTGATATTCAACAAGCTAGAGATAAGAAACTCAATGAATTCAATGATCTATTTGAAAACCGACGTGTAGAATTTTATAAGACTCTTGTTAAATCAAAATAGCGAGCTTTTTTAATTATATGAAAATTGGATATCCTTGCATAAATCTAACGTTAAACTGTAGAAGTAGTAGAACTTTTCGCTTAAGAAACTATTCAGAAGAAAGGCTTATAGAGACTATTGAAAATAATTTAAACTGTTTAGCAAAAATATTAGAATTCAACTACAAAAATAATATTTTCTTTTTTAGAATTACTTCGGATTTAATACCTTTTGCTTCTCATCCAATCATGAAATTCGATTGGCAAGAATATTTTAAAACCAAGTTTAAGGAAATTGGAGTTTTTATAAAAAAGAACTCAATGCGAATTACGATGCATCCTGGTCAATATACTGTTCTTAACTCTAAAAGTGATAGGGTGGTTAAAAATAGTATAAAAGAATTGAAATATCATGTTGATGTTTTAGATTTATTGGGTTTAAATTCAGAATCGAAAATAATCACCCATGTGGGAGGAGTTTATGGTGATAAGAAAAATAGCATTAAACGATTTATAGAACAACATAATAAACTCAATGAAAATATAAAAGATCACTATATTATTGAAAACGATGATAAAAATTATCAGCTAAAGGATTGCTTATTAATTAATGAATCTACAGAAATACCAATTGTTTTAGATTCATATCATCATTATTGTTATAATCAAGGAGAACTATTAGAAAAAGCTATAGAACTTGTTAATAATACGTGGAAAAAAAGTGATGGATTACCAATAGTACATTACAGTTCTGAACACCCATTAAAGGGTAAATATAGACATGCTGATGAGATTGATATAAATCATTTTAAGAATTTCTTAAAAAAAACTATTAATATCAATTTTGATCTAATGTTGGAAATTAAAAATAAAGAAAAAAGTGCCTTAAGTGCCATAAAAATTCTAATTAATGATATTCGATTTATGCAAATTCTAGCAGAATTTTCAAATAATTAGCAATATATTTTTTAAAGTGGAAAAGCTGTTATTATTGATGAGTGTTATTAAATTACCAAAAATGGAAGAAAAGGAAATAAAAGAAGCAATTAATTCACATAACTTATGTAGAATAGCGTTTATTGATGATGAATATCCTTATATTTCACCGTTCCAATATGTTCTTATTGATGATATAATGTATTTTCACTTTACTGATTACGGTAAAAAGAAAGAAATTCTCTCAAATAACGCTAATGTTTGTGTCTCAATAGAAAAATTTGAATCAGATCTTAGTAGCTACTATTTTATTTCAATGCAGGGTAAATTAGAATTAGTTGAAGATAATTATTTAAAAAAAGAAGTTATTAATCAAATGGCAAAATCTGCGAGTAGTAAATATTCACATAATTTTCTATCAGTGCATGGTTTTAAAAAAAGTCAAGGTTGGGATGCTTTTACAGCAAAGAATCAAGTTATTTATAAATTCGAGCAAATAAGAACTCCAATTGGTCTAAAATCTATATAGAGATACTTCAGATTATCTATTCTCATATATTTTTAAGGTATAAATTTAGTTTATTAAAAATTAAAATTTGATTTGGAAAAGTGTGGCTAACTTTGAGGAATAAAATCTCATTTTTTTATTTGATTCCTTCCAAATCATTATTTTATATTAATTTTTTCGAGAACTTGTAAAATTTCATTGTTTTCTGGGATATCATGCATATTTTTTCCATAATATGCGTATTGAATTATCCCTTTCTTGTCAATTATTAATAATCCAGGCATTCGCCCAAGTTTTATCCAACGTTTTTCTTGTTTTAACATTGTAGCAACTTTTTTTGATTCATCATAAAAAACCGCATACTTTCTTGCATATTTTTGTTCCATTTTTTGAGCATTTTTTTCATTATCTACTAAGATTGGATATAAATAACCATCCAATTCTTCAAATTTTTCGATATCTCTCCTTAATCTAGCAGCATGCCACCGACAGAAAGGTCAATTGATATCTCTAAATAAAACAATTATTACATTTTTTTTGTTTTCAAGATCTCTGATATTGACTGCTTCACCTCTAGAGTTTGGTAAACTAAACTCTTTGATTTTAGTACCAACTAAATTGAATTTATCTTTCAATTTAACTTCACTTCGATTTTTATTTATATTTTAAATAAAGAATAAATAAATATTTCTTAATTATATACTTCTTTAAAATTATAAATTTAAATTGAAAGTCTATTCTGTGATGAGAAAATGGCTCTTGATATAAATTGGATAGCTGTTGTAGTTGTTGCATTGATATATTTTGCAATCCATTTTTTTTGGTATTTTCCTTTTGCATTTGGTAATCTATGGCTTAAATTAGTAGGAAAAGAAAGTGAACCGAAGTCTAAAATTATTAGAGATACTATAATTATGATTCCAACTAGTTTTATAACAGTTCTTTTCATCGAGATAATGATGGATTTAACTGGTATGAATGATATCGTTCCCGCTTTATTACTTAGTTGCATGTTATGGCTCGGTTTTGTGGCAACAATTGCTATTAACCAAAATAATTTTAATGATAGAGGAATTAAGCTATTTTTATTAGAATATGGTTTTTATCTTATAGGTTTTATAATTAGTGGAGCGATATTAGCAGTTTGGATATAATCTACTAATTTATCTATATTTTATTAATTAAACTCCTTTTTTTTTTCAAATTTTAAAGAATAGTATGAAATAAATTTATAATTTTGAGAGAGATGAGTTAAAATCTAATTTCGTATATGTTTATTTATGAACTCTATTGAAAAATCGGAAGATGGTTGGCTAATACCAAAATCTCCAATTACATTTGATTATCTAAAAAGATTCAATCGAAATATGGGTATTTTACATTTAGTGCAAGGTTTACTAATGGTGCTTTTTGGTTTTTTACCTCAACTAGCTTTTTCCAGAGATCTTTACACTTTTTACCTTAAGTATGAACTTATTAGCCCAGATTTTATTATCTCGCCAAATCCTACGATACTTTTTGTCTTTAGTGCTTTAGGGGCATTTGTTGGATCCTTTTTATTGATGTCTGCTATTGCTCATCTATTAATTGCTTACCCACTTAATAAAAGTTATGTCAAGAATTTAAAAAGAGGAATAAATAAGATACGCTGGTTTGAGTACGCCTTTTCAAGTTCGGTGATGATTTTCTTAATCGCTATTTTCTTTGGCGTGTGGGATTTCTGGTCATTGTTTATGATTTTTGTGTTAAATGCACTTATGAATATGTTTGGGTTAATGATGGAATTATACAATGTTAACACAAGAGAAAAAGGTGAAAAAGTTAAATGGGGGCCATATTATTTAGGTGTTATTGCCGGAGCCGTTCCTTGGATTGTAATTACTGCTTATTTTATAAGTACTGAATCAATTGGAGGAGAAGTACCTCTATTTGTCTATTTGATTTACGGAATAGAACTCTTTTTCTTTAATACATTCGCTATCAACATGATATTGCAATATAAAGGAGTAGGAAAGTGGAAAGATTATCTATATGGTGAAAGAGTATACCAACTTTTAAGTCTTGTATCTAAAACATTTCTAGCATGGCTTGTATTTGCAGGAGTATTTAGTCCAACATAATTATCCAAAAATGAAAAAAGTTTTTTTCTTTTTTTTCTTTTTTTTGTAAATTTATGCTTCTATTATATATAACGGCCATTTTTTTAAAATTCCTTTAGGATTTTTACCACTTCTAACTTTTTCTAAAACTTCTGAACGTGTCACCACAAAATCTATTGGATTTTCATTAACTAATTTGATTTTAATTTCATTATTTAAGATAGCTCCTTTAAACTCATCATTTAGAATGCAATCAAGTAAAATTTTGCTATAATTCTTCAAATTAGAACAATTTTTCTTACCATTTGAATGAAGATACAACGTCCACGGTTTATCTGAAACTTTTTTTTTTCTAATCAATAAAAGAGAATCAATATTTAAGCCACAATTCTCTTTTAGACAATTTAATAGAAGTCGTGGATTATGAACTTCGAAATTAGCAAAACTAAAATAATCACCAGCAAATACTTTATAATCCGATTGTATTACAATTTCTTTCGATAAGTTTATTGGATATTTTAATTGAAAACTTGAACGTAAAATTCTTCCATCTATTTGTGGAAGTCCTTCCTGATGTTTAATAGAAATAACATCACCCAAATCAATATTAACTAAAACTCCTGAGTTATTGAGTCGTGAAACATAAAGCTTGCCAAATTTATTTTTAGTTCTTGAAATAGCTTCTTTATTTCCTTTATATTCTACTACGGGAATCGTTAATGGAAGAATATACATTTTATTTAAGCGTGATATTTCAAAATCCCCCTTGTTTATACTTGCAGCAAATGGACCAACTTCAGAAGCTACATAAAGATTAATAAATTTTTCCTTACCCTCTTCCCATTTCATAAATTTACGAATTAATTCCCAATCTGATTTTGATAATGAACTTATACTAAAAACCAAAGTTGCTTTAAATATTTTTTTAGATAATTCTTTTTGAATCTCTTTTGAAGCACTAACTAATCCATTTTTTTCAATTTTTAATAGGAGGTCTTCAAGTTTGGGGTTTTGAGTTTTATTTATTAAATCAAGCGATCTTTTTATCCCATCTTGGAGTCTAGTAATATCTGCCCATCCTAAAATTGTTATTGCTGGTGCGGAAATAACTGAAATATTATCCATTGTTAAAATTTTAGATATTATATCTAAATTTCTTGAATTTTTATATTCATATAGCAAATATGATTTTGGTTTGATAACGGATAGCATGATTCTTTGAGAAAATTCCGAGGAATAAAGTGAAATAAATTTTTTATCTCCATGTTTTTGAATCCCATCAAATTTAAGCCTTGAAGGAACAAAAATTATAGCAGAGGAATTTAAATCTAACCCACTCGATTCAAAGATTGCCTGCATTCCGGGTGCCCATTGTCTTTTAACAATGTCTTTTGCCATATGAAACCATTTTAGCATTGATAATTTACTGTTTGTAGTCCCTGAAGTATGACAAAAAATTAAGGGGTCAGAAACTTTATCACTATTTAAAAAATCATCTAAATCTATTGAGAAACTTCTAGAATCGGTTGTTTCAGATTTTATCCTATCGAAAAGATCTTCAATAGAAGATAACCCCGAAAGCTTTAATGATAGCTCTTCATATTCCTCTTGAGAATCTATTTCAAACCAATTTTTCCAATTTATCCTTTCTATGTCTGAAAAAGCTTTATTGAAGTTATTTTGAACTTTTTCATCAAAATCATGAGTTTCCAAAATAATCTCCTACGCTCTAAGTTTTATTTTATAATATTAATGGTTAAAAATAACGATATTTTCAAGATCTAATTAGAATAAATAAGGAAAAAATGAATTATATTGTTTTTCGAAAATATTTATTTGTTTTAAATATGAGCAAAAATACCATATAACCCAGACTCAGAATCTTGGAATATAGGCAAGTGTGGTGGCAAATAGGTAAATAGTATTAAAGAAAGTCCGAATCCTAAAATAACTATCCATGACATAATACTTATCCATCTTGGTAATTCATTTAATGTCAATATTTTATAGCTAACTACTTGACCAATAATTACACCAATATAAAAACTTAAAATGTCTATTATAAGAAGTTCTGCCCCAAGAATAGCTGTATATGAGTAAAATACAATTAAAATGGTAGCTATACTTATTATAGCAGCAACGGTTTTTGCAATGATAATATTATTTGCTTTTTCTTTTATAAATTTATATTCGATTAAAAAAAAGATTATAAGTGGCCAATAGGGGAGTTTTAGATGTTCCCAAACACTTTCATTAACTGCAGTAATCGCCCCAACAGGAGGCCAAGAAAAAAGCCATTCAAATACAAAGTGGAATAAAGAACCAACGATAATAATAAAAACCATACCCAAAATTTCCCATTGTAATATTTTATTCTTCATGTTTTCACCTTTAAATCTTTAAAAATCTAATCCAATTAATTTTAGTTAAATTGAAAATATAAAAAAAGTGCATATTTCTGTTTTATATAATAGATTAAATTTAAAAACAGTTCTGTTTAGATTCTATAAATTTATTCTAAATAGTAGCTTATCTTTATTAGAACTTATATTAATTTCTTTATTATTTCTAGATTGAAATTTGTTAATTTTAAATGCTAGTGAAATACTAGTTTGATTTGATATGAAAGCCGCTGTATATGATGGTAATAAAATAACAATAAAAGATGTACCCGATCCAGAAATTAAAGAATCTCAAGCCTTAGTTCGCGTTGAAGCGGTAGGAATTTGTGGAACAGATTTGGCAATCGCAAATGGCTATTTGCTAACGCCTACTCCAATTATTCTAGGACATGAATTTGCTGGAAAAGTTGTAAAAATAGGGAAAGAAGTTGATCTTTCTTGGTTAAATAAAAGGGTTACATCGGAAATTAATAGTAATATTGATTTTGATTGTTATTATTGTAAAAAAGGGCTCTATACTCAATGTGTATCTCGTAAAGCTATTGGAATTGATATAGATGGTGCTTTATCAGAATATATTGCATTAGAATCTTATTTGTTGCATGAAATACCTGATTCAATTACTTATGATGAGGCTACTTTTATCGAACCTCTCGCTGCAGCTTATCAAACATTTGAAATGATGCCAATTGATAAAAGTGATAAAACTATAGCTTTATTTGGTCTTGGAAAGTTAGGATTATTAATCACTCAAATAGCAATATCTAAAGGATTAACATTAATAGCTATAGATGGTTCAGATAAAAAACTTAATCTTACCAAAGAATTTGGGGCTAAATATTTAATCAATAGGGTGACATGTAAAGATGTTCCCGATGAGATCATAAATCTGACTAATAATTTAGGCGCTGATATTGTAATTGATACAACTGGTAATCCTAATGCACTGAGGGAGATTATTGCTTCCTGCAGAACTCGAGGAAAAATTCATGTAAAGAGCACTCATGGACTTGAAACACCAATTAATCTCACTGATATTGTCGTTCGCGAGCTAACGCTTTATAGTAGTAGATGTGGACCATTTGAAAAAGCAATTGACGGTTTAACATCTGGTAATATACAAGTAAAGCAATTAATTTCAAAAAAGTTCAAATTAGATGAAATAAATAAAGCTTTTGACTCTTATAAAAACAACCGAGATCATATTAAAACTGTTGTTCACATATAGTATCAATTTATTATTTATCCTATTCATACTCAATAATATACAAGAAAGTTAATAAAAAAACATTGAATTTTTTAAAAAATAAATTTTAATTAATAAATATACCTTTAAAATCATAAATTGGTTCTTTTAAGGAAAAATACTAATGGACACTACTGAATTACCATCGATTGAAAGTGTTTCAGAGAATAATACCGTTAAAGAAGAAATTAAAAATCAATATTTTTGGTATCTTTTAGTGCTTTTCACTATATTTTTAGCTTCATTAGTTATTCCCGCGATTTTGTTTCTAATGTATGTATTTTTCTTTTTTTTACCTAATTTTTTAGAAACTACTAGTTTTTTAGCCCTTTTTACTGAGTTTAAACCATTGATAGCATTGATTTCTATGCCTTTAATTCTCATTGGGTGTTATCTTATTCGACTATTCTTTATAGGTATAATTACACGTGGTTTTTGGTATCTAACTGAAAAAAGATCCCCTAGTAAAAGTGGTATTATACCAAGAAATTTTCCTAGTAAAACATTAAATTATTATCAACTTAGAGGGTTCATGATTAAATATGGAAAGAATGCTTTTATGAAAGGACCTTTTCCTTGGCTTAGCAACTGGTATTTTAATTTTATAGGAGCAAGCAAAATTGGAAAAGGTACCACCTTTGAGGAATCTGTTAGTAGTGATAAATTTATTGAAGTAGGGGAAAATTGCTATATAGGAGTTAATTCTGCTTTAGCTAGCCATGTTATTGAAGGAGTATTTGGAAACATCTCTTATTTTAAAGTAAAAACTGGAGATAATTTTACTGCCGCAGCTAGTAATGTTTTAGGACCTGGTTCTGAAGCCTATGATAATTCTTATTTACTTCCTTTAGCAGCAGCCACGAAGCATAGTTTAATTAAAGGAAATAATTATTACTGGGGCATGCCATTAAGAAAAATTTTCAGAAAAAAGATTATGAATTTTTTAAGAATATCACCAAAGGATTTAGAAAAAGGTGAAAATGCTGGAGGTTACAAAGATAAAAAATTGTTTAAAAAATTGAGGGCTCAGAAACATTCGAAACAATCTGAAACTGAACCCAAAATAGTACAAGATAACGGAGCTTTAAGTAAAGAAAATATTAATCTTAATAATTTGGATGAAGAAGATTTAAGAATTGATTTTACTACTAGTAGTGCAATTTCAAGAGTAAATATAAAATTTTTAGCTGTTTATATCCCAATTTTTTGGCTATCTGGGATGCTAGATACTGTAATCTTTTACACTTTCACTCATTATGTTCAAAACTGGGTTTTAATGGCATTTTTTCTACCAGCAATATTAATTTTTATTTGGTTTATATTCATTTTAGGGTGTTTTTTCTTTAGCAAACTTTTCTTAATATTAATTAAATTAATACATAGACCAAAAGAAGGAATATTTAAAGCTGAAAAAGGAGATACTGATTTTGAATTTTGGTGTTTGCGAACTGAATTAAAAAAGATAGCTTTTTGGCTTATTCGAAATTGGCCTCTCCCTTGGATGGATATTTTGGCTTTTAAATGGTTCGGAATCAAAATGAGTCTATCAAGCACGTTATGGGATTCATGGTGCGATGGTGAATTTATTACATTTGGACGTAGAGTAATTGTAGGGCAAGGTGCTACTGTTATGTCCTCTATGGTTGTCGGAAAATATTTAATAATTAAAAATACCATTCTGGATGATTATGTAGTTATTGGAGGTCAGAGCATCGTAGCCCCAGGAACGATCGTTGGTAAGGATTCAGTAATTGGTGCTCTTAGTACGACTACCTTTAATCAGATCCTTGAGCCTGGATGGATTTATTTTGGAATTCCTGTTATTCAGCTAAAAAAAAATAAATATTCCGAAGAACGTCGAGATATACTTATGAAAAAGGATGTTGATGAAGAAAAGAAGTTTGAAATTGAACATGAAGTCAATATTGATGAAGATAAAAAGGAATTCGCATAAAAAGACATTAATATTTTAAATTATATTTATTTTCAATTGTTCTTTTAGAAATCTCTTTAAAACATCACACTTTTCTTTCAAAACCTGTTTATCTTGATAGAACAGATTAACTCTAGGGCAATCCTTATCAAATATACACTTTTTCCTATGGAAATCGTATATTAAAGGGTAAAATCTGCAACCTTGAGGACGAAACTCATAAATAGTACAAATCTTTAAAAGCTTGTCAAAAAAAACACAATATCCTTCAATATTTTTTAATTGAAAAAGATCATCCTTGTTTTTAAAAATAAACTCTTGCTTTCTTTTATGATCTTGGCATTTTCTCATTATCAAATCAATATCATGTTCGGAAACAATCATCTCTGTCTCTATACAACACTTTCCACAATTTTCGCAATCATTTGACATGGTTGGTTTTTCTTTTTGCCTACGACTCATAACTTTAAAAGAAAAAAAAAATAACTATTAAAGTATAATAAGTATCAATTGTTTTTTAATGAAGAAAAAATTACCGAAATTTATACCTCGTAATAAGAATCAATGGTAAAAATGAGTGAAGAAGAAAAAGAATCTGAGCTATCTGATTCCGATGATTCTAATAACGAAGTTATAAAAGAAGAAGTAAGTCTTCAATTTCATTTATATATTATTATTTTCGCTATTATCTATTATATTTCATGGGTTATACCAGGATTTGTATTTTGGTTATATTTTTTCTTCCCTTTTCGAATATTCTTTTTAGAAAATCTTGGTTTTTTATCTCTTTTTACTAATTTAAGTTCTCTAATAACGTTATTAATAATGCCTTTAGTTATAATTGGCTGTTATATAATTCATTTAATGCTGATTGGATTAACAACACGATTTATTTGGGGAATTACTGAAAAAAATTCACCCTCAAAATCAGGTATCATTCCAAGAAATATTAGAAGTAGAGTAGCAAATTATTACCATATTAGAAGTTTTATGATAAAATACGGAAAAAATACCTTTACAAAAGGTATATTTCCATGGTTATCTAATTGGTTTTTTAATTTTGTTGGGTCAAACAAAATTGGAAAAGGTACAACCTTAGAGGAATCTGTGGGTATGGATAAATTTATAGATATTGGTGAAAATTGTTATATTGGTGTAAATACTACCTTAGCGAGCCATCTCGTCGTTGGGATTTTTGGTAATATCTCATATTTTGAAATTAAAGTTGGTAATAATGTAACTTCTTCTGCTTTGAGCAATGTTGGTCCCGGAAGTGAAATTTATGAAGATACATATCTATTACCTCTAGCTTCTACACCAAAACATAGTATATTAAAAGGTAATAACTCATATTATTTTGGAATTCCAATGAGAAAAATCTTTAGAAAGAAACTTATGAAATATTTAAAAGTAACACCAAAAGATTTGGAGATGAATGAGAATATTGAGGGGTACTCAGATAAAAAATTATTAAAAGAAATAAAAAAGAAGAAGAATTATCCTGAAAATGACGATGAAAATGTTGATAGAGAACAAACTCTGGGTGACCTACAAGAAGATAAATTAGTATTGGATAAATTAACCGCAAAAGATTTAGCGATTGATTTCACAACAAGCTCTGCAATAAGTAGGGTAAATGTAAAGTTTTTAATTGTATATATACCAATCTTTTGGCTTTCGGGATTAATCGTAACCATAATTTGGTACTGGTATTCTAGAACTCAAGTTTCATCGAACTTTCAATGGGCATTTTTCTTTTTCTTCCCATTTGTTTTGTTCGGATTATTATATATCTTTATTGCGGGATGCCTTCTTTTTAGTAAGCTATTTTTAATTTTAATAAATTTAATTCATAAACCTAAAGAGGGTGTTTTTAAAGCAGAGATTGGAGATACTAATTACGAATTTTGGATGATGAGAACTGAACTAAAGAAAATTGCTTTATGGTTATTTCGAAATTCACCGTTTCCGTGGACCGATGCATTAGCTTTTAAGCAGTTAGGGATAAATATGGATTTTTCAAGCCATTTGGCGGATACGTGGTGTGATTCTGAATTTATTAAATTTGGTCGTAAAGTATTGGTCGGTCAGGGAGCTACAATTATGTCCAGTATGGTAATAGGTAAATATTTACTGATTAAAAAAGTATTTTTTGATGATTATGTAATGGTTGGAGGTCATACGACGATTGCTCCAGGGACGATAATAGAGAAAGAATCGGTTATCGGTGCGATAAGTTCAACAACCTATGATCAAGTTCTAAAACCTGGTTGGATTTATTTTGGAATACCCGCTAGGGAGTTAAAAGAAAATAAATATGCTGAAGAAAGAAGAGATGTAATAATAAAACGCCAAGTAGCTGAAGACAAAAAATTTGAAATGACGTATGAAGTTAATATTGATGAGGATAAGAAAGAATTAATTAAACCAAAGAAGGAGTTGAAAAAAAATGAGTGTTCCTAACACGATGAGGGTCGGTCCTTTCACAAGTACTGTCCTTGTAAAGAAACGTTATTTAACTTTTTACATCTTGTTGATTTGGGCAAGTATTATTCCAATTCTTTTGGAATTTTGGATTTATTGGCGATTTTTATGGAATCCAATAAGACCAGTCCACTTTTACACATTTCTTCCACTTTTGGCTTTTTTAATGTATATTACTCTAGTTTTTTCTTCAATACTTTTTGCTAAGATCTTATTAATTATAATTAATGCAATCCATAAGCCTCGAGAAGGCGTTTTTTTAAGAATTCCCGCAGATCGAGATTATAGATATTGGAGTCTACGGAATACTATAAAAAGATGGCCAATTTGGCTTGCTCACAGATTTCCTTTCCCTGGATTTTTAGATAATGTCTGTTTCAAAATGTTTGGAGTGAAAACTAAAATTTCAAACTCTCTATTTGAAGGTTGGGTCGATACTGAATTTATAAATTTTGGTAAAGACGTAGTTGTTGGACAAGGAGCAATTGTTCAATCTGCCGTAATAATAGGTAATCTATTAATAATCCGAAAAACTGTTATAGAAGATGAAGTTAGGATAGGGTCGCATGCTATAATCATGCCGGGTACACATATTGAGCACAATTGTATTTTAGCTGCTAATTCCGTAACTACGGTAGGACAGGTTTTAGAGAGAGGATACATTTATGCGGGTATTCCCGCAAAAAAGTTCAAAAAGAACTATTTTTTTGAGGATGGATTGGAGGATAAGATAGGGCACGTTGAGGATGTTGAGGCGTTAAGAGAAAAATATGAACAGATTTATACTAAAAGATATGATAAATTGAAACTTAAAGAGCGTCGTGAATTAAAAAGAGAAAAGAAAGAAGAGGAAAAGAAGAGATTTGACTATGCAGCTGATGAATGGGAAGAATTTGACGATGGTTTCAACATTTAACAAAAGTATTATAATCCAGTTAATTTAGCATCCTTATTTTATGTTAAAATAAAATACATTCTTCTATTGCTTTTTCCTTTATTAACGGTCTTAGTCACTTCAATTTTACCGATCTCTTTTAAATGGTTGATATGAGTACCACCATCTACTTGTTCGTCGATATCTCCTATCCTAACAATGCGAAATTCCTTAATATTCTTGGGTAATCCTACAGCTAAGCGTGCTAATTCAGGTTTTCCTAAAACCTCCTCTCTAGCCATGTAATCAATAGTGATTGGTAAATCTTTCTCAATGATGTTATTTGCTTCCTCTACAAAAGTCCGTAATTTTTCAGGTGAATAATCTTGCATTGAAAAATCCATTCTTGTTTTATCTAATTCTATTTGATTCCCTGTAATTTTAGCATCAGCTCTCCTATAGAGGATATTACTAATTAGATGAGAAGCAGTATGATAACGCATAAAAGTATATCTTCGTTCCCAATCAAGTTCACAACTAACTTGTTCACCTTCTTTTAAACCTGGTTTATCTACTTCATGACTAATTTTCCCAGAGAATTTACCAACATATACAACTTTAAATTTTTGATTATCCTTTATAATGAATCCTTCATCCGAAGGTTGACCTCCTCCTTTAGGGTAGAAGGCAGTCTTATCAAGAACAACATATTTATCATCTGCAACACTTACAACTTTCGCATTCCAGCTTTTAAGGTAAGAATCATCCATATAGAGTGCTCTAGCCATAAAAAAAAGAAAATATTTTACCTTATAACTTTAATCCTTTTCATGAATTTCAGAAGGTTTTACGCCATCAAACAATTCTAATTTTAAAAATTTAACCTTTTTTTGACATTGAGGACAATAGTAATATCCTGGTTCCTTGTTTTCAAAATGAAAACCACATTCTTTACAAACAGCGTAAAACATATAATAAAGAAAATTTAATATGATATTTAATTTATCTCTTGAAGTTTATTAGGCTTAGCACCACAAAAAGCTTCAAACTTAAGAAACTTCATTTCTTTGGAACAATTAGGACAAAAATATTTCCCTGGTTCCTTATTTTCGAAGGAATATCCACATTCTTTGCATACTACTGCTTTCATACTATAAATTACTTTAATAATCTTTTAATAAGTTCTTATTATGAATTAGAAATTGGATAAATATTGGTTAAATTTAAAATATGTGTCGTAAAAAAAATGAATAAATAATAAGTCTTATATAATTATTTATACGGATTTAGTATAACTTTGTAAATTTAGAAAGTTAAATAAGGGAAAATATATGAAGTTTGTTGAAGTAGCGGGTACTAAATTTGAAGTTAAAAATGGATTTCTTGATTTAGTTCTTTTAGAAATAAAAGATATTAATGAAATACAAGGATTATCAAAACTAAAAGATTTAAAGAATTTAGAATTAAGCTCAAATCAAATAGCTGTAATTAGAGGGCTAGATAACTTAACTGAGTTAGAAATCTTAAATTTAGGGAACAATGATATAGTTGAAATAAAGGGATTAGAAAAATTAAAAAAACTCAAGATTCTTCATCTTATAAGTAACCAGTTAACAGAGATAAAAGGTTTAGAGAATTTAAGAAATTTAGAAGAATTATATTTAAGGGGAAATCAGATAACAGAGTTAAAAGGTTTAGAGAATTTAACCTCCTTAAAGAGGCTTGATCTTTCTTGGAATGACATAACAGAAATCAGGGGCTTTAATACTTTAACAAATCTTGAAGTATTATGGATTGCGGGAAATAAGGTAGAAAAAATCAAAAATTTTGAAAAGTTAGAGAAACTTGAAGTGTTAAATCTTGCTGGAAATCAGATTAAGAGTATTGAAGGGTTGGAGAGTCTAAAGAAGCTCAAATCTCTTTACTTAAATAATAATTTAATTCAAGATATTCATAGCCTAAATACTTTAGAAAATTTGGAGACATTATGGCTAAATAATAACCAAATTTCAACTATTGGAGGTTTAGATAATTGCGAAGCCCTAAGAATTCTAAATTTAAAACAAAACAATTTAAGCCAGATAAAAGGATTATATTCTTTGAATAGATTAGAAAATCTTTTTCTTTCAGAGAATAATATTGGAGAAATTAAAGGTCTTGAAACGCTAACTAAGTTAGAAACTCTCGATTTAGGTCAAAATCGCATAATTCAGATTAAAGGATTAGAATCTTTAATGAATTTAAAAGATTTATGGCTAGCGGATAATTTAATCCCTCAAAAAATATTAGATGACTTAGGAGGATTAGATTCGGGTGGTTGTGCAAATGATCCCTTGAAATTTGTTCAATATAGTCTTGTTAATTTATGATAGTTTTTTTAGAAATTTTATAAATGTTAAAAATAATAATACAAATCATATATCAAATTCAAGGTTAATTTAAAAATAGAAAAATTAATAAAAAATTTAGAGTTTGATGTTTAAGATTATAGTTTTTTACCTTAAAAGATTTTTACTCTCCAAGTTCTTTTAAAACGTCCCCAACCATTCCATTAATTTCTCCATATGCTATTGCATCTTGAAGATTCCCTTCAATCTGCAAGTCTCCACTCATATAAGCGCTAGTTGATTCAATTTCTCCAGAACCCATACCTGCCCATGTAGCACTTGCTGCCTTCATGGTGACACTTGGATCTTCTGCTTCACCTTCAGCATACTCTACTTGTCCTTCTCCAAATTTTACCCAATATTTATAACCAACATCAGTCCATACAAATTGAACAAGGGTAAGATCCATATCTTCTACTTCTTCTTTTATATCTTCATTTTCAGTAGCAAGTTGTTTAAAAGCTTCACATAATAGAAGAGCATCAGAAGGTTTTCTTTCACCAGTTCCTTCTCTCATATCTTTTAACTTTTTTAGTAAATCATCACTAACCATTTTTTAAAACCACTTTTTTTATTTATCTAACATTTTTAATTAAAAGATAATTAATTATATTTGGAATATTTTAAAAGTTTTTATTTATTCAACAACGCTTTATTTACGTTATTCAATACTATAGATTGACCCAATGGGGAAATTATACTTTTTTAAAAAAAAAATCTACTTAAATATGAGGATTAATAAAAAAAAATAAAAATAAAGATTTTAAGATTATAAACTTTGACCTATTACTTCAATACTGCCAGTTGATATAGAAATACCAAATGTGTACTTATTAGTTGCATCACCATAATCTCCAGAAGATATCACTCCACTTACCTTACTCATTCCACCAGATCCTAAGGGAGTATATGTGATAGAGCCCGTACTTACTGAACATGTAAATCGGGATCCTATTGTACTTAAAGAATCATCATATATTACATCAATACTCCCAGTAGATGATCCTATAGTTCCTGTAATGTTAGCATTCATTTCTATGTATTGAAGGATTTGCAAATCAACACTCCCGGTGTCTGTGTGAAAATTCCAAGTACAATCTTTCATATATAACATATTATAACTTTTGATAGATATTGAACCAGTTGATACAGTTCCGATTAAATTGTCTCCAATAATACATTGCGAAAAGTTTAAAGTAAGAGAGCCTGTGGATGTTGATGTAATTAATCCATGAGTAAAATTAGTTTTTTTAGCATATAGACTAATTGATCCTGTACTAGTACTCAATCCTAACGTTCCATGAAAAGTTGTATCTTTCGCAGAATTTAGCACAATTGACCCAGTAGATGTACCTAAAGAAGTATTATTAACAACAATATTTTCGGGAACATTCAAATCTACCGCTCCTGTACTAGAAAATGCATTTATATCATAAATCACATCAGTTCTGAGAGTAACATCAATTGTTATTCGATGTGAAAGTCCAAAAATGAAAACAGGATTAAACTTTATATCAAGGTCAAACGATACAGGACTACTGTCATTATCCCATTCAATAAGATTAAAAAAATCTGAATAAGATTTTCCAGCAACAAATCCTCCTACAATTTTAACATCTAAATCAACATACGCATAATAATCTGTTGGAGTTGTATTGTATTTAATATTTATTTGTCCAATATCAATATTGATATTTATTCTCTCTACTGATGTAGGAGCTTCTGGTTTATAAGAGTAAGAATCAGAATACCTATATTCTCCCCATGTTGCAGCTATCACTACTCCGAATGCTGTTCCTCCAGTAACAATGCATGCAGCAACAATCATCAAAACAATATTAGTTTTCTTTTTCAATCAAATCACTTTCTTGTGTAATTTTAAACTATTTTTTAAGTTAATTTAGTTTTAACCAGTATTTAAATTAACTTTAGTCTGATCTTTATAAAATATACAGTATCAAAGGATTTTAAACTCTGAATCCTAATGAACTGTAATTTATTCTATTTATTATTAAGCCTTAATTAATAGTTTGAAACATTATTTTTATAATAAATAAATATTTAATTATTTACCGC
>JAHQWL010000051.1 GCA_029856155.1 Promethearchaeia archaeon
TGAAATAAAATAATATAAGCCATATATTTAAATAATTTAGGGCAAAAAAATTAATTAGATATTTTGTAGATCTTTTTAAAATAGAATTAAATTAAAGTTGAAAACAATGGATTCAAATTTATTTACATTTATTGTTGGCGGTAAAGCTGGAGAAGGGGTAAAAAAAGCAGGCTCTGTTGCCGCTCATATATTTTCAAGCATGGGGCGACATGTGTTTCAAATGGATGATTATATGAGTTTAATAAGGGGTGGACATAACTTTTCGGTTGTAAGTACAACACCAAGATGGATAAGTAGTCAATATATGAAAGCAAACCTTGTGGTAAATTTTGACAAAAGAAGCTGTGATACACATACCAATGATATTGCAGAAAATGGGATTATGGTTTATAATTCAGATGAACAAGAACTTGAAACTGGCATTGATATCCCTTTAACAACAGAAGCAGAAAATTACCCAATGAAAAAATTAATGTTTGGTGTTGGTGCTGTAGCAATATTAGCCGCAACAATTGGATTTGAAGGAGAAGAAATGAATCAGATTATTAAAGAGGAATATCCAACAGGAATTGAAGAGAATATCGCCTTTGCAGATACAATTTATAATATGGTCTACCCTTATTGTGGAAAGAAATTTACCTTAGAGAAAGGTGATAAAAAGAGACCAATTATCACAGGAAATGAAGCAATCAGCTTAGGAGCAATTGCTGGGGGTTTAAACGTTTACTATGGATATCCTATGACTCCTGCATCATCAATTTTACACTTTCTTGCTCAACAAGCTGAAAATTTTGGCTTAGCTGTGGTTCATGCTGAAAGTGAAATAGCAGTTATTAATATGGCAATTGGTTCAGCTTTCACAGGAGCAAGAGCTATGGTTGGGACAAGTGGAGGTGGTTTTGCTCTTATGACTGAAGGCTTCTCATTAGCAGGTATTACGGAAACCCCTTTATTAGTCATATTATCTCAGAGACCAGGACCCGCGACAGGAGTTCCTACTTATACAGAACAAGCTGACTTAGCTTTTGCATTAACTGCAGGTCATGGAGATTTCTTAAGAATAGTTGCTTCACCTAGAACCGTTAGAGAAGCGTATTATCTAACCGCCGAAATGTTAGATTTGGTATGGAAATTTCAGACTCCAGGGATATTACTTACTGAAAAACATCTCTCAGAAAGTAGTATGACAGTCGAAATTGATTTAGAAAAGGCGAAATGGGCTGAGCCTAAAATGCATGAAAATGGTGAGTATAAACGATATTTAGATACTGATGATGGAATTTCTCCTATGATGTTTCCACCATCAAAAAAAGTAATTAAATGGAATAGTTATGAACATGATGAATTTGGGATAACAACAGAAAATGGTGAAAAGATATCTTTTATGCATGATAAAAGAAATAAAAAGTTAGAAACCCTTATAGAATATTTGAAAAAGCAAGATACTGTGAGAATAATTCGTGGTGAAAATCCTACTAATATCTTTACCTACGGATCAACCTATATGAGTGTTTTAGAGGCTCTCAAGTATGGAAGAATGAATCCTACCACTATTGCACCAATATATTTGAGTCCTTTGCCGATTTGGGACTTAGAGGAATTCAAGGATCAAGATAATATTGTTGTTGAACAGAGTTCTTCAGGACAATTTACTAATCTTCTTAAAGAAAAAGCGGGATTAAAGATTAGAAATACAATAAAGCAATATAACGGACGTCCATTTGATCCAGTTGAATTATCAAAAAAAATAAAGGAGGTGCTTCAATAAGATGGAAGATCTTAAAACTTATGCTGAAATTACATGGTGTCCAGGATGTGGAAATTTTGGAATTTTTACTGCGATGAGAAATGCAATCCCTCTATTAGAGCAAAAAGGTATCAAAAGAGAGAATATAGTTATGACTGCCGGAATAGGTTGTCATGCAAAAATTTTCGATTACCTTAATTTAAGTGGAATTTATGGATTGCATGGACGTAATTGTTCAAATTCTGAAGGTATCAAAATAGCAAATCCCGATTTAAAAGTAATTAACTTTTCGGGAGACGCAAATGGATTAGCGGAAGGTTTGGCACATACTATGTTCGCAGCAAAAAGGAACCAAGATATAACATTTATTTTACATAATAACAGTGTGTATGCTCTCACTACGGGTCAATTTTCGCCATTAGCAGAAAAAGGTTGGAAAGGACCATCTACTCCCAGGGGTAGCTATGAAGAACCATTTAATCCAATGTCTTTAATGATCGAAGCTGGTGCTACTTTTGTTGCAAGAGGTTTTTCTGGAGATATTAAACATCTCACTGATCTTATAGTACAAGGAGTAGAACATGAAGGTTTCACTTTCATAGAAGTCTTGCAACCAGCTGTTCCGTACCATAAGTGGGAAGAATATAGGGAAAACATTGAGTATCTTGAAAACGAACCAGAAAATTACATAGATGCGATAAAAATATCTAAAGAAAAGCATAAATTTACTTTAGGTGTGTTTTATCGAACTCACCGATCTATTTATCACAAGGAACTTTATGGAGATCATAATCCTATTGCTAATAGACTGTCAAGGGAAACACGGCTAAATAAAATCCGCAAAATTCTTGGATCTAAATAATGAATAAGTTTTATTTTTAATTTTTTTAAGTACCATTACAAAAATTTATAGTATAGGATATACTCGAAGTATTTACCTAGGAGAAAATGTTCCTTGATCTACATCTTTGATAAATTTTATTAATCCATCAAAATATATCTTCTGATCGTCATAAAAGGCACAATGGCTACCATTGGGGCATAAAAGAAATTGTCCCTGCTGTACTTGGGTTGATACCCATCTCATATGTTCTGGATCCATAGTATCGTGAGTAGCTCCGATTACTAATGTAGGTATTTTTATTTTTGGCAAATCAGAGATTCTATCCCAATTTTCTAACTTTCCACTGATACCAAATTCACTAGGTCCCTGCATTGGTATATAGACATCTTCATTAAGGTGTTTGAACGTTCGATTAATAGGTTCTGGCCACTGATCAATTGGTATACGAAGAAAACGTTCAGCATAATAATTAGGCAGCAATAACTCCATGTAACGAGGATTATCAAAATTTCCTTTGGCTTCCAACTCCCTAATTTCAGCTAATACTTTTGGATTAAGTTTAGGCCCTAATACTTCATCAGCATATTTCCCATAAGCTGGGGCGCTCATCATCATATTAGAGATAACTAGAGCCTTGAGATTATCCTGATATTTCAGAGCATACTCAACTGCTAGTATACCACCCCAAGATTGCCCTAACAGGTAGAAGTTTGATTTGTTTAATTTTAGGGCTTTTCTAACCTGCTCTACTTCCTCGACAAATCTGGATGTCTCCCATAAGCTGGGTTCTGTAGGTTGGTCACTATAATAGGATCCCAACTGGTCGTAATAGTAGTATTCAATTCCCTCTGCTGGAAAAAAGCTATCAAAACATTCAAAATATTCATGGGTTCCACCAGGACCTCCATGCAAAAGAAGTATTTTGATTCTGGGATTATTTCCAATCCTTTTCGTCCAGACTTTAAATTCACCGAATGGAGTCTGGATGGGTATCATCCTTATTCCACCCGTTAAAATATCTTCTCGACCGGTAGTATTAAAGTAATCACTTAGAGTTTTTTCAGATGGCATAATAAAAATTACCTTGTTTAAAATTGGCTTTTTACGCTTTGGATTAATAGTATAATTTTAAGAGAATTTATTATTTAATTTTTATGTTTTGAAAATTTTTTATAGAAGTTTTACAACCAGCTGTTCCCTACCATATTTGGGCTGAATAAAGAGAACGAGTTGAATATCTCGAAAAAGAACCAGAAACATATTTTGAAGCCATTAAGGCCGCTAAGGAGAGACATAAGTTTATAATAGGAGTATTTCATAGAACGACTAGACCAGTTTATCATAAAGAGTTATATGGGGATCATAACCCTATTATTAAAAGACAGTCGAAGGATACACGATTAGATGAAATTCGCAAAATTCTTGAATCAAAATAACGAAAAATTTTTAACTTTAATCGATTGCAGTTTCTATTATTGGAATATTAAGGTTATTCATTTCCAATTTATATGGCAATTTTAAATTGAAATATTTCATTTTTCCAATTTATTACCAAATAGTTAGTTATAAATAATCAATTTTATGAAGTCTATCCATAATAAATCCAGCTTTTCGCAGCAAATAGTCATTTTAATGACAATTTTTATTGATGCTACTGGTTATGCTATGATAAGACCTCTAATATCATTTTATGCATTATCTTTTAACGTAGGAGCTTTCGCTTTGGGAATTTTAATGAATATGTTTGCTTTAATGCAATTCATTT
Source organism: Promethearchaeia archaeon (assembly GCA_029856155.1). GTDB lineage: Archaea > Asgardarchaeota > Lokiarchaeia > Sigyniarchaeales > SOKP01 > Loki-b32. Next base: position 4,357 of record JAHQWL010000051.1, read on the forward strand.
TTTCTCCAATTTTAGGCAGATTATCAGATAAGTATGGTAGACGATCTCTGCTTTTAATTTCAATTTCTATTTCAAGTTTTAGCTTTTTATTATTTACAATTGCAGATTCTTTTTGGATGCTCCTCTTATCAAGGTCCATTTCTGGCATGGCTACTGAAATATCTATTGCTCAAGCTTATATGGCCGATATAACTACAAATGAAAAAAGAACAGCTGGTTTGGGAAAAGTTAGAGCTGCCTTCTCTGCAGGAGTGATTATAGGCCCCTCAATAGGGGGTTTTTTAAGCATTTTTGGATATTGGGTTCCAGGAGTATTAACAATAGCTTTAACAATTATTAATCTTATCATGGTATATTTTTTCCTACCTGAGACGAGAGTAATTGTTAAGGATAATAAAATACAAAAATCAAAAACTGAAGGTTTTATAAAAAATTTGAAAAACGCATTTAAAAAGCCTTTAATACCCTCACTACTCTTAATTTACTTTATCGTTGTTCTATCATTTGCGGCAATTCCTGTATTAATACCATTATTTACAATAGATTTTTTTTATTTTGATGAAATTCAATTATCATTTGTATTCATGTTCATAGGAATTCTGCAATTTATCACCCAAGGATTTTTTATGGGAATACTTTCAGAAAGGATGGGAGAGGGAAAACTTATAATGGTTGGGATAATCTTTGTCTTTATTGGTACTTTATTAATGCCAATTATTCCAATTGTGATTGCTTTTTATTTTTTTATTGCGTTAATATCAACAGGTAGTGGTTTTGTTAGAACTTCCATTCCCAGCTTAATTTCTAAATTGAGTAGTGAAGATGAACAAGGAGGATTTTTGGGAATTTCACAATCAGTTGTTAGCTTTGCTTTTATACCAGGTCCACTAATTGCGGGTTACTTTTATGAGTTTATTGCCATTTCAGCACCATTTTTCTTTAGTGCTATATTGCTAGTAGCTTCATTTATTTTAAGTTTGAAAATCTATTTTCAATTGAAAAAAGTAATAGGATTGGAGAAATAATATAAAAGTAAACAAAAAGGTAATAAATCTATGTAAATGTCTTTATATTCTTTTAAAATTTTTTTAATTAGAGATTAATGCGCCCTATTACTCTAAATGGTAAGGATTCAATGAATTTATCGTAATCATAGATTCTTCTTCCATCCACAAGGTTAGGCGTTTTCATGTGTTTCTTAAAATCATCGGGAGTAAGTACTGAAAAATCTTCCCATTCAGTAATTAATAAAGCACATTCAGAATCTTTTAAGGCTTCTTCTATGGAGTTAGCATATTTAATTTTATCCCCTATTTCTTCTTCTGCTGTTTTGAGAGCTTTAGGATCATAGCCAATGATATCAGTTACTCCTCTTCTTCTTAATTCATTGATAACTCTGATACTTGCTGCTTCTCGCATGTCATCTGTACCTGGTTTGAAAGCAAGACCAAGTAATGTAACTTTCTTGCCAGCTAGTTTTCCAGCTAATTCTTCTGCAATATCTACAATATGAATAGCTTGATCATCGTTTATCTCTAGAACCGCCTCTAATAATCTTGAAGTGTATCCTTTAGATTTCGACCATGCCTTTATCGCATTTACATCTTTATGAAAGCAAGAACCGCCAAAGCCTACACCTGCGCGCAAAAATCTCGAATTTATTCTATAATCAAGGCCTACACCTTTCATAACTTGCGATATATCTACATTTGGGACTAATTCTGCAAAATTAGCGAATTCATTAGCATAGCTTATTTTTGTTGATAACAAGCAATTATTACCATATTTAACTAATTCAGCACTTTCCAAATTCATTCGTAAAATAGGGCATGTTTTTAAGTGATCTCCATAAAAATATTCATAAAATTCTTGGAGCATCGCACCGCTTTTTTCATCGAATTCACCAATAACAATCCTATCTGGATGTAAGGTATCTTCAATTGAACGCCCCTCAGCTAAAAATTCTGGTTGCATGCATAACCCATAATCTTTTCCCGGTTTTTTCCCAGAGACCTCCTCTATAATTTTGGAAACTAAATTTCTAGTAGTACCGGGAACAACCGTTGATCTTACTACTACTAAATGATACTTATTCTTACTCTTCAATGCTTCCCCGATTTCTCGAGCAGTACTCTCTATAAAACTCAAATTAATACTTTTATCTTCTCTCATTGGAGTTCCTTGAGTAATCATAGAAATATCAGTTTCCAACACGGCTTTAACAGGATTAGTAAGACAACGTAAAAGTTCTGGATTCTTTTTTTTAATATCATCCATCATTTCTTGAAGTCCTGCTTCAAAAAAAGGAGCTTTTCCATCATTGATTATAGAAACTTTCATTTCGTTATGCGTAGATGCTAAAACTTTAATATCTTTATTAGCAAAACATGCTGCTGAGCAGAGGCCAATAAAGCCTGTCCCGAGAATTGATAAACTGTACTTATACATTTTTAATCTTTTTCTTAGTTTTTGATAATAACAGAAATATTATATTTTAGTTTAAATCTTTCGATTCTCTTGATTCATTATAATATGAAGTAGTTCAGAGAAAAATTTATTACAATAAGAAAATAGATAAATCTATAAAATTTTAAAAGAGATTTAAAAAAAAAATGAGTGATTTAAGAAAAAAATTAAAAATTACAAATAAGGCTTTAGATGCGGTAAATAAATTTCTTACTGACGAGAATAATGTTTTAATATATGAATTAATTAAAATAATCGATAAATACGGTGGAGTGAATGAAATAAATAAAAAAGCTAGAGAAGCAAGAAATTTAAATAACTTATTAGAAAGACTTAGAGCTAAAAAACCAGAATATTCAAAAGATCTTCAATGGCTAATTGACCAGAGAGATAATAATGCTTTTATAAGTATATCAGATTATAGGAAAAAGATCCTTGGCGACAAATTATCAGAAATGGAATTTGATAAAGATTATGCAGTAACCTTGGAACTTTCTGCTTGCCAATATTTTCCCTTCTTTATTGATATAGCTAAAGCTGCGATTAATGATAAAAATTTAATGCCAGGAAGAATAATTCGTGTAAGAAAAATGAAAGAGCAAGAAGAAGATGGAGATCTATTAGCGATGGCCGCTGCTATGCAAATTATAGGAGCAACATATGTTGAGACCCTTGATACAAAAGGTACTGCTCTTGGCTCTGATGGAATGCCTGTAAATGTCCACTTGGGAGGACCCGAAACTATTACAGGATATTTTGGTGGGGTTGGTCAACCAAATGATTTTGCTTTAAAATGGATTGATGAATATCTTTATTATTATACAAACTATGGGATTAAACAAGTCTTAAATGTTAATCCTGGAACAGTATTGCTTGGGTATTTTATCCATAAATTAGGAATAGATAACGAATTTAAAATTTCAGTTTATATGGGTAATGATAATCCTTATGCATGTCTTTGGACTTTATTAACAGCTAAATTATTTGCCCGTGAAGATGGAACAAGTCCTTTGATCGGCTTTAACCTAGCTAATTCAATTAATAATGAAACTCTTGAACTTTCCGCATATATTAGAAAGGAATTTGGTTTTGAGGATGTTGTGAGATTAGAACATCATGTAATTGAAACTCAAAAAAGTATTGTAAGGCAACCTTATGATAAGAGAGATGAATTAGTGGAAGTTGCTAAGAAAGTAAAAAATATTAGTGCTAAACATGAAGGTGGCGATGTGGAATTAGATGGGAGCAGAGAACATCCTTCAGATATATTAGATTATTTTAGAGATAAGCAAGAAATAATAGATTCGGGCCATTGGGAATTTATGCGAAGAAATCATCTTGATAGATATATTGCTATAAACACTACTGCTAAGATCTTGACTGAAAATGGTATTGATATTATTGCAGCTCAAAATTTACATAAATAAGAATTAATAATAAGGAGTGTAAGAAATAATGGGAAAATTTGATTTTAGACCCTCTGGGGTGATGCCAGCAATGGTAACTCCCTTTAATAAGGATGAATCAATAAATGAAGAGAATTTGAGAAATTTAGTAAATCATCTTATAGATCAAGGAGTTACTGGGCTAGTTCCAGTAGGTACAACTGGAGAATTTGTTAATATGACCTTTGAGGAACGATTAAAGGTCATTAAAATCGTTGTTGATGAGGTAAATGGGAGGGTTCCCGTAATAGCGGGAACCGGAGAAACAGGAACTAAATTAGTAATTGATGCTACAAATGCCGCAACTGACATCGGTGCTGATGCAGTATTAATAGTTACACCATATTTTTTAAAACCAAAAGCGAAAGGGCTATATGATCATTATTTTACAATTGCAGAAAAAACTGATATTCCTATAGTATTGTATAATATACCCGTTTGTACAGGAGTAGAATTACCTTGGACGGTGGTGGAGGATCTCGTGGATATCGAAAATATTGTTGGAATTAAAGATTCGAGTGGAGACTATAAATATTTTTCAGCATTATTGGAAAAGGTAAGTGATAAAATTTCAGTTCTCATCGGCTGGGATGAAAATGTTTTGGGTGCTTTAGCTGGAGGTGCTGCTGGATGTATTCTAGGCTCTGCCAACGTTATTCCTAAAATCTGGATTGAGATCTATAATCATGTAAAAAATAATCGATTACAAGAAGCTCAAGCACTTCAGAAGAAAGTTCAAAAATTAGCTAGACTTTTGATAAATTCTGGAGCTTTAGGTGCAAAATCTTGCCTAAATATGATGAAAATTCCAGTAGGTAAAACCCGTCAACCAATTATTATAGGTGATGCACTTTCCTATGAAATAAAGGATGAATTAAGAGTTGAGCTTGAAAAACTAGGTTTGATTGAAAAAACAGAAATCCAATTTGAAATTGGAAAAAAATCCCTTACAAGTCGTTTTTATGCTGTTGGAATTACACCCAAGAAAATTTCTGATTTCGGATTAAAAGTAGGGGAATCTCTTGTAGGAGATCGTGCTGAACTCGCACATATTGATATACTAATAGGTAAGAAAGATGGACCCGTTGGTAATGCCTATGCCCAAGCTTTAGCTAATCCAGAAGAGGGACGTGAAGGTCTTCAGGTTATCCTTGAACCTAATATGCAAGTAAAACCAGCGACGATAATGATTCCTACAGTTCGACCTACTTCTCTCCGTCATGCAAGTCTGACTTATGGTCCCGCTCAAGCTGCTATAGCCAAAGCAGTAATACAATGTGTTGAAGATGGCATTCTTCCGAAAGAATTAGCAGAAGACCTTGTAATAATTGTAAATGTTTTTGTTCATCCTAGTGCTAGTGCTAGAAAAAGAATATTTATCAATAATTATAAAGCAACACGTAATTCAATAAGAAAAGCAATGGAAGGATTACCAACAGTAGATGATGCTATTGAGAATGCTGAAAATGCACGGCATCCCTTTCGTAATGATCCATAAATGAAACTAACTAATAGACAATAAAATGAGTATTAATGATAAAATTCCCGAATAAATGTATAAAATGTAAAAAAGAAGATCTTCCTTTAAATGATTTTATTTATACAAGAATTTTATTTGTTCGGAAATTTAAATCAATCTATTTTAAAATTCCTGTTTGCGATAAATGTAAAAAGGAATTAGCCAAATACGAGAGAATCTTGAGGTACTTAAAATTAAAAAATAGTTTTTTTTGTATATTTTGTATTTCAACATTTTTTATATATACATGGTCTAGCTATAATCAAAACGTAAGTCCAGCACTAATTATTTTTACAATTTTTATATCAATTCTTTCTGGATCGTTAACAGTACTGCTTTTAATATTACATATAATATTTTATTTGAAAAAATATGATAGAATTAGTAATTATGTTGAAGTTAATACAGATGGATCAATTTTTATTAAAGATCCAGAATATAGGAAAGAATTTGAACAATTATCATTAGTTAATGAAGACGAAAAGGAAAATGAACTATATAATTGCCCCAATTGCAATACACTAGTTCTAATAGATATGGAATTTTGTCATGTCTGTGGGGAAGATTTAAGGAAAATTCCTAAGATATAATCTTCCACATTAATTTTTTATATCTTATTAATAAAACTTAATAGGATATAAAATAAATAGTCATAATCTCAAGTAGATATTTAAAAGTAGAAGATTTACCAATCCAATTTGTTTCGTTTATCATTGAGCTTTCAGAATTCTGTGTTTTAAATCATCTGAAATAATTGCTCTTTTCTTTTTTTCATAATCATACCAAATAATATGAGCTTCACCTTCAGCAGCTATTCGTTCTAAGTTTTTACTAGATAACACATGCTTTATAATTATTTTAGATCCTTCTATTCTAGTAATTTTTGCTCCAACATAAACAGTGTCTGGATAGAACAGTGGTGCTTTATAAAAACAACTTTGAAAAGATAAAATTGGTCCTATACGTGCAGTTGTAGGTTCTTCATAAATATCTAAAAATTGAAATAATGCTATTCGTGAACTTTCAAAATAACGATAAAATATTGTATTATTTACATGCCCTCTAGCATCCATATCCCCCCATCGAACGGGTATCTCTTCTACTACAGTATAATCTTTTAAAAACTCACTCATCTTGTCTACTCCTATTCTTTAATAAATGTATCAATTGATTTTATAATTTATTAGTTAAAAGTCCTTATAATGTTAATTTATTAAACTCTTTTAGTTTCTATTTAATACTTCATAACACGAATATTGATAACTCCAAGAATCAATTTTAAATTAATACTATTTTATTGAATCCAGAATTTAGAAACTCAAACAAAATGAAATAATTATGACAGAACAAATAATAGAGTTAAAAGTTGGAGCAGAGGCACCTAATTTTTGTCTTCCAGATAAAGATAATAATAAAGTCTGTTTGGATGATTTTAAAGGAAAATTTGTTGTACTATACTTTTATCCGAAAGATAACACGCCTGGCTGTACTACTGAAGCGATAGGATTTACGGGAATTTTACCCAAACTGGAAAAATTAGATACTGTTGTAATTGGAGTTAGTCCTGATAGTCCTGAATCTCATGCTAAGTTTATTGAAAAGAAAAATTTGAAGGTTACATTACTTAGTGATATTGATAAAAAAGTCATTAAAAAATATGGTAAATGGGCTAAGAAGAAATTTCGAGGAAAAGAATATATGGGTGTTGTTCGAAGTACCTTCTTAATAGATCCTGATGGAAAGATAGCACATATATGGTCAAAGGTTTCCGTAAATGGGCATCCTGAAGATGTTCAAAAGGTTTTAACTAAATTAAGAAAATAATTTTAATTTTCACCTTAAATTTTGGAAATGGAACAAAATATGAATGTGAAAGAAGCAATTGAAGAGAGAAGAGCCTTTAGATCTCTTGACCCTGTAGAGATTTCTGGTGATTTGATAAATGATTTAGTAAAAGTTGCCCAAATAGCTCCATCTTGTATGAATAAACAACCATGGAACTTTATTTTTATAACTGGTCGGGAACAATTAATAAAAATATTTAGTATGCTTTCATCTGGAAATAAATGGGTCGAGAAAGCTTCAATGATTATAGCAGTATTCAGCAAACCTGAATATGATTGCATTATTGGAGAACGCCAGTATTACTTATTTGACACAGGATTGGCTACCGCTTTTTTGATTTTACGAGCTACTGAGTTAGGTCTAGTTGCTCATCCTATAGCGGGATTCAAAGAAGATGAAGCTAAAAAAATCCTAGAGATCCCTGAGGAATTTAGGCTTATTACACTAATCATTATTGGAAAACATTCCGAAACCATTAATCCGGTTCTTTCTGAAGCAATGAAATTAGGAGAAAAGCAAAGACCTCCAAGGAAAAAATTGGAAGAATTTACATTTATGAATAGTTATAATAATAGATAAATTTTGGAGATAGCCATTAAAAAATGACTTCAAATTTAATAGAAGGAAAAAGAAATCATCTTTCAAGTGAAAAGAGTCCTTATTTACTTCAACATGCCAAGAATCCAGTAGATTGGTATCCTTGGGGAGAAGAAGCTTTTAATAAAGCAAAACAAGAAGATAAACCAATCTTTTTATCGATAGGGTATTCTACTTGCCACTGGTGTCATGTTTTTCTTCACGAATCATTTGAGGATGAAGAAGTAGCTGAATTGATGAATAAGATATTTGTATCAATAAAAGTGGATAGAGAAGAACGTCCCGATATAGATAAAATCTATATGACTGTATGTCAAATGATGACCGGCTCAGGAGGTTGGCCACTTACCATTATCATGACCCCTGATAAAAAACCTTTTTTTGCAGGAACTTATTTCCCTAAAGAGACTCGGTTTGGACGAATAGGGTTAATAGATTTAATTAAGCGTATTAAAGATCTATGGGCTAATCAAAGAAATGAGATATTAAATTCTGCGGATCAAATTACATTTAGTCTTCAAAATATTGATCAAGAATCACCTGGAGAGGTATTTTCAGAGAGCACTCTAAAAAAGACATATAAGCAATTATCAATACAATTTGACAGTGTAAATGGTGGTTTTGGAGATCGTCCTAAATTCCCTACACCGCACAATCTTATATTTTTATTAAGGTATTGGAAACGTACTGGAGAAAAAAAAGCATTAGAAATGGTAGAGAATACACTTCAGGCAATGAGAAAGGGAGGTATTTATGATCATATTGGTTTTGGATTTCATAGATATTCAACTGATTCAATTTGGCTTGTTCCTCATTTTGAGAAAATGTTGTATGACCAAGCATTAATTGCAATTGCTTATATTGAAGCTTATCAAGCTACTAAAAATGATTTTTACAGAAAAACAGCTCAAGAAATACTTTCCTATGTTCTAAGAGATATGACTTCTCCAGAAGGGGGATTTTATTCAGCTGAAGATGCAGATAGTGAAGGGGTGGAAGGAAAATTTTACGTATGGTCAAAAGAAGAAATGGAAAAAATTCTTGATAAGGATGAATTGAATTTAGCAATTAGAACGTTTAATATTGAGGAAGCTGGTAATTATCTTGAAGAAGCATCCGGGAGAGAGACGGGTAAGAATATTTTCCATTTAAAAAAATTTCCAGATAAAGAATCACTTGAAGAAATTGAAAAAATACGGTTAGTTTTGTTTAATTTAAGAGAAAAGAGGATACATCCTCATAAAGATGATAAAATATTAACTGATTGGAATGGATTACTAATAGTTGCTCTTGCCAAGGCAGCAGTAACTTTTCAAGAAAAAGAGTATTTAGAGTTTGCAAAGAACGCAGTTGATTTTATACTTTCAAAGCTTCGAGACTCTAATAAAAAAATACTTCATCGATATAAAGATAGTAGTGCTGAAATTCAGGGTTATTTAACAGATTATGCTTTCTTCATTTGGGGTCTTATAGAATTATATGAAGCTACTTTTGATATTTTTTACTTAGAAACAGCTCTCGAATTACATCAGATCCAAATAGAAGATTTTTGGGATGAAAATATTGGTGGGTTTTATTTTACAGCTAAAGATGGAGAAAAATTATTAACTAGACAAAAAGAAATTTATGATGGAGCTATTCCCTCGGGGAATTCAATTGCGATGTTAAACTTGCTTAGATTAAGTAATATTACTGGAAATTATGAATTAGAGGAAAAAGCAGATATTTTAAGTAGAGTATTTTCTAGCAAAATAGAAGCGAGTCCTCTTGCATATACTCAATTTTTGGTTGCAATAGATTTCGCTATTGGTCCAACTTATTCATTAGTTATAGCAGGTGATTCAGATACTAAAGATACTAATGAATTAATAAGAATTATTCAAAAGGAATATATTCCGAATAAAGTGATTATCCATAGAAACACAGAAGGTGAATCTTCAAGAATGGATGGATTGTCGAATTTTATCCAATTTTTCATTAAGTTAGATGATAAAGCAACGGGATATGTTTGTATTAATAAAACCTGCAAACCTGCAACATCAGATCCTGAAAAAATAATTGGACTACTAAATGCAGAATGGAAAATTTAAGAAGAATTAGTAAAATTTTCTCTTTTTAAAAAAATTAATTTATTTAAGAAATATATGAAGATTATTAATTCGTTAAAAAAAATCTCTAGTTATCTCATCAGTTATCGTCAAAATCTTCTTCAAAATCGCCATCGTTATCCCAATCTTCGTCCTCGTCCTCGTCATCATCATCCCAATCGTCTTCATCATCTTTCTTTTTTGCCATTTGAATATCCTCCCATTATATTATTTTTTTTTCTATTTTATAATTACTTTAAGTAGAAATAATTTTAATAGTATATCAATTAAATGAAATATAATGTGGTTTATTTAAATGTTTCTATTAGAAACGATTATTATCAAATTCTAATAGAAGGTAATTATTGATTAATCAATAGAAAATCTCCATGATATTTACTTTAAAGAATAATGTAAGATCAATAGGAAAAATCTCAACACAAATTCCCAGAATGTTAAATTATTATTCAATTTTTTAAATAGATTGGGAAAATAATAAGTTAAAATTTTGGTAGTTATAGTTATAACTGCTTTATATTTTAAATTCGTCAATTTTTTGATTAACTAATTCCGTTAATTCACCTATCGATTCTACTGTGTTCATTTCATCTTGAGAGATGAATCAATCGAATCTTGATTTATCTAAAAAATATACTGATGAAAATTTTGCATCAGCTAAAACCGTAAGTTGATTTGCTGATATCTTAATTTAAAAATAATTTTTTCACAAATTTCTCGAAAATTTTATTTAATTTAGTTTTTGAGAGCCATTTATCGATCATGGGTAAATAGATTATATTGTTTTTAGCAATTTCTTTATTTTTATTGAGAATATTGAATAATAAAAAAATAAGTTAAAATTTAAAGGATTTAAATTTACTTCTTGATTTTATTTTTCTCGATACTCTTCGCCATCAACAATTTGCATTTCAGCAATTGAATCGATTCCAATTCCTTTGACATTTTCATCCCATATTTTGCGGATTGATTCAGCATCTTTTGCATTCCATTCACAATATAACTTTTCATGATCTAATACTGCCCAAGTTCTTATCCAATAGGCATCATAATTACATGCTTTTCTTAAATTAATAATCATTTTGTTTTCATCTGGTGGTATTTCTACCAATTTCTCTAAAGCCTTTTGGGGTACAGAGTGTACTACAATAAATTTTACCATATTATCAACTTAATTTTTATTTTTTCTAATATATTGAATGTTTTAACTTCATTATGGATCTTATTTTTAAATTAAAGACAATTAACAAATATGTCAAGACATAATAAAAAATTTTCTTACAATTTATCAATCATAGGATAAATCATTCTGTATTTGGTTTGAAATATAAAAATTAAAGTATTTTTTGGAAAAAAAGAATCTATTATTTAGTACTATAATCTATCGGTGATTATTGAATAAATTTGTTCAGCTGTAAACCCTTTAATATCTATTGCAGAACATCTGCAATTTCCTGAACAAGCACCACACCCTTTACAGAGTGCCTCATTGATTTTAGCTACAGTTCCAAACCATCGGTCTTCAACAAGTTCAATTGCTCCATAAGCACAATTCTCGACACACATACCACATCCTATACATCTTTCAGGTCGAACAACTCCAAAAAAGGGTTCTACTTCAACTTCTCCCTTAGCCATTAATACAGCAGCACTTGATGCCGCTCCTTTAGCTTGAGCTACAGCATCTGGAATATCTTTTGGCCCCTGAGCAACACCAGCAATAAAAATACCATCTGTTAAAGTATCAACGGGTCTTAATTTTGGATGTGCTTCTAAAAAGAATCCATCAGCAGATCTTTGAATTCTTAATAGAGAAGTTATTATATCTGCATCTACTCGTGGTTCTATTCCGGTTGATAATATAAATAAGTCAACTTTTAATTCAACTGGTTGCTGAAGTAAGGTATCTTCCGATCGGATAATAATATTATGATCTTCATCTTCGGTAACCTCTGCGATTCTGCCCCTCACATAACTAATTCCATAGTTTCGGCTAGCAGATTCGTAAAATTCCTCATATCCTTTTCCAAAAGCTCGAATATCTATATAGAAAATATATATATCAGCATCAGGATGTTTTTCTTTATATTGTCTTGCTTGTTTTGTAGCATACATACAACAAACTCGAGAGCAATATTGATTCCCTCCTTCTCTAAAATTCCTACTTCCGACACATTGCAGGAAAGCGATGCTGTGTGGTTCTTTTAAGTCAGAAGGTCTTACTGGTTTTCCTATAACTGGTCCAAAAGAACTTAATAAACGTTCCATTTGAAGCCCCGTAATAACATTTGGATATATTCCATATCCATATTGCTTTAACTCTGTTGGGTCATATAAATCCCATCCAGTTGCTACAATAATTGTTCCTACTTTAACTTTCAAATATTCTGGTTGATCATCATAAATTATAGCTTCTGGTTCACATACATCAATTCTTGCACAAATTCCGCACTTAATACAATTATCCATATCTATTGTATATTGCCCAGGAATAGCTTGGGGAAATGGAATATATATTGCTTTTCGTGCAGCTAATCCTAATTCGAAATCATTCCCTACAGTAACAGGGCAATAATCAACACACACTCCACATCCAGTACATTTTTTTTGATCTACATAATGAGGTTTTTTTAATATTGTGACTTCAAAATTCCCTATATACCCAGACACTTCTGTTACTTCAGAATATGTTAAGAGTTCTATATTTTTTTCTCGTGATATTTCAGACATTTTTGGAGTAAGGATACAACTTGAACAATCCATGGTTGGAAATGTTTTGTCCAGTTGAGCCATATGACCTCCAATTGTAGGAGTTTTTTCCACTAAATATATTTTGTATCCCTCTGCAGCAAGGTCTAAAGCCGCATTCATACCTGCAATTCCTGCTCCAATTATTAAACAAGATGGTTCTACTTTTACTTTCTGTATTTCAAGAGGGACTAATTCTCTTGATTTTGCTACTGCCATCCTAATATGATCTTTAGCAGTTTCATATGCCCCTTCTGGATCTTTCATATGAACCCATGTTGAGTGTTCTCTAATGTTTGCCATCTCAAACAGAAATGGATTTAACCCTGCTTCTTTACAAGCAATTCTGAAAGTAGGTTCGTGCATTCTTGGAGAACATGCAGCAACTATAACTCTATTTACTAATCCCGCTTCAATATCTTCTTTAATCATTTTTTGACCTACATCAGAACAAAAGAATTTATATTCTCGTGCAACTTCTACATTTGGAAGAGTTTTGGCATATTCCACTAAATCTGGGACCGAAACTACACCACCAATGTTTATTCCACAATGACAAACATAAACACCAATCCTAGATCTTTCATTGCCAGTAATCTCAATTTCTTTTTTCGTTTCTGTCATTTTTTTCCTCCTAAGTTAATTGCTGTTTAACTATATTCAAGAATGGATCTATAGAAATAAAGGGAGAAACTCCTTGCAATTCATGATTTTTAACTAAACCTAATAAATTAGGATCCATTCCAAACGCAACTCCTAAAAGTTGAGTTATATATATTACAGGAATGTGAAATGGTTCCCCTATGATATCTCCATAAAAATTGTTTACCTCAACCTGCCCTAGGTCCAATTGAAGGTGGCAGAAAGGACAGCAGTTAATAATAATGTCTACGCCTGCATCTCTCATATTCACCAATTTTTCCCGTGTAAAATCTGCTGCAACTTCTTTAACAGCAGTTCTAACCGCTCCACCAGCTCCGCAACACATATATTTATCTTTATAATCAATACTTTTAGCACCTGTTATTTCAACAATCTCGTCAAGAAATTCAGGAGATTCATATTCTCCATTCCATGGTCTTTTTTCGCTTGGTTTTACTATATGACATCCATAATGTACGCCTACCTTTAAATCTGAGAATTTTAATTTGATGAAATCTTTTAAATAATCTAATCCCATATCGAGATATAAAGCTTGAACAATATGTTTTGGTTCAAAAGTACCTGTATATTTTCGACCAATTTTGGCGAGATATTCATTTACTTCTTTCTTTTTTTCATAATCATGCTCAAGTTCATACCAAGCATCTCTAAGAGTTCCATAACAACCATTACAGCCGGTGATTGGACTTACTCCTAATTCTTCGGCGATAGAGATATTTCTTGCAGCAATAACAAACCAAGTTGGTATATGAAATGCTCTAAAGACACCTGGAGCAGGACAACATGACGCACCGGGCAAATCTAATAGTTCAGCTCCTAGATGATCAAAAACATTTCTTATTGAAATTTCGATCATAGGATAACGATTAGGAATTACGCAACCTAAAAAAAAACCATATCGCCATTTATAATCTTCATTCATATTTATTTCTCCTCATTCTTTTTTTCTGCTTTTGCTCTTTCTTCTTTTAGTTTTGCTGCATTATCCAATAGTTTTTTAAATCCTACAGCATTCATCAAATCTTGGCACTCCTTTAAAGCTTCAGGATAAGAATGAACTGTTGGAGGTAAAGGGGGTAATCCATAGGATTCTCTTAAATCCCTCCATTTCTTATTTGCTTCTCCGTTCGCGGGTACACCATGCCCAGTAGCATAGAATATATCATTAGCTAATCCAAAATGTGAATCTAAAATATAACCTTCTTCCACAGCAATATTTCTGAGCTTTATAATCAAATCGGTTACTGGAATATCACGAGGGCATCTTTCATAACAATAATAACAAGTTGAACACATCCAAATATCAATGTCTTGTAAAACAGATTCGTCACCTGTTAATGCACGACGGAGAGCAGAACGAGTCCTATATGCTGTTCGACGTCCACTTGGACAACTTCCAGTACAAGTTCCACAATTGATACATGCTCTTATTTTTTCTAATCCCGCGTCAACAAACTTTTGTGCAATTCTGGAGTTTGTAGACTTATAGACCTTTCTTTTTATATACTTTTCTACATTTTCGCTCATTAGTATACCAAATCCCCTATGTTGTGTAAAAATCGATTTGCGATTTTGTAAAAAAACAAGGTATTTACAATTAAATGTTTGATCAAACAAATTGATTGATAATCTTAAGAAGGTAAAAGTATTTTTATTAAAAAAATTTGTTATCGATAATTCATAACAAAATTCAAAATAACAATTATTTCTTATATTTTACATTTTTATAAGGATTAAAAAAAAAGAAATTTCCAATAAATAGGTAAGTATAGTTTTAATAATTTTTTGAGGAAATAACTAGTTATATTTCAGTTCATCTTTATTGTTAGTATTACTATTTAATTCATCTAAATATTCAATTTGCTTTTCTCTAGATAAAAATGCTAATTCTTTCTTAATTTTTTTCTTCTTTTCTTTATCTAAATCCAATTGTTTTAATTTCTCTCGTATCTCTTTTGATAAAACCGTATAAATTCTCATAAAATACTTCTTTATTTCTGGTATATCTTCCAAATCCTCTTCTTCATCAAGATCTCCGTTTATATTTACCACCTAATTAGACTAATTTTCAATAAATTCATAGTTATCTAATTTTTTGTTTTTAAGTTTTTCTAAATAGAGTATAATTTAAATCTATAATAAAAAATTTGGAGTCCAATTATTCTATAAATTAATACACAATTCATAAATTTTGCGCAATTCCATAATAGATTAAAAGTGCAAAAGGTATGACCGCTAAAGAAAGAAATGTCCAGATTAATTTAAAAATTGGATTTTGCCATGTATTATATAATATAGCTCCATAAGAAATGAAAAACATTCCATAACTCCCAGCTCTAAAGTATCTTAGTTTCTTTTTTAACTCAATCTTCTCAAATTTATTATATAATTTCTTAAAATATATGGTACTTGGAATGATTATCATAACTGTGAATATTGTATAAATTACTAAAAGAAAATTCCAACTATAGATTGGAATCCAGTTCGTACTCTCATTAAAACTAAATCCTTCGGGAATGAAAAAAGGAATTGAGATTAATAATCCATAAACAAAAATAATAAAGAAATCTACTTTAGAGTTGGTATCTATATCTAAATTTAGAAGGGTTCTAAGAAAAATAATAAGAAAAATCTGTCCAAATGATATTAAAAAAAAAGTTATAAAATATAAAATTGTACTTGTAGGATTATTCTTTATTGGTATAAGTATTAGATTGAAAAAAAGACCACTTGTACCTAATAAATAAAAAGTACTCAATATCGATGTGAGCCGATTTCTATTCCTTTTAAGAATTTTAAAGGTAATGGCAACGTATAAAATAATTGCGAATGATTGTATAACATAAACAACAAAATATCTTGTCCATTCAACGTCCGGCATTTTTTCTAAATTCGAATAAGTAGATTATATTAAATTAAATACTTAGAGTCTTATTTAAGATTTGAGGGTGTAAAAAATAGATATAAATATAGAAGGTTTTTTAATTTTTTATGGGAATTGTAAAATAGAAAGTGCTTCCTTTATTTCTTCCCTCAGATTCAAGCCAAATTTTTCCCCCGTGTAATTCTATTAATTTTTTTGTTATATATAAACCAAGTCCTGTTCCTTCAATAGCGACATCCCAACCTTGACCATATCTCTCAATTTTTCCAAATTGCATGAATGCTTGATCCCTTTCTTCGGGTGTAAATCCAATTCCATCATCCTTTACAGAAATTAAATATAAGCCCCCTTTAATAGCGGACTCAATAGTTATTTTTCCACCGGGTGGTGTGTATTTAATAGCATTGACAAGCAAGTTGGAAAAAACTTCATAAATCCTTTCTTTATCAAATTGAGTTTCCAAGGTGTCATGTAATTTGAGGGTAATAGATTGATTTCGTAATTTTGTTAATCCTCTTAATTCCTTAACACAGAATCTAATTAAAAAACTTAGATTTTCGTTAGATAGACTTAGTTCTAATTGTTCCGCTTCTAATTTTGTACTTTCTAATAATAGATTAATAATTTTTTCAAGGCGTTTACTCCCTTCTTTAATTTCCTCTAAGATTGATAGAACTTCATTATCAAACTTAGGTTTATGGAACGTTAATAAAAGTTCTGTAAAACCTTTGATCGAGATAAGAGGGGTTTTTAATTCATGTGAAGTTCTTGAAAAAAGCTCTGATTTAAGATTATTAATTTTGTTTAATGTAATATTTTGTTCTTCTAAACCTCTTTGGACTTGCCAGCGTCTTTGTTCAATTTCAATTGCATCGCATAATAAAAACATAACTAATTTATCTTGATTACTTATGACAGGATTTTGTTTATAAAAAACACAAACAGCGCTCTCTAAATCGTTATGTGATTTGATTAATTTTCCGAAACATCCTTTTAAATTATATCTTGCAATAAAGGGATCCCTATTTGCAAAATCTATTTTATTTATATCATAAAATGTTTGAGGAAAATCATGTGATTCGTAAAACAATTCACTAACAAACAATTTTTCAACAAAAAATTCAGTATCACACATAAACGATTTATTATCAGACGTAAGTATCTGAAATGTTTCTTTTCCTTCATGTTCAGTTTTGTTGATATATAAAACAAAATCACTATTAAGTAAATTTAAACACGTATTAAGTAATAATTGGATATTATTTCTAATATCTGCTGTAAAATTCAGAAAATTTACATTTAATTCATATATTAAAGTCTCATATGATTTCTTTTCTGTTATATCCTCAAGCCATACCCTTATACTAATAATTTGTCCATTTTCATTAAAGCGTGGTATTGTTTTACCAGATAACCATTTTAATTTCCCAAATTTATCGAATATTCTAAATTCTAATTCAGATTTCTCATTTGAATCTAAAAGTTTGCGTAAATCTTTAGGATGTATTAATTTATTTAAAAAATGGTTTTCAGTTAATTCATTTTCTTTATATCCGATAATTTCTATTAGTTTGGGATTCATATATTTAATTTGGTTCTTAATAAGATCAAGTTCGATTACTCCTACCGAAGAAGTTTCCAATATGTCACGATATCTTTTTTCACTTCTTTTTATAGTCTCTTCTGCTTCTTTCTGTGTGGTTACATTGTGTATAACTGCTAGAATATACTTTTGTCCTTTCATGTTAATCAGAGTGGATCTAACTTGTACCCAATTAATCTGATTATCCTTATGTTTGATCGGAAATTCCATAGTTCCTAATTTATTATCCTCTAATAAATCCTTATATCCCTCTAGTAATTTTTCTAACCCATTTTCAGGATATATATTTAAATTTATGAAATTTTTACCAATAAATTCTGTTGGAGAATATCCCGCAATAGATTTTATAGCAGAATTACATTCTATTATATTTCCTTTTAAATCGGTAAGTATAACTCCATCTGGAGATGTTTCAAATAATTCATGATACTTGGCTTCAGATTCTTTCAATTCTTGTTCTGCTTTCTTTTTTTCATCTATAACTTGAATAATTGCTTGGATTACTTTCTCATTTTCGTAATCAAACAATGATGCTTGAATATTAACCCATAATAAAGCTCCTTCTTTGGTGTGGAGTTGAATTTCTCTTGGTTTCATAACTATTCCCTTGACTAAAGCTCTGAGGTCTTCTAAAACAATAGGGAGAGCGCTTCTTGGTATAGCATTAAGATTCCGAAGATTCTTTCCAATTAAATCATCTCTATTGAATCCAGATAATTCTTCTGAAATTAGATTACAATCTAATATTTCTCCATTCAAATTAAATAAGAGAATTGCGTTTGGAGAATTTTCATATAAATGACGATATTTTTGTTCTGATGATTGTACTTTTTGTTCTGCATTCATTTTGGCGCTGATATCTATCTGAGTTAATAAATCTGCTGTTTTTCCTTGAAATGTTATTGGATTAGAGTAATTTTCCACATATCGGATCTCCCCATTTTTTTTAATTATTTTCGCAATATAATGTGTAATTACATCTTTTGAACCTTGTTGTTTTTTAGTTATTTGATTTATTACCATTTCCGTAAAATCTGGATGTATAACTTTTATAAATTCTTTAGGTTTCCATTGCTTAATTTCATCAATAGGATAACCATAAATTTCTGCCATTTGTTGATTAAAATATTTAATTTCAAAATCTTGTATGATGCAGATTCCCATTAATGATTGTTCAGCAATTGTTCTAAATTTATCTTCGGATTCCTTTAAATCTTGTTCTGCTATTATAAGATTATTAATGTCTGTTATGGTACCCCTTATTCCAATAATTATTTTATTAATATAAACAGGTTTTGAATGAATTAAAGCAAAGAATTTCCTCCCATCTTTTTTAACTAATAAATATTCTTGTGGTGTTGTTTCTTTATTTTCAAGTAGTAATTTAATATTTTTCATTGCCTTTTCTTTATATTTAGGATCAATAAACTGGGTTATATTCAAACCTGATCTTACATCTTCTTCATTATACCCAAATATATTATAAGCAATCGAATTTACATAAGTTAGATTTAAATTTAAATCTGTTTCGAATAATATGTCAGGTAATAATTCGGCAATATCTCTGTATTTTTTTTCTGATTCTTCTAACCCTCTTTGTAAATTATATTTTTCTGTAATCTCAATAATAGTACCCTCAGCAGCAATAGGTATTCCTTTATCATCATTAATTAAGTGAGAATTAATTTGTAATATAATCGTTTTACCATTAATTTTCTTAGCTAAAGCAACATAGTTTTTTACATATCCAGTTTTCATTAAATTTATAAGATATTTTTCTCGATCCTCCTGATTTTTCCAAAAATTAAGTGTTTTTTCACCGATTCGTCTTTCTAATGGAGAAATTCCAAAAATCTCGTTGCATTTTCGATTGTGAATCAAAATAGTACCATCTAAACTTACACGAAAGAAGCCAACATCTAAATTATCAATCATTTCTCGATAACGTTCTTCAGATTCTTCTAATTTTTGTTCAGTTGACTTCAATTCAGTTACATCAATATTAACACCAATTATAAATTGAATTTCATCGTTTATATAAACAGGGCTTACAATATTATATAAATGATGATAATTACCATTTATTTTAAATTTCACTTCACCAGTAACCATTTCTCCAGAAAAAGCTCTTGAATTATTATCTTTCCAGATTGCGAGAGTCTCTTGATCATTTGCTACTTCTTCTGGACGTTTGCCAATAATATCTCCCCAAAACTCCTTACTAGTCGAATTTTGCATAGCATAATAGCCATCTTTATTAATCATAAAAATATCAAAAGGTAAACATTCTATTGCTGTGTTAAGCAGAGCTTCACTCTCTTTTAGTGCTTGCTCATATTTTTTAGGTCTAAATATTTCCCAAAATCTGATTTCTGGAACTGTTTTTGAAATTTTTTCTAAATGATTCTTTATTTCTTGTAAATTTTTCTCTAATTCTTTCCTTTTTGAAATGTCTCTTAATTTAACAATTAATTTTTGTTGGTTTTTCTCATCATTAAACAATGTAGAAATAAACTCCACCCATGTAAGCTCTCCATTCTTTTTAATTACTTTAACATCTTGTATATTTTTATTCTGATGGATTATTTCTAATAATTCTGTTTTTGGAGATTTATTTCCAAAATCAACTAGATTTAAGAGAGATTTGCCTAACAATGTACACTCTGAATATCCCAATTGTTCCAGAAATTTACATTCATGAATATATTCGATTTTAAAAGAATTATCTAGTGAAACAATAATAAATAAATCCTCTATTGTTTCCAAAATAAATGGAAAGATATTCTCAAAATTAATATATTTATTTTTTTTATCAGAAATCATATAAATAACACCAATATCCTAGGAAATTTTGATAATTATTTATTAAAATTATCTACTGGTATCCATAGATTCTTAGTAAAAGAGGTTTTATTTATATCTTAGTTTATATTAACATTTTCGTAATAGTTATATACACAAAAAGATTGTAAATTACTTTATAAAAGATAATGCTTCAAAATCTTATCATTTTCTATTTTAATGGTCATTTCTTCTGTTAATTTGTTATAATCAGTTCCATAGATTACTTGACCTTTTAGTTGTTTAAAATCAGAATACCGTAATGTCAATGTTGCAGCATATTTTAATGAATTCTTACTATAATCTTCTTGTACAATTGTAATTGGTCCGGGAACTCCTTTAGCTTCAAATATAAAATCATTAGGTTTTTTGAGAGTAAGTAGTTTATTGTTTTCGGATTCATTTCTTCCTACTATAATTTTTGTATTTTTATATCGGAAATGGCGTCCTACTTTTAAAATATTTATATCTTCAATTTTTGGATTCTTATGAAATTTGAGATAATCCTTCATACGATTTGCAAAATTCTCATCTGTTAGCAGACATCCTCCACAAGCATAATAATTATCTAGTAGACCATGGGTTCTAGCAAGATCCATTTGGATTTTTCTACCCCTTCCTTTTATTCCTAGTAATTGCTTTCGATCAATTAATCCCCGCTCTTCATAAATAGTGGGTTTTAGTTGGAGGGCAGATAAGGGTCTCAAAAGTCTACCTTCCAGACCTGTTTCTTTCTCAACAATCATTAACGCTCTCATATGTTGGGATTTTGGTCTCTGATTTAAAACTTCTCCAGTAAATATTAAATCTGCTCCTATTTCTTTCATAAGTTCTTTTGCTTTCTTTAATATATATATCCTACAATCAATACAAGGATTTAGATGTTTTCCATACCCAAATTTAGGATTCTGGATTATTTCTAAAAAATCGTCTTTCAATGGTAAATAATGTAATTCAATTCCAAGCTTTTCTTGAAATAAATCTAAGTTACAATCAGGTTGACTAGTCTTCTTATCGTATTGACAAAAAGGAGATGTAAAGTTTAAACCAATTACTTTTGTCCCTTGTAATTGTAATAAAAGACATGCAGTTAAGCTATCTAGTCCTCCAGAAACTAATCCGAGCCCAATTATTTGATCTTTTTTTTCACTTTTCTCATCTTTCATAGTAACAAACAAAGAAGAATCTAACCAAGAATTATTAAAATTCTATATAATATATTTTTTTCTTTAATTTATTATAATCCTCGTGGTTGAATCAAGGTATTCAATATTATTCTTCAATCATAGCCCAATTAATTAGGATCGTGCTTGATAATATCATATTTTATGAAAATTTTAAAGCCAAAACGTTTATAGATCGGGGTTTTTTTTCATTATTGTAAGTACATAATTTAATGATTACACTACTTGGAATGAACGGTATATGTTCATTCAGAAATTCTGAATTAATATTTTATTCTGAATATTTATATTTATTTCTAAGCTTGCATTTATATAATAGCAGAATAACAACAATATTTTTCATAGGTAAATTTCCTTGTCAAAAATATTAATAACAGGCGCAAATGGGTTTATCGGGGCGAATATTATACGTGCTGCCTTAGCAAAAGATTATGAAGTTAAGGCTTTTGTACGGCAAACTTCTAATCTTCAAACAATTCAAGATTTACCTATTGAGTTTGCGTATGGAGATTTAAGAGAAATTGATACAATCCATAAAGCATTAGATGACTGTAATTATATTATACATAATGGTGCGATATATCTATTCTTAGCAAAGTGGTTTTGGGCAGATCCTAAAAAGATTAAAGCTATGTACGATGTAAACGTTAGAGCTACTGATAAATTATTGGAGTTAGCAAAGGATATTGGTATAAAAAAAGTAGTTTACACTAGTTCTGAAAGTGCAATTGGGATGCCGTCAGAAGGTTCGGTTGGTGATGAAAAATTATTTGCAACAAAAGAAGAATTACCAGGACACTATAAGAGATCTAAGTATTTGGGGGAATTAGTGGCTTTAAAATGGAATAAAAAAGGTTTACCACTGTGTACAATATTACCTACAACTCCCATGGGACCTTATGATATCAAACCAACACCTACTGGAAGGATTGTGATGGATTTCATGAATGGAAAGATGCCAGGATTTGCTGATACTACCTTGAATGTTGTGCACGTTAAGGATGTTGCTATGGCTCATGTTTTGGCTATAGAAAATGGAAGACCAGGGGAAAGATATATTGCAGGGAATAAAAACTTAACATTCAGAGATCTTTTACGGTTAATAGCAGATGTTGCGGGTATGAAAGCACCTAATTTTGCGGTTCCCATGGTATTAGCAAAAGCTTTTGCATTTTTCGATGAATTTATATCATGTAAGATAAAACATACAAACCCAAAAACACCTATAGAAAGTGTTGCTTCTGCTATGTATAGAGCTTTTAATTGTACTAAAGCTTGGACTGAATTAAAAATGCCAAAAACAAATATACGTCTTGCTATTAGAGATCAAATTAATTGGTTCTATGAGAATGGTTATACAAAAAGAAAATGAAAACTAATAAATAGCTTGCTTGACTAATTCTAAAAGTTCAATAACTTTAATTTTGGAATTTATTTCTTTTGCTGCATCTAAAAGATTACTTAGGCAAAATGGACAAGTAGTAGTTAATATATCTGCACCTGTTTCTTCAGCTTCTCTAACTCTATCAATAGCTATCTCAATAGCTAAATCTGGAAATCCTGATTTTAGACCGCCCCCTGCTCCGCAGCAATATGAATAGTTACGATTACGTCTCATCTCAATAAATTCATCTTGTTTTATAGCATTTATTACATTTCTCGGAGCATCATAAATACCAGAATGTCTACCTAAATGGCAAGGGTCATGATAGGTAATTTTTCCTTCAACTTTATTTGATATTTTAATTTTACCCTGATTAATCAATTGGTCAACTAATTCAATTGCATGAAGAACCTGAAAATCCCAATCCTTGACATATTTTGGATAATCATATTTGAGCGTTTTATAGCAACCAGCACAAGTAACTACTATTTTCTCTATACCTGCTTTTTTAAAGACATCCTTATTGTGCTCAACTAATGCTTTAAAAAGGTTTTCTGCTCCTGATCGTAAATTGATAGAACCACAACACCACTCATCTGCAGTTATGGATAATTGAATGCCTGCTTTGTTTGCAATTTCTATAAATGATTTTGATATTTCATTTAATCGATAAGCGGAAGTACATCCTACAAAGAATAATGCATCTCCACCCTTAGGCAGAAACTCAAAATCTTTGGGGATCCAATTTAGTCGATCATAATGATTTTCAAAATAGGGATTATGTTCTTTTACTTCATGAGCGAAAATCTCTTTATGTCTAACTAAAGGAGCCACTCCAATATCTACTAAATCTGCCCTTAATGCTTCCCAAATTTCTACATGATCGTCGATACTTTCTCTTGCTGGATTGCTCATGCAAGGATTCTCTGGATTATTACAGACTTCCCTACATGCTCCACATAGAGTACATTGATAAATAACCTCTGCAAGCCCTTCACTTGGTTCTATTTTTCCATCAAGTAATGCCCTGGCTATGGTAAATCTCCCCCTCGCGAAAAAAGCCTCAAAACCAGGACCATGATCCCTCATAGGACATGTGATTTCAAGTAAAGGATTGCTATATGGTCCTTTTAAAGCTCCTCTGCAATCACCAATTGCTACACATGAGAGTATTCTTTCTTTTAATTCCTCAAGTCTCTTTAATTTTTCAGTCATTTTTTATTGCTCCTTCTCTCTTCTAAGTTTAATTATTAAATAAAATGATTTATTATCGGTTTTAATTAGCTAAAATCTAAATTTTCCAGAGCTAATTATATTATTTGGATCAACTAAATTTTTTACTTTCTTTAAGAAATTATAAAACCTATCATCATATATTCTTGAATCGACTAAAACTTGTGAACCAATTTGCCCACACATGTAAATTACTCCACCAGCTTTCAGTAAAAGCTCAAATTGTTCTTTCCATAAACGAATAACCTCTTCCTTCAAATCCTCATCGGTTGTGGCAGTTAATCCACTTCCAATATAACAGCTATTATGATTTAACATGACAATATGACTTGTTCCAGCCTCAGCTTCTGCATCCAAGAGTTCTTCATATTTTTCTTCTTCCCATTTATCTAATTTGTATAATATTTCTGGAAAACGTGATACTGGTACGATTACTTCTGTAGTACATGCAAAATAATTTGGACCACATATAGAAAATAAAGGATGATATACTTGCCAATGACCTTGCTCACCATAATACCAATCTGTAATGTTTCCCTCATTAGCACTCGGACCTAATTCTCTTGTTGAATATTTCTCTGCAATACTCGCTAGGATTTCTGAATTCCTCTCTAAAACTTTTTCATCAAAAGCTTCAGTCACATAGAAAATTACTCCTCCTTTTATTTCTCCCCATGTCTCAATTAATTTATCAGTTGTAATTCCCATCACTGCTGGGGGTGGTGTAAAAAAGAAATCATAAATTCCTAATTCTCGAGACCAACCTTTTTTTTTCATTTCTAGTACAATTTTCTGTGCATTTTCATAAGTTTGTTCCTTGATATAAAATGTTTTACCTGAAAAATATGGTGGTTTTGGATATATTTTCATTGTTGCCATTGTTTTTATCCCCATTATACCATTGTCTCCAAGAAATATACCCATTAAATCTGGTCCTAATGCAAGTCGAACAAACGGTTTCTCGACATATCGATTCTCTTGAGAACCAAGTCTTATTACTTCACCCGTGCCTAATACAACTTCTAATCCAATACAATTTTCACTACATTTTCCATACTTTGCACATCCACCTCCACCCCCAGAATGATGAGACAAACCTCCTCCAATCGAAGCATTAAGACCAGAACCAGGACCCATATTCCCCGTATAAAAACCTTTATCAAAAAGAACTGCATTTAGCCTGGACCAATTAATTCCACATTGTACAGTAACAGTATGATTTTCTTCATCAATATCTATTATTTTATCCATTCTGGTTAAATCAATAAGTAAAGTGTCTTTACTAATGGGTTTACTCCCTCCCATTAAACCACACCCACCTCCTCGAGGGAGAATAGGAGTATTATATTTATTTGCAACTTTAATAATTTCTGCTACCTGCTCAGTTGATTCGGGACGAATTGCTATTTGAGGTATAATTTCAGGCAAGCAAGGATCTAATCCTCTTGAATATGCTACACAGATAAAATCCTTATCAGAACAGTATTTATTTCCTACAATCTTTACTAATTCATCATATAACCCCATAATTTTACACAATTAAGGCATAATTTTTATATTTTTTTATTCATCAATGGTTTTAATTAAATCTATACAAATCTTATAAACATTAACTAAATTTTTGAAATCTAAATTTTCAATTACGTCATTTCTAGTATGATAATATAATTCTTTAGATGATTGTGGCATAGAACTCATTGATACAGTCGATATTTGTTTTCTAGAAAAACTCAATGAATCTGTATAAGCCTTACTTGAACATATTTTAGTTTTTATATTTAGATTTTTAGCTATTTTATTTATTAAATCAATTAAATTATAATCCATTTTTACCAATCCAAGAATTTCTGATTTATGGATTAGAACTGGTGAATTTTTATACCCTACCATGTCCAAATTTATTACTTTTGCTTTCTTGATGGCATTAAAATATTTTTTCACAAAAAATTTGCTTCCTTTTGAGCCGATTTCTTCACATCCATATGCATTAATCCACACTTCTGTGTTCCTTGGTCTGTTCTCTGAAAGTCTATAATATAGTGCAATCCCATAGCATATAGCCATTCCTGATAAATTATCATTAGCCCCCATTACTGGCTGGTTTGATATTATAAAAAAGAATTGTATTAATGCAATTGGAATTGAACCTATAAATATTAAATAAAAAATTAATTCAATATAGAAAAAATCAGTTTCTAATACAAGGAAATTAACAATAATCTTTATAGGTAAGATAATTAACAGAATTACATTTAAAATTAGATTTATAGATATAATAATTATAAATCAATATTTGATTTTTCTAATAAGGGGAAACTCCCAATTAGAATCTAGATGACTCCCAATTATTATTAAATTTTTAGCTTGATTTTGTGATTCTATTTTAGAGATTACATTTTGAGAATGTTTCTTAGGAAAAAAAACATCAATTACCTCTTTTACAAAATACATCTCTCCTATCAAAATTAAACAAGATATAATACTTATTATTAAACTTAACAACGGGTAAATCCAATAAAATATTACAGATAAGATAAAAAGGATCATAGGTAATCTGAATGAAGCTTTATAAGCTCCTGGATGAACAGTGAATTCTTCTGTTTTTACATTATAACCTAATGCCTTAAGCTTATTGTAAAATAATTTGGCTGCCTTGGCCTCATTATTACTACATGGAGATCTAGGTCCAACCTTTTCACAAAATTCACATATAAAATCTTTCATCTCAACAATAAGCAATTCATCTAAATCCATTTTTTTGAACTTCAACTTAGTATTTTTTAAGGAACACTTAAAGATAAGTAAGAACGGGTAAAAATCCTTATGGTTATAATTATATTTTACAATTTAAAAACACACATTACAATCATTAATACGTTGAAAATGGAAAAACTAAAAAAAAATCAATGATTAATTTTTATATAATATTAGTAAAATTTTCTAATAGAATACAATAGTTATTCAGTGCCAGCGTATCCTAGTAGTTAAGGAGGCGGCCTGCAGAGCCGTTGCTTTTAGCGTCATGGGTGCAAATCCCATCGCTGGCTCCATTTTTTATCTTTATTTTTTTTCATTTCTCGTAATACAAGATTATATCTTAATTAATGAATTAATAAAATTCTCTTTAGTACACAAAAGATTAGAGAAAAATAAAAAATAATGAAAAATTGACCAATTATTTGTTGTTTGGCTTAAATAGGGATAAAAAATTTTTTAATGATAAAAGAATGAATCAGTGCATTATAAAATCAAATTTAAAGACTTAAATCTATTAAATTTATATATTAGATTTTTAATAAACGATATTTCAATATTATGGGAAGGATTTAATGGTGCATTATCTTTCGGTATATCCTACAAATCCCGCAATTAATACGAGGATACCCCCAATTAAACTGGTATAGACTATCATTATAATACCTATGATTACACAGATAATCCAATTTAATTCAACGAATTTATGAGGAATAATTATACTTAATAAGATAATAGCCGCTAAAATAATTGCGATTACTAATAAAATTATTCTTGAACTATCTATATTTCTATCATCAAATCCCAGAATAGCTTCTATTAAGCTTATTGCACCCCCAAGAGCTGCTAAAAGTTTCATCAATTCTTCATTTCGCATTCTTGAATCCTAATTCTTGTTTATAAAAATAAAGACTATTACTATGACTATCTTAATTTAGTATATTTATTTTTTGCGAATATTTAAGAAAAAAAAGAAAGGATATGAAAATCTTAGGCTCCATTCATAATTTTAATTTTTGGAGTATAATATTCGCCAATCGAGTAGTTATTGAAGTTTATACTATAATGGTTTCGCCAATGTGCCTTGACATCTTGTAACATTGCTTCCATAACACTTTCTTTAACTTTTCCTTCTGCACATATAGTATTTCCCATTGGAGTTGCTACAATCTCTCCTTCTTTTACGACGATTTGACCATCTTTTATTGTATAGGCTGCTAAAGTAAATGCTTTTTCTATTGAATCCCCATCCATTTTTTTCGGATCTAAATTATATATAGCTACATCACCAATTGCTCCTTTACCTAAATGACCTCTATCTGTCATACCTAAACATTTAGCAGTACCTGCTCGTGTTATAGTACTAATTTCATATAAATTCAATTCACGGTCAATATCTTTTAATTCTGTTTTTTCAGATGCCTTTTTGGAACATTGATTTAAAAGAACATCATCTCTTGATTTCTTATCCATTAACCAGCGAATAATTTGAGGATAAGAAGTAAATGGTCCTCCATTTGGATGATCAGTCGTCATAAATATTTGCCATGGATTCTTAATAAGGAGCATAAGCTCTAATCCAACACACCATTGTATCGCATTAACGGCTACTTTAGGCTTGAAAAAATAAGGAACTATACCTGAACCGGACTCCCCTTCAACCTGACCATTTATCCATTTAATTCCCGGTTTAGCCCCCCAAGCTGAAGTACCCCCGATATGATGAAGTGCAAATTCCCAAGGACCGTCTGCGGTCATTGTTGTAGTTGCCGCTTTCCCAAAAATAACTTGACCAGCATCAGTAGTAATATGATCGTGTGAATTTAAATATTCAGCAATATCAGCGGCCCCAGATTCGAAGTCACCCCAATTTGTACCTCCATATGCATTAAATTGGCAATGGGTCAAGTGAAAAGCAGATTTTCTTCCATTTTTTGGTTTAATCTTATCAACAGCTTTAAAAGTTTCAAGCGTATGTTCTTTATTCCCAGGATGTCCTAAATTATTAGCATGGACGTGAATCGTGTGTGGTAATTTTAGGATTTCATTAACTTTTGCTAAGCTTTCTAATATTTCTCTTGGTGTAACCTCGAAATGAAAAACTGTAGAATCAAGGCTATCAACATTTTTTCCCCATGCCCAATTTTCAACACCCCCAGGATTTACTATTTTTACGGCATACCCCTTGGTAACCTTTAAGATCCAGGCAATATATGCTGCTAATTTTTCATAATCCTTCTTTTTAATAAACTCCATTACGAACCAATTATTTCCGAAAAGAGGGAAGGCAGCTTTGTCTATAATTGGTGTAACCATAAATTCTTCATGAGTATGTCTTGCTTTAAGCAATGGCATTGCAGGTTCAACAACAGTGGTATACCCAAGTCGGGCATATCGATATCCAGTCGCCCATGTTGATGGTACTGACCAACCAGTTCCGCTTCGGGTTATTTTAGTCTTCTTTTCATTAAATTCTTCAAGTTTATCATCAGGTCGAAATGAACGTCCGGCATTCACTTTAGTTCCTGCAATATGAGCATGAATATCGACCCCTCCTGGCATTACAACCATTCCAGAAGCGTCAATTATCTTAGCATCTCCATTGACTTTTTCTACAATAATACCATCTTTAATGTGAATTTCTTTCTTTTCGCCGTCAATCTTATTCAATGGGTCGTATACTAAGCCATTTTTAATTATTAGGTCTTTCATCGTAATTTTCCTATGTAATTTCTCTGAATTTAATACTATTTTGCAATTTATATTATTTGGAATAAATCCAATATTTTAAAGAATCTATTATTTTTATAAAATCTTATTATAAATTTTAGGCGTATAATAGCAATACTTTTCAAAATGATATCCACTACTTTTTTGTCTATGTTAAACTTAAATAATAGTTCTTTTTTGATTATCTTAATTCACCGAATAATTCTAAAGGGTTTTTAAAAAAAAGAATACTACTCAGACGATTAAAAATATCTGTTAGGAATTTGTAATGATAAAAGTTTTTATAGTAGATGATGACCATCCACTGCAGAGATTATATGAATTAATATTAAGAGAAGCTGGTTTTGAGGTAATTGGCATTGCAATTAACGGTAAAGATGCCCTTGAGAAATATAATAAGTTTATTGTAAAACCCGATGTAATACTTATGGATCATCGAATGCCGATTAAAAATGGATTAGATGCGATGACCGAAATCTTAAGAATTAATAAGCATGAGAAAATTATCCTTGCTAGTGCGGATATTAGTGTAAAACAAAAAGCTATTTCTCTTGGAGCATGCGCTTTTCTTGATAAACCCTTTAAAATGAAAGAATTGTTAAATAAAATTCAGCAGATCGTAAAAGAATTAACAAAAGAAAGCTAGTATTTATTTAGAGAGTTAATTAAGCTATTTTCTCTATAAATTAAAAAAAAAGAGTTAATTTGATAATTAATTTCTATATATGGCAATTTTTAACTTGTAAAGATGAAAACATGATGAATAAACATTAAATACTATTTCAACTATCTTTCTTAAAATCATCACATATGTTTTTAAATACATATGTTACCAGACAAATATTAGGATACTAGTGGCGTTATATGATATAAAAATGTTTTTATAGTATTTTGTAACTTTTCAAGAATTAATTTATTAGTGATTTTTAAATATCTTGAGTTCATTTGAATCCTTTGTATTTGGTGCATTTTCGATAAAACTCGTTACATCTATAGGAGTTTTCAGCTTCACTGCAATCTTTAGCATATTCACATTTAATATTCCTATTATTCATTTCAATTTTAACTCGATGTAATCTCTTCTCAATCTCATATCTCAAGAATCCCGCACCTTTTTTTTACCTTAATTTTTCATTTCTTATTACAGAATTGTGAAATTGTTTCAAAATTAATATATAGATTAGTCTAATCGAATCTAAATCTTTATTTTTCCTAGATTTCCCATGAAAGATTTTAAAAAGATAATTTTATAAATTCAAATGATTATAATAGTTTTAAAGATTGAAGAATATATAATTATATTAAACATCACATTACCAAAATTAATTAAAAAGGTGTATTGCAATTAGTATTGACACGAAAAGCTTCGATAATATTCTAAGTAAGATAATAAAAAGTGAGAGTGGTATCAAAAAAGTTATTTTGGTTGATAGAACAGGACTTACTATTGCAAGTGTATCAAAATTTTCTTATTTCCCCGCAGATGTTGATGGGATTGGTGCAATAGCCTCAGCAGTGTTTTGTGCTTCAGAAGAACAAGGTAAGAACCTGGAACTTGGCAATCTTGAAATAGTTACCAGCGAATTTACGGGAGGTAAAATCTTTGCCTCTTCATGTGGCCCTAAGGGTGTGCTCACGCTAATCTCCGACCCAGACATCAATATTGGGTTGATTAGATTAATATTAAAGAGATCTGGTGATGAACTTAAAGAAATACTTGATGAATTCCTAGCAGAAGCTCCTGAAATAATGGATAGTGGCTTAGATTTATCAGACCTAGATTCTCTTACACCTGATTAGGATCAAAGATTTTTTTAGAGTTTCTATTAAAACTTATTTATTTCTCATTTCTTCTGTTAAATTAAATTAGAAGAACCATAAATAAGAAAAAAAAGTTAAATTAATTAGGATTTACGTTTTTTGACTACAAATGCTACAATTATTATTGCGATTACTGCTCCTTCCGCGAGAACTATAATCAATAAAATAGTGCTTATATCTAATGCTGAACCACCCGGTGCAGAACATATATTATTCTCAAAAAGATTACCCGTGCTTCCCGTTTCATTATAGCAGTCATCATTACCCACGAATGTATTATCAATGACTTTATTATTATTACTGCTATCTAAAAAAGTTCCGTTCTTGTTATTATTCGCGGTGTTAGAAATGATAGAATTAAAATTACTACTGAGTAAGTGAATTCCATTCTCTTCATTGGCATTAGCTGTATTTCCTGTTAGAACAATGTTATTGCTTGACGCTATAAAGATTCCATGTTCTTCATTATAATTTGCTATATTGTTTATTAGCAAATTATTGTTACTACTAAATATGTGAATTCCGCTTAAGTTGTTATATCGAGCAAGATTAGATTCTAGAATATTCAGTTGACTCCCACTATCTACCATTATACCATCGTAACCATTATGGTGAGCATTGTTTTTTTCAACTACAGATTCATCTGTATTAGCTAAGTATATACCAAACAATGTATTTTCATATGCTGTATTGTCTGAACACGTTATGTTTAAGCCATCTTCAATACATATCCCAAAGATTGTATTATTGTAAACTGAATTATCAGAAATAGTCGAATCTTCACAGGAAATTAAGTAAATTCCAATAGCATTGTGATTGGTGGTACAATGGGTTATAGTATTATCATCACTGTTGAAACCTAATATACCATAATTACCGTTCGAATTTGCAATGTTTTTAGAAATCATATTAGCATCGCAATTGGAGTCTAAAAGAATCCCAAATCCGTTATGATTAGCCGTATTTGATAAAATACTATTACTCGTACTAAAGGCAAGGTAAATTCCATATTGTGTATTATCATTCACTTCATTGTTAGAGATAGTGTTAAGATGACTGTCATCAAGAGAAATTCCATTCTCTCCATTACCATTTGCAGTATTACCGATTAAATCATTATAGTTACTCTCTATAGTTAACACTATTCCATCGAAATTTTGATTATCGTTAGCAATATTATTGGAAATGGTATTAGACATACTTATTGTGAGAAATATTCCTTGGTTTGTATTTGCTGAGACATTGTTATTAGAGATGGTGTTGAAACGAGAATTTGATAAATACATGCCATAAGTATTAGAATAAATATGGTTTCCCTCAAGTTCAGTATCATTTACATTAACTAATTCGAATCCTCTAGAATTCATATATGCATCACAATCAGTGACTTCTCCATTAGTAGTATTATAAATATATAATCCAGTATCAGTGGCACCTGAATCTCTGAAAGTACTATCTCTAATTCTAAAATGGACTCTTGAATTTCTTATTCTTAAACAATCTCCAAACCCAGAACTTTCAAAAATATGGTTTGCTATTACATATGGACTACCAGAAGTACCAGATCCAGTGCAAAGACCGGTTGCTTTTGCCCAAGTCCAATTACCGGAATTAGTAGTATTAGTAGTATCAAGTGCATCAATTTCAATATCGGTAAACGTAGCGGAAGTCTTTAATAATGTTGAATCATAATCACTTAAAGGTTGGCTATGAAAATTAGTGCTTATTGTGATTACTGTAATTGAACCTAATAAAAATATCAGTAAAAAAATAGCATATTTTTGTTTTTCTCTGTACAATTTAAGATCAACCCTTTTTAATAGATTGTATGTTACTCAACGCAACCTTCTTATTTAAAGTTTATAGACTATTTCTTCCCACTTTCATTTCTCAGAAGGTTATTGCAAATTCTTTAATAGTTGAACAAGAAAACTAGATTTTATATTCGAATTAAAGGAGTTTATTCTTTTTAATAATATCTTTATAATGGTCTCTTTCTCTTCTCAATACCTTTAATTCTTTTTTCAAGTTTATAAGGTCATCTTTTTTTTTGCTTTTATCGGTATTATCAGAAG